>NZ_JAFBDY010000002.1 GCF_016908465.1 Lysinibacillus composti | reverse complement strand
GTAGGTGCAGTGTTAATGCATTATCAGGAAAACGATTACTCTTTACGAACAGGATTGTATAAATCAAGAGATAATAAATTTTTAACCTAACCTCACTTAGGGAGTATTCCACAGTCCGGAAAGGCTATCAAAGTGAAAAGAGCCTTTGACAGCCTTTCCGGACTGTGGAGTTATTAACCCCAGAGGTTAAGGCTAAAAAATGTAAGCAGGGGTTTATTTATTGCCCAAAATTATTTTCTTAAGACTGTTGAAAACATTCGTATTGAAATTTACACAATTTTAAGGACTTGACTATTCACCACAAGAATTCGTCCGTATAATCCATAGTTTCGTCCGCTCACGCTGGAATTGGACCGCATAAGTCACCGTTTCGCCGCTTATGCCAGAATTTACCTGCATTACTAACCGTTCCGTCCGTTCACCCCAGGAATTCGTCCATATAATACACTGTTTTGTTAGTTCACCCCGGAATTCCTCCATTAATCCTCCTAATTCTTCCACATAACGCACCGTTTTACCCGTACTGACTTTACGACGTCCACACAGAGACGAAGGAACTAGCAAAGGTAATTCTATAAAAACGATATATACTACTAGCAAAAATCTTCATGCTAGAAGTATCACTCTACTAATTAACGAAAAAATTACATAAAATTTACATAGTTTCATAGTTATTTCCATAAATCTACGGTATCATAGATAGATAAGATTATGAAATTCATAATTTTTCTACTATTTGTTATCGGAGGGTTTCTATTAATGTCATCTAAAAAACGTAGTAAATTATATACTGCAACAGTTGCAACTTCAGTTCTTGCAGCTTCCGCACTAGTAATAACGCCTGCACAAGCAGAATCTATTTCATTTAAAGATGTTACTTCGTCAAATTCTCATGTAGAAGCAATTACAAACTTAGCAAACAAAGGTCTAATTAAAGGTTTTACTGACGGTACATACAAACCTGGCAAAGCATTAACTCGTGGTCAAGCTGCAGTAATCTTTGCTAAGGCATTAAATCTAGATACAAAAAATGTAAATGATCCTGGATTTAAGGACGTTCCCAAAACTCACGATTATTACGGTGCCATTGCTGCTTTAGCTCAAGCAAACATTATCAATGGTTATGAAGATGATACATTTAAAATGAATAAAACCATTACTCGTGGCCAATTAGCGAAATTCATTGCAGTTGGGCTAGATATTAAAGCTTCGAATAATGAAAACCTACCATTTACAGATGTAGAAGGGAATGCATATGTAAAAGCCCTATATGATCACGATATTACAAAAGGTACGTCGAATACAAAATTCTCACCAAACGCACCTGTAACACGTGGCCAAGCTGCTACTTTTATCTATAAAGCACTTCAAACAAAAGAAAATGTTGATGTTAATACGTTTGATTTAACAATTATGCACAGTAATGATACACATGGTCGTGTCGAAATGGCTCCAAAGCGTGCAACTGCTGTGAAAGAAGTGCGTGCTAAAAATCCTAATGCTCTATTACTAGATGCAGGTGATGTGAACACAGGGACACTTTATTACAACGAATTTAAAGGTCAGGCTGATTTAGCATTCTTAAACTATATGAACTATGATGCTATGACATTTGGTAACCATGAATTCGATGCTGGCTCTACTCCTGTAGGACATCAAGCATTAGTAGATTTTATTAAAGATTCCAACTTCCCATTTGTTTCATCTAACGTTGATTTTTCAAAGGATACAAAATTCACAGGTTTATTTAGTGATTTAATTTCTAGTGATCCCGCAAATGGTAAAATCTATAGTGGAATTGTGAAAGAAATCAATGGAGAAAAAGTGGGGATCTTCGGTTTAACAACTGAAGAAACAAAAGCTATTTCATCGCCTGGTAGCATTGCATTTGAAAACTACATTGAAGAAGCTGAAAAAGCTGTGAAAGCCTTCGAAGGTTTAGGTGTAGATAAAATCATAGCCTTATCCCACTTAGGTTACGATGATTCTGCGGCTGTTGATAACGATTTAACATTAGCGCAAACTGTTGAAGGAATTGACGTTATTGTTGGTGGACACACACATACACAACTGACAGAACCAGTAGCTGTAACGAAAAATACAAAAGGTGATGCAAAAGAAACGACATTAATCGTACAAGCTTACCAATACAGCGATTATTTAGGTACACTCGATGTTTCATTCGATGAAAACGGTGTTGTTGTGGCTTATGATGGTGAATTATTAAAACTGGCTGATTACGCTGACGATGTTAAAGCATTAGAATTATTAAAACCATATAAAGAAAAAGTAGATGCTGTACAAAACAATCTTATTGATGCAACTACATCTGAAGCACTTGTTAATCCACGTATTTCTGACGAAGGAAATACTTCAGGGGTAAGTGTACGTAAAAATGAAACAGCTCTTGGTAATTTAATTACTGATGGCATGTTAATTAAAGCTAAAAAATATACTGACAAAGAAGTGATTATGGCCTTTACAAACGGTGGGGGAATCCGTGCTGCAATCGATCAAGGTCCAATTACTGTTGGTGAAGTCATTACAGTACTTCCATTCGGTAATACGATTGCATTAATGGATGTGACTGGTAAAGAATTAAAAGCAGCATTTGAAATTAGTGTTGGAAAATATCCAGAAGAAAACGGTGGATTCCTACATGTTGCTGGTGCAAAAGTTGAATTTGATTCCTCTAAACCAGCTGGCTCACGTGTAGTGAACATCTCTTACAAAGATGCAAGCGGTAACTATGTGAATTTAGAAGATTCAAAAACTTACACAGTCGCAACAAATGCCTTCACTGCAAAAGGTGGAGATGGATATGATGTACTTGGTACTGCATACAAAGAAGGTCGTGTAACGGACCTAGGCTTATCTGACTGGGAAAACCTTGCAGAACATTTAACATCAATCGGTTCAATTAACCCAACTACAGAAGGTCGAATCGTTGATATTGCAACTAAATAATCTTGTAAAAATTAAATAGGGCAGAGGTGGATTTATGTTACATCGCATAATCCACCTTTTTCTCTTTATTATGTATTATTATTCTTGCTTAATAAGGTAAAATTAGTTGTAATATGAAAATATTCATGTAAAATAGTAGAGAATATCTAAGTCTAGTTAATTGTGGTTTTAATATACTTATGAAGGAGGAGCCATGAAGAGATTTAGTATTTTAGCCAAAATCCGGGATGCAGGATATTTCTTTTTAAACTTTGATGATGATCAAATCCTCGATTGTTTAAAACAAGTACCTCCACCAGAAGGATTATTGGTTTTAGCCCACTGGCCGATCTATAAACCTGCAGAAATTGAATTCTTTGTTGAATTAATCAATGGCAACATCGCCTACTATCATGTAAAAGATTTTCGAACGAACCAGAAAAAAACCGTGTTTCTTGATAAAACCGAATTAGACCATTAAAAAAGTACAATCTATAAAAGATTGTACTTTTTATTGTCTAGCTCCGAACAGGTTAGCTCTTCTATAAGTTGTTGAGGAACGCGCGTATAGCGCTTTTGCTGACGAGATCTAAACAAACGTTCTCCGTATTTCTAATTACTAATCAATTCTTGCAATAATTCCTTCTTCATCGTGAAGGTCTAGCACAATTCGAGCGGACATCGAATCACGATTTAATTGTTCTTCTAAATATAAACGGATCGCCGTAATTAAATTAACAGTATTATAATATTCCATTTGCCCATTTAAATAGGCTTCTGCTGTAAATCCAGCTACGTCGTCATAGGCGAGTTCAACTTCTACATCAGAAGGTTGTACATTTTTAAAACGAGCATGGAATAAGCATAATGCATTAATCACTTCTTGTTCGTTAAGTATTAATTTTTCCAACTGTCAGATACCTCTTTATCCTTTTTACGCTTCATCATTTGATAAATTTTTATACAAATGAAGACAATAAAGACAATTGCTGCTGCGTTAATTAAAAAGCCTAACAAGTTTCCGATTAACCCCATATCTGAGAAAAGACTTCCGAAAAGTAAACCAGCTAAACCACCAATAAATAGACCCCTCATTAAGCCACCGCCAAAGAATCCACCTTTATTCGTAGCCGTTGTACCAGTCGTTTTATTATTATTTATCGTAGCTTTATTAACAGAAGATGTCCCTGTTCCATCATTATTTTGGATATTATTTGAACCACTATTGTTACTGTTAAAGCTTTTTTTACCCGACTTATAAGATTTCGCTTCTGCTGTTTGATCTCCGTCAAAAAGTATGACAGACCCTACACTTGAGAACACTAAAGTGAAGGCTAATAATATTGCTGAAAGTGCTGAAAGTTTCTTCATTTTTATCCTCCAATCCTAAAATATCACAATTTTGTGATGTCTCTATAAGTATAACAAAATATTGAAAGCGTTTAAAATAAAAGCATTAATTCCTCAATAATAATGCTTTTTCGACTATAATTTATTATGAATAATATTAGGAGTTCAATACTGATTAGAAAGTAGAGGATTTACTAGTAATTTTCTTTTCTTCCATCTATATTCTAAGTTGAGAAAATGAAAGAACACCTTCCAATTTTTAAATAGAAAAAGTAAACTATTATAGTATTATTTTCTACAATAATTGACAACAGAAAGGGGAAGTTACATTTGCAAGATAAACGCTTTAAAATAGCAAATCGTGAAGCTTTCATCGGGGTCGCACTCGTGATCATCAATTTTGCGATTTGGTATGGATTTGCATATGGCTTAGGTTCTGGTAACCCTTCAGAGTACGAATTTGTGTTCGGATTTCCTGCATGGTTCTTTTATAGCTGTATTGCTGGTACTATTTTTATGATTATCCTCATTTGGATTTCGATAAAAATCTTCTTCAAAGAGATCCCTTTTGATGAAGAGGAGGACAAGCAATGATTCATTGGTCGGTTATTATTCCTTTAGTCATCTTTTTAATTATTATTTTTGGAATTGGCTTTTGGGCGAATAAACAAGTTCGTTTATCGAATTCATTTTTACAAGAATATTTCTTGGGCGGACGAGAAATGGGTGGCTTTTTACTTGCCATGACGATGATGGCCACTTATGGAAGTGCCTCTAGTTTCATTGGTGGTCCTGGGGTAGCCTATAATATGGGGCTTGGTTGGGTGCTACTAGCAATGGCCCAGTTACCTGCAGGATATTTCGTCTTAATGATACTAGGTAAGAAATTTGCGATTATTTCTAGACGATATGAAGCCATAACACTCATTGATTTTCTTAAAAAGCGATACGATAGCAACGTTGTCATCGTTCTTTCGGCTATTAGTATTATTGTCTTTCTATTTGCTTCTATGACAGCACAATGGGTTGGGGGTGCTCGTTTAATTGAATCATTAACAGGGTTAAATTACACAGTTGCACTTCTTATTTTTGCCATCACAGTTCTTGTCTACGTGATCATAGGTGGTTTCCGAGCGGTAGCTTTAACTGATGCATTGCAAGGCTCCATTATGATAATTGGGACCGTGATTTTATTAGTTGCAACCATCATTGCTGGTGGTGGCATGGATAATATTATGAATTCTTTAATGCAAGAAAATCCGGAATTTTTATCACCTTTTGGATCAGACGGTTCCTTAACACCTTTATATGTATCAACGTTTTGGATTTTAATTGGACTTGGTGTGATTGGACTACCACAAATTGCAGTTCGTGCGATGAGCTATAAAGATTCAAATAGCTTACACCGTGCAATTATTATCGGCACAATCGGAATTGGTACGATTATGTTTGGCATGCATTTAATCGGTGTATTGGCTCGACCAGTAGTTCCTGGTATTGAAATCGGGGATAAGGTGATGCCGACTCTAACGTTAGAAGTATTACCACCAATTTTAGCTGGTATTGTACTAGCAGCACCAATGGCGGCAATTATGTCTACCGTAAACGCATTATTAATGTTAGTAAGTTCAACCGTTGTGAAGGATTTATACTTAAACTTTGTTAATCCACAGGCTACAGATCACCAAATTAAAACGAGAAGCTTCTGGGTAACGACCATAATTGGACTTGCCGTAGTATTCTTTGCGTTAAAACCACCTGAGTTTTTAATTTGGCTAAATTTATTCGCATTCGGTGGTTTGGAATCAGCATTTTTATGGTCAGTAGTATTCGGCCTATATTGGAAAAAAGCCAATAAATATGGGTCCATTTCATCAATGGTCGTAGGGTTAACCTTATATATTTCAATTGACCGTTTATCGCCCCATGTGTTTGGCATGCATACGGTGACACTTCCAATCATGGTATCATTGGTTGTCTTTGTAGTCGTCAGCCTTGCGACGCAGCATAAAACAAAGCCACATATATTTTAGTGGAAGGAAACGTCACTTCTAAGAATAATTTACTATTCGTTTCAGGGTTGACCGTTTACAATAGAAGAAAGGGGGTCATTGTATATGACTACGAACGCTTCCAAACAATATAATGGAATTATTTTATTAACTGGCTACCTACAACGGCTCTATGTAATGGAAGAAGTCTTAGTAAAAGTGGGAGAACCTTCTAGCTCAGAGCGTTTTCATAAAGTAAAAGATTATTTAGATCAAATTTATGCCATTATTCCAGTTTTTGAAGAGACGAAAAGTTTAACTACGGAACAATTGCAACTTCTTCAATCGATTACGGGTCATACAGAAGAACTAATGTCTACATATTTCAGACAGTTGCCGATGTCATTTAATCAAAAGCTAGCCATTGTTGGATCCTCGCTTTTTGCAGAACAACAAGTGAATGCCGGAATAATCCGATTAGGTGAAATTTTTAACGTAGAAGTAAATCGTGATTTTCATCAACGCGTTAAGTTTTATCAAGATCGCACAAAAATCATTAATTACTTAGTTCATGTTTTACACAAAAAAGAACAACCAGAAGAACAAATGTTGAAACCGATTGAAATGTGGTTTAACGACGTGATGCGCAATAGAGAACACATTCTAAATGATATGAAGCATATTGGGACGATGATTGGGTTTTAATAACTTCGAAAAAATCCATTAAATTATGCTAATCTCACAAATCGACCGTTAATGGAATATTATCGGTCGATTTTCTTTCGTAAAGAACAGGCTTATATTCTAGATTACATAATAATTTTATTGATTTACTTTGCTGTTCGTTTAAAAATGAGGTTTTTAACTTTATCTAATTCATTTCTTTCAACAGCTGTTTTGGATTGTTAGAGTGTATAATGAAGGGAATTAATAAAGTTATGACGGACCGTGTTGATATGATTTTGGTCACCTAAGTAAACGGAGGTAAAATATGGAGCAAAAGAATAAACCTACACTATTTTGGTCTTTGTTAAAATATAGAGATTGGTGTTTTTATATCGCATCAACAGTTAAGGGGCTTGTGTTTGTTGGTTCACAGGACAAACCATTCGAGGAATTGACTGAATGGGCGAAAAAACGCTTTCCGGGGAGTCCTCTTATTGAAGATCATGAAAAGCTTGAACCTTTTGCCATTGAAATCACCCAGTATCTTGAAGGAAAACGGCAAAAGTTTACGATTCCTTTTGATTATAATGGTACAGACTTTCAGCTTGCCGTTTGGAATGCACTCTGTGAAATTCCTTATGGTGAGAAAAAGACCTATTCGGACATTGCAAATTCTATAAACAAACCAACAGCTGTTCGTGCTGTAGGCGCTGCTATTGGAGCGAATCCAGTTTTAATTACCGTCCCGTGTCATCGCGTAGTAGGGAAGAATGGAACATTAACAGGCTACCGAGGCGGACTTGAAATGAAAACAAAGCTTTTGCAGTTGGAAAGTCAGAGAAAACTAATGAGTAGTGAACTTTAATGGCAAGAGGAATTGCAAATCGTTAATGAGATGAAGAGAAACGGCTAGTGTGAATTTCAATTAAATGAAAAAAAGCTACCTCAAAATTTTCAACTTTTGAGGTAACCCCATTATCTAAACGATTTAATAAAATACCTTATCGATATTATATTTTGCTCTCAGTGTATTAATGGCATACGTTTCATAAATTTCACGTTCCATAGGGTCTTCAATTTCATACACTTCAATTTTATAAATTTCATCGCGATGAGTTTTCATTGGTGAAACATTATCTTCAAAATGCTTCTTAATGCGTTGACGTATCTTTCTTGCTTTCCCTACGAATAATAATTCATTCGCTTTATTATAGAAAAAGAAGATTCCACCTTTTTCACGAGTGATTTTATGGAAATCAATAAACCCGTGATAAGGAGTAATTGGTACATCGCCTTCTTTTAATTTTTGCTCGCGTTGATAAATGACAAGATCAGGTTTTGGTAATTCAATTTTTATCAAATAGTTCACGTCCTTCATGTTAATCGAATTCTAATGCTACCATAAATTACTAACAAATGCTATTTACTTTTCATTTTTATTATGACCATATAATGAATTGTTATATCTCAAGATTGATTTTGAATTAAACGAAAAATATCAATTCATTGCACCACCAGTACAATACGGTATAATATTTCTAGAGGTGATCACATGTTTGTAAGTGAAAAACAAATTGAAATTCGATATGCTGAGACTGATCAAATGGGCGTTGTGTACCATGCCAATTATTTAATTTGGATGGAAATCGGGAGAACGCAACTGATTCACGACTTAGGATTCGATTATGCAAAACTAGAAGAACAAGGATACATATCTCCGGTTTTAGATTTAACAGTTCAATATAAAAAAGCGATGCGCTATGGACAAGTTGCGACCGTTCGAACATGGGTTGAATCCCATGACAAGCTTCGCACTACATATGGCTATGAAATTTTACACGAAGATGGTTCCATTGCAGCAACGGGAACAACCCTTAATACATTAGTAAAACGAGAAAACTTACGACCATTTCCACTAGTGAAAGCGGACCCAGCATGGGATGCAAAGTATAAAGAAATCGCCCGTTCACAACAATAACAATGGCTTAGACATCAACAACTTAAGGAAAAGCGATGTACATAAAGTTCTGCAGCGTAGCAGGGATCTCCCTGCTATTTTTTTCTTGTGATTTCATGCGTTGTAGACCTAAAAATCTATAGCGAGTTATGACGATTTACCTTAGCATGTTATATCATTTCAATTCTACTTTCTCATCATTTTGAATTGAGAAACAACTTTTCGCAAACTACCATTAACCGAAATCTCTTGTTATAATGACGTTTGTGAATAAAAAAGCGATAAATCTGTCAACACCGCGTCGCATGCTATTAACCAGGTCAAGCCATAACAGCTGTTCAGTCATAGCGACCTAAAGGTGACAGTGCTTATACAAAAAATTTAAATTTAAAATCATTTCAACATAAAAAAATCAGCAAAGAAAGGAAGGTGTGTTCATGGTTCAAAAACTTGCCCCAAGCGAAATCATTAAATGTTTTATCGTCTTAACTAATACGTCTCGCCAAGCAATCAATGAGCATTTTTCAGATGAACATGCCTTTTTTAATTTGCAAAATGCTTTTGATGTATACATAGAGAAATTATCAATTGAACAAAATGCACTGAATTTAACCATCTATTTCGATAACAAAAAAAATAAAAAATTAGCCAATAAATTTGATGAACGCGTTGTCATCATGGACTGTATTTTCGACTTGAAAAACGGTCTTGTTGCAAAAAGTTTCAGAACGAAAGGGAAACATACCCCGGTTGCAACAAATCGCCGTGCCCATATGAAAATTCGTTTCGTTGCATCAAGAATTAGCGGACATACATATTCGGAGAAATTCATAAAAACGATTGCTGAATTACCCGTGGCCCAAGAGCGATACGATTATGTCAACAAACGTATCACGAGCTGGGAAGGGTACTTAAAGGTTCTTTACAAAAATGCATCCTTTGATGACATTGAAACACAGTTTGACTCGGTTCGTTTCAACTCAGATTACAGCATCCTTTCGATGAAATGTCGTGGAATTCAAGAAAAAGAATGGAAAAACTTAAAAGGGTTAAGCGCCCGAATCCAAGGTTATAAACAAGACATTGGGGAAGTTGTAAAGGCAAATCGTTCATTGCAAACAATTGAAATTGAATTAAGACCAAACTTCGTTAAGCTAGCCCGTAATGATGAGTTTGACTTCCACTCAGAAAATATCTCGTTTAGCAATGCTTCAACTACATCTCAACTAAAACGACTCTTAAATGGTTTTGAACGGTTAAAGGACGGTTTAGCTGCCAACGCAAGTCTCGAAAACATCCTTTTTGAAGATCACCCGAATGTTGTCGAACCTAAAAAGGATATTGAAATTGAGTTTCATAATAATTTAAACGAATATCAACGTGGAGCTGTTATTGGTGCCATTGCGGCGGATGATTTATATGTCATCCAAGGGCCACCAGGAACGGGAAAGACAACTGTAATTTCCGAGATTTGTTACCAAAATGCAAAAGCGGGACTAAAAACGTTAATTGCCTCTCAATCAAACCTTGCCGTAGATAATGCGCTAAGTCGACTTCTATCCAATAAAGATATACGAATTTTAAGGTATGGTCGTACGGAAAGCATTGAAGAAGAAGGCAAAAAATTCATCGAAGAAAATGTAGCAAACTATTGGAAAACACAAACATACGATGCCATTACAAATGAAATAAACCAACATGCATCAAAGGAACATCAACTAAAAACTGAAATTGAGCAATGTCGCGATGAAATTATTTCATTAAAAGAAAAACAAAAAAAGCTTGAAGAAGAAATTGAACGAAAAAAACAAGCGAAAGTCGAACTGGCTGAACTGACAGAACAAATCGTTCAGTTAAAAAAGCAGCTAAGTCCATTAAAAAAAGAGCGCGATCACACAGAATTGGCGTTAGAGAAATTACGTTCATCCTTTGAAAAATTGACAAAAGAACTCGATGAATTGACCGAACAATTAAGCGCTTTAGGCTCAATTGAACAAATAAATGAAGAGATCCAATACGCGAATCAGGAAATTGCGAAGAGTGATAAAATTGTTGAATATGCGCGGATCCAAGAAAACTTCCTAGCTGCCAAAAAACAAGTAGAAGACGTAAAAAGTCAATTAAGCCAAATTGAAGCGACCACGACGAATCTCGATTCAACCATCCAACAAATTCATCAAATGAAAAAGATTCACGATATTGAACAATTTATTGAAACCCATTCCATTCGAAAAGGCTATGTTCTGAATCGACTATTTTCAGACATGGAAACAATACATGAAAATATCGTGGAATTTAAAACGTTAAAGGATATTTCGGGGCGACTTGAAAAAGCAATTGAATATAGTAAGAAAACATTAGGAATCACGGTGGATCTTACAAATTTACCACAAAACCAATCTTACTCCCTTCAAGAAATTGATGAGTTTTTAACTAAACTTAGTTATGCATTTGCTAGAAAACAAGTAACGCCATTAAATGGAACTCGCTCAATCCAAGGATTATACTTGCGAAAACTCTCCTTAACGAAATATGAAGAAAAGTATCGCGCGTTAGTCGACGAATCCCTTCTTGTATTCCGAAAAATAAAAGAAGAAGTGGAAGATCAAATCAAACAAAAATCCGGGGTTAATCAATCAGTTGTCACTTCACTAAAAGAAAAAGAAACTCAGTTCAACGAAACAACGAGTTCATATCAACAACAACTTGATGAACTTACTAAGGACATTGGGGATACTAGCTTCATTCCAACGAACAACGAACTTCAATCTGTTCGAAATATGCTTAAGCAAAAAATTACAAAGCTTGAGGAAGATCAAGAAAAAGTCAAAAAAATAGAAGAAACTTACCAAAAGAAAAAGCAAGATGAGGAACGTGTTAAAGCCGAGTTAACTGTTGGAGAAGAGGCACTGCAAAAGATTACAGAAGAACTGAAGCAAATTAATGCTCAAGGCATACAGCTTGAAAAGAAAGCTGAGACGCTTCAACAAATTACGAAGCAAAACCCTGAAGCCGAGCTCGAAAAAACAACAGAGCAAATTGCAAGTACCGAAAAAGAAATTGAAAAACTAACTGCAAAAATCGATATGTTGCCAATTACGAAAACATTACAAAATGAATGGCAAGCCTTATTAGAACAAGCAAGCGAACACGACTTAGATGAAATTCGTAAACTTTATGTGAAAAATGCGAACGTCATCGGTACAACTTGTGTAGCTTCAGCCAATAAAGAATTTATGGACAACTACCCGACATTTGATGTTGTCATTATTGATGAAGTTTCAAAAGCAACACCGCCAGAATTACTATTACCAATGCTAAAAGGTAAAAAGATTGTCCTTGTTGGTGACCATCATCAACTTCCACCGCTAATTGGGGATGAAACATTGGAAGAGACTCTGGAAGCGGTAATTAAAGAAAGTGATACATTTGAAGAAAAACGTGAGCTAGAGAAATTATTAGAAGAATCTTTATTTGAACGTCTTTATAAAAATCTACCTAGCACAAACAAAAAAATGCTTGGGATTCAATACCGAATGCACGAAAAGATTATGCAAACGATCGCTCCATTCTATCAAAATGGCAATGAATCACTACACTGCGGTTTAACGGATTCAGATGCAATGCGAGATCATAAATTAAATTGTCATCTCGTTAAACGTAACGAACATTTACTTTGGTATGACATTCCAAATCGACAAGGATTCTTTGAAGAGCGCATGAAAGAAGGCGCAAGTTTATTTAATGAATCAGAATTAACCATGATTCGTGAAATGTTAATCGAACTAAATTATGCAACAGAAAAAGCAAAAGTAGATGGTTCGTTTAATGAAAATGATCTGAAATCTGTCGGTGTAATTAGCTTCTATGCTGAACAAGTGAAGCGAATTAATCAATTAGTACAAGAGTTAAATCTTGAACATTTACACATCCGCACCGGTTCTGTCGATAAATTCCAAGGGATGGAAATGGACGTCATTTTACTAAGTATGGTTCGTAATAATGACAATAAACATGGCGATATCGGGTTTGCTAAGGACTATCGCCGTTTAAACGTTGCCCTATCTCGTGCGCGTGAATTACTTGTTTTAATCGGAAGTTCAGAAATGTTTACGAAACGACCGAAAAAAGAAGAAACACGTGAGATGTATAGAAATTTACTCAACGTAGTAAAAGATCAAAAAGGCTATCGCGAATTTAATCAAAACGCTTTAGCGTAACGTCTGACTAGGGGGACAATCATGAAACTAGAAGACATCAAGCAACAACTTAGTCAAAAACTAGAACAAAATTCTAAAATAAACATTGTCCAAATGGAATGTTGGACAATCCCTGTTCATACATTACAAATAACTTATAAACCTGTCATTCGATCTAAAATGGACATTTTAATGAAGATGCTTTTGATTTCTTTTCAAAAGGGCAACTTTCAACATGCAGAACAACTAAGCGAAATCCTGTTAGTCGAACAATTGTTCATTCAAGATTTAATGACAAAAATGCTCAAAACCGGGTTAATTGAAAAGGGGGAAACGCACTATCAATTAACTGTAAAAGGTTTATCGCAACTATCGAGCGGTGTCTTTGAAGAAGAACAAGAACCACAAACAATGGAACTTCACTACAGTCCAGTACATGAAACTTTTCTTTACGGTGATGTGGAAGAAGTATTAGATTATGAGGACTTTCCAGAAGAAAGCTATCGATACGTTCATCATAACGAAGAGCTACAGTTATCGAATGAACAAATCTTGAAAGAACTCCGGGACAATAAAGCAAATGCCGAAAGTAATGAAGAAAATCAAACACAAGAAATCATCTCTTCTGTTGATTCAATTGAAGAGATTCAAATAAATGATGTCCCATGCATTGAGTTCATTGAGTACAATAAAGAAAAAGACCTTTATAGTGCCCGCATCTGGAATTCAGTAGAAGAATCATGGGATGAAATACTCGAACAGCAAATTAATAGTAAGGACCGACCAACTTGGAAGGAATCCTTTAAATAAGTTTTTTGAAGTGCCTTTATTATTTGAATTCATTTACAATATGAATATTGCAATTATTTGTGATTGGTGTTAAGATTATTTTAATTTCATCTATCTTATCAAGAGAAGCAGAGGGAAGTGGCCCTATGAAGCTTCAGCAACCTCTAACAGTGTTAGAAAGGTGCTAACTCCAGCAAGACAGACATATGTCTTGAGAGATAAGAGCGCGTATACAAATTGTATCCCCTCATTCTCACGCTGGAATGAGGGGTTTTTTATATTCATTCAAACGATACGGTTTGTGAAATAAGAAACTACATATGCATATGAGTTGAATGAATATACACCTTCAGACGGTAGTCACGAAAAGTCGTATGTAAGACAAGGTGTATAAAAGATAGGACATGTATTGAAATGGGGGAATAAGAATGCCAATAAATATACCTAGAAATTTACCTGCTGGAGAAATTCTGCGCCAAGAAAAAATCTTTATTATGGAAGAAGACCGCGCAAAAACACAACAAATTCGACCATTAAACATTTTAGTGTGTAACTTAATGCCTGAAAAAGAAAAAACAGAAATTCAATTATTACGTTTGTTAGGTAATACACCACTACAAACAAATGTGACATTTCTAAACACAGCAACTTACGCTAGTAAAAATGTTTCCAAATCACATTTAGATTCATTTTACAAAACCTTCGATGAAATCAGACATCGCCGCTTTGATGGCATGATCATCACAGGTGCGCCTGTTGAGCGGATGGAATTTGAAGATGTCTTGTATTGGGAAGAGATTACGAAAATCATGGACTGGGCAAAAGTGAACGTTACATCCAATATGTATATTTGTTGGGGCGCACAAGCTGCTCTTTATCATCATTTTGGAATCGGTAAATTTGAGCTTCCGAAGAAATGTTCGGGAATCTATTCTCACGTAATTACAGATTTAACGGTAGATTTAGTTCGAGGATTTAGTGATGAATATGTTGCACCACATTCACGACATACTTCTGTTTCCTTTGAAGAGGTAAGAAATCACTCCGATTTAGAACTATTAAGTTATTCAGAAGATGTTGGTCCATTTATTATTCAATCGAAAGACTCAAGACATATTATGATTACGGGTCACTTAGAATATGATGCAACTACTCTAGCTGATGAGTATCATCGTGACGTTGAAAAAGGGGAACCAGTAGAAGTACCAGCACACTATTTCCCAAATGACGACCCATCCCAAATGCCAAAAAATACATGGCGTGCTCATTCGCACTTACTTTTCTATAACTGGTTAAACTACTACGTATACCAAGAAACACCATTCGACTGGCATTACGTGGATGAAAATATTGAATATCATATTTAATAGACTTAAAAAAGACCGAAATGTGATGAACATTTTGGTCTTTTTTTTAAGAGTAATGAAGAGGAAATCTGGTGAATGAAATTCTCTAAAATCTCTTTATCCTCGCTATGAAGTGGAAATCTCATGAATCAAATAATCGAAATCCTCTTCATTCAAGCTATGAAAGGCAAACCTGTTTAGAAATCAACCGTAATGACGTTCATCCGCTCCAATCCTTCCGTAACTAAATTTCCATATATTTCAGATCCACAATATCAAACTACAAGATTAAACAATTACGATTTGTACAAAATAGGAATAGTAAAAGGAGTGGATCATTGTGAGTGAACAAATGAATTACGGTGACGATTATAAATTTATTCCTGTAACATCCATTAAAAGTGGCGTAGGAAAAGAAGTTGCGACAGATCTCTATTGCTATACAGTACAAGTAGTGAATTTATGTTTTGTTGGGAGTCCAGCGAAACCACATGAATGGACGTTGGTTGATGCAGGAATGCCAAAATCTGCAGATGCGATTATAAAGGAAGCGGAATCCCGTTTTGGTAAAAACGCTAAACCAAATGCGATTGTCCTTACCCATGGTCATTTTGATCATGTTGGTGCTATTATCGAATTAGTAAACTACTGGAATGTCCCAGTATATGCACACGAACTTGAAATCCCTTATCTGACAGGCCAAAAAAGCTATCCAGAAGCTGATCCAACGGTAGAAGGTGGGCTCGTTGCAAGAATGTCGCCATACTTCCCAAATGAGCCCATTCAACTTGGAGACCAAGTCATGACTTTACCAAAGGATGGCACGATTCCCGTATTAGAAGGTTGGAAATGGATTCATACTCCTGGTCATTCTCCAGGCCATGTTTCATTATTCCGTGAACCTGACCGCGCCCTCATCGCAGGAGATGCCTTTGTTACCGTTAAACAAGAATCCTTATTTAAAGTCCTTGTTCAAGACCAAGAAATCAGCGGACCACCACGCTACTTTACAACCGACTGGAAAACCGCTTGGGACTCCGTCAAAAAACTACAATCCCTCAATCCAAGCATTGCCATAACAGGACACGGCATTCCAATGTTAGGAGAAGAATTAACTGAAAACCTGACAAAATTAGCAAATGAATTCGAAAAAATCGCCATCCCTGACTATGGCCGCTATACTGATCATTAATAACTAACAAGTGTCCTTTGGGGGCACTTTTATTTTTTTCCAATTGCAGTTTACATATGTATCATAAAGTGATATATTATTTTTAGATATATCACTTTATGATACAAAGAGGTGGTTCTTACTTGAAGTCTTTGGAACAATTAACTGATTCAGTTTTTTATATTATGGCTGCACTTACAGAACCGAGGCACGGATATGCAGTGATGAACTTGGTAGAGGAAACAACAAATGGCGACTTTGTCATTGGTCCAGCTTCACTTTATACAATTATTAAAAAATTATTGGCTGAACATTTAATCGTTCTACATGATGAATCTGATTCCCGTAGAAAAGTTTATGTATTGACCGATAAAGGAAGAGAAGTATTAACAGAAGATATTAAAAGACGAAAAGTGATGATTCAACTAGCTGAGAAAGGACTTAAAGGGGGAGCGTAAGATGGGGAAAACAAAATATATGCCGTCAAACGGACTTGCTTTTTCAGAACAAAAGGATATGGAAAAGCTTGCGAAAAAAGCAAAGCAAGGATGGATGTTAAAAAAATTCGCTTTTATGGGTTACCGATTAGAAAAATCAGAACCAGCAGATATTCAGTACAGTATTGATTATCGTAGCTTAGAAAAGGGAGAAAAAGAGGAGTACTTTGAATTATTCCAAATGGCTGGGTGGTCTCATGTTTGTTCAAATTATGATATACACATATTTAAAGCAGAAACTGGTACACAACCTATTTATAGTGATCCCGATTCAACCGTCGATAAAGTATCCCGGCTAGCAAAACCTATTTATTCCATTGCAGGCTTTTTAGTCTTATTTTTCATTTTTTCATTATTTTTGAAATCTGTTTCAATAGGAATCATCTCCCAGATAGGACAGTGTTTCCATTTCATCTCGATCGTTCTCTTAGTACCTACTATTATGATGCTTATTTCGATACATTTTACAAAGTGGAAAGTGGCCTCTAGCAGAAAATCCTCTATTTAAATAAAGCTATCTAACAAAATAAAAGTGTCTCACTAAGAAGCCATTATCTTCAACATGAGACACTTTTAAATAGTATTAATAGAAGAATATCTCAACATGATATTACATGCTTAAGTTCAATTTAACCATCATTTCCTCGTTTATTGTCCTCCATTTCCTTAAATGAAAAGGGGATCCCAACCATTTTAGCGGTTAGTTCGTCATAGGACATTAAATCTTTTTTTGACAGCTCTTTTAAGGAATGTTTTCCCATTGCTCTTAATGCTGTTTTTATTTCTTCAACACTTGATGTTAAGAATTTCTCCGATGATTTTATTCCATCTTCAATGTTAAACTGATCCCTAAATTTCCCGTTATACCAAACAGCCTGATTCGGTGGTTCAAAGGGGACTGCTTTTAAGGATTGTGTATGGGAAAGAGCGAATAACATAGCGGATCCAACATATACCGCATCTGCCCCGAGTGCCAGTACTTTTAAAAAATGACCAGGTACTAAAAGCCCTCCGGAGACGATTAAACTGATTTGACCTTTCATGTTTCTTTTCTCGAGATGGCGAACAGCTCTAACAACTCCATGCAAGGTAGGGATTCCAAAGTCATCAGCTAAAATAGGTGGGGCCTCCTTCATGGCTGCTTGACCGCCGTCAATCACAATAAAATCGACACCCATTTCAATGAGGTGATCGAGGTCTTGTTCAATTTTTCCGCTCATTCCTATTTTGATCCCTATCGGAACACCGTCTGTCGAACGTCGAAGTTCATCGACAAGACCTTTTATATCTCTTAATGTTTGATTTTTAAAAAAGTTTTCACCAATTACGGCTTCCTCATTATCATAAAGCTTCATTATGCTACGAGCACGACCTGGCAAATCTTGAGGAGGAACCTTTTTGCCCATCCCAGCTATTGCACCTTGTCCTAACTTAATTTCAATCATATCTGCCCGTTTAATTACTTCTGTATCTTTAGCCCAATGTGCTTTGGAATACTGTAAAATATATTTCCCTGCTGCGTTTAGTTCTTCGGGTAAAACGCCACCTTCGCCAGAATTAATCGCGGTTCCGACATTGTATGCAGCAGTAGCCAAAGAAAGCCTTGCCTGTTCACTAAGACCAACACCGTAACCCATTCCGCTGATCATCAGTGGAATATTTAATTTCATTGGTTTTTTTGCTTTTGGTCCGATCGTGATAGAGAGATCTACATCTTCATCTCCATTTACTAAGGAAGGTGAAACTTGAACAGGGAGAAACGTAATCGATTCAAGATCCGGCCACTTTTTTGAAGAGCCAGTAAGTGGCCGTTGTAGAACGGTGCCTGATTCGGCACGCAAGCTATTTTCAATCATATTTTGAAGGCCCATATGACGAAGACCTGGCATTAACTCCATAATATTTTCTTGATAACTGTCCGTAAGTATAATCTTTCCAGTCTTCCTCATGATTTGTTTCGTGATCCAACGCCATCCAACAAGCATGAACAAAGTGACGATAAAAAGTAGTGAAACAATAGTGAAAGTTATATATTGCAAAAGGTTTGACATCTTTCATTCTCCATTATGATAAATTCTATTGATTAGAGTCAGTCCCTGAACCTTTTTTATTGTTGTCCCAAGCTTCGAATGAAAAGGGAATGCCCACCATTTTAGCTGTTAATTCATCGTAGGATACTAAATCTTTTTTTGATAGATCTTTTAAAGAGCGTTTTCCCATTGCTCTTAATGCCATTTTCATTTCTTCTATACTAGATGTTAAAAATTTCTCAGCTGATTTAACACCTTCTTCACGGTTAAATAAATCTTTGAATTTCCCTTGATTCCAAACCACTTGTGTAGGTGGTTCAAACGGAATCGCTTTAAGAGATTGACTATGTGAGACTGAGAATAACATGGCAGATCCTAAATAAACTGCATCAGCTCCAAGGGCAAGGACTTTTAAAAAGTGTCCAGGAACTAAAAGTCCTCCAGAAACAATTAAACTAATTTGGCCCTTCATATTTCTCTTTTCTAAATGGTTAACAGCACGGACAATGGCATGTAAAGTTGGAATTCCCATATCATCTGAAAGAATTGGAGGTGCGCCAAGAGTAGCAGCCTGTCCACCGTCAATCGCAATATAATCTACTCCTAAATAGATTAAATGATCAATATCTTCCTCAATTTTTCCACTGGCTCCCATCTTCGCACCAATAGGAACACCACCTGTAAGGGTTCGAAGCTCATCAACAAGCTCCTTTAAATCATCTAATGTTTGATTGGAAAAAAAGTTATCATAGATGACGGCTTCTTCACCTTCTTTAAGTCCCATCACATCCCGTGCACGACCTGTTAAATTATCAGGGGAAATTCTACCCCCGACACCGAATAATGCTCCTTGTCCAAATTTAACTTCAATCATATCTGCACGCTTAATTTTTTCTTCTTCTTTTGACCAATCTGTTTTAGAAAACTGTAAAATGTATTTACCTGCAGTGTCTAATTCCTCAGGCATAATACCGCCTTCACCTGAGTTAATGGCGGTCTCTAAATTTTTTGCTGCTTCTGCTAAAGAAAGTCTCACATCCTCACTTAGTGCAATTCCATAGGCCATCCCGCTAATCATCAGTGGAATTTTTATTTTCATTGGTTTTTTTGCATTTGGACCAATTGTTACATTTACATCAACATCTTGATCACCATCAATTGGAAAGGGGGTCGTCTGAGCAGCGATAAATGTAATCGGATCTAAATGCGGCCATTTTTTTGACGAACCGAGAGGACGATGTAGAACGTCTCCCGTTTCTGCACGTAAGCTATTTTCCACCATATTTTGAATGCCCATATGACGAAGACCTGGCATTAACTCCATAATATTTTCTTGATAACTATCTGTAAGAATAATTTTCCCCATCTGTTGAACGAATTTTTTAATGATCCAACGCCAACCAATGAGTATAAAGAGAAATAAGATAAATAAAATGGAAATCATCACAAAAGAAATAATAGTTAGCATAATTCACTTCTCCAATATTGTCTTAACTTCAAGCTGTCATATTCACCATTATTACCCAATAATATGAATAATTATCATTTTGTAAGGAATTCACCTGATTAGCTATTAAAGAGAAAGTAATGTGAGAGTCGGATTCAAATTTCCTTCTATAGAAAATTACTTCCTATATAAAAAAATATCTCATGAAGGAATTACATCCTTCATGAGATACTTTATCTTCATTCAGTTTGTGCAGGACATCCAAAATCCGAACACAATTTCGCCAAGTCGTAATTGATTCTATATTAAGAACATCGCGACAATTGTCGTCACAACTAGACCCACAACAACAGGAACTAAATTTCGACGAGCCAGTTCGAATGGACTGACATTACATATCGCAGCTGCTGGGATTAACGCCCACGGAACAAGTGTACCGCCACCTACCCAAATAGCTGCAATCTGCCCTAGTGCTGTTAAAGTTGCCGTTCCTTCACCAATAGCCGTTCCAAACAAGTTTGCGATGGAACCTGCTAACGTAATACCGGAGAAGCCAGATCCATCTAATCCTGTAATTGCCCCGACACCTGCTAACGTGACAACTGCAATCTCCTTTGTTAACGGAACGAGCGCGGCTAACCCCAACCCTAAATCATTCACAATACCTTGCGAAGTACTTGGTAAATATTCACCAATGATTTTGATAAACCCTGAATCCCCTAAATAGAAGAATGCAGCGATCGGAATCACGGGACCAAATACTTTAAACCCAAATTGGAAGCCTTCAATAAAGTAACTTGTCGTTTTCTCAAGTCCTTTTTTCTTGTGAGCCACAACTGCAAGTAGAAGTAAAATAAAGACAGCCGTTCCTCCAACTAGGGCAGTTGCATCGCCTCCAGTCAATTTTAGCAACGACATAGCAAGCACATCGAGTAAAAAGGCAACCACAATCAAAAGCGCAAAGAATTTTTTCTGACCTAAAGTGAGAAGGTTTTCTGATTTTTCTTCTACTTTTTCACCGTCATATGTTCCGACAAGTTCCAAAGTGCCTTTCTTCATATCACGGCGTAAAAAGATAAATGCCGTAATCGTTGTGACAACTCCCATGACAATAACAAGGGGAACACTTGCTGAAACAACATCCGCAACTGGAATACCTGCAGCATCTGCCGTAAGCTTTGGTGCACCTTGAATGATAAAGTCACCAGAAAGCGCAATCCCGTGACCAAACAAGTTCATCGCCATCGCAACGCCAAGTGCCGGTAACCCAGCACGAATCGCTACCGGTAATAACACCGCACCTAGTAACGCAACAGCCGGAGAAGGCCAGAAGAACCAAGAAATAATCATCATTAAAATCCCGGTAACCCAATAAGCAAGTGTTGGTGTTCGTATTAATTTTGTAAATGGAGCCACCATCACTTCATTGATCCCCGATTTTTTCATCACCTGACTCATTGCCACAATCAATGAAATAATTAAAATCGTCGACAATAATTCGGTTATGGCGTAGATAAAACTGTTGAATACCTTACTTAAGGCGGCGGTTAAGTCTCCAGTTGCAACGATTGCTAAAACAAATATTCCTAGGATACTAATAAGCGAAGTATCCCAGCGTTTCACCATAAATCCAATGATTAATACGATAAAGACAACGTATATCCAATGAAGGGCGGTAAATTCAACAAGCATGGGCAATCACCTCTTTTCTTTTGGTATTAGAATATGAGGGAATTGTCAGTTGGTGAGAAGTTAAAAAAATTTATTATTTCCAATTACCTATATGAACACTGTGTAACTGTACATGTAAAGGCTTTCAGTAAACCTACTAATTTCAAATAAACTAAAGAACGAAAAATTTAAGTCAATCAGAAAAAAGCCCCATAATCTTCTAGGTATGTTTACATATGGTGGAAAACTGATTAAATTTAGTAAACTTATTGTATCATCGTTCATTTGTAAAGTTTGATAGGATTGGTGAAGTTGCTCGAAGTATTGGTCAACCTTATGAGGCCCATCACATCATTGAGAACAACTTTGGTGGGCCTCATGAATGGTGGAATATTCATCTAGCAAAATATCCCGATGAACACCAAGCGGTTATTCATGGAAATGGCGCGCCATCAGGAAAACTATTTCCAAGGAGGTAAATATTAAATATGGCAGATTTCAATTTTATTAACCTTAATGAAAATAAAACACATAAGGTAACGAATGAGGATATTTTAAAAGCTGAGCAAAGGATGAACATTAGTTTTCCAATTGATTTAAAACAGTTCTATCTAGAAGTGGGTTATGGTTTTATTAAAGCTCAAAGTGACAATGCGATTAATAGAATTCTAGGAACGGGAACTGTAGCAGACATTAGTCTTAGAGAAGGTATATTTGAATTCAATCCAGATTTAGATGATCTCTATGATGATCAAAATAAGCTTATTTTTTTTGAAGTAAACGAAGGTGTATATATTTCAATAGATTTGCAATTAGTAAATAATCCGGTATTTTATTTCGATATTCAAATTGCCGATTCGTTAGAGGATTTCTTTAAAAAGTTTCTAAATGATAACGAATATTATATTGATTTAATTGAGGATTAGACAACTAATAAAGTGAGTTTGATTAGTTTTATCCAATGCATATCTCAGTTACCGTGATACCCTTGCTCATGATATATTAGACGCAAAAAGGATATACATGAAGGATGGTGTGTATACACCTGATATTAGGGAGGGCCTTTTAAATACTATTAGAAAGAATAGGGAATTATATCCTGAGTAAATTTTACATTACAGAATTTTAAATCATGAACAAGTAAGAAAAATATATGGAAATGTAATATCTAAACTAGAAATTAAAACAAAAGCGACAGTCATAAACTTATTAAGAGACATTAAAAGTGAAGACCCAAATATGTTTGGAAATTCTGTAGATGAAATATTAAAGGCAATATAATGTTGACCACCTCAATCGGCAATAGCCTTTTAAGGTGGTATTTTTTATCTACTATTTATCCACTGGGGGATTCAGTCTTTCCCAGAAGCTCATTTAGTGGAGGTAATTGCCAAAGCTTTTGCACTTGGGGGCTTTGCCAAAAACCAAAGCGAGGAGATTAGAAAATGACAATAAATGATGCAATTTTTGGTGAACTTGAATATGATTATGGTTGGTCAAAGGTGACACTTTAGATTTCTTTGGAAATGTAACTGAAATAGATTTAATAATAGATGGTGAAGAAGATGGTCAGTTTGGTGAAGGGCAAAATGCTGCATACCAATCTTTAATACAAAATTGGAATGATTTACAACAAAATTTAGTAGATTCTATCCTAACTTATTACATTCAAAAGCGACAGGAATTAGGCTATTGAAGAAATAGAAGAATTTATTGCAGATTGTTGTGATTTATATTTTCCAGAGTTAGGACTTACACCTCTAGAGTGGTTAGAGAAAGTCGTTCAAGATTTAGAAACAGCAATAAAAGAATAATCATGCCTAATCTTTTAAAATATTTTTTTAACGCCTATTCTAAAATGAACCGCGTGTCATTATATATAAATGACATGTGGTTTATTTTTATTTTCATCTCATTCAGGAGAAAACAGTTGTAATAAGAAGTTAGCCTAAGAACTTCACATCCATGCAACAACCGCTATCTGAGCAACACGTGCGCGGCCTAAGCGCAATTAAAAATCCGGACTCAGGTTAGACGATGCGTAATTTATTATTGGGAGGTTCTCCAATTGCCGAAATTAAGCGAAGAACATAAAGAACAAAGAAAACAGCAAATCTTAATGGCAGCTTTAGAGGTATTCAAACGGAAGGGTTATGAAAAAGCCACTTTGAAAGATATTGTCGAAGAGGCCGGGATGAGTCGTGGATGGATTTATTTATATTTCAAAGATAAAAGCGAAATATTTGAAGCACTGATCCTGTATCTCGATCAACAAATAGATGATTCCATTTTAAATCGATCAAATCAACAATCAAAAGCAAAAATCATTAGGGATTTTTTAGAGAGTTATTACGATATATTTCCCACAATTGAAGACAGTATTTATCCAGCAATTTATGAATTTTGGATTTCGGGTTGGAGAGAACCTAGAGCAAAAGCGTTCTTTATAAATCGATACGAAAAAATACGAGAGTTACTTTCAAATTTGATTCAAGAGGGAATAGAACAAGGCGAATTTCAACCTACGATACCAGCTGAAGACATTTCAAAAATAATGATGTCCACTGTGGATGGGATATTAATCCACAGCTTAGCATTTGGCGCGCAAACCATTGATGCAAATCACCAAGTGAACCTTCTTTACAAAAGAATAGAGAAGTTATTGAACTTGTCTCAACATCAATGAAAAGGAGTTATCGGGCACAATAAAAATTAAAAATGGAAAAATTTTAAATTTATGTAACGAAACGTAATTATGAATCGTCTATTGAATGGTTAGTTAATTTCCGAAAATTTAGGAGGAATTCTGTTGAATAAGTTTCAAAAATACCTAGTCGCTACTTCTATGACGAGTGTCCTTTTGTTTTCAGGTTCGATGGCTTCGGCTGCTTCGGCTGCTTCATTTAAGGATATTAGTGAACAGCACTGGGCAAAAAATGAAATTGAGTTCTTAGTGGAGCAAGATATATTAGATGAAAACATTAAAATGTTTCAACCAAACAAAACAATTACAAAGGCGCAAGCAGCCATTATCATTGTGAATGCTTTAGATTTAAAAACAAACAATACAAAATTAAGTTTTAAAGATGTCAATAAAAAACATTATGCCTATAAACAAATTTTAGCAGCTGTCGATGCAGGGATTTTTTCAAAAGATAAAAATTTCAAGCCAAATGAACCATTAACAAGAAAAGAAGTGGCAGACATTTTGGTGAAAGCCTATAAACTTCAAGATTTAGGTAATATAGAATTTAAAGATGTTCCGAAATCATCGAAATGGTATGAGGCTATTACGAGATTAGCGGAAAATGGAATTATTAGTGGTGAGTCAGATGGAACATTCAAACCAAATAAAAAAGTGACGCGTGCCGAATTTGCTATATATATTGCACGCGCGATGAATGATGACTTTTTACCAACCCAATACAATATCCCAATGAATGTAAATCCTGTTGTAAAATTATTTGATTATACAATCAAAAATCCTAAGAACATTTCATCATTATTTACATCAACTAAAGATTTTGGCTTTGCAGATTTAAAAGTTAAAGATCTTGATGTTCATGAATTAAATCAAGTAGGCCGTTTAAATGGTGTAACAGAATTCAGTGTTAAATTTACAATTAAATTAAATGGAAACGAAACTAGTTTAATAAAAAATGGCTATAATGAACTGTATTTTTTAGTGACAAAAGAAGGTTATATGCAATATAAAATTCAATCTGTCAATGTTAAACCACAACTTAAAGGCGATGATTCAATCTCCTTTACAACGAAAGACGCGCAATCTTTATTTAATGAATCACAAAAAGGATATTGGACAGTTGTTAGAGGTGGAGACGGTTTACGAGATGAATCAACATTTGTCCATAACGGAATTGAATACCGTTATATGGCTGAATCATTAGAAACAAAAGAGAAGTTTGAAGCCTTCTTAGGAAATGTCTATACGCCAGAAAAAGTTGCAGTAATTTATAAACAATTAGGTTTCATCACGCGATATGGCAAACTAGCTCAGCCAAATGCAGACGGTGGAAGTATCTTGAACTGGGATAAGGCTACAATTAAACAAACTCTAAATTCGACAACAGTTAAGAAATATGAGTTAAAAGTTCCTCTAGGAGAGAGTAAAGAAGTTGAAACAATGGTTGGGGAACTTAGATTTGTGCCAGGCCAAGGATGGCGCGTTCAAGATTTGAAGAGCAAATAACAACAAGAATATAATACAAGACCTAAGTCTAGATAATAATTCTAAACTTAGGTCTATTAATTTTAAAATAGAATTCTATTTACATTTAACCTATTCATATTAAATCTTAAACTTTTTGTTTAATTTAATATGTTATAATTTGGTATATTGTTAGTCGGAATTTCTTGATTTATGATAATAATTAGTTAAAAGTTTGGAGGTAAAGATGATAAAATTACAATTTCTAATACTATTAATGATTTTGCTAGTCTTAACTGCCTGTAACATTCAAGACTATATCATAGGAGAAGCATCCCAAGGAAAAAATGACGAAGTGGTACAGGTGGATGTAGAACCGATTGTTCCAGAACCGAAAGAACCCGAATATTACTCAGCATCAATCAGTGCAATTGGAGATATTCTTATACATAATTCTGTTTATGAAGATGCACAAATTGCAAATGATCAATATGACTTCACAAAAATGTTTAGAGATGTAAAACCATATTTAGAAAACACCGATCTAACAATTGCAAACTCTGAAAGTATAATTGGTGGGCAAGAACTTGGTCTTTCAAGTTATCCACTTTTTAATAGTCCATACGAAATTGGGGATGCGCTAAAGGAAGTTGGGGTAGATGTCGTTAATATGGCCAATAACCATTCATTAGATGGCGGGGAACAAGCCATTATCAACGCTACGAACTATTGGAATGATTTAGGCATTACGTATATAGGTGCGTCACCATCACAAGAAGCTTCACGAGAAATTAAAACGCTCACTGCAAACAATATAATCTTTTCATTTTTAGGTTACACATACGGTACTAATGGACTTCAAACACCGGTAGGAAAAGAATATTTAGTGAATTACATAGACCAAGAAAAAATGGCACATGATATTCAAGTAGCAAAAGAAATATCAGATGTCGTCATATTAAACTTACATATTGGAAATGAATACGAACAACATTTCAACGATTATCAAAATCAAGTTGCTCAATTTGCAGCAGATCAAGGTGTGGATCTTGTCATCGCTCATCATCCACATGTGTTACAACCAGTGAAATGGTATGAAGGCAGAGAGGGCAATAAAACATTCGTTGTCCATTCTTTAGGAAATTTTTTATCTGCCCAAGATATGTTGTATACAAAAATTGGAGCCATATTTCAAATACGTGTTAACAAAGCAGTTTCTTATGATATAGAAGGAAATGAAACGGTGACAATCAATTTGACAAATCCGAAACTGCTTCCAACTTTTGTGAAATTCCGAAATTGGTCAAATTACGAAATCATTCCATTGCAAAAAGCGACGAATAAAGATTTAGCAAATGCCAACACAGTTTACGAAAAAATCAAGAGTCACATGTCACAGTATGTCCCAGAACTTCAGTTTATTGAAGAACAATTTCAAGAAAATGTACCAACATCCGCATATTAAACCATTTATCAAAGCCATAGTCAGTTATCGGGACTAATGGTTTTTTTCGTTCCTTATAGTGTACTCCTTATCGGGCAACCTATAAGTTACACACGAAAAATACAGATAAAGGAGGGTTATTAATGCCGCTACATACGTATATACAAGAGTACTTCACCAAATATCCAGAAGCACGGATAAAAGGAGTTCAAAATCAACCAATTATTAAACGGCCGAAAATGTACAAGGTAGAAAAAGTTGCAGCTAAAGATGGTGAAACAAACATTCCAATTCGTATATATACACCAATTCTAGAAGAACATGAGCTTGAGCATTATTATCCAATTTTTATTTATCTTCACGCTGGTGGATATTCGAACAATGGTTTTGAAAGTCACGATGTATCTAGTCGTTTAATTAGTTCTTTATGCGGATCTAAAGTAATTACTGTCGATTATGAACTAGGTAATAAAAAAATTTCTGATACGATTCAGGATTGTTATACTTCAGTGAATTGGATCATTCAACATGCACCAAATTACGGTGGTCGTTCAGATGACATTTCATTAGGCGGTGCAAGTATAGGTGCCTATTTTGCTTCGGTTATTACGTTAAAGTCATTAATCACTGGTGATTTTAATTTAACCAAACAAGTCCTACATTATCCAATTATTGATTTAAGCGAAGAGATACAAGACAGCCCGTATTTATCCCGCAAAATGTATAATGCCAAATATGGTGTCGATCTGGCCACTCATCATACACACCTCATACATGATGAACAAAAAGAACATCTAAACATTTCTCCATTAAATATGAAGCAAACGGATATAGCGAAAATGCCAAAAACCTTAATATTCACAGCTGAGTATGACCCATTATGCGATGAAGGGGAATTGTTTGCAGATACATTAAAAGAAGCGGGAGCGGAGGTGAAATTAGTTCGCTTTGACGGTAATATTCATGGTTTTATGCAAAGTTTTCCTGGTTCACCGGATTATATGCGCGGTCATGAACTCACAGCAGAATTTTTAGCAAATGAATAAGCAACTTAAAAAGTGCCAAAGATGGCACTTTTTTCTTTTATCCACTTATATTTCCTCAATTAAATGTCAACGATAAAAATAATCTAGATATGTTAGTAGGTAAATCATATGAAAATTAGTATTTTACATGTCATTTTTCTTATTATGACAGTGATTGGCTTGAAAAATCATGTAACAATCATACCGGGAATATTGGACGTGGCACATAGAGATGGTTGGGCATCCGTACTTTTTGCTGCTATTTACATTTTCCCTTGGTTATTTTTAGTTTTATATATTCATAAAAAATCAAATCAGCAACCGATAAAAACTTGGTTAAGAGAAAAGCTAGGCAAATGGGGTTCTTCCATTGTTCTTTATGTGACTGCAGTTTATTTACTACTACTTGCACTATTTACTTTACACGAAACCATTCTATGGATTAGTGTTTCCTGGTTATCTGAGACACCGAGCATTCTTATTTTATCTATTTATATCATTTTAATAGCTTTATTTATCATTACTGATATTCAAACCATCGTCATCGTAAATGCATTTGTTCTATTTTTCGTTGTAATATTTGGATTTTTTGTAGCATTTACAAACCTTCAATACAAAGAATATACAATGTTACTTCCAATGTTTGAATATGGTTTTGGTCCTGCCTTGAAAGCATCATTATTTCCTGCGGGTGGGTTTGCAGAGTTAATATTCTTATTATTTATTCAGCATCATTTTAAAGAGCGACTGAAATGGTATCATCTTACAATTATGCTCTTTATCTTAGTAGGGCTAACAATGGGGCCATTAATCGGGGCCATTTCAATTTATGGGCCAGAGGAAGCATCTCAACTAAGATATCCAGCTTACGAAGAATGGGCAATGGCATCATTAGGTCGATTTGTAGAACATCTTGACTTTTTCTCTGTTTATCAGTGGTTAACGGGAACTTTTATTCGTGTAGGAATAATATTATTCATCGTGGCGGACATATTAAATATAGCTGGAGATAAAAATCGAATTTGGACTTATTTGGTACCACCATTTTTTATTTTAAATCTAATATTTTTTTTATTCGATGACAGTTACTTTTTACAAATTAACGAAAACGAATTTTTAATCAGTACTTTTATATTTTGTGTACTTTTATCCATAATTATTGCATTGGCAACGATGAAGTCTGGAAAGAAAAACGGAAGTAATGTCCAACATTCACAAACATCTAATCCAATTATAACAGAAGGCAGTGAGATCGATTGGACTCAAAACAGCAACAACAATTCGGGCAACAGCAATTTCAACAACAATATGGGGAACAACCAAATCAACAACAACAGCAATATGGGCAACAATCCATTCAACAGCAACAACAATATGGGCAACAACCAATTCAACAACAACAATATGGGCAACAACCAATTCAACAACAACAATATGGGCAACAACCAATTCAACAACAACAATATGGGCAACAATCCATTCAACATCAACAACAATATGGGCAACAACCAAGTCAACAACAACAGCAATATGGGCAACAACCAAGTCAACAACAGCAATATGGGCAACAACCAAGTCAACAACAACAATTTCAACAGTTTGGGCACCAACAGCAACAATTTCAGCAATATAAACAACAACAATTTCAGCAATATAAACAACAACAACAGCAGCAATATGAACAATCAAATCAACAACAGCAATTTCAGCAGCAACAATCAAGGAAGCAACATCAACTACAACAAATTCAACAACATTATGAACAACAGCAACCAAGCCAACAACAATTTCAACAGCAACCAAATCAACAACAATTTCAACAGCAGCAACCAGACCAACAACAGCAATACCAACAACCAAACCAGCAGCAACAATTTCAACAACAACCAAATCAACAGCAATATCAACAGCAACAACCAAGCCAACAGCAACAACAATTTCAACAACAACAACCAAATCAACAGCAGCAACCAGGCCAACAACAGCAATACCAACAACCAAACCAACAGCAACAACAACCAAATCAACAACCGCAATACCAACAACCAGGCCAACAACAACCAAACCAACAACAATCAATAATAAATCAAAATACTCTAGAAAAATTATTTGCAAACTCTGCAGATATCGTTTTTCAAGAATATACATTTAATCCTGCTAAGGTTTTATTTATTACTTGTGATGCAATGGTTGATCAGCAAATGTTATATAGCATGGTCATTCCACAAATTGAACAATTCTTAAAAAAGCAAAAAGAATCTAAAAGTGAAAAGAAGAAGATCTATTTACCAAACGCTGAGATGATCATTGGACAAAATAATATAAATTTTGACGATCTAATATTACCTGGTTTAAAACTAGTTGCAGATTTAAATGAGGCAATGACTCTAGTTTATAGTGGAAATGTTCTGCTGTATTTTGAAGAGGAACAAGTATTGTATGCTAGTAATATTGCTCATAAACCAAATCGAAACCCTGAAGAAACAAATATGGAAGTGATTATACAGGGGCCGAGAGATAATTTCATTGAAGATCTTTCAACTAATATTGCATTAATACGGAAACGATTACCTACTAATTCTTTATGTATTGAAAAAATGGAAGTAGGAAGACGTTCTAAAACCAACATTGCGATTCTTTATTTAGATGATACTGTAAATAAAGACATCTTAACTGAAATCAAAAAACAATTAAATAATATAGATAATGATGTTATGTTAAGTGGCCAATCCCTAATGGAATTTGTCAATAAAAAGAATTGGTTTCTTCCTGCATTTAATACGACTGGACGACCAGATTTTGTTGTTCAATCCTTAATTAGAGGAAGATTTACTATATTAGTTGACGGGGTATCGTACGGGGTAATCACACCTACTAATTTATCCTTTTTATTAAAATCATCAGAGGACTTTGAAAACACCATTCCTTTTAGTACATTTGAAAGATTTTTACACTTAGTTGGAATTGTTTTGGGCATCGCGTTTCCAGCATTTTGGATTGCTTTGATATATTTTCATCAAGATCAAATGCCTCTAGCACTATTAGCTACTGTTATTATTGCAAATAGGGGATTACCATTACCTGCACCATTAGAAATGATTCTTTTAATCATATTGTTTGAACTTCTTCGGGAGGCTGGATTACGGTTGCCACAAGCCATTGGGGGAACTGTAAGTGTAGTTGGAGGTTTAATTATTGGAGACGCAGCAATAAGAGCCGGAATTACAAGTCCCGCTATGCTCGTGGTGATCGCTGTTTCTACGATTGCAACATTCACGCTTCCGAATAAATCACTCTTAACGACTTTAAGTATTATTCGGATTTTCATGATTATTTTTACATCTTTCTTTGGTTTATTTGGGTTCTTCATCTCCCTCTATTTATTAATACTTTATATTGGGAATACGAGAATTTTTGGCGTACCATATTTAAACATATCCGCTGACCTAAGCTGGGAAACGATTAAAAAAACATTATTTAGACCAGGTAAAAATCATTATCAACAAAGGCCCAATATGCTAGATCCTCAAGATGAATCTCGTAAAGCAATGAGGGAGTTGAAATGAAAAAAAATAAGTTAATATACTTGTTAATTTTCACGATTTTCATATCTGGATGCTGGGATTCTAAGCAACCTGAGAGGATGTATTACGCTTTTGGTATGGGAATTGATTATAATGAGGGGAAATATGAAGTTTATGTTCAATTAATAAGTTTTGCAAACGTTGCAAAATCTGAACAAGTAAATCAGGATGTTAGACAATCGGAAATAGGGTATGGAACAGGAAAAGATATTCATGAAGCGGTTTTCAATCTTTACAATTCGGTGGATTCAGAAATTTATTGGGGTCATTTTTCTTTTATTCTTTTAAGCGAAAACGCAATGAAGAATGGGCATCTCAATTCGGTTATTGATACTTTTACTCGAATAACGGAAATAAGATATAATTCTTGGATTTATGCAACTGATGGTGATTTGAGAGAATTACTATTAACTACCCCACAACTTGAAAGAGCGATTACACTTACAAAATTAGGGGATCCCCTCAATACGTTTGAACAAGATTCTTATATTGAACTTACGAGTATACGTAAAGTAATCACTCGATTACAAGAACCCAGTTATAATGCCAATATTCCCTATGTGAAACTAACGAAAAAATGGGAAACAACACAAGGTCCAGATAGTATTACAGAATTTGATGGCTTTGCTGTCGTAACACCGTCAGAATTTAAAGGATTTATAAAAGGCGATCAAGCAAACGGATTGCAATGGTTGTCCAAAAAAACAATAAGAACAAATATAACAACAAACATAAATATAGATAGTGAAGAGAATGATTATATTTCTGTTTCGTTACGTCATATTAGCACTAAAATTAAACCTATCATCAATGGCAATAACGTCAAATTTGACATTATAGTAAAAGCCTCCGGAAAAGTAGACGACCTTCAAGGTAACATAACAAAACGAGAAATTAAAAAAGTAATTGCAAAACAAGTAAAGAAAGAAATTAATGAAACGTATAAAGCTGGTTTAGAGTTGGATGTGGATGTTTACCGATTATCAGAAAAATTATATAGAAAAAACGTAAAACTTTGGAAACAATTAAATCAAGATGGCAAAATTCCATTAAACGAAGATTCTATACAAATTCATTTTACTTTAGAAAAAATCAGCTCGGGTCGTAAAGAATTGGAAGAAACAATCACTAAATAATCGCATTATTATACAAACAAAAACACAGACTTGTTAAGGTTTGTGTTTTTTCTTTTTAAGAAAAATTGATTATTAAAGGGCACCTGTTCAACCTCAAAAGGTGCTCAAATATCGGAGAACCTTGCTCATAACCCCCACCCAAAATGCTGCTCATGTAAAAGTTATACTTATTTATCCCCCTCCAAAAGTTGTTCATAAATTGTGCACCCGAGCGCAGAAACCGAATAACTTACTACTGCCACTCCAAAATCTTCTCATAAATTGCTCTTTTTATTTCAAATCATATTTCAACTCCTAGTTCGATAACCATAAAAAACTCCTAAATAGGAATGTATTCCTACATAAATGAGAAGGATAGGTGATATAAGTGTTCTGACAATTATTACATAATTAATTATGACAGAAATAGATTTAAAATCGACAAGATCAGATTGAACGGAGGTTGCATGTTGACCCAAATGCATAATCAAAGGGATTCACAATTCTTCCAAATTCTTATAGATGCTATACAATCCTTACAAGATATTATTTATATCATTGAAGTCAAAGAAAAGACGTTCACATATCTGTTTACAAATAGCTTAGGCGCTTCACATTTAAACGCGGATGTTGAAATAGTCGGTAAAACATTCCACGACGTTCTAACGAAAGATAAAGCAGATTTTCTTCACCGACAATATTTAAAAGCTGCAAAATTTAAAAAAGTTGTTCGTTTTGAAGATACTTCTGAGTTAGATGGAGAGGATTCCATCTACGAAACAGTACTAACGCCGATGATGAACGACCATCAACAATATATTATAGCAGTTGTTCGTGATGTGACGGATCGTAGCAAAAAAATGCAAGAACTTCAAAAATCTAAGCGACTATTTGAAAAGAGCGAAAAACGCTTAACCTCTTTACTGGATAATAATTCGGATGCCGTCTATATGCTCGATACTGAAGGCTATTTTTTAGAAGGAAATGACGCATTGCAACAAGTAATCGGCTACACACCCTTTGAACTAGTTGGAACACATTTTGATCAGTTAATACCTAAAAAAGAGTTAAGTCGGGTAAATGAATACTTTCAAAGAGCCATTGATAAAGATAACGTCAAGTATGAGACAGTTGCGTATCACAAAAATGGACAGGAAGTTATTGTTGAAGTGAAAAATATTCCCATTGAGATTGATGGAGAGATTATCGGAATATATGGTATTGCAAAAGATATTACAAAAGAAAGAGCGACACTAGAAGAACTTAATAAAATTAAGCAACAATTTGAATCATTTTTAGATGACAGTTTTGATGCGATTTCCTTAAGTAATGTGCACGGTCGTATTCAGTTTGTAAATGAAGCATTTCTTTCAATGTTCGGCTTTACAAAAGAGGAACTGATCAATCAAATGAGTCCAATTGTCCCGGATTGGTTGAAAGAAGAAACAAACGAACTGATGCAATTAGTTAAACAAGGAAAAAAGGTGCAAAACATTCATGTTCAACGCCAAACAAAGTCGGGAGAAATTTTAGATTTAAGCGTGACATTATCTCCAATTTATAATGAATTCAACGAAGTAGTTGCCTTTTCAAGTATTTTGCGTGACATTACAGTACAAAAGAAAGCTTCAATGGAAATAAATGAGATAAAAGAAGAGTTAGAACTTGTTTGGGATTACTCAACGTATGCTATCTTTATGCTTTCACAAAACGGTTCAATAATAAAAGCGAACCCAGCATTTGTTGAAATGTTCTCGATTTCAAAAGAAGTGAAAAATATGACTCTGAATGATTTTTATCTAGATAGTCAAATCACTCAAAAATACGAGCTTTTAACTTACTTAAAAGAAAAGAAACAGATTCTACAATTTGAAACTAAACGTAAGCGAAAAGACGGTTCAATTATAGATGTTTTGGCAACTTATCGACCAAGTGATCGTGGTGAAATACTTGCGATTGCAACATATAAGGACATTACAAAGGAAAAGAAAGTTTTTAATGAGCTGACTGAAAGTGAAGAAAGAAATCGAAAAATTTTAGAAGCTTCACCAGATCCGCTCATTATTCATAATGGAAAAATCATTACGTATATCAATCAGGCAGGACTTGAATTAGTAAAAGCAAAAGCGGCCAATCAAATTGTTGGAAAACCAGTGATAGATTTTGTTCATCCAGATTATAAAAGACAAGTAATTGAACGGGTAAAAGATGCCCTTGAAAAAGGAAAAAGAGGCGAATTAGCAGTTGAAGCTTATCTCACTTTAGAAGGTGAAAAAATATTACTAGAAACAACTACTGCAACATTTAGGGAAAAGGGACAAGATTTTGTTGTTGTCATGCTCCGCAATGTTACTCAAAAGCAGCGAGCAGAAAAAACATTACGGGAAAGTGAAGAACGCTTCCGTCTGATCGTTGAGAATTCAAGGAGTATTATTAAATTCCTTAACCACAAAGGGAAAATCATCTATGCGTCACCATCGATGGAAGTCACATTGGGCTACAAAATTCGTGATGTCATTGGTCAATCAATTAGTTCGACCATTCATCCAGATGACACCAAAAAGGCTATGGAAATATTAGAAGAAATTAAACTGTCTAAACAATCTAAAGATGTTGTTATTCAACATCTACATCAGGATGGTTATTCTATATTACTTAACACACGTTTCATCCCACTTATAACAGAAGAGGGAGAAATTGAAAAAATCATTGTCATATCAGATGACATAACTGAAATAACACAAAAAGAAACAAAGCTAAAAAAAATGGCTTATTACGATTATTTAACTGGACTACCAAACCGACGGATGTTCAATCAACGACTCGAACAAGCGATGATGATGAGTAACCAAACAGGAAAATTAACAGCCTTAATGGTAGTTGATTGCGATAAGTTTAAAACAATTAACGATACACTTGGTCACGATATGGGAGATGAAGTCATTAAGGAATTTGCTCGGAGAATTCAATCCTCATTAAGAGAAAAAGATACCGTAAGTAGGGTAGGGGGAGATGAGTTCACGGTTATCATACCCGAGGCTCTAAATTCTTTAGTTATCAGCGACATCGCCAAAAGATTAGTAAATGTGATGCAAGAGCCAATGTATATAAAAGGTCATGAAATAAGACTTACAGCAAGTATTGGAGTTGCAACTTATCTGTCACCGACAACGAACGTTGAAGAACTGTTTAAAATAGCAGATGAAAATCTCTATAAATCAAAAGACCGCGGAGGAAATACTTTCACGATGTAACAAGAAGAAAAAAGAAATTCTTGGGGGGGATTACAATGAGCTTTTTATTTTTTCCAAAGTCAAAAAGAGAAGAGAATGGACAGTCTTCCATTCCTTCTCTCAAAAGTCATACCTTTATAAATAAGTCCATTTTCTCAACTTTATTTCATCCACATCCTGAAGCTGTATTTACATTAAATTTAAACGGTCAATTATGTTTATTTAATCCATCCTTGATCCGTACTTTTCAATTTAATGAAAGTAAAGTTGTCTCGGAATTTTCAAACACAATGAAACAATCGACATTTAATTCCCATTTTAAAATGGCTTTAAAGGGACAAGCTCAAAATTTTAAGGATTCAGTTTATCTATCTAACGGAAGTTTAATTCATCTTGATTTCACACTTGTTCCTTTATTAAGTGAAGAGATGGAAACATTAGCTGTCTATGGAATTGCATTGGATGTTACGAAGCATAAAAAGCATGAAGAAAAAATGCAAGAAATTGTAAACAAATTTGAAATGGCGCAAAAGAGCGGAAAGATTGGTTCATGGGATTACGATATCGAAAGCGATTCCATCTATTGGTCAAAGCAACTTTATGAATTAACTGGAAGAAATAGTAATGCGTCGTACTCATTAAAACTTACCGAAGGGTTAAAGTATGTTCATCCAGAAGATCAAAAACGTTATCGTAAATTACTCAATCAATCCATTCAATTTGGTAAAAGCTATGATATTGAATTTCGAATCTTACGTGAAGACAATTCTGTAATATATGTATCTGAAAATGTAGAAGTTGTTCTTGATGAGTTTGGTCGAGCAGTCCGACTAATCGGAAACACACAAGATATAACTAAAAGAAAATTAGCAGAAAAAAAGCTCCGTGAAACGGAATCGAGAATCAATCATATCTATGATAATTTACCCCTTGGAATTCGTTCAGTTGATGTTGTAAACAACAAGGTGATTTTTGTTTCACCCGGTATTACCGAAATTACTGGATTACCAGCTGAGGGATTCTATGAAAGAGAAGCATGGGATCAATTGATTCACCCTGATGATCACGAATATTACCAACAACAATATTCAAAAATACTTGAAGGAAAAAGCTTTAATATTGAATATCGTATTTTTCACCAAAATGGCGATATTATTTGGGTACAAGATAAAACAGTGAGTGTTTTCGATCATCAAGGGAAATTAATTCGAACAGATGGAATTCTCACAAATATAACAGAAAAAAAACAATATGAGGAAAAGATTAACCGTTTAGCATATTATGATGCAATAACTGGATTACCGAATCGTTCAAGCTTCATTGAAAAAATTGATTCATTAATTGAAGTAAGCAAACCATTTTCCATTTTGTATATCCAAATAGACCGATTTAGAAATATCAATTCCTCACTAGGTCACATAATAGGCGATCAATTATTACAACATTTCTCTAATCGAATTGATTCATTGATTAATGGAACCTATTACTTTGCAAGAATAAGTGGAGGTAAATTCGGACTGATTTTACCGAACACCAACGAAACCAATTTTGCTGAAATTCTTGCCAAATCAATGATTGATAGTTTCCAAGAATCTTTAATAGTCGATGGCTATGAATTGTATCTTAATGTGAGTATTGGTATTAGCAATTACCCTTCGAATGGCGGTACTCGTGAAGAACTGCTTCATAATACAAATACTGCTTTAAAACGTGCAGAAGCCCTTGGAAAAAATACGTACCATATATACTCGCCAACGATTAGTATTAATTCATTTAAGCATTATGAATTAGAAAGAGATCTACGCAAATCAATCGAAAATAATGAACTGATCCTTTATTTCCAACCACGTGTGGAAACAAGTACGGGCAGAATTGTCGGTGCAGAAGCATTAATTCGTTGGCAGCACCCTGTATGGGGTCTTGTATCACCAGGGGAATTTATTCCGATAGCGGAAGAAAGTGGTTTCATAAATGAAATTAGTAATTGGGTTTTAGAAAATGTTTGTAAAACGATAGCAAAATGGAAAAGTGAAAAACTTCATGTTGTTCCAATTTCAATCAATGTGACGTCTCAAAGATTTTTAAAAAGTGATTGGCTTCCAGTACTACTTAATTCACTCAATACCTATGATATAGATCCTTCTTTATTGGAATTTGAAATTACCGAAACAACTTTATTACATTATGAAAAAGAAGTAGAATTTGCTTTTCAATACTTAAAAGAGTTAGGCGTTAAATTAGCATTTGATGATTTTGGGACTGGCTATTCATCTTTAACTCACCTGAAAGACTTTTCAATTGATACGATCAAAATTGATAAATCATTTATTCAACGTATATCTGAACCAAATATTGAAATGATTATCAAGTCACTCATTTTTATGGGAAAAGGATTAGAGATGACTGTCGTTGCAGAAGGTGTAGAAACAATCGAGCAGTTTGAATTTTTAAGGAATCAAGAATGCAGTGAAATTCAAGGTTATTTATTTAGTGAACCAGTGCCCGTCGAAAAACTAGAGGTTATGTTAAAAAGAGTGATTCTTAAACCAGCACACTTCAGTGGACATGTTGCAATGGAAGACCGAAGAGAATTTTACAGAGTTGATTTACTATTTCCTTTAAGCTCCGATATGACATTAACTTCATTTCAAGGGAAAAACGTAAACTTAGGGAAGACAGAAGTAGTGATTGAAAATATAAGTGCTGGAGGGTTAAGATTCCTCTCTACAATTCAGTTACCTGTAAGACCGGATATCATCTATCAATTTGAAACAACAATCTTGGAAAAGCAGATTACTATGAATGGTCATGTCGTTTGGAAACAAGAAGTGAAAGATGGATTCTTCCAATATGGTGTGCAATTTATCATTACTGAAAAGGAACGAGATGAACTTATAAAAATTCTGAATCAATTAACACTCCAACTGAAAAAAAATGCATATATACCAGGATGCAGTTTTATTCAAGACGATAAGTTCTGCTATTTAAGAAAGGCGAATCGTATCGCATAGCTCACTAGTAAGTCAGTTAATTTCTGATTGTGATAAAAAAATAGTTCGCAATCAGAAATTTCATATGAATCTATCTTTCTAATGAAACAGTTATGATACTTTGTACTCATTTCCGTTAAAATTTACCTTGGTGTAAATATTACTAAATTACTCCTCATTGAAAATTGAGTATGGTATTATTATAGAACGTTAAAATAATATTTTTACATAAAGGATGGAGAGCTTTTTGATGGAAAATGAGGGGAAGGTAAATATTCTTTTAGTCGATGATCGACCCGAAAATTTACTTGCGTTAGAAGCGATTATCGAAAGAGAAGAATATCATTTAATTAAAGCTCAATCTGGGGAAGAAGCGCTTAAACATTTATTAAAATATGATTTTGCTGTCATTTTATTAGACGTTCAAATGCCAGGAATGGATGGCTTTAGTACGGCCAAAATTATTAAGGCACGAGAGAAAACAAAAAATATCCCGATTCTATTTATTACTGCAAATAATATGGATTCAGAGCATATTTTCATGGGGTATTCTGTTGGGGCAATTGATTATATTTTAAAGCCTTTTGACCCGATGATCTTAAAATCAAAGGTTGAAAGATTTGTAGAAATGTATCGGTTACGTCAACAGTTACAAGCACAAACAAATGCTCTTGAAGAAAAAAATAAGGTAATCGAACATATGGCCTTTCATGATGGGTTAACGGGCTTACCAAACCGTAGGATGCTAAATGAACAGTTAGTTACCAATATCCATAGAGCAAAAGCTGCAAATAAATCACTCGGTATTCTTTTCATCGACTTAGACCGATTTAAATATGTCAATGATTCACTTGGTCATTTAATGGGAGACCGTATACTAATAGAAGTATCAAAAAGATTATCATCAATCGTTCGAGAAGGTGACTTTGTAGCCCGCGCAGGTGGGGATGAGTTTATCATTTTATTACCTAATACTGACCGAGAGGGTTCTTTAGAAGTTGCGGAGAACATCTTACATGCATTTAAAGCACCATTTCTTATTAATCAGTACGAATTTTATATTACGACGAGCATTGGATTAGCCGTCTTCCCATATGATGGCGATGATTCTAATACGATTATTAAAAATGCAGATGCTGCACTTTACCGTGCGAAAGAACAAGGGAAAAACAAATATAAAGTGTTCCATACGGGCATGAACATCCAATCCTACCGCACATTCCTCATGCAAAATGATTTGAGGAAAGCCATCGCAAGAAACGAATTTTCACTTGTTTATCAACCGAGGGTACATATTGAAAGTGGTAAAGTCATGAGTGCCGAAGCATTATTACGTTGGAACCATCCAGAATGGGGACCAGTTTCACCTGAGGAATTTATTCCGATTGCTGAAGAAATGGGCCTTATTCTTGAAATCGACGAATGGGTTCTTAAAAGCGTTTGCGAGCAAATCAATCGTTGGAAAGAGTTGGGCTTGCCCTCAATGCGAATCGCCATTAATTTCTCAGCTCAGCATTTCGTACAACGGAATTTTATTGACCAAATTCAAACAATTTTACACGATGCTCGAATAGCCCCTGAACTAATTGAAATTGAAATTACGGAAACTGCCATTTTAGGGAATGAAGCCATTGTTTCTCAAACATTAACTCAAATACGGCAAATGGGAATCATGATTAGCCTTGATGATTACGGAACAGGTTATTCATCATTAACTTATTTAAAAAAATTCCCATTCGATACGATTAAGATTGACCATTCATTTATTCAAGATTTGGCGAGTAACGAAAACAATAGTCGAGTCATAGTTGAGTCAATTATTTGGCTGGCACGACAATTGAACATGAAGGTCATTGCAGAAGGTGTTGAAAGACTCGATCAACTAAAACTTTTAACAGAATTCCAATGTAATGAGGTACAAGGCTATATTTATAGTAAGCCGTTAAAACCTGAAGATTTCATAAAATTCTTATCAGCTTATGGGGAACAAAGAGCGGCGGAGCAACCAAAAACGAACGCTGCAGTTGAACACACAAGCAAACCAAAACCTGATGTAGAAATCGGGGTAAATAAAGATATTTTAAAACATGCAATTAACCAAATAAAAATAGAAAATTCACTTTCAAATCGAGAGTTAGATGTCTTTAGATTAATCGTAGATGGTTTAAGTAATAAAGAGATTTCTGAGCACTTAGTCATAAGTGAACATACAGTGAAAAATCATATTACCAATATACTATCAAAGCTAAACGTCTCTGACCGGGTTCATGCAATTGCTCTTGTATATGAAACATGTATTCATCAAGAAAGCATTAAGAATTAGATGATGAAATGAATCAATAAATGTAAAGATTAAACGGAGCGTGTTGGCATGAAAGTTAGAACAAAATTTTTATTAGCAATCGGTACTCTACCACTATTACTACTATTGCTTTTCTTATTAAGTTGGTATCAAGTTAATCAGATAAGTAAAGCAAATAACGAAATTAAATCGAATTATGATATGTCAGTCTTAGCAGCGCAGATCCGGGCTAATGTTAAAGATGAAGGAATTTTTCTAAGAAATATTGTTTTATTTAATCAAAAGGATTCTATAAATGCCGAAATCGCTGAGTTGAAACTTGAAGGACAAAAAGTTAACAATCAAATAGAAAAGCTAGATTCAAACGTCACGACTGCTGAACAAAAACAGATCGTTGAACAGCTAATAAAAGTAAATAGTGACTTCGAATTATACAGAGATGAAGTGGTTGAACACATTCAAGAAGATAGAAAAGAAGAAGCGCTTAACTTAATGGATGAAAATTCGGCACCACTTCAACAAAAATTTTCGGATCTACTGACTAAAATCACGACAACTTACGATCAAAATTTAGCTTTTACATTACAAGAAAAGGTAAAAGACTTTAGGGATTTAATCATTTTTTCTTGTGTAATATTAGCCCTTGTCGTAATTGGTATAATGATTATTTTACTTCGAAATATATTACCATTCACCAAAAGAGTCAGTTCGATGTCGAATTTGATGAATAATATTTCCAACGGTCGTGTAGAACTCACAACAAAAGTTGACATCATTGCAAATAACGAGTTCGATGAAATGGCTAAGGCTTTTAATCAAATGACAGAGACATTAGAAACTCAAATGAACATTGAAAAAGAGCTAACTTGGAAAAATTCCAATATTGCTGAAATTTCAACAGCAATTACTGGAACAACTGAATTAGAGTCTCTAGGACGCGTATTACTGTCAAAAGTAGTTCCATTAGTAGAATCTAGTCATGCTGTTTTCTATGTTAAAGACCTAGACGATCCAAGTAATGAAACATATAAACTTATTTCATCTTATGCCTTTAAAGAAAGAAAACGTGTAAAAAATACGTTAAAAAGTGGTGAAGGTTTAATTGGCCAAGCTGCGTTAGAAAAAACACCAATTATTTTAACAGATGTGCCAGCCGATTATATTTCAGTTTCTTCTGGCTTAGGAGAAGCAAAACCATTAAACTTATATATTTTACCAATAAGCTTTGAAGATCATGTAATTGCCGTATTAGAATTAGCTTCATTCCACCCATACACTGAAACTCAAAAAAGCTTTTTAGAAGAATTAATTCGTCATTTAGGTATTGTTCTAGATAGTACGATTAGTCGCATTCAACTTGCAAAATTGCTTGAAGAATCACAAACATTAATGGAAGAAATTCAAGCACAATCGGAAGAACTTCAAAATCAACAAGAAGAGTTAAAAGCAACAAATGAAGAATTAGAAGAACAAACGCAAGCATTACGTCAATCGGAAGTAAAGCTTCAACAGCAACAAGAAGAGCTAGAACAAACAAATACGGAATTAGAGGAAAAAGCAAAGAGACTTGAAGAGCAAAACATCGCATTTGAACGAACAAATCGAGAAGTTGAAAAAGCAAAAGCAGAACTTGAAATTAAAGCAGAGCAGCTGACGTTAAGCTCTAAATACAAATCTGAGTTCCTAGCAAATATGTCTCATGAATTGCGTACGCCTTTAAATAGTTTAATTATATTATCTAAATTATTAGCTGATAATCCAAACGGAAATCTATCATCTAAACAAGTAGAATATTCAAAAACGATTTATTCATCAGGTAATGACTTACTTGTATTAATTAATAATATTTTAGATTTAGCAAAAATCGAGTCAGGTAAAACAGAAATCATTCCAGGAATTGTGAAACTGAACAATCTAGTAGAATACGTTGAATCAAACTTCAAGCCACTTGCTGATAACAAACAGATAAACTTTGATGTAGTCGTAAAATCTGCTACCCCACAAACCATCTTTAGTGATGAAGTGCGTATTCAACAAATACTTAAAAATCTGTTATCTAATGCCTTTAAATTTACGGATCAGGGAGAAGTAAAGTTAGAAATTGGTGTTTATCCATTCTCGAATATTAAAACAAATGAAACGATCCTTGAATTCACTGTTATTGATACGGGAATCGGTATTCCGAAAGAAAAACAAGACTTAATCTTTGAAGCCTTCCAGCAAGCAGATGGGACAACAAGTCGTAAATTTGGTGGAACTGGATTAGGTTTATCGATTAGTAGAGAACTTGCTACACTTTTAGGTGGAAGAATAGTTGTAGAAAGTGAAGAAGGAAAAGGAAGTAAATTCTCACTTTTAATTGGGGACTATGTGGAAGTACAAGATGAAACAGATACAATAACTGATAAAGAAATTGCAGCAACAGTATATAGCGATTCAGAACAGCGTGACCTTCAACCTCAACTTGAAACGCCAAAAAAAGATGTGACAACGTATGAAGATACACGAAAAAACAATGAAATTAAACGCCTGTTAATCGTTGATGATGATTTAAATCAACGAAATAGTTTAATGGAACTTATTGGTGACATGGACTTTATTATTAAAGCTGTTTCAACGGGAACGAAGGCCATTGAATTACTAAAGGTTAATCCATTTGACTGTATTATTCTTGATTTAGGTTTGACAGATACAAGTGGCTTTGACTTATTAGAAGAGATTAAAAAACAAGACCTTCACAATGAAATCAAAGTGTTTATCTACACTGGTCGTGATTTAACAAGTAAAGAAGAAATGAAATTGAATAAATATGCTCATACGATCATCATTAAAAATGAGTATTCACCAGAAAGATTAAAAGCCGAATTAGACCTTTATTTAAAAGAACAAGAATATTCAGCAATAGAAAATGTAGATGAAATCGGTTATTTCAGCACAAATTCAGACTTAAAAGGTAAAAAAATCCTTCTCGTTGATGACGATATTCGCAACGTCTTTGCACTCTCTAGTGTACTTGAAACTGCTGGGATGGAAGTAATTTTCGCTGAAAACGGGTTAGAGAGCTTGAAAATGCTAGAAGATCATCCTGATGTTGACCTCGTGTTAATGGATATTATGATGCCAGAAATGGATGGGTATGAAGCAATTCAAAGAATAAGAGAAAACACTCAATTCATCCAATTACCAATAATTGCCTTAACAGCAAAGGCGATGAGAGAAGATCGCGAAAAATGCTTAAGTATTGGTGCATCTGATTATATTGCAAAACCAGTTGAACCTGACCAACTCATTTCATTAATCAAAGTATGGCTATATTAATATAAAGGGGTTAATTTCGGGAAATGAACCTTAACAATACTGACAGTAATTACACACTAACTGAAGAACCTACAAATGATTTAGAAAAGCTTGAAATCAAATTGTTGCTAGATGGGTTATATGCTTGGTGTGGATACGATTACCGTGACTATGCTTACCCTTCCATCAAAAGAAGGGTACAGCATCGAATGCAAGCCGAAAAATTACCAACCATTACAAGTCTTCTAAATAAAGTGTTACATGACCCTACTTGTTTACAACGATTAATCGCAGACTTTTCAATAAATGTTACTGAAATGTTTAGGGATCCGTTGTTCTTCAAAGATTTTCGAGAAAACGTTGTACCACTTTTAAAAACCTATCCATCCATTCGCATCTGGCATGCTGGTTGTGCATCAGGTGAAGAAGTATACTCAATGGCTATCTTACTTCAAGAAGAAGGTCTATATGAAAAGGCAAAAATATATGCGACGGACATCAATTCGGATGTTCTTAAAATCGCTAAAAACGGCTTTTTTCCACTGGAACATATGCGGAAATATACACAGAACTATATGCAAGCAGGTGGTCAGCGTGCATTCTCCGATTATTATAAGGTGACAAATGCAGGAGTAAAGTTCGACCATAGCTTAATGAAAAATGTGGTGTTCGCCCAACATAATTTAGTGACGGACAGTTCCTTTAATGAATTTCATGTAATCCTATGTAGGAATGTCTTAATCTACTTTAATAAAGACCTTCAAAATAAAGTACATGAACTATTTTATGAAAGCCTCGGTATGTTCGGATTCTTAGGACTCGGTGATAAAGAAACCATTTATTACACGGACTATGCTAATGTCTATGAAGACGTAAGTAAAAAACAGAAAATCTATAGAAAAGTTAAATAAGAACATTTGAAGCTGTCTGTAAATTTCCGGACAGCTTTTTTTTAACTTCATGAACTTAAGTAAAATTAAAATATTTATTGTTCATCGGTTGACAATATACCCCTATAGGTATAATATGTGACTATAGCAACAAACAAACAGTTGAGAAGGAGGCAGACAAATTGAATTCATATGACGATAAAGTCAAAAATCGTATTAAACGTATAGAAGGTCAGCTTCGAGGCATTTTGAAAATGATGGAGGATGGCAAAGATTGCAAGGCCGTAATCACACAACTCTCTGCTGTCCGTACAGGTGTAGATCGTTCAATTGGTATAATTGTTAGTCAGAATTTATTGGAATGTATTAGAGAAGCTGAGGGTGACGAAGAAGCCGTGAACGAATCAATTCAAGAAGCAGTGAATCTGTTTGTTAAAAGTCGTTAGCTTCTATCGACTTTTAATTTTTAAACAAAAATATACCCATACCCGTATAGGGAGGTGAAATGATGGTAGGTTGGCTACTTATATTAATTGTCGTAATCTTTTTCATTTGGCGAATGAAACCAGCTAAAGGTACAAGAACAATTTCGACAGATACCCTTAAAGGTATTTTAAATGACCAAGATAAAGTATTTATTGATGTACGAACACCGCGCGAATTTAAATCTCAAAGTATTCGTCAATTTAAAAATATACCATTAGGGTCTGATTTTTCAAAACTTCCAAAAGACAAAGAAATTATTGTCATTTGTCAAAGCGGTATGCGAAGCTCACAAGCTTGTAAACAACTAAAAAAGTTAGGTTATGCAAACGTCACGAACGTTCGAGGTGGCATGAATGCTTGGCGAGGTTAACAGTTAATAAGGAGGATATTATTATGAAAGAAATTAGTACGAAAGATGTTCAGCAACGATTAGAAAATGGTGAAAAGCTTAATTTAATTGATGTTCGCGAGGTAGATGAAGTAAAGGCTGGTCATATTTCTGGTATTAAACATATCCCACTTGCTTTACTTGAATTCCGTACACATGAACTCGATAAAAAAACACCTTATATTATGATCTGCCGTTCTGGTGGACGTAGTGGTAAGGCTACTCAATATTTAGAGAGCCTAGGATTTAATGTTACCAATATGACAGGGGGGATGCTTGCTTGGGAAGGAAATATTGAGTAAATTTATTTTTTATATATTTTTTTATCTGAAATAATACCCCGTATGGTATAAGGAGCTGAAGAATGTAATGATTAAATCAGATGTTCAATTAGATGCAAAAGGATTAGCATGCCCAATGCCAATCGTAAAAACAAAAAAAGCCATGAACGATTTAACAGAAGGTCAAATATTAGAAGTCCAAGCAACTGATAAAGGATCAACCACTGACTTAAAAGCATGGGCTAAGAGTGTAGGTCACCAATATATTGGGACAAGAGAAGAGGACAATGTGTTACTACATTACATCCGTAAAAGTAATGATGACAATTCTTACGAAAAGCAATTCGAACAAACGATTACCAATGAAGAAGTAATCAATCGTGTAGCTAATAGCGGTATTATTTTAGATGTTCGAGAAGAAGCAGAATATGCATTTGGACACATCGAAGGTTCTAAATCCATTCCAATGGGTGAATTAGAGGATCGCTTAGATGAACTTAATCATGATGAAGAAATTTATGTCATTTGTCGAACAGGAACTCGCAGTGATTTTGCAGCACAGAAATTATTCAAAAAAGGATTTACCAAAGTCTATAACGTTTTACCAGGAATAGGTTCGTGGAACGGCAATTTATCAAAAAGTATGAAATAAACAAAAATTAACTGGAGGAAATTATCATGTCTAACAAAGTAGCTATTATCGCAAGTAACGGTGGTCTATTTGATGCTTATAAAGTATTTAATATCGCAACAGCAGCCGCAGCAACAGAAAAGGAGGTTGCTATCTTCTTCACATTTGAAGGATTAAATCTAATTCATAAACAAGCCATGCAACAATTACCTATGCCAAAGGCGCGAGAACACTTTGCGGAAGGATTTGCAAAAGCAAATGTACCGAGCATTCCCCAACTAGTGGAGATGGCACAGGATTTGGGTGTTAAATTTATTGGCTGTCAAATGACGATGGACGTAATGGGATTAACAAAAGATGACTTTATTAATGGAATCGAAGTGGGTGGAGCCGTTACTTTCCTAGAATTTGCGAAAGATGCATCACCAACATTAACATTTTAATTTGTAAGTTTAAGTGGAAGGGGTAGTCTCTTCCACTTAAAAAATCAAATAAATAATACCTATGGGGGTAATACGAATATGACAATCATAAAAATGACAGCAGCAGAAGTTGCTCGTAAAGTAATTGACAATCAACCTCTATTCATTTTAGATGTACGAAACCATGATGCTTATGTAGATTGGAAAATTGAAGGGCACAACTTTGAATATTTAAATATTCCATATTTCGAATTATTGGATGGTGTGGATAACGTCTTATCAAAGCTACCAATTGATCAAGATGTACTAGTTGTATGTGCAAAAGAAGGTTCATCCATAATGGTTGCTGAAATGATTGCTGAAGCAGGCCGAGATGTATTCTACCTTGAAGGTGGTATGAAGTCTTGGAGTTCATATCTTGAACCAATAAAAGTAGGTGACTTAAGAGGTGGTGGTGAACTTTATCAATTTGTTCGTCTAGGGAAAGGTTGTCTATCATACATGGTCATTTCTGAAGGAGAAGCAGCAATCATTGATGCCGTAAGATTCACAGATGTATTTACGAACTTTGCCAAACAGAAAAATGTGGACATAAAACATGTATTTGATACACACTTACATGCCGATCACATCTCAGGCGGACGACTTATTGCAGAAGCAACAGGCGCAACTTACTACTTACCTCAGAAAGATGCAGAAGAAGTGGTATTTGACTATACAGCAATTGAAGATGCTCTAACAGTGAAAATTGGAGCCGCTCAAATTAACGTAAGTGCCCTTTATTCACCGGGTCATACAATTGGCTCAACTTCATTTATTATTGATGGTAAATATCTATTATCAGGTGACATATTATTTATCGATTCAATTGGTCGTCCTGACTTAGCAGGTTTAGCAGAAGATTGGGTAGGAGATCTTCGTGAAACATTAAATGTACGTTATCGTGAGCTAACAGAAGAACTAATCGTACTACCATCTCACTTTATGAAGATAGATGAACTTAACACAGACGGGACTGTCGCAAAACGTTTAGGCGATTTATTTGCTGAAAATCATGGGTTAAATATTGAAAGTGAAGATGCCTTTCGCCACATAGTAACAGATCATTTACCACCACAACCAAATGCGTATCAGCAAATTCGTCAAGTTAATATGGGGAAAATCACCCCTAATTATGATGAGCAAACGGAAATGGAAATTGGTCCAAATCGCTGTGCAGTACGCTAAAGTCATGTCGTAAATATTCAAGCAATAAAAGGAGATGTTTAAAATGGACTCAACAAAAGTATTAGATGTTAAAGGAATGTCTTGTCCAATGCCCATTGTACGCACAAAGAAGGAAATGGATACTTTAAGTTCTGGCGATATATTAGAAGTTCATGCAACGGATCAAGGAGCATTAGCTGATATGCCAGCTTGGGCAAATGCAGCAGGACATACGATTATTAAACAAAAGGAAGACGCGGAAGTGCTAACGTTCTTTATTCAAAAAGGGTAAACAAAAAGTGAGTTGTTCATCGACTCACTTTCTTCTTAATTAAAAAGAAAGAAGGAAATCCAGTGGAAATTAGTTACGTCATCCTCCTTTTTATTATCGGTTTTATTGGCTCATTTCTTTCAGGAATGCTTGGAATCGGTGGTGCGATTGTAAAATATCCAATGCTTCTCATGATTCCACCTCAATTTGGATTGCCCACGCTTACCGCTCATGAAGTTTCAGGCATTAGTGCACTTGATGTGTTTTTTGTATCGATTGCGGGTGTCATAGGTTTTCGACATGGTGGGTATTTAAATAAATCGTTAATAACCACCATGGGTATTTCCGTCTTGGTTGGGACATTTATTGGCAGTTTCGGTTCACAACATCTAACAGAGGAACAAGTGAATATTGTATACGGAATTTTAGCACTGTTAGCGGCGATTATGATGTTTATACCTAAGAAACAAATAGATGATCTACCATTGACTGAAGTGACATTCCATAAACCTCTTGCAGCTTCTTTAGCCTTTTTTGTTGGAATTGGATCTGGCATTGTAGGGGCTGGAGGGGGATTTTTATTAATTCCAATCATGTTACTAATTTTACGAATTCCTACTCGAATGACAATTGCATCAAGTCTTGCTATAACGCTTATTTCGTCTATTGCTGGTTCAATTGGGAAATTTTCAACTGGTCAGGTGGAGTACCTTCCAGCAATCATCGTGATCATTGCAGGCTTAATTGCAGCTCCTATTGGGACAAAAATTAGCAAAAAAATGAATACAACAGTATTACAAGCTATTTTAGCAATATTAATTTTAGGAACCGCCATAAAGATTTGGATTGATATTTTATAAAATAATCCAACTAACCGTTCTTTCATCTAATGATTTACGATATTTTTTGTACAAGATACCATTTCCATCCTACTCGAATAAAATAATATGGTGGTGTTTTTTCACCTTAAAAACACGTTAAGGTAGTGGGATGAAAAGTGAAGAAAGGTCTTAGATTACTGTCGATTATTGGGGTACTTATGTTAACGGGATGTATGGGTAATTCTAAAGAAGACGAGAAAACAGTCAATGAGTTAGAACAACAAGTAGAAGAACTTCAAAAGGAAATCGATCAGTTAAAAGGAAATGTAAAGGATTCTGAACCCACCTCTCCCGAAGAAGAAGAGAAAATTGATCATGTAAAACCTGCGATTGTAGATGTAATTGATCCGAATACAAATGAACTTATCAAAACCTTTTTACCGCAAGAACTAGGCTATAGTTCAAATTTCGACGCTTATAAAAACGAAATAGAACAATGGGCACGTAATTTAGCGCGCGGAACTGGAAATCAACCTGGTTACGATCAACGAATGGTTCTCGATCAAATCGGAGATAACGGGCAAATTATAAAGGGAAGTCCAATGATCATTTTAAAGGAAAAAGAACTAGTTGAAAAAGTAATTGCTGCCTCTAAAACAGGCGGAGAGATTGAGCTCCCACTATATGAAACGACGAGTAGCTATGACGAAAAAGAAATTTCATCATTAGATGATATAGTCGTTGCTACTTATACTACCTATTTTGACCCATCAATAACTGGACGTAATAAAAATATTGAACTATCTTCTCAGTCAATTCATAACGTTATTGTTGGTGTGGACGATTATTTCTCATTTAATACACAAGTTGGACCAAGAACAAAAGAAAGGGGCTATCAACCAGCTACCGAAATTATTAATGGTGAATATGTAATGGGAATTGGTGGTGGAATCTGTCAAACTTCCTCCACACTTTATAATGCAGTCGATCAACTTGGAGTGCAATTCGTTGAACGACATCACCATTCATTAAGTGTTGGTTATGTACCAAAAGGTCGAGATGCTACCGTTTCATATGGTTCATTAGATTTTAGATTTCAAAATACAACGGGTGTTCCATTTTTAATTCAGACAATCTATTCGAAAGATTCAATTACAGTTCAAATTACAACCTCAAAAGAATATGAACCATTATTATAAAAAAAGATAAGAGTGCGTTTGAAAAGTAATTTTTTTCAGACGTACTCTTTACGTTTTGTGCAATTTCACCCAGTATATAACGAAATTTTAGCACTTTTTGGACAATGGCTTTTTTACGCATTTTAAGTAGAAGTCAGGCAAAACTAATTTTGAGAATACGATTTATAGATAGGTCGGATGATATGAAAAAATGGATGGTACCAATTTTCTTTATTTTCACCATAAACTTGATTTTTGATGTTGGAGACGAAAGGATTGTGGCAGCAAATTATAATGCAATAGACTTTCCTATAAGTCCCGATGAATTCCTGGATGACCCAAAAGGCGTAATTAATATTATTGACCCGAATACAAATGAAGTAGTCCAGTCGTTTATCCCCAATCACTTTGATCTTATGACTGATTTTAATGCTTATAAAAATGGAATAGAACAATGGGTTAAAGAATTGGCATGGGGATCTGCTGCTATGGGTAGTGGATATAATAAAGGAATGAGTTTAGATCGAATTGATTCGAATGGAGAGGTAATTAAAGGGAATCCTTCAATTACAGTTCGAGAAAAGGAACTAGTGAATCAAATTTTAGAAAAATCCTTCGATGGTGACAATATTAAAATCCCTTTAGCCATCCGGGAAAGTGGTTATCGCAGTGAAGACGTAAAACATTTTAATGAAGTAGTTTTAGCATCATATAGTACCTATTTTAACTCTACTAAAATTGGTCGAAGTAAAAATATCGAATTATCGTCAGCTGCCATTCACAATGTCATTGTTGGGAGTGAGGATTTTTTCTCCTTTAATATGACAGTAGGACCAAGGGAAGTGGCTACTGGCTATCAAATGGCACCTGAAATTATTAAAGGAAAGACTGTCATGGGTATTGGAGGAGGTATATGTCAAACGTCCTCCACACTTTTTAACGCAATTGATCAACTAGGTGTTGAAATTGTTGAAAGACACCACCATTCAAAAGATGTTGGATATGTGCAAAAGGGAAGAGATGCAACTGTGTCATTCGGGGGTTTAGATTTTATCTTTCGAAATACGACCGGTATACCGTTTATTATTAAAAGCTATTATCAACCGGGAACTTTAAATGTACAGATTAGAACAACAAAAGAATATGCTGATTTATTAAAGAATGAATTACAAAATATTTCGGAGTGATTCAACTGTTGATAATCTTACACATGCTCATTCTATAGAATGCCTTCAAATAGAAAGTACTAAACAATATAAAAACGTATCCCAAAAGTATTGAAACTCTTGGGATACGTTTGATTTATTTTCCTGAAGAAATGGCAATATTGTTGTGATGTTGTTTTACATAATTTGTATCTGTTTTTTCATTATGAGGTTTACTATTTGATACATATAAATCAAAATGTCCAGATGCTTCATTATCGCTAATCGTATCAAAGCTGTGAGGCATACCAGATAGTGATGCGGCAATGTTCATTCCATCTACATGAACCGATACTGGTCTTGGTGCCCATTTCCATGTTTTAAAGATACTTTTCATTACGCTCGTATCATATGAAGTGATTGGTTCAACATCTGCATGGTTATAACCACCCATAATTTTCACAGTAAATTGTTTTCCAGTCCATGTGTCAGTAATTCGGATTATTTCATTTCGCTTTAAGATATATTGACCATCTTTAAACCAATCAATCGCTGTACCATATTGAGATGGTCCACTTGCTTCTCCAGGAACAACATCATAGTTTCTTGGGGCATAGCCATCAACCCAAATTGTTTCACCTGCATCAAACCAGTCATTCATCGTCATATAGTTGAATTTCACTATTTTCTCAGGTGAGTATTTGCTTCCAAACTTTTTAGATATAGAAGAAGCGGTATCTCCTTCTCTAACAATATATTTTGTTAGTTTCGAATTTTCACCTACTTTTTTATAACTAGATTTTGTAGTAGTTGACGTTTGTGTTGGTTTTTTTGTTGTAGCAGAATCTACAATACTTCCATCCTTCGATGCAGCAAATGGGATCGTTAATGATTGTCCAATATTAAGAGTATCCGATGCTAATCCATTAGTTACTTTCAAATCCTGTATTGTTGTACCAAAACGTTTTGAAAGTAGATAAAGCGTATCTCCTGATTTCACTTTATATTTATTTGAATTGTCATCTATTTGTAATTGTTGACCCACATGGATTTCAGAACTTTTTAAATTATTATCTTCTACTAATTGACCAACTGTAGTGTTATATTTTTGAGCTATTTTAAAAAGAGAATCTCCGGATACAACTGTATATGAAGTCGAGTCTGCTTGTACAAACGCTGGTGTAACAGCAACCGAAAGAGTTAATGCAGAGGCTAAGACGATAGATTTTAATTTTTTATTCATATAGGACTTTTTCCCCTCTCTATTTTTCGAACCTTGTAAGTCATTAATACTATTAACAATTCATATAATAAACTATGCAATTTATCCTATCAATAATAGATTTTTACCACTGATTCCACAATTCTACCAATTTAATTTCGGATTCGAGAGATTAGTAATATCGAAATAAAATAACTAAAGAATTTTTATTAACAAGAAATAATAGTAGAAAGTACTTTAAATAAACTTAATAACATAGCAAATCAATCTCTTTAACAAGTAGATAAAATCTTTAAAAAGTATTGTTGAATACACCCATTGGTATTAAAATAATAGAAAATCAATGGAGAGAAGGATCAATCACATGTGGATTTTCGCGGCATTGGTCACAATGCTATGTTTTGGGCTAAACAATCTTATCTTTAAGTGGAGTACAGGGAAAGGTTATTCAAAAGTACATATTCAATTTTACTTTTATCTTGTTGCGTTCGTATTAACATTGATTTACGGTTTCTTTACAGGAATACAACATATTAATGTTGTAACAGCTGTTATTGGCGGATTGATTGGGGTTTTAAATACTGTTGGTAATATTCAAATGTCAAAAGCCTTTGAAAAGGGACCAGCAAGTCTAACTTCACCGTTAATTAGCGCGAACTCTGTCATCCCAATTTTAAGTGCTGCACTAATTTTCAATGAACACATTACAATGATTCAGTGGATTGGGATTCTCATCATGATGGCTTCAGCGATCGTGATTCAATATACTCCAGGTACGAATGGTAATACCGAATATGTTCCTTGGTTATTACGTATTATGTTTGCTATTGTATCGTTTGGGATTTTAGGTATATTAATGAAAACATCATCTTACTTACATATTGATTCATTAAACACACTAATTTGTATGTATGGCGGAGGTTGGTTATATTTAGCCATTACTAGTCTCATTCAAAAAGAAGAATGGAAACAATCTGAAGCAAAAACCGGTGGAATTGTGGGCTTGTTTAGCATTATCGGTTATAGTGCTTATTTCTTTGCATTAAACACAGGCACTGCGAGTATCGTTTTTCCAATTGTCAGTCTTAGCTGCTTAGTTGTTGTCTTAGGCGGTTGCTGGGTCTTTAAAGAACGTCTAAAAGCCTATCAAGTCATCGGTGTTATTACCGCGCTTCTTGGTATCGTCTTTACGAAAATATAAAAACAAAAAATCCCCGTGTACTTGCTACATGGGGATTTCTCTTATTAAAATCTATACGTGACACCCGTCAATTTTTCGGATAAAGTCCACAAGTTATTTGCTACATGATCAACAAATAAGTTATCTAGTATATCCAATTCCGTTGGATAACCCTTTCCTCCACGTCTTCCATCTGGCCCAATATATTCTCCTCCTCGTATAGAGGATTCAGTTGCAGCGTAAAGGATCGGTAGCGCACCCATCTCGGCTGATTGACCAACTAATCTTACGGAATATCTTGTTAATTTATTGGTTAATTTAGTGTTTCTCGATAATAAGCTTGTTTTTGATATACCTGGGTGACACGCAATACTTTTACATGCAATATGATGTGAACGCAATCGATATTGAAGCTCTTTGGCAAAAAACATACAAGCCAATTTGCTTTGAGAATAAAATTTCAATGGTTTGTATTTCTTTGAACCTTTTATATTACTAAACTCTGGTTTAGCTTTATGAGCAGCAAGACTTCCTAACGAAACCACTCTTGAATTAGGTGTTTTTTTCAACGTTTCGAGTAATAAGCCTGTTAATGCAAAATGACCTAAATAATTTACTCCAAATTGGGATTCAAATCCATCTTCCGTAGAACGGTAAGGAGGAAGCATGATGCCAGCATTATTAATTAATAATGACAAGGACTTATAATTATTTTTAAACTCAGAAGCAAACGCTCTAACACTTTTCAAATCATTTAAATCAAGCTTTATTGCATTAACATTCGCTTGCGGAACAACTGCTTTTATTCGATCAACAGCGTCATTGCCTTTATTTAAGTTGCGTACGGCTAACACAACCGTCGCCCCTTTTTCAGCGAGAGCTAAACTTGTTTGAAAGCCTATTCCACTATTTCCACCCGTTACAACGGCTACTTTTCCTGTTAAATCCTTTATATCGTTTTTAGTCCAAAATATCCCCATTGTTCACACACTCCTTTCAGTTTTCATATAAATAGATGGAAACATGCCTTAGAATCCAATAATGTTTGGGTAGATCATTGTCAGTATATGTTGAACGTTGTAAATAAGGTGATAGATAGGTTCACTTTTAACATGATTTCTTAAGCAAGCAATGAACAGTCAATGCTATTGCTCAATATGTAAAAAAATCTTAGAAAAGAGGGTCACAATTGGTTAGTTATCATTGGGGTGTAGACTCTTCTCAAGCCGTTACGCAAGAACTCTACAATTGCGTAATGGAAAACTACGGTAAACCCGAATATTGGGGAAGATACCTTACTCGAGTAGAAGGTGCTTCCGAAGGTTTAACAAAGGACGAAATTTCACTTCTTCATAAAAATGGGACAAAACTAATGCCGATTTACAATGAATTCCGTAGAGCAATAGGAGAAAGCAATGGTCGAGTTGCAGCAATGAATGCCGCATATCATGCAAAACGACTTGGTATTCGAAAAGGAACTTTTATTTTCGCAAACATTGAAAAATTTATGGAAGTCGATAGTGCGTGGATTAAAGGATTTGTAAACTATCTTTATAATTCTGATTACAAACCGGGCTTTTACCACGATCCTACAGAAGGTGGCTTCAAGGCTGCTTTTTGCCAAGCTGTAAGTGAAGAGCTCAGAGTTCAGACTCAAGCCATACTTTGGAGTGCCAAAGAGGATCCTGGTGTAACAAATGCAAAAGATGCTCCTCAATTTAATCCTTTAACTGTTGATTGTCAGTCCAATACATGGGCTTGGCAATATGGGCGAGATTCTGAAGTTTGTCCAATTGATACGAATCTTATTGATCGTCGTTTATTCCAGCAACTTCACTAATCTATTGTGAGCGTCACATAACTAATGCGACGCTCACGGTTTTTGATATATAAAGAGTCCTTGTCATAAAGTAATTATCCCTACCGATTTAAGCTACAGGTCCTCGCTCGCATCACAAAGTTCCCCCAAAATAATTCTAATCGTATGCATATGTGAATTTGCCTGATCTAAAATATCTTGGTAAGCCTCAACATTGCGTTCGTAAATATAAGCACCTGCATCTTCAATATCGATTGGGGGATCTACATCTATTCCTTTAAAGTTAACAAGTTCATGAATTTCATTTGAATATAGACAATCAAGTAAGTACGTCAACTTAAATATTTCTGAATCAATCTCATATTGATGATCTTTATAAGTAGTCGTAATGCCATTTAGTTCAACTAAACGGTATTCGATCTGGTCCACTAAACCATTGATAAAATCTTGCGTAAGGGTTTGTTCCTCTGAAAGAATAAAATTTCCTGGCGATGCAGGAAAGTCAACCTCGTAAAATGACGATTCTATTAAATTTTCATAGACTTTCTTATAATTCATCTTTTCACCTCACTTGTTCAATTACCGAATTATATGATAAGAAATAGATGAATTATTCTTTTATTTTCCTAGTAGGGTGAGGCAAATTATAGGCTTCAGTATTAAATTTTCATTAATGACATGGAAAAGAAAAGGTTAAAGGAAAACCTGTAGTGTGGAATGTTTAAGGAATCGATTTATGGATTTAATTGAAAACTATGTTTACATAATTAGAAAAAATGATGCCAGAATAGATTAGGGATTATAGGTCGTTCGAAAGTTTTCTTATTTAAAAAAACCTTCCCATATCAAAGGGAAAGCCTGTTTACTTTTAATCCGTATACACCCACAAAAATTAAGCAAACTAAACGGGAACTAGAGCATCGAATTGGAGGTATAGGTAATGACAAAACAATCAAAGCCAGATAATCGTTCAAATAATGTGGAACGTCTACATGATATGATTGAAAATACTGAGAAAAAGATACAAGATGCTGAAATCAGCTTAGAATTTGCCTCACCTGAGGAAAAGCAACGTTTGCAAGAGAAAAATGAACGTCGAAAACAATCGATTAATGCCATGAAAGAAGAAATGCAAGATGAAATGACAGCAAGAAAAAACAGAGAAGTATAGAAGAAAATAGACTGCGACATATTTGTTTGTCACAGTCTTTTAATTTTTATAAGTACAGCAATAACGAAGAAAATGGTGTAAACATATTGGATTAATAAATTTGTAATTTAAAGATTAGAATACATAAAATTGGGGTAATGAAATGATAGGGGATTAGTTCATGGTAAACAAAGGGGAGTTTTAGATGGCAAATAGTCAACAAGAATTTTCACTTAAATATATCTTAGAAAATCAGCTTCAAAGCGATGAAGAAAGAATGCAATTTCTTCACTGGGTTGATGCGGTGGGCATTAATAATTTAAGGGAACTTCATAAAATATGCGATAAAATTACGATCAATATGTATGAAACTTTTAAAGGTCAAGAAGCGATATAATTTTTTAAAACAAAATTCAAATTTCATTGAAAGTCTTTCAAAAGTCGATTGGTGTGGATGGCGCGAAGACTGTTGTTGTCGGCTTCGCCTTTCGCACAGAGCAAAGCTTCCTACGGGAACAGCACGAGCGGAAAATCCATTTTTGCGGTGAACGACCGCAAAAATTAGTTGGAGCCGTTACCGTGGAAAGCGAAGCGCCTGGAACGAAAATCGACGATTACTTTTTATATTTATAAATAAAAAGACTGCAAACATAGTAACTGTACAAAAACATTGGGGGATGTTTGGTACCTTATATTAAGTTTTTACTAAAAGAAGCATTCCATTACTAATGGCGTGCTTTTTTAATTTCGCATTTATTTCAATTCGGTTTGCAAAATAAAAAACTTAGAGAACAATGACTAATAAGAGAGAATTTCAGCTTAAAAGATAGAAAGTATTTACATGGATTTGTTCAAACACTATTATGGTAATGGATATTTATGTAATTTTTAAACTTGATCACCTGGAGATTGCTTAGCTATTACATAGAAATATAACTTAACCGAAAGTGGGGTCGACTATGAGAGATTACCAAATGTTTATTAATGGACAATGGTGTAACAGTTCAAAGGGTACAACTTTTGCAAGCTTAAATCCGTATACACAACAACCTTGGGCACTAATCCCACAAGCAGCAATAGAAGATGTGGAATGGGCGGTTCAAAGCGCAACAAATGCCTTCTACGCAACATGGAGAGACTATAATGGAACCGAACGAGCAAAATTAATGAATAATTTAGCAGATCTACTTGAGGAAAATGCCAACTTATTAGCTGAAATAGAGACAACTGATAATGGAAAGGTCATTAGAGAAACTAAAAACCAAGTATATTTTGCTGCTAGGGGCTATCGATTTTTTGCAGGTGCAGCAAATAAAATATATGGAGAGGTTATCCCATTAGATGACCCTGATTTGTTTGATTATACTATTCGTACTCCATTAGGTGTATCCCTTCTAATAATTTCATGGAATTCACCACTTTCTCTAATTGCGAATAAACTGGCGCCAGCATTAGCTGCTGGAAACACCGTGATTATAAAACCTAGTGAACATGCTAGTGCTAGTACATTAGAATTTGCAAAATTAGTAGAAAAGGCAGGCTTTCCTCCAGGTGTCATAAATGTTGTAACTGGTGACGGTGAAGTAGGAAAATACTTAACTGAACATCCTGGTATTAAAAAAATTAGTTTTACAGGTGGTGCAGAAACAGGGAAAAGGATTGCGGAAACTGCTGCTCGTAATTTAGTACCTGTTACATTAGAACTTGGTGGAAAATCTCCAAACATTGTATTTGAAGATGCAGAGTTATCGAAAGCAGTGATTGGGGCTGTTGCAGGTATTTTTGCTGCAACTGGGCAAACATGTATCGCGGGATCTAGATTATTAGTTCAGAGAAGCATTTATCAAGAATTCGTTGAAAAGGTTGTTGAAAAGACTAAATCAATTCGATTAGGAAACCCTCTAAATCCGGAAACAGAAATGGGACCCGTTGCGAATAAACAACAATTCGATAAAATTCTAGGAATGATTGAAAAAGCAAAAGCAGAAGGCGCACAAGTAATAACGGGAGGGTATTCACCTCAAAGCGAGGAACTTCAAAATGGATACTTTTTAAATCCAACAATATTTTCAGACGTGCAAAATGACATGGAGATTGCATGCGAAGAAGTGTTCGGTCCAGTACTAAGTATTATTCCTTTTGAAGATCTAGAAGAAGCGATTCAAATTGCCAATGATACGAAATATGGGCTTGCTGCTGGAATTTGGACAACAGATTTTAAAAAGATTCATTATTTAACGAGAAAACTTGAAGCAGGTACTGTTTGGGTTAATACGTATCGTACCGCCGCCCCTAATGCACCATTTGGCGGAATCAAAAATAGTGGGTACGGTAAAGAACGTTCACTAGAAGCCATAAAAGAGTTTACGTACGTTAAAAATGTAATGATGAACTTTTCAGATGAAGAACGTGATCCATTCTCCATTAAAGTCTAGGGAAATAAATAGTAAGAGAACTCAACCAAATATCATTTTCACTAAACAGTTGTGTGGATACTTCATGCAGCTGTTTTTCTTATTGTTAAGAAAATTGACAGAATAACAGTTTTAGAGGCTTGGGTTCTTTAAGTAATGACTACTTTTTAATGATCCAAAACCCATGCGCGGCTTACTCCGAAGGCCATTTACTTTATTTTAAACAAAGACCGCAATATCATTTTTCATAATATTTCATATTATCCGACACTTCTATAATACTTTTTATAAATTCCCACGCTCCAAACAAATAATAAAATCAAAAAACTTTACGCAATAGCTAATAAGCAAATTAAACAAAAACTAGAATTATGAAAGTTCACAACATTAAAGTAAAGGGATTTTCATTCTCACTAAATCCACTGTTATGCTGACATTTAAAAGTTGTGTTACAATGGTAATATAAAAAATGTTAACTATTTTGCATTAATCGGTATGTAAGAAAGGTGAATGAACAATGGAAAATCTTAGCGAAATACTGATAAAACAAGGAAAAAGCGTACTAACAAACATGAAAGATTTGAAACGCCTTTCCCATAAAAAGAATAAGGATCGTGCAGCTACTTATGAGCGCCTTAGTGCAAATCAACATTCCTTTAATGTTCATACATATGTAGATCCTAATATAGGTCAAAGTAATGAAGTACAAGCATTTAAACAAAAATTAGAAGAGTTCAATGGAATTTTTGTAGGTGTAGGCACTGATTTTGAGAAGGAAGTCAATGAAGAATTAGTTGGACCAATTTTCGAAGAAACATTAGTACTGTACAATGAGATGGTTACAGCACTGGGGTACGAGAGGGAAGTTGTCAATCCTAAAAGATTTTAACTGCAATGAGTATTTATTGACGAGATAGCTTTGTAAAACTTTATTTTCAACAAAAAGACGGAATAACACTGGACCACCTGTGTTGCTCCGTCTTTTTCTCTAACTTAATGAATGATAAATTTCTCCAAATTGATTTGCATGTTCCATTTTATTGACCATTGCCCGATAAAATGGTTCTCGTATAACTGGATTCATGCTAACCAATTGAACATCACGATATAAATCAACGGCTTCAATCTCAGCCTTTAATGCGGTTAAGATCCCTGCTTTATAATTTGATATCTGAATCGGTTCTAATTTAACATGCGGAATATGACCCACTAACCTTACATAGAGCATCGTAAGAGATTCTATATGTTTTAATTCATTATTACGTGCATATTTGATAATTTCTCGATGAATTTCATTAGGTGCTAAATCCAACAATTTAGTATAAAACTTTGCTGCCGTTGCTTCGGCTACTATAGAATCATAAATTGTTTTTACTAATCGATCGTATGATAACTCACCTAAAACGGGTAATCTTTGGTTATTTTCAAATTGTGAATTAATTATTGGGTACATAAACTCAGTAGGGGACATTTGTTGACCGTATGGATTATTAAAATTCACGATCATTCTCCTCACTTATAATATGTATAGTAGCCTATGTCATTTACACAAAATGGGTGCAAAAAAAGTGCGGAGAATAAAATATTAAAGCGGGTCATACTTAAAAGTTGTAATCTTGGGTAGTATTTTCACTTCCAAATGTTGAGAAAGTGTAAGCCATTTTCCAGAAACTATTCGCGGCCTACCACTGTAAGCCGCGAATAGTTTCCGGAACTTTTAGAAGGTCACGCATATTCATATTTATAATTTCCCTTAAAAAGAACTATCCTAAAATGAATAGTCCTTAAATGATTATTTAGTTTCAATTTTTGCACCTTGAAGTGTTAAATATTGTCCTTCTTGAACAGTTAGGTACGTATCAGCTTGCAAGTTTTCATTTGTTACAATACTCTCTAAATCATAACTACTATCTTTTGACACTTCAATATATCCCATACCTGCTTCACTTTCCAAAATAATTTTATATTCCCCTGCAGGAATATCTTTTCCCACTCTATACATTCCATCACGATAAACACCATCTTCTGGAATGACTGAGGGTGCTTCTGTAACTGGGTACATTTTAGCGCCTTGTAACTTAAAGTATTGTCCATCACTTAGGGTTGCGTAGGTGTGACTATCTTCAGTTAAATTTGCATTAAACACTATACTTTCTAGATTTCCAGTACTATCTTTAGCAGCTTCAATATAGCCAAAACCCTCGGAGAAAATTAAATATTCACCTGCTTCAATATCAGTACCTACTTTATAAGTACCTGCTTTAATAGCATGTGATCCTGCTTCTTCTTTCTCTGCAGACTCAGTAGTTTCTTCTTTAGTATTAATTGCATTTGAATCAGTAGCTGATTCTTGATTCACATCCGGTTTATCAATTACTTCTTCATCATTTCCTACTAAAAATCCGATGATGACCATTAAGACAATCAGTGCTATAATCCCTAAACAACCAAACTTTAAACCTTTTTTCACAAAAGTACTCCTTTCGCCATTTTTGTAGCAAGGTTATTTAATCTCTTGTTATTGTGGCTTATTATGTGAGGAAAAAGGGAATTTACACGATTGATTATTTTATTAATAATAAAAACCCGATTCATTATTGAATCGGGTTAGTTATTTTATGCATTTAGGTAACTATATTTAAGTTCATCTAATTCTGGATTAACCGAAACTTGTAAGTCATGTTCATTGAAAAACCAAAGATCATCTTTTTCGATATAAAAATGAATGCCTTCTATCATGGTTTCTATTCCTAAATCATGTGGTATTTCACGATTCATCCCAAGTGAAAAACCCTCATGAAAGGGTGAAGAACCGCCATAGCGAGCATAAAACCTTATGTAATCACCAGCTTGTACATCCATCTCGTATTTAAACCACTTCAAAGCTTCTTGAGACACAACAATTTTCATTTCGACCAATCCCTCCAAAAAATCATGAACTTAAATCCATTTTACTTTTGGCTCTGTACCTTCTTTAATTCGCTTAATATTTGCACGGTGACGGTAAAAAATAAAGAATGCTAATACAGCTACTAATATGAAGAGCGCAAAATCACCTGTAACAATCCAATAGATCGCACTATATACTAAACCAACAACCGCGACAATCATTGATGATAAACTTACGATTTTTGTTGCTTTTAAGGCGATAAAAAATGCTATGATTAAAACAATGAAAAAAGGCCAAGAGTAGCCGAGTAAAACTCCACCTGATGTTGCAACTGCTTTACCACCACGGAATCCTGCAAATATAGGGAACATATGTCCAACTACAGCTACAACACCTAAAATTAAAGGGTGAATTGTTGATTCTGAGAAGTAGGGAATTAATAGCAATAGCGTTGCTGCTGTCCCTTTTAGGATGTCAAGAGACGTTACGACAATACCAGCTTTTTTTCCTAATACCCTAAATGAATTGGTACCTCCCAAGTTACCACTACCATGCTGACGAATGTCAGTTTTATAAAAAAGTTTCCCAATCCACAATCCAGAAGGAATTGAACCAATCAAATAAGCACAAATCAGTATTATTGCATTAACCATAAAAAAATCCTTTCAACACTAAAATTATTAGTTGGTACTAATAGTCGTAACCATTTTACACCTTTTTCTATTTATTCGGAAGGCTTATTTCAAATTAACACATTCTCAATGGTTTTAAATATTCTTTTTTTTAAAAATGAATTAACAAGAAGGAAAAAGGCTAAATTATCATGAATAATTGTACAAGATGAATTTTACATGGTTGTAAAGATTACTACAAATTTTTAAAATTAAAGTTCTGTTTGTGTATTTCAACTTTTCTTTGATACAATTAGGAATGCTACTCTATTGTACAATGTTGACATTTATAGGAAATGTCAGTACGATTAGATTGAAATAGAACGGATGTTTGTATTTTGGAGGGGATTTGATTTGGCAGTTAATCAGCCAGGGATCGCATACGATGACGATGCCATTCAGATATTAGAAGGTTTAGAAGCCGTACGAAAAAGACCAGGAATGTATATTGGATCAACAGATAGTAGAGGCCTTCATCACTTAGTCTATGAAATTGTTGACAATGCTGTCGATGAAGCACTTGCTGGATTTGGTTCACATATCATTGTAAAAATCCATGAAGATAACAGTATTAGCGTTCGAGATTTTGGACGAGGCATGCCTACTGGAATGCATAAAATAGGGAAACCAACACCAGAGGTTATTTTTACAATCCTTCATGCAGGAGGTAAGTTTGGACAAGGTGGCTACAAAACAAGTGGTGGATTACATGGTGTAGGTTCTTCCGTCGTGAATGCGCTTTCTACATTTTTAGAAGTGACGATTTACCGTGAAGGTCAAATTTATCGTCAACGCTTTGAAAACGGTGGTCACCCGGTCACAACTCTAGAAATATTAGGGAAAACGAAAGAATCAGGAACAAGCGTCCACTTTTTGCCAGATAAAACCATCTTCTCTACAACAAAATTTAACTACGATACATTAGCTGAACGTTTACGCGAGTCTGCTTTTTTATTAAAAGGGTTAAAGATTGAACTTATTGATGAACGTCCTGAAGGTCAACACGATGTTTTCCATTATGAGAATGGAATTGAAGCCTTTGTTGCTTATTTAAATGAAGAAAAAGATACGATTCATCCCGTAAAATATGTTGAAGGAGCACATGAGGAAATTGAAGTAGAATATGCTTTCCAATTTAACGATGGCTATTCAGAAACAATTTTATCTTTCGTTAATAATGTTCGTACCCGTGATGGTGGAACACATGAAACTGGTGCAAAATCAGCAATGACACGAGTATTCAATGAATACGCTCGAAAAATTGGGTTATTAAAAGAAAAGGATAAAAACCTTGATGGTACGGATATCCGAGAAGGTCTTTCAGCAATCATATCGGTCCGTATTCCTGAATACTTATTGCAATTTGAAGGGCAAACAAAAAGTAAACTTGGAACAATTGAAGCTCGTTCTGCAGTAGAATCCGTTGTTTCCGAACAAATGAAATATGTCCTAGAAGAAAATGCGGATTTATCTGCTTCTCTAGTTCGTAAAGCAATCCGTGCACAACAAGCACGTGAAGCAGCAAGAAAAGCACGTGAAGATGCGCGAAATGGGAAAAAGAAAAAATCAAACACGATTTTATCTGGTAAATTAACACCAGCTCAGTCTCGAAATGCAGCTAAAAACGAATTATACCTAGTGGAAGGAGATTCTGCGGGCGGTTCTGCCAAACAAGGCCGCGACCGTACTTTCCAAGCGATCTTGCCACTTCGAGGTAAAGTAATCAATACCGAAAAAGCTAAGCTTTCAGATATTATGAAAAACGAAGAAATTGCAACAATTATTCATACAATCGGTGCAGGTGTTGGGGCAGACTTTACTGTAGAAGATGCTTCATACGATAAAGTCATTATTATGACCGATGCCGATACAGACGGTGCGCACATTCAAGTATTACTTCTAACTTTCTTCTACCGCTATATGAGACCGTTAATTGAAGCTGGGAAAGTATATATCGCTTTACCACCTTTATATAAAGTGTCAAAAGGCGCTGGAAAAAAAGAGCAAATTGAGTATGCTTGGACAGAAAAAGATTTACAATCAGCTATTGATAAAATCGGTAAAGGGTACATTCTCCAACGCTATAAAGGGTTAGGGGAAATGAACGCTGACCAATTATGGGATACGACTATGAATCCCGAAACAAGAACATTAATTCGTGTCAAAATTGAAGACGGTGCACGTGCAGAACGTCGTGTGACGACATTAATGGGTGACAAGGTTGAACCACGTCGTAAATGGATTGAATCGAATGTAAACTTCGGAATGGAAGAGGATTCAAGTATTTTAGAAAGTGAATTCATCCAACATGAGGAGGAAATTGAAGAATGACAGCCGAACGATTTCAAGAATTACCTTTAGAAGAAGTGATGGGTGATCGGTTCGGTCGTTATAGTAAATATATTATACAAGACCGTGCCTTACCAGATGCTCGAGATGGGTTAAAACCTGTACAACGTCGTATTTTATACGCAATGTTCCATGAAGGGAATACTAACGAAAAACCTTTCCGTAAATCAGCAAAAACTGTCGGGAATGTTATTGGTAATTACCATCCGCATGGTGACTCATCTGTTTATGATGCAATGGTTCGTATGAGCCAAGACTGGAAATCTCGTCATATGTTAATCGAAATGCACGGGAATAATGGTTCTGTTGATGGTGATCCACCAGCAGCGATGCGTTATACAGAAGCACGTCTTTCTGCCATAGCTGCTGAGATGTTACGAGACATTGGAAAAAACACGGTGGATTTTATCCCAAACTTTGACGACCAAGATTTAGAACCAACAGTATTACCAGCAAAATTCCCGAACCTTTTAGTCAACGGTTCTACAGGGATTTCCGCTGGTTATGCTACTGATATTCCTCCACACAATTTAGCCGAAACACTGGATGCAGTCCTAATGCGACTAGATGACAACAACTGTTCTGTAGATAAACTCATGACTGTTATTAAAGGTCCTGATTTTCCAACAGGTGGTATTATCCAAGGTGTAGAAGGTATCAAAAAAGCATACGAAACTGGAAGAGGGAAAATTGTTGTTCGTGCCAAAGCTGAAGTTGAGCAAATTAAAGGTGGCAAAGAACAAATCGTCATTCACGAACTTCCTTTTGAAGTTAATAAAGCACAATTAGTAAAAAAAATAGATGAACAACGAATTGATAAACGTCTTGAGGGAATTGCTGATATTCGTGATGAATCGGACCGTACAGGACTTCGTATTGTGATAGAGTTAAAGAAAGACGTTCAAGGTCAAGGGATCCTAAACTATCTCTATAAAACTTCGGATTTACAAGTTACTTATAACTTTAATATGATTGCGATTCATAACCGACGACCAACAATGATGACACTTCCTTTAATGTTAGATGCATATATTGAACATCAAAAAGATGTTATCACAAAGCGTAGTAAATATGATTTAGAGAAGGCGAAGGACCGCTTACATATCGTAGAAGGTTTAATGAAAGCATTATCCATTTTAGACGAAGTAATTGCGACAATTCGTTCTTCGAAAGATAAAAAAGATGCGAAGAACAATTTACAAGAGAAATTCCAATTTACTGAAATTCAATCTGAAGCAATTGTTAGCTTACAACTTTATCGTTTAACAAATACAGATATCACTGAGCTCCGTCTTGAAGAAGAGGAATTACGTAAAACCATTGCGGAGTTATCAGCGATTTTAGATAGTGAAAAACAATTGATTGAAGTAATTAAATCTGAACTAAAAGAAATTCGAAAAAAATTCTCATTACCTCGTATATCTAAAATCGAGGCAGAAATAGAAGAAATTAAACTTACTTTAGATGTATTAGTACCTAGTGAGGAAGTAGTAGTTACTGTCACTAAAGACGGTTACGTAAAACGAACAAGCATTCGTTCACATGCTGCATCAAATGGACAAGACTTTGCTATGAAAGAGTCTGACTATTTACTGTATGAAGCAAATCTAAATACTCAGCATCATCTACTATTATTCACAAATAAAGGGAATTACATTTATCAGCCAGTTTATGAACTTCCGGATATCCGCTGGAAAGATCTTGGTCAACATATATCAAGTATTGTTCCAACCGATAAAGAAGAAGAAATCATCAATGTTATTGGAATTGAAAAATTTGAACAAGACGATCTATTCGTTTTAACAGCAACAAAAGAAGGGCAAATTAAACGCTCCAATCTTTCTGATTATGCTGTCCAGCGCTATTCTAAGCCGATTAAAACAATGAATGTTAAAGATGGAGACGAAATGATTTTTGCAGAACTCGTTTCTCCTAATAAAGAATTACTTCTTACAAGTTACTTAAGTTATACTCTTCGCTTTAATTTAGATGAAATTCCTGTGACCGGCGTAAAAACTGGTGGCGTGAAAGGAATCAACTTAAAAGACGATGATCAACTAGTGTCTATTAACATCTTAGAATCAGGTGAAGAACAAGAAGTGTTTGTTGTTACACAGCGTGGGGCTGTTAAGCGTATGAGTGTAAGGGAGATTGAAAGTAGTAATCGTGCAAAACGAGGCGTTGTCATTTTAAAAGAATTAAAGGCAAATCCTCATCGTATCCTAAAAGTTATGGTTGTTGAGAAAACAGATTCTGTTACATTAATAACAGACAAACAAATCCAAGAAACCATAAATGTTTCAGATTTATCAAAAGCTGATCGTTACTCAAATGGTTCTTTAAGAATAGATGTCGCAAATGATGGTGACATCATCTCAGTAAAAGTCGATAAAAAAGAATAAATTATATTAACTAAGGTATTTATAAGTTTAGTTGACTTATAAATACCTTTTAATTTTAATATTAAGAATTTAACAAATATTGAAAATGCATAATATTTTAAAAATTCTTATTGAAATAAAGTAATATATGTAATAATATTAATCATATCAAAAAACTAGGTTTAAATCAGGAGGAAATTTAAGTGAAAAAATGGTTATTTGCATCTCTACTAACACTTTCAGTTGGAGCGTTAGCAGCATGCAGTAGTGATGAAGCTACTTCTTCGAAATCAACAACAGAGGGAACTACAAACAAACTAGAACAAATTCAAGAAGACGGTGTCATTACGATTGGTCTTGAAGGAACATTCCCTCCATTCAGTTACCACGATGAAACTGGAAAATTAACAGGATTTGAGTATGAAATTGCAGATCAAATTGCTAAAGACCTAGGTGTTGAAGCCGAATATGTTGAAACAAAATGGGATTCATTAATCGCTGGTCTTGATACAGATAAATATGATTTTGTTATTAACAACATCTCTATTACTGATGAACGCAAAGAAAAGTATGATTTCACAATTCCATATATGAAATCAGTTGCTACATTAGCAGTACATTCTGATTCAGACATTGCAAGTTTAGAAGATTTCTCAGGCAAAAAAGCAGCACAAACTGTAACTAGTAACTTTGCACAAGATGCTCGCGATTTAGGAGCAGAGATTGTACCAACTGAAAATTTAACTAGTTCAATTGAGTTAGTTTTACAAAAACGTGCTGATGGTACAATCCATGACCGAGTTACATTCTTAACTTACTTAAAAGAACAACCAGATGCACCAATTAAATTAATTGATGGTGAAACAAGCTCTTCTGAAATCGCATTAATCTTAAATCAAAATAATGAAGAGTTTCGCGATGCATTAAATGATATTATTACAGAGCGTCTTGAAGATGGCACATTTGCTAAAATCTCAGAGAAATACTTCAATGAAAATGTAATGATTCAATAAGATTACCGGATCAATCGGCTCTTCATTGGCCGATTGATTTTTATCTTTATTCAACTTGAAAGGATGCCAAAAGATGAGCCGTGAACTCGAAATCGTATTAAATTCTATATGGCCCATTTTAAAGGCTGGGCTAATAGTAACAATCCCATTGTCACTTATTTCATTTGCCATTGCATTAGTGATTGCGGTAATCACCGCACTAGTAAAATTATCGAACTTTAGAGTTTTAAAATTCATTTTCAGCACGTATGTTTGGATTTTTAGAGGAACACCATTATTAGTACAATTATTCATCGTATTCTTCGGATTTCCAAAAGCAGGAATTACACTAGATCCTTGGACGGCTGCGATTATTACATTTTCTTTAAATACAGGCGCCTATGCCTCTGAATCGATTCGAGCATCGATCTTATCTATACCAAAAGGGCAGTGGGAAGCTGCGGAGTCACTTGGAATGTCTTATTGGCAAGTTTTACGCAGAGTAATAGCACCACAGACAGTCCGTATTTCTTTACCGCCCATTACGAACGACTTTATTGATCTTTTAAAAGGTACATCTCTAGCTGCAAGTATTACCATTGCAGATATGTTTATGATTGGACAACAAATTACTGCATTTACATATGAACCACTAGCAATTTATAGTCTAGTAGCAGCTATTTATTTAGTTTTCTGTACAGTATTAACAACATTACAAAGCAGATTAGAAAAATCAGCTTCAAAGTACGTTTAGAAAGGAAGTGGACACCATCGTTTCTTTTACAGATATGAACAAACATTTCAATGAACATCACGTACTAAAAAATATCAATGTACAATTCAATAAAGGGGAAACAACTGTGATTTTAGGTCCATCAGGATCAGGAAAATCAACACTTTTACGATGTATCAATTTACTTGAGATCCCTCAAACTGGTACACTAGAAATAGAGTCGTTAAAAGTAGATTTCACGGCGAAATTAAATCAAAAAGATAGATTATCAATTCGTCAAAATACAGCGATGGTTTTCCAATCATTTAATTTATTTCCACACATGACAGTTCTTGAGAATGTCATTGAAGGGCCAATCACAGTATTAAAAAAAGATAAAACAAAAATGGTTAGTATTGGCGAACAGTTACTTGAGAAAGTTGGATTACTTCACAAAAAGGATAGTTTCCCTTCCCAATTATCTGGTGGGCAACAACAGCGTGTAGCGATTGCCCGTGCACTAGCTATGGAGCCTAAATTTTTACTTTTTGATGAACCGACAAGTGCGCTTGATCCAGAATTAGAAGGTGAAGTGTTAAAGGTATTAAAAGCCTTAGCCGAAGAAGATAAATCTATGATTATCGTCACGCATAATTTAAACTTTGCACGCGTAGTTGCAGATCGTATACTATTTTTAGAGAATGGTGAAATCGTTTTTGACGGAAAAACCGAACAATTCTTTAATAATACAGAGAATGAACGAATTAATTCATTTATTCAATCCATGCAATTTATTTAGGAGGAACAGAGAAATGACAAAAGAAAAAACAAATGTAGAGAGCTTTGATCTAGACCATACAAAAGTAGTAGCACCATATGTAAGACTTGCTGGGGTAAAAGAAGGTGCAAAAGGCGATGTTGTAACAAAATATGATATTCGTTTTAAACAACCAAACAAAGCACATATGGAAATGCCTGCTTTACACTCATTAGAACATTTAATGGCAGATCGTATCCGTAATCATTCATCACAAGTAATTGACCTTTCGCCAATGGGATGTCAAACTGGATTTTATTTATCATTTATCAATCACAACGACTATGATGATGTATTGAATATCCTTGAAAACACATTAAAAGATGTTTTAGCAGCAACATCTGTACCAGCATGTAACGAAGTACAATGTGGATGGGCAGCAAGCCACAGCTTAGAAGGTGCACAAGCTCTTGCTAAAGAATTTTTAGAAAAACGCTCTGAATGGCACATCGTATTTGCTGAATAATTTAGTATCAAAAATGACTAAAGGACTAATTCCTTAAGTCATTTTTTCTATTCATCTATTAATAATTGATAAGTTTATTGAGTAGAGTATGATGGTAGTAATAAAAAACTCGGAGGATACGTTAAATGGTTTTAGAAAACCGTAGTAAAGGGATCATCCTCGTCATAACCGGTGCGCTATTTTGGGGAGTATCGGGTACAGTTTCACAATACATGTTTCAAACCTTACACATTAGTGCTGAATGGATGACTACTCTTCGATTATTATGTGCTGGGTTATTGTTAACCCTTATTGCTTATAAAAGAGAAGGGTATCGAATATTCGATATTTGGAGACACAAAGCGGATATCCTCAGTGTAACGATTTTTGGGATTGTTGGTATGATTGGTGTACAATACACTTATTTAGCCGCGATAGTGCATAGTAACGCTGCTACAGCAACCATATTACAATATTTAGGTCCAGCATTAGTGACTAGTTACTTCATTATGAAAGCAAAAAGGCTTCCAAATAAAAAGGAAATTCTAGCTGTTGTTTTAGCTTTATTTGGTACCTTTTTACTTGTGACACATGGCAATATCCAAACGCTATCTATTTCAAAAGAAGGGTTCTTCTGGGGGATTTTAGCAGCGATTGGTTTAGCTTTTTATACGATTCAACCGATTGAGTTATTAAGAAGATGGGGCTCTACAATTGTTGTTGGATGGGGAATGCTCATCGGAGGTGTAGTATTTAGCTTCGTTCATCCTCCTTGGAAGTTCGAAGGCGAGTGGTATCTTTCCACTAATTTTGCTTTCTTTTTTGTCATCATCTGTGGAACTGTCTTAGCATTTTATTGTTATCTCAATAGTTTAATCTATCTCACAGCTTCAGAAACTAGTTTACTGGCATGTGCTGAGCCACTTTCCGCAGCAATCACAGCGGTCATTTTTTTAGGTGTACCTTTCGGGTTAATCGATTGGTTAGGGTCCATATGTATTCTTTTGACGATCGTCATCTTATCTAGAAAAGAAAAAGAAGTAGCACTAGAGTAAGGGATCACCATTTACTTTGGTTGCCGCTTTTTTACCAATAAAAAACCTCAAGTGAAATTCACTTGAGGTTTTTAAATTTAATTTAATGTGATACATCTTGTACAGAAATACCAGTTTGTGCCTTAACATCAACTTCACGGTATTTCGCTTCATCTGATTCTTTAGAAAGTAGAGTACCGATTACTCCGCCTAAGAAACCAAGTGGTACAGAAATAATTGCAGGGTTTGTTAGCATAATTAATGGGTCACCTACAAAGATTGCTTTACCAGCTTCTGGATTCCAAACGTTTGGAGAAACTGCTACAAGAATTAATGCTGAAATTAAACCTGTTAGCATTGCTGTTACAGCACCATTTGTATTGAAGCGCTTCCAGTAGATTGTATAAATAATTACTGGTAAGTTTGCAGATGCTGCGATACAGAATGCTAATGATACTAAGAATGCAACGTTTAATGTTTGTGCACCTAATGCAAGCACAATTGAAATAACTGCAATAATAATTGAGCCTACACGAGCAGCAACAACTTGCTCTTTTTCTGTCACTTTACCTTTTTTAATAATTTGACCATAAATGTCATGTGATAGGGCAGAAGCGCCTGAAAGTACTAAACCTGCAACTACCGCTAAAATTGTAGCAAAGGCAACAGCACAAACGAATGAGAATAAAATGTCTCCACCTAATGCTTGTGCAAGTAGTGGGGCAGCCATGTTACCAGCTGGGTTTGCTGCAACAATTGCCTCTTTACCTACAAACGCAGCTGCTCCGAATCCTAAGAAGATTGTTAAAACATAGAAAATACCCACGATCCAAGTAGCCCAAATGACTGATGAACGAGCTGTTTGCGCATCTTTAACAGTGAAGAAACGCATTAAGATGTGTGGAAGACCTGCTGTACCAAGAACTAATGCAACCAACATTGAAATTGTATCAATACCGTTTGTGTATTTTAGTCCAGGGTTTAAGTAAGCTTCACCTGCATCTGTCGCTGTAGTCATATAAGAGAACATTGTTAAAATATTAAAGTTAAATTTAGCAAGTACAAGGAATGAGATAATTACTGTACCTAACATTAATAAACAAGCTTTAATAATTTGTACCCAAGATGTTGCAGTCATACCACCAAATAATACATAGATTGTCATCATGAAACCTACTAAAAGAACTGCAGACCAATAAGGAATACCTAATAATAATTGAATAAGGGCACCTGCACCAACAAGTTGTGCAATCATGTAAAATAGTACAATTACGATTGAACTTAAAGCCGCTGTTCCACGAACTTTAGATTTGTCAAAACGAGCAGTAATCATATCTGCTAAAGTAAATTTACCAAGGTTACGTAATGGCTCAGCAACAATGTATAATACCACTAAATACGCCACTAAATATCCTAATGAGAAGAAGAATCCATCAAAACCAGTTAAGGCAATCGATCCTGCAATACCTAAGAAAGAAGCCGCAGATAAATAGTCACCTGAGATCGCTAGTCCATTTTGCCAACCCTTTAAACCACCGCCAGCTGTATAGAAATCAGTAGCGGTACTTGTCCGTCTAGAAGCCCACCAAGTTATGACTAAAGTTAAACCAACAATCGCTAAGAACATGATAATTGCTATCGGACTCATTATTTAACACCTCTCTCATATTCTTCGATAATTTCTTTCGCTTCTTTATCGAAGACATTTGCTTTTGAAACGTAAAGGTGAGCAAGACCCCATGTCATAACGAAAAGTCCAACTGAGTAAATCCACACCCAAGTGATATCACCAATTGCTTTTTGGTGTAAAATTTGCGTGAAAGACGTTAGAATCGGTAACAACATGTAAGCTACAAGGAAAATTACAGTAATAGACCATAGAAATACGTTTTTCTTTTTTACAAGTTGTTTGAACGATCCCATTTCAGCAATTTTATCATAATCAATTGCTGGCTTATTATTCCCCATAAATACAACCCCCTTATTTGTGTCCATTTCTTCTACTTTGTGTTTGTAAAATTCTATTCTGATAGACTTTACAATTCCAATTCTAGTTAACCGTTCACAAAATTGCAATAGTTTTTTCTGAAAATTATCTTAAAATTCTCATAAAATTTTAGATTAATAGAGAAATAATGAGTTTGAAAGCTAAAAATAATGAATCACGCGTACTTAACCGGATGTTTTATCTTCAACTAAAGCAGTAATATCAATCATAATTAACTATTGACAATTAAACGAAAATCTTAAAATGCAAAAATAATCATAATAGGGAAATTATGAATTTGTTATTTAGATAAAGGATATAAAGGATATTGTTATTTCGTATTAATATTGTATAAAAGGTATTTTATTAATTTTTTTAATTAATCTTGTTTAAATGAGATAGCGATTCTTGTTTGAGAAAACATCAAATGCATAGTGGAAAATAATATATGCTTAGAGAATATTGATTCTAGATGATGGGTATGAAATTTTAAATAAGCATTTAATAGAACAAACCAAAAAGGAACATAAGGGATCTTGAGTTGTAAATTCTAGTGAAGCTTATACAAGTATTGTTGGATTGGATTAACAGACAACCAAATATAAAAAATTCGACTGGTAAAAGACATTTTAAAAGCTGAATTCAAATCAGTTTAAAATGAAGCAAAGTTATAAAAGGCATATAGATTAAGGATTTAATAGCATTTTTTCATTCCGTCTCACTATTATAAGTATACTTATGAACTGAAACGTTACTTCCGATAATTTATATTATGTAAACTAAAATTTATTTCAGCAAATAGACCTTAAACTATATCTACTTTAATACGCCCTATTTTCTCAGTACCTTTAATACCACTTATATTATAGATCCAGATGAGTTGCGATAAATTCTAACATTGTTTTCGTTAAAAATTAACTCGTGATAGCTTCAAATTCCATAGGAAAAATTTTCACCAATTCTTTAATGCGATCTATTGACGTTTAATTTTCTATTTATCTTTCATTGGGTTTAATGAAGTCTTTTTTATATCGCGGATTGTAAATTTTTACATATTAGAAACATAATACAAACGTTCCCATGTCTACTTCCCGCTAATCTCCAATTCTACATGCGGTGTATGAGCTCTAAATGCTAATGCATACTATTTTGATCGGTTAAAATAGAAATATAAAGACTACCAAAGATGAATTGACCCTACAATGAAAACTTGTAGTTAGTGCTTTTTTACGTTAAAATAAATACATATTGAGCATAAAATGGTGATTAGGTAAGATCTGCTTCTTTACTTTTATATGTTTTTTATATTTATTAATTATGATGATTGATTTCTTTGTATCGAGTGCAAAGACGTTAGGTAGCATCTCAAAAGCCTTTTTTGTAAAAGGTTTTTTTAGATGCTACCTTTTTTATTTTCAATTAGGAGGAATTTTATTGGCTTTTCATAAACCACAAAAAATTGCAGAGTTAACAATCGAAACGGGGGTGACAAAGACCAAACTTCCCTTTTCACATATGTTGTTACTTGGATTTTTAGGAGGAGCATTTATTGCATTGGGCTATTTACTAGATATTCGTGTCATCGGCAATTTGCCTACTGAATGGGGAAGCCTTGCTAACCTGATTGGAGGAGCCGTATTCCCTGTTGGCCTTATTTTAGTTGTCTTAGCGGGCGCAGAGTTGATTACGGGAAATATGATGTCAGTATCCATGGCGTTTTATGCAAAGAAAATCTCTCTAGGGAATCTTGTTCATAATTGGTTTTGGATCACTTTAGCGAATCTCGTTGGTGCTCTTTTTATAGCGTATTTCTTTGGTCATGTCGTTGGTTTAACCGAAACAGGTCCATATCTACATAAAACGGTTGCAATGGCAACATCAAAAGTAGAAGAATCGTTCTTACAAACTTTTATTTCGGCAATTGGTTGTAACTGGCTTGTATGTCTAGCGATTTGGCTTGCTTATGGTGCAGATGACTTTATTGGAAAAATTGCCGGCATTTGGTTCCCTGTTATGGCGTTTGTTGCAATTGGCTTCCAACACGTTGTCGCGAATATGTTTGTAATACCAGCAGCCATTTTTGCAGGAGAAATTACTTGGATTGACTTTTTTAGAAACATTATTCCGACTTTCTTAGGCAATGCTGTTGGCGGAGCTGGTTTTGTTGGACTTTTATATTTTTATGTTTATCATAAACAAGCAAATCAAGTTCAGAAGCCACAAAATTAGACTGACGTTTTAGCAAACAGTTCAATTTTAAAAGAGCTTTGCAATATTAACTAACTAGTTCTCTTAGTGCTACTACAATTTCTGTATTGAAGTTGTAGTAGTTCTTTGTTTTATCTCCCCAATTTATTAAAAAAATTATTAATCAATTGAATTTATATTATAATTATGTAGTGATCATATAAGTATTTTTCAGTACGTTCAATTAAATTTTTGCGTCGTAAATATACATACTTTAAAGGATGATAACTTTGGTTGAATTAAAACTACAACACATTTATAAAACCTACAATAAAGACATTCAAGCAGTAAACAATTTTAACCTTGATATTAAAGATAAAGAGTTTATCGTTTTGGTTGGGCCTTCCGGTTGTGGGAAATCCACCCTATTACGTCTACTAGCGGGATTAGAAGATCTTTCTCAAGGTCAGATTATAATGGATGGACAATACATGAACGATGTTTCTCCAAAAGATCGTGATGTTGCTTTTGTTTTCCAAAACTATGCTCTTTACCCTCATATGAACGTATATCAAAATATGGCATTTGGATTAAAAAGTCGCAAATTCCCGAAGGATGAAATAGATCGGCGCATAAAAAATGCAGCACAGATCCTAAATATCGAAGAACACTTAGATCGCAAACCAAAGGCGCTTTCAGGGGGACAATGTCAACGAGTTGCATTAGGTCGTGCAATTGTTCGTGACGCAAAATTATTCTTAATGGATGAGCCGCTTTCCAACTTAGATACAAAGCTTCGAACACAAATGCGGTCTGAAATTATTAAATTGCATCAGCGTTTACAGACTACAACCATTTACGTAACTCATGATCAAACTGAGGCAATGACAATGGCAACCCGCTTAGTTGTGATGAATAACGGAAAAATTCAACAAGTTGGTGTTCCTAAAGAAGTTTACGATAAACCGGAAAATGTTTTTGTTGGAGGATTTATAGGCTTACCTGCAATGAATTTTTTTTCCGGCACCCTTTTACATGATAAAATTCTTTTCGATCATCTAACAATGGAAATTCCTATAATTAAAATGATGTCCTTACGCAAGCAAGGATATGTTAACAAAGAAATCATATTAGGTATCCGCCCAGAAGATCTTCATGACGCATCTATCTTTCCTAATAATACAGCATGTTCTACTATTGATGTTAAAATAGAATTAATTGAATCATTAGGTGCAGAAAATCTTATACACTCGCAAATCGCGTGTCAACCATTAATTGCCCGACTTAATACCCAAACAGCAGTTAAAGAAGGACAAGTTATAAAGTTAGCTGTTGATATGGATAAAATTCACTTTTTTGATTACATTTCAAAAAACCGTATTCATCTTGATGTATTTTAGGATATGAACTTTTAAAATAATTCTAGTCAGATAAACATTAATAGAATAGGGGCCGAAACATGCATAATCGCTTTAAACTAACAGTTATTTTACTTTTTTCACTTATATTTGTCGTAGCTTGTTCTAATAACGGGAGTACAGAACCATCACAAAACAAAAGAGAAACACAAACACCATCAGAAAATGAAGAATTAATCATTTCAGCAGCTGCTAGTTTAAAAGATGCAATGGATGTCATACAACATACATACGAAGAAGAACATCCTGGAATCACATTGAAATTCAACTTTGGAGCTTCTGGTTCTTTACAACAACAAATCTCTCAAGGAGCACCAGTTGATTTATTTTTCTCAGCAGCAGATGACAAGTTTGATTTACTAGTTAAGGAAGGAATAATAGCAAATGAAGATGGTCTAGATCTACTTGGAAACGAACTCGTGCTAGTTGTTCCGAAAGAGAATCAATCAATTAAAGGTTTCGAAGACCTTGTCAAAGAAAGTACAGGTAAAATTTCAATCGGTACGCCAGAAACAGTGCCTGCTGGGAAGTACACAAAGGAGTCTCTTAAACAGATGAATCTTTGGAAAGATGTTGAATCAAAAATAGTTTATGCAAAGGATGTACGGCAAGTATTATCCTATGTTGAAACCGGCAATATTGACGCTGGAATTGTCTATAAAACAGATGCATTAATTTCAAATAAAATAAAAGTCGTTTCAAATGCAGATCCTGCTACACACTCTCCTATTATTTATCCTGTTGGTATTATTAAGGATTCACAACATTACGAAGTAGCCAAAGATTTTTATTTGTATTTACAAAGCGACGAAGCATTAAAGGTGTTTGAAAAATATGGATTTACTATTAAATAAAGAGTTTATGCAAGAGTTTTTGAGTCCAATTTGGTTGTCGATAAAAATAGCTACTATTTCAGGTGTTATCGTTATTTTACTAGGTACATTAATAGGTCACGTATTTGCTAGAAAAACTTTTAAAGGGAAAGCTGTTTTGGAAACAATACTCATGCTCCCGATGGTACTCCCCCCTACTGTTGTTGGTTTTTTCCTTATTGTAATCTTTGGAAAGAATAGTATAGTTGGACAAGTTATTGAATGGCTTTTTAAGCAGCCTATTATTTTTACATGGTGGGCTGCTGTTATTGCAGCAATTGTTGTTGCTTTTCCACTTATGTATCAGTCTTCAAAATCAGGATTTCAGGCAATAAACACTGACATTGAAGACGCTGCTAGAATAGATGGAGCAAGTGAGTGGAGAATTTTCTTATTCATTTCTATCCCTCTTGCTTCGAAGGCTCTTATTTCTGGAAGTATATTAAGCTTTGCGAGGGCATTAGGTGAATTTGGTGCTACCTTAATGTTTGCTGGTAACATTCCGGGAGAAACCCAAACAATTCCGACAGCAATTTATATAGCAATTGATTCTGGGAATATGAAAATGGCCTGGATGTGGGTCATTTCAATGGTCATTATTTCCTTTTTCATGTTGCTAGTTGTACGGATAAAGAATGAAAATAGTAAGTGATTTAGAAAAAGTAAAACAGGTGTATTGAAACGCGAATCGTGTTTCAATACACCTGTTTTTAGATGTTCTAGCTTTATGTCTAAAAGTATTCATTACCCTCCACTAACAGGTGGAATAAACGCAAGTGTATCTCCATCTTTTACAATCATCTGATCTGTTGCAAATTCCTCATTTACTGCAGTCATTATATTTTGAAGAGACAGTTGTGGATATTGATTTTCCATCCACTCTTTAATTTGACCAACAGTATAATCTGATAGGTCAACTCTTAATTCTGATTTTCCGATTGCTTCTTGTAAGTGAGCAAATAATAGTATGTTAATCACGAAAGTTCACCTCTTTTTATAGATGGATTTCCTTTTGGGTATGGGACTTTTTCTAATTGATCGCCAATCCATTCTGTACCATCTTCCCAAAACTCTTTTTTCCAAATGGGAACAATTTGTTTAATACGCTCAATGGCATATTCATTCGCCATGTAGGCAATTTTACGATGTGGTGATGATACCGCAATTACAACGGCAATATCTGAAATATCTAGATGCCCAATACGATGTGTAATGGCAACTTTCGCTTCTGGCCACCGCTCTTGTATCTCCTTAGAGATTTGTTCAAACATTTTAATAGCCATAGCTGGATATGCTTGATATTCCAAATGTAATGTTTTTTTTCCTTTTGTCAATTCTCGAACTGTTCCAATGAAAAGCGTAATAGCACCAGCATTACGGTCTGTTACTTTTCGCCTTACTTCTTCAACGTTAATTGGTATATCTACAATCTCAAACAACGGTGTATTCATGATATCCCCCTCATTTCTTTCATTAAAAATTCCATATACTGTGTCTTGTCATGAATTGAAAAAGTTGGGTATTCTAATTGCTTTTCTAGTGGATAGGTCGGCCAATATAGTACACAGATGATATTCGTCACTTTTTGCAGTAATTCTTGATCTTCCAATGTTCGCAACAGAACAACCTTGGAATGGTGTTCATTCTTATACCCTTCGATCAAAATAATATCGATGTTAAATAATGCATAAATAGCGAGTATATCAGCAAGTTGCCAGTTACTTTGTTGAATACTCATGCGCAACGTTCCAGCCCCTTCAACTGCCGTTACACTAGCTCCTGCCTGCTCATGACGAACACTGTCTTTTGCATTGTCACTCATAGGAGGTCCACCATGTCCATGATGCTTGATGGTTCCTACTTGTAAACCTTCAGTGGCGGCTTGTGAAATTAGTTGTTCCATTAACGTTGTCTTTCCGCTATTTTGATAACCTACTATTTGTAGGACTTTTTGATGTTGTCCCAAGGCCACTCACTTCCTTGCAAATCTTCTAACAATAAGACAGCTACTTGCATTCCTTTTTCGTATCCACGTGATCCGCCAGGTAATACAATAAAGGCATTCGCTCCCGCTAAGGACGAAACAGCACTTGATTTATCAAAACCAGAAGGAACGGCAACTAATTGACCATCTTCGTATGAAGCAATCCCACGGACAAAACGAGTAAATGGATTCGCCTTTTTAAAATCGGCCCCCAAAACAGCTTGCTCCCTACGAAGATGCGGTTGCTTATTCCCAAATGCCTTTCGAATAATTGGACGTGTAAATAGTTCAAAACCAACATAGCAAGCTGATGGGTTACCTGAAAGTCCGAATAATAATTGACCATTTCGAGCAGCTACAGTCGTAACACTCCCTGGTCGCATTGCCACTTTATTAAACAATACTTTTGCGTCAATAGCTTCATAAATAGCTGGTAAGTAATCATAATCACCTACCGAAACGCCTCCAGTTGTTATTAATATATCTACTTCTTCTAAGGCTTTTTTGACAACATCAATACATAAATTGATATCATCGCTAAATTTACCGAAGTATTTGACGGTTGCCCCAGCACGTTCAATTTGTGCCATGATCATATAGGCATTACTATTACGAATTTTGCCCGGCTGTAAAGAGTCACTTGGATCTAGTAACTCACTTCCAGTTGCAATGACACCTACAATTGGTTTTCGGAAAACAGGTACTTGATCTACACCGAAAGTAGCAAGTAATGCGACAACACCAGGATTGATATATTGTCCTTTTTCAATAAGAATCGTACCTTTTTGTACGTCCTCACCCTTATAAGAAATATTTGTTCCCGCTTCAAAAGTTCGTTTAATCGACATGTACATTTGATTATTTTCTTCAAAAGTATGTGTTAATTCTAACATGACGACCACATCACATCCTTTTGGGATAGGAGCACCCGTCATGATTCGTACGGCTTCTCGATTGCAAACTTCTTCTTCAAATACATAGCCTGCACCGATTTCCCCCACAATCGTAAAGGTAACTGGATTTTCTGAAGCTGCCCCTTGACTATCAACCGAGCGAATCGCATATCCATCATAAGGAGAACGATCAAAAGCTGGTACGTCGTGATCTGCTGCAATATCTTCTGCTAGAAAGCGACCATGTGCTTGTAGTAATGAGACTAACTCTTTTTTTTCTTGAAATGCATATTCCATCACTCGTTGCACAGCGTCTCCCACTGTAATTGGTTTTCTTTGTTGTAACACCCTGAACACTCCTTTACCCTAGTAAACGATAATAAATGCTTTTAGCTTTTTCAATATCCTGTATACCATGAATCACCACTCGACCATCTTGGAAAATAACGATTCGATAGTCTGGCGCTTGACAAGATAATAAATACGGATTTTGTTGAATATCTCCGTAAGGCTTAAGTTTAACCGCGAGCTGATCTAAATTATGGTGAACAGGTTTTGCTGGACGAATCTGTATTGCATCACGCCCACATAGTACCTCTAATTTTGTTTGATTTTCATAGGATAAATAGGGATATGTGGGATTTTGTCCACAAGAGGGACAATCATGATTGCGTACTTTTTCCACATTCATTTCATAGTGTTGATTTTGCCAAACATCAAATGTTAAGTAGGATTTTCTTCTAGCTTCTTCATCGCCTACTAAAAGTTTTAATGCCTCAGCGACTTGATAAGCTGCGACAATTTGGACAGCGGGACTTATAATCCCAACCGTGTCACAAGTCATCCCTGTATTTGGCATAACTTTTAGCAAACAATGTAAACAAGGTGTTTTACCTGGCACAATCGTATAAGTCGCACCATAACTGCCAACACAAGATCCATAAATCCATGGAATTTGGTATTTTTGCGCAAGATCATTCATCATAAAGCGAACATCAAAATTATCTGTTGCATCTATCATAATATCTACATCTTTAAGTATACCTGGTAATTTCTCTGTAAAGGCATCAAGAATAAATTCATTAATTTCCACTGATGAGTTAATACTTTGGAGGCGATTTTTTGCTGCAATGACTTTAGGAACTTTTTCTTGGGCATCTTGTTCGGTATACAGTTGTTGTCTTTGTAAATTACTCCACTCTACGTAGTCACGATCAATAATCGTTAACTTTTCAATGCCTGCCCTTACAAGAGCTTCTGCACTAGCACTCCCCAATGCACCAACACCAATAATCAAGACATGCTTTTGTTTTAATAGTTGCTGTCCTTTTTCTCCAATCGGATTGAATAATTCTTGTCTAGAATATCTATTATGCATAACTTTTTGCCTTCCTAACTTTTATTTTTGGTTTGACCTTTTCATTTATAGCATTATAATAAAAACAATGTTTTTCAGTAAAAAACGCATTCAACTAAAGAAAAGGAGGTTTACAGCTTGCACCCTACACATCATCAACAACCAATAAGAGCTGCCATTTTAACTGTAAGTGACACACGTACAAAGGCGAATGATTTCGGAGGTCAACAAATTCAAACTTTACTACAAGAAGCTTCATTTGAAATCATTGACTATCAAATTTCAAAAGATGAACCATTTGAAATATCAAAGTATGTAAAAAAATGGTGTACTAATCAAGATATTAACACGGTCATCGTCACAGGTGGCACAGGATTTACACCTAGGGACCAAACCTACGACACGATTCTCCCCCTTTTCGAAAAAGAAATGGTAGGATTTGGTGAATTATTTCGATCATTAAGTTATGAGGAAATCGGTCCAAAAGCTATGTTTAGCCGTGCTACAGCAGGTTGTCGTGAAAAATCCGCCATTTATGTGCTACCTGGGTCCGTTAATGCAGTAAAACTTGCTATGACAAAACTAATTATTCCTACTGTACAACATTTTGTCAGTGAGCTGAATCGCATATGAAAATAGCTGGTGTTGTTTTAGCTGGTGGTCAATCTTCTAGATATGGTCAACCGAAAATGTTTGAATTGTTTAATGGTCAACCTTTGTATAAGAACAGTCTTATTGCCTTACAAAAAAATCAACTACAGCCTTTAATAATCGCTACAAATGCTAACTTAGAATCGAAGTTTGTAGAAGACCAGATTGAAATGATTATTGAAAAACAACCTCATCAAGGCCCTCTGTCTGCATTACAGAACATCTTAGCTAATTTCCAAAATGTTGAGTGGTTTTTTATAGTTGCAAGTGATATGCCTTATATGAATGTAGATTTTGTCCAAACTATGCTTACATATATCGATGATCGTTATGACGCGATTGTTCCTAAACAAGCTTCTAGAATACAGCCTCTTGCAGCTTTATATCGCCGCAGTGCTTTGCCAAAAGCAAATCTATTACTTCAACAAAACAAGAGAAGTATGAAAGTTTTGTTAGAGCAACTTCGTGTTCGTTATGTTGAATTTGAAGAAGAATGCTCAACATTCGTAAATATTAATACGCAACTAGATTGGTCACAATTAGATAAAAAGGAGTCTACTTATGAATAATTTTACACACTGGAACGAAGAAGGTCGTCCGAAAATGGTCGACATTTCAGAAAAGGACATTACACAACGTACAGCCATCGCTCGTAGTACGATTACTTTATCTGATGAAGTCTATCAAGCTATCCAACAAGGTGGCATAAAAAAAGGTGATCCTTTGCAAGTCGCACAAATTGCAGGGATTATGGGTGCTAAAAAAACAGCAGATATTATCCCGATGTGTCATCCGATCATGCTGCAAGGAACAGATTTCCAATTTGAATATACTAAAGCACAAGATGGATATGAACTTCACATACAAGCTACAGTAAAATGCAGTGGCAAAACAGGCGTCGAAATGGAAGCATTAACTGCAGCGAGCATTGCCGCACTGACTTTTTATGATATGTGTAAAGCTGTCGACAAAAATATGGTCATTAAAGAAACCTATCTTCTTCAAAAAACGGGTGGTAAAAGCGGCACCTTTATGCATAAATAAACAGAAAAAACCCGGCATTTTGCCGGTTTTTTTGTTTTTTCTTTTAACCACCGATGTGCGACATTTCGATTTTTGTCTTTTTCCTCTTCTCCATCGTCTGTTCATTTCGTTCATCGGAATAGCGATCAGTTCGATTCTCCCAAACATCCGAAATACATTTGATAATTGATGCATCATCTTCCCCAGTTCTTAATAATTCCCGTAAATCAGTTCCATCTGTAGCAAATAAGCAAGTATACAATTTCCCTTCAGCTGAAATACGGGCACGGGAACAAGATGAACAGAATGATTCTGTCACAGATGAAATGATACCGATTTCACCTTGTTCGTTTTGATATTGAAAACGCTTCGCTACTTCCCCTTGATAATTAGGTTCAACTTGTTTCAGCGGAAACACTTGATGAATTTGTTCAATCATTTCTTTCTTCGATACAACGTCATCCATTTTCCAACCATTTGAGTTACCTACATCCATATATTCAATAAAACGGAGAATATGCTTTTTGTCTTTAAAATATTTTGCCATCGAAACGAGATCTTGTTCATTAACACCTTTTTGAACTACCATATTAATTTTCACATGCAAGCCTGCTTCTGCAGCTTTTTCAATACCTTCTAATACCGTTTTCACTTTACCCCGATGACCATTCATCTCAAAAAAACGTTCTTCATTTAGCGAATCAAGGCTAACAGAAACCCTTGATAATCCTGCTTTTGCCAAATCATTGGCATATTTTTTTAATAATGTGCCGTTGGTTGTTAAGGCGATATCTTCTACTCCATCAATACGATGAATGCGTTCAATTAAATTTGGTAAATCTCGACGCAGTAAAGGCTCCCCACCTGTAATACGAACTTTTTTCACACCTAGTGAGACAAAAATCTTTACTAACCTTTCGATTTCTTCAAAACTCAATATCTTTTCAGACGGCAAAAAGGCAAAATCAGGGCCAAATAGTTCTTCTGGCATGCAATATTGACATCGGAAGTTACAACGATCTGTTACTGATATCCTTAAATCTCTGAGCGGTCTATGTAGTTGATCTTGTAGATTACTAATTTTGAATCTCCTTCTTTCATTCGTTTGTAGATAATTGAATACGCTCTTTGTGTGTATAAATATTCAATGCATTTTGGCGAATGAACCCCACCGTTGTAATCCCCAGTTGCTCTGCCAATTGCAATGCTAATTCTGTAGGCGCTGACTTGGACAAAACAATTTCACATCCAATTTTTGATACCTTCATTAAGATTTCGGACGAAATCCTTCCGCTAAAGACGATAATTTTGTCTTGCATGCTAATGTTATTTCGTAAGCAGTAACCATATATTTTATCTAGTGCATTATGACGCCCAATATCCATGCGACTTAACACAATACCATTAACATCACATAGCGCGGCATTATGCACTCCACCAGTTTCTTGGAACGTTACAGCCGAATCTTGCATATCTCGCATTAGTCGAAAACAATCATCTGTAGTAATTCGCACATGAATATCATCCATTTTTTTAGATACTAATGCATCATTAGCAAAAACAAACCCTTGTCGGCTCATACCGCAACATGAAGTGATGAATCGTTTATTTTGCATTTGTTGGTAGAGTGGGTTGACTTGCTTCGTATTAATATGCACAAATCCTTCTTTTTCTTGGTACCAAATATCTTCAATATCTTCAAAACTACGAATGATTCGTTCCGAAGCTAAATATCCCATTACCATATCTTCAACATACTCGGGTGTGCAAACCATCGTAACAAATTCCTGCTGATTAATTTTAACCGTGACAGCGTATTCTGTTACAACTAAATCTTCTACTACATTTACTTTATTATTTTCGATACGTAGAATCTCTCGAGTTACTGCGTTTTTCACGAGGCATCCCCTTCCTCTTCTATTCAGTAATTTTTTCTTCAAAAATAAAGACAGAAATCGCGACATCTTCTTCAATTTTGATATCTGTAAATAAATGGAGCAACTTTGAGCCCATTAATTCTTCCATTCCTTCAGGAGTTGCTTCTGCATATAAATCTTTAATCATTCTTGTACGTGCAGCATGAATCATTCTAGCGCCTTCTGGTGTACTTGACATAAACTTTTCGGTTGGTGTTATATTGCCATACAAAGTTGAAATGGCCATGTTATCTACAAAAACCGTATGAATACGCTCCGGTCCTTTTCCAAATAAATCTTTGCGTAGTTTTCGAATAATGTCATTAAATTCATGCACTTTTTTTGACATTTTTGCCACTCCCCTAACATATATACTCTATTTTTTGCCTCGTTTTGGTGAGACAGCCTTATAGTTTGTTAATAATATAGCAACTTTTAAAAAAGTTAAAGGGAAAATAATTATTCTAAATTGACGAAAATTCAGAATAATAATTGACTATTGTGGATTTATAATGTAGACGCTATAATGAGAATTATTGTAAATGGAATTGATGTATTTTAATTTTTATGACTTAGTTTTATCGAAAGTAAACATTTGGCATAATGATTCAAATATTTCAATTCTATTGTTTAATAAAAAAATAAAAGTAGATTGAGTTTTTAGTACGGTTTGCTAAGAATTTTATCCACCATGAGATATACAGCGTGTGAAAATATGCTGTTTCATGGTGGATTTTTTTATTTTTTGAGCATGCAACTTTATGATCACTTCGTTAATGAATGTTCCCAATCGACTCAACTTTAGTCTAAGGACACGATAAATCCAGGGTAGAGTTTTAAAAAAACTAACTGAACATACTCTTCCGGCTTTACCATAACCATTAACCTGGTGTCATATAATTGTCAAATAGCACAAGGAGGAGTTTACTTTGACGAAAATTAACATTAATGGTTTATCTTATGAAGTGGCAGAAGGAGCTACAATTCTTGATACTATCAATCAAAATGGTATAGCCCATCCACAAATTTGTCATGTCCCATCCGTTGACCCTATCCAAACTTGTGATACTTGTATCGTTGAAGTGGATGGACAACTAGTTCGATCTTGTTCAACAAAAGCAGTAGATGGTATGAATATCCAACTTACTTCTGAAAAAGCGAAAGCAGCACAAACAGAAGCAATGGATCGTTTATTAGAAAACCACTTATTATACTGTACGGTTTGTGACAATAACAACGGAAACTGTACACTACATAATACAGCGGAAATGATGGAAATCGAACATCAAAAATATCCTTATCAACCCAAAGTTGAACCACATGAAGTGGACATGTCACACCCATTTTACCGTTACGATCCTAACCAATGTATTGCTTGTGGACAATGTGTAGAAGTGTGTCAAAACTTACAGGTTAATGAAACATTATCCTTAGATTGGGAAGCAGAAAGACCACGCATTATTTGGGATGAGGGTGTTGCAATTAATGATTCTTCATGCGTTGGTTGCGGACAATGTGTTACCGTTTGTCCTTGTAACGCTTTAATGGAAAAATCAATGCTTGGAGAAGCTGGTTTTATGACTGGCCTTAAACAAGAAACGTTGGATCCAATGATTAGTTTAATTAAAGAGGTTGAACCAGGATATAGCGGTATTTTCGCAGTTTCCGAAGTTGAAGCTGCCATGCGAAGCAAACGTACGAAGAAAACAAAAACAGTCTGTACTTTCTGTGGTGTAGGCTGCTCATTTGAAGTTTGGACAAAAGACCGCAAGATTCTAAAAGTACAACCTTCTGAAGGTCCTGTGAATGCAGTTTCTACATGTATTAAAGGGAAATTTGGCTGGGACTTCGTTAACTCCGAAGAACGAATTACAAAACCTTTAATTCGTAAAAACGAAGAATTTGTTGAAGCAACATGGGATGAAGCGTTAGATTTAATCGCTACAAAACTAGGTGGTATTCAAAAAGAATTTGGCCCTGGTTCTGTTGGTTTTATCTCTTCTTCTAAAATTACGAATGAAGAAAACTACTTAATTCAAAAAATGGCACGTCAATTATTTGGTACGAACGATGTAGATAACTGTTCACGTTATTGTCAATCTCCAGCTACAGATGGTTTATTGCGCACAGTTGGTTTTGGTGGTGATGCAGGAACAATTAAGGATATAGCGAAAGCTGGTCTTGTTATTATTGTTGGGGCAAACCCTACAGAAGGTCACCCTGTATTAGCGACTCGCGTAAAACGTGCCCACAAGTTACATGGTCAAAAATTAATTGTTGCCGATGTTCGTAAGCACGAAATGGCTGAACGCTCTGACATCTTCATGCGTCCAAAACAAGGTACTGACCAAGTTTGGTTAATGGCCGTAACAAAATACATGATTGATCAAGGTTGGCATGATGAAGCCTTTATTAGTGAAAATGTAAAATTCTTTGATGATTTCAAAGATGTTCTTGATAAATACACACTTGACTACGCAGAAGAAGTAACAGGCATTAAGAAAGATGTGTTAATCAATGTTGCGGAAATGATTCGTGATGCAGACGGTACTTGTGTACTTTGGGGTATGGGTGTTACACAAAATACAGGCGGTTCTTATACTTCAGCAGCAATTTCAAATCTTCTTTTAGCTACTGGTAACTATCGCCGTCCAGGTGCAGGAGCTTACCCTCTTCGCGGACATAATAACGTACAAGGTGCTTGTGATATGGGTACATTACCAAACCTATTACCAGGCTATCAAAAAGTTACAGATGACGAAGCACGTGCTAAGTTTGAAAAAGCATATGGTGTTGAAATTCAACCGCAACCAGGTCGTACGAACCCGCAAATGTTAGATGCGATTATGGAAGGTAAAATGAAAGCAATGTATTTAGTTGGTGAAGATATGGCGTTAGTTGACGCTGATGCTAATCATGTAGATAAAGTTCTTTCATCATTAGACTTCTTTGTTGTTCAAGATGTGTTCCTATCACGCACAGCACAATATGCAGATGTTATTCTACCAGCAGCACCATCTCTTGAAAAAGAAGGTACATTTACAAACACTGAACGTCGTGTTCAACGCTTATATCAAGTTTTACCAACACTTGGTGAATCAAAAGCAGATTGGGAAATCCTTCAATTAGTTGCCCGTCGTTTAGGAGCAGATTGGAACTACAGCCACCCTAGTGAAATCTATGATGAAATGGCTAGTCTTTCTCCAATTTTCTCTGGAAATAACTACGATGTATTAGAAGATTGGGGCAGTTTCCTTTGGGGTAGTCATGATGGTACAAATACACCTTTACTTTACGTAGATGGCTTTAACTTCCCTGACAAAAAAGCTCGTTTTGCTTTAAACGATTGGGTAAAACCTGTTGAATATGAAGCACAGTACGATTGTCATATTAATAATGGTCGTATGTTAGAACACTTCCACGAAGGAAATATGACAAATAAATCAAAAGGTATTCAATCAAAAGTACCTGAAATTTTCGTAGAAGTATCACCAGAATTAGCGAAAGAACGAGGCATTGAAGATGGAACTTTATTACGTTTAGTTTCTCCAAATGGCGCCCTAAAATTAAACGCCCTTGTAACAGATCGTGTGCAAGGTAACGAGCTATTCTTACCAATGAACTCTACTAGCAAAGATTCAGCAATTAATTTCTTAACAGGTTCAGCTTCTGATGTGAATACATTAACACCTGCCTATAAACAAACAAAAGTTAGAGTGGAAGTACTGAAAGCAAAAGGTAAATCACCACTTCCTAGAACAAACCCTAGAAATAAAAAACGTAATCCACAAAATGGTGTCGAAGTAGAACGTAAATGGAATCGCCCTGGCTACGTTCACTTAACAACTAATTAATGGAAGGAAGTGAAAGGTATGGCTGCACCAATTCAAACCATTAAAAAGGAACAATTAACAGAAGAACAAATTAAAGAACAAAAATTAGAGAATTTAAAACAACTTCTTTCCGAGAATGAAGAAACAGTAAATGAACTCTTTGCGATCATGAAAGATTTAAATGATATGGGCGCACTTCAAGCAGTCACAAAACTACTTGAAGCAAAAGAAGATGTTGTTCATATTCTGCTTGGTCAGGTAACTCGAAAACCTGTCACGAATATGATCAACAACTTAATGGGTGCTGCTGGTGCTTTATCGGCAATGGACCCAGAAAAAACAACTAAACTTATAGAAAGTTTAACGACTGGCCTAGATGCTGCTAACAAAGCAGTGGACACTGATGAAAAAATCAGTGTCTTCAAGCTAGTAAAAATGCTAAATGATCCTGATATCAATCGCGCTATGAACTTTGGCATTCACTTGTTACAAGGAATTGGTAAAGGATTAAAGTAGAGAGGATTTTTTAAATGTTAACAAACGAGAGCGTTTTAAATGCACTAAAACATGTTGAAGACCCAGAACTTCATAAAAGCATCGTTGAGTTAAATATGGTTCGCAATATCCAAATTATTGAAGGAACTCATATCTCCCTTGATGTGATTTTAACTATTTCTGGTTGTCCGTTAAAAGCGAAAATTCAACAGGATATTGAACATGCTTTAAGAAATCTTGGTGCTTCAAGCGTCTCCCTTACTTTCGGTTCAATGACTGATGAGGAACGCCGCAATTTAACAGCTTCTTTAAAAACTCAAAATGTGACAGATCAGGGGATGCCGAAAATGCTTATGCCTGATTCTGGTGTCAAATTTATTGCTGTTACTAGTGGTAAAGGAGGCGTTGGTAAATCTACTGTTACGATTAACTTAGCAGTAGCCCTTGCCCGCCTTGGAAAAAATGTTGGTATTTTAGATGCTGACATCTATGGTTATAGTATTCCTGCCATGATGAAGACAACTGAAAAACCAACAATGATTGACCAAACAGCGATTCCAGTTGTGAGTGATGGTGTAAAAATCATGTCGATGGGCTTTTTCTCTAAGGATAATCAACCTGTCATGTGGCGTGGTCCAATGCTCAACAAATGGATTCGTAATTTCCTTGTTAACACGCATTGGGGCGATCTAGATTATCTTCTACTAGATTTACCACCTGGTACCGGAGATGTTGCTATTGATGTGGCAGCCATGATTCCGCAAGCACAAGAAATCATTGTCACAACACCGCACAACGCTGCTTCTCACGTGGCCTCACGTGCAGGTATAATGGCTCAACATACAAAACATTCCATTTTAGGTGTAGTTGAAAATATGGCTTACTTTGAAAATGAAAATGGTGAAAAACACTATTTATTTGGTCAGGGTGGTGCCCAAAAATTAGCACATGAACTTCATACAGATGTCTTAGCTCAAGTTCCATTTGCTCAACCTGAGGAAAATACCGGTTCTTCTGTTTACGATGAGGACTCAATGATTGGAGAAGTATTTTCACACCTAGCTGAAGATATTGTTTATCGTTAATTTGTTATAAAGCAGACACCGTATATAGACACATTAATAAAGTATCCATTCAACCAGTTGTAGGATTGCCCCCTGCAACTGGTTGTTTGATTTATTATTTGGTCTTCTCGATTCAATGGCCTTCAAAGGGTCTACTTTTCCCCTTAGGATCATCTCTCACTCCAATTCATTAAGCTTCGTTTAGAAAACACATTTTAATTCCCATAAAAAAACATCTTCTTATTGAATTTTAGGACACAAATCCTATATTCAATCGAAGATGTTTTTAATATTTGTTTAGAGTTTGATATGAAAACGTATAACTAATTTTAATGATGAGTATTTTTCACCAATTAGAATCCAATTATTAATAACCAGCCTTTTTTAAAACCTGCATAAAATAAAAGCGGTAAGTATTCTTAACAAAATTATCTAATGGTAATCCAACGTTTAGCTGATACTTCGTAAATATAAAATAAAATCTTTTATCCCATTTTAAGCGTAATAATTCCCCAGCATCTTCACCATATTTCTCAGTAAATTCAATAATTAAAGGTTCGATCATATCGTAACAATAGTCTTTTAAGTTTGCAAGAGCGTCAATATCTTTGTCCTTTTGAAAACGCGTAATCCAATCTACTAATTGCTCGTTCATTTGCTCTTCCATCCTTTTTTCTTTGAGTTTCTTCCTATTATATTATACTCTGATATTTATCTTTTCTCACGTATCTTGTTTCTATTTGGTAGCGAAATAATCTTAAATTAAATTGATTATAGATCCACCTCTACAAAGGAAGGTAAGTAACCCTTAAGAAAACAAGTAGACCTTCATTAGTAATTTTTAATGTATTTAGGATGGAATGCTACGACACACAAACAAACGTTCTTACCCCCGATTTTTCGCATTAAAAAACCCGTTCACATTAAAACGGGTTCAATCCAAATCTTATGTTCGATCTAAAAACATATCCGAACTATATGGTTCGTGTTTACTAGTTATCGGATCAATAGAATGTTTTGCAGCATTAATCACTCAAGAAATAAATTCTTATTCAAATGAATGTGCTAAAATCAATTCAAGAGCTTAGTTGCTACTTAGAAAATGGTAAAATAATAGTAATAGTTGTTCCTTTACCAAGCTTACTTTCAGCTGATATTTCCCCATTATATTTCTGAATAATATCTTTAGCGATTGATAAACCCAGGCCAGTTCCGCCTAATTCTCTACTTCGAGCCTTATCTACTCTATAAAAACGGTCAAAAATATATGGCAGATCTTCATTGCTAATCCCGTATCCATTATCTATAATTTCGATTTTGCATTTTTGTTGCTGAGTCTCTAATGTGACGATGATTTTTTTATCATCACCACTATATTTGATTGCATTATCAAATAGTATTATCAATACTTGCTTTAGCTGCTCCTCTTGTATGGCAACGAAAGGTTTCTCACCTAAACTATTATTTATACTGATGTTTATATGTTGATGGATTAACTCGTAATCATTAGAGATTTCATCCAATATGGAGGTGACATTACAACGGATGCTATTATCTATTTCTTCTTCCTCAAGCTTATCAATATGAGTTAGTTGTAATAGACGGTTCGTTAACTCAATGACCCTATTTGTTTCTTTAATACTTGTTTGTATCGACTTTTCTAACACTCTTTTATCATTTTTGCCCCATCTTTGTATTAATGAAAGATGACCTAGAATAATGGCTAATGGTGTTCTTAAATCATGAGAGGCATCCTCTACAAAACGCTTTTGTTGTTCCATCGAAACTTCAATACGATCCATCATAGAATTAAAAATGTTGCAAAATTGGGAGAATTCATCTTTTGTATTCATCACTGGTATACGTTCCTGAAAATGTTCATCTTCAATTTTCATCATCGTTTTCGTCATTACAGTAAGTGGCGCTAGGAATTTTCTTGCTAAAAGCTGTCCACCAATCACACTTAGAACTAAGGACAATACAGTACCAAATAGTAATACCCATACTACTTGTTCCATAAAGTCATCGAACATCTCAACATTTTTTCCAATCTCTATGATTCCATGAAAGTCGTTTATTTCGATAGGCTGCTTTAGAACTAAATAATCATCATCCTTTTCCTGAAGCCTAGAAAAACCATTCTCTAATTCACGATCACGAAAAGACGGAAAATCCTCGGCGATGTAATAGATTTCATGGCCTCGATAATCGATAATTCGAATCATTTCATGGTCTTCTATTAGATTTTCAAAAAAATCTTCTGGAATCATTAACTGATCGTTTCGATTATCGGCCTTTACCCGCTCCGAAATTAAACTGGTAATAACTTCTGATCGTTCTTTTAATAGGTCTTCTTCCTGATCCACATTATAAATGTGTAGAAAAATTAGCTGAATTAGATTACAAATGATAAAGATAATAAAGATTGAAATAGCCGAGAAGATAGTCAATCGCCATTTTATTGAGAGTTTTTTCAATTTGATTCTCCCACCTTTACTAACAACTAATCTCTCATGACATATCCAGTGCCCCGAACAGTTTGTATATAGGAATCTTCTTCTTTCTTATCTATTTTCGCTCTGAGATAACTTATGTAGACATCCACTACATTAGTTTCTACATTCGTTTCAAAGCCCCAGACCTTTTCTAGTAGACTTTCCCGGGTTAACACTTTATTTTTATTTTTCATTAGAAGATACAGCAAATCAAATTCTTTTTTCGTGAGTTCTAATTCTTCGTTTCCTCGTTTCAATATTCTAGACTCAATATTTAATTGCAGTTGTTTGTGTACCAATGTTTGTTGACTTAACGTATTTTCAACTCTCCTAAAAATTGATCTCATTCTTGCTAATAATTCTTCAATTTGAAATGGCTTTGTTAAATAATCATCTGCCCCACTATCAAGTCCTGATATTTTATCGAATACATTATCTCTAGCAGTTATCATAATAATTGGCGTGTTGCTAGCTAAACGTATTCTTCTGCAAACTTCAACTCCATTTAAACCTGGCAGCATCAGATCTAATAAAATTAAATCCACGTTTTCGTTTAATGCTTGATCAACACCATCCCTTCCATTATAGGAAGTTAATACTTTATAACCTTCATACTCTAATTCTAATCGAATGAATTCAGACAAATCCTTTTCATCTTCTATTATTAGTACCTTTTTCATATAAGTAGCGCTCTCCATATAATTTTGTATAAAAATTACTTATCCTAGTTTAACCGGGATTGGACGTGTATATTTAATACGACAGAAATTACTATTAAAAAAGTGTCACGAAATATGATTTCGGACACTTTTAATAAAACTATTTTTGATTATTATTTTATACTTTGTTGTCATCATCAGTTTCAAGTTCAACATTAACAATCTTTCCAGTTTTAGCATCTACTTTAACAGATTGTTGTGTTCCATCTTTAGCATTAATTTCAACGTCGTAGACAACTAGACCATTTTCATCATCTAATTCTACTTCTGTGACAGTACCAGGCACTTGTTCGAGTGCATTTTCTGAAGCCTCATCCTTTGTAATCTTTGCTTGTTTTGCTAGATCAGCTTGGCTAAAATCGTCATTTTCATCATCGTCAGCTTCCACCTTAACAATTTCCCCTGTCTTTGCATCCACATCTAAGTCTTGTTCGCTACCATCTTCCCCAACAATCTCAAATTCATATACAATTAAACCGTCTTCATTTTCTAATTCAACTTCATTAACCGTACCAGGTACTTTTTCAAGGGCAATTTTAGTTGCCTCTTGCTCTGTAATTTGCGCTTGTTTTGCTAATTCTGCTTGGTTTTCCTCGTCTTGTATATCTGCATTTACGAATGTATAACCTCCACCTGCGATAATTCCTACTGCTAATGCTGATATAATATATTTTTTCATTTTCGTGTTCCTCCCATATGTTTACTACAGTGACTATCTTACACTTCAATCATAAAAGGAACGTGAAAAACCCTTAAGAAAACAATTAGACTTTCATTAGAAGTTTTTAATGTTTTATTTGCAAAAGAGTCCCACCTATATACGAACAAGTGTTCTTAACCCCGTTTTTTCGCACTAAAAAAACCCGTTCGCATTAAAACGGGTTTGAGCTGAATTTTATGATCGATCTAAAAACATATCCGAACTATGTGGTACGTGTTTACTAGTTGTCGGGTCAATAAAATGTTTTGCAGCATTAATGGCAATGGTTGCTTCTCCAAATCCAGTGGCGATTAGCTTCACTTTGCCGTCATACGAACATACGTCCCCTACGGCATAAATCCCTGGAATAGACGTTTCCATCTTCGTATTGACTTTAATTGAAAACTTATCCATTTCTAGCCCCCATTGACCTAATGGGCCGAGGGAAGAAAGAAATCCATAATTCACTATGATATGGTCAACTGTTAATACTTCAATTTCATTCGTTGAACTATTTTTAAGATGTAGTTCGGAAAGTTTACCGCTTTCACCTTTAATCGCAACGGGCACAAAAGGCGTACGAACATCAATAGATGAAGATTGTACTTGGTTCACTGTATGTTCATGCGCGGTAAATTGATCTCGGCGATGGACTAACGTTACGTTCGAAGCAATTCCCTCAAGCATCAATGCCCAATCTAGGGCTGAATCCCCACCACCTAATACCACAACATTTTGATTACGAAATAACTCTAAATCGTTCACAAAATAATGAACGCTTTGCCCTTCATATGTTTCTATATGTTCCAGAGTTAATTTACGAGGGGTAAAAGCTCCTAGACCTGCCGTAATTAGTACTGTTTTCGAATAATGAAGGCCTTTGTCAGTCTTTATTTCAAAGACCTCATCCTCAACTTTATTAAACGATTCTACAGTTTGCTCCAACACAATTGTTTGGGTAAACCTGGACATTTGGGAAACTAAATTTTCAATTAAATCTTTTGAACGAATTTTTGGTAAACCTGCGATATCATAAATAAATTTTTCTGGATAAATAACTGATGGTCGACCACCTAATTGAGGTAAACTATCAATGATTTTGACCGATAAATCACGCATTCCTGCATAGAATGCTGTAAATAACCCCACAGGACCTCCACCAATAATGGTTACATCAAAAATCTCCTCACGCCCCACCATTTGATCACTCCTATAAATTATGGTTTTCAAATTCTTCAGCCTTTAACCTTTCTTCATTATGGGTACGATTCCCTCTTTTAGTACCACCTATTCTATAATTAATGTAGAAACGAACATTTGTTCTTGAAACGATAAAAAGAGAAGGAATCTAAAAAAAGATTCCTTCTCATCATGCGATTCTATTATATTTTTAACCTTTTACCCTCTAACAAGAGACTTTCCTCCAGCAATACCTGGACGTGTCATTTCATAAGGATTAAGGATTTGGTCTAATTGTTCTTCTGTTAGTGCGCCAGATTTAATTGTAAGCTCACGTACAGAGGCACCTGTTGCAATTGCTTCTTTTGCGATTTGTGCAGCTAATTCATAGCCAATATGAGGATTTACGGCTGTAATAATCCCTACACTATTCTCTACATATTGTTTTAAGCCTTTTTCGTTTGCTTTAATGCCGGCTACGCATTTTTCTGTAAATGTGTTAAATACATTACTCATAATCGAAATCGATTGAATTAAGTTATAGAATAATACAGGTTCCATTACATTTAATTCGAATTGACCTGCTTCAGACGCTTGTGAGATTGTGACATCATTCCCCATTACTTGGAATGCCACTTGGTTCACAACTTCTGCCATAACAGGATTTACCTTACCAGGCATAATAGATGAACCTGGTTGACGAGCTGGTAGTTCAATTTCATATAAACCAGCGCGTGGTCCGGAAGCCATTAAACGGAAGTCATTTGCGATCTTAGACATATTAATCATACAAACTTTTAAATTTGCAGATACTTCTGTGTAACAATCTGTATTTTGAGTAGCATCAACTAAATGCTTAGCACTTGTTAATGGGAATTTACTTAATTCCTTAAGATGTTGAACAACAGATGTAATATACTTTGGATCTGCGTTTAACCCTGTTCCAACTGCCGTTGCTCCCATATTCACTTCAAATAAATGATGTCTTGAAAGTGACATACGATCAATATCACGTGAAATGACACGACTATATGCCTCGAATTCTTGACCAAGTAAAACTGGTACAGCGTCTTGAAGATGAGTACGACCCATTTTAATAACGCCAGCAAATTCCTTCGATTTTTCTACGAAAGCATGTTGCATCGTTTTTGTTGATTCAAGTAATTGATCCATTAAGCTTAAAATTGCAATATGTGCTGCTGTTGGGAATGCATCGTTTGTTGATTGGGACATATTTATATGAGTATTAGGGCTTACTTTTTTATAGTTCCCTTTCTCTTCTCCCATTAACTCAAGTGTACGATTTGCAATCACTTCGTTAGCATTCATATTGATGGATGTGCCTGCACCACCTTGAATTGGATCGACGATAAATTGATCATTCCATTTTCCAGCAATGACTTCATCACATGCTTTAACAATATATTGACCGATTTCTTTTTCCAACATTCCAACTTCCATATTGGCAAGTGCTGCTGCTTTTTTCACAATCCCTAAAGATTTAATTAGTTCTGGATGAATTCTATACCCCGTAATTGGGAAATTTTCAACGGCTCTCATTGTTTGAACACCGTAATAAGCGTCTTTTGGTATTTCTTTTTCTCCTAAAAAATCTTTTTCAATACGAAATTCTGAAGTAATCATTATACTTCTCCCCATTCTTAGATAATAGATACTGACTAGTAGCTAGTTAGCGATAAAGTTTGAAACTTTGTCACAAATATATCTATACCGATATTAGCACAATTTCATCTCATTTTGATATATAAATTTAAATTAACAATTTTTTTATAGTATTTCTATATTTTTCATTACTAGATAACAAGAATTCCGCAAGTTTTATAGAGTATATAGCATTATTAACGAAAAAATCAAAAAAAGAAAGAGCCTCTAATAGCTCTTTCTCCATTTCAATTTATACTGTTGCTTTTTCTTCTAACCATTTCAATTGCTGTTGAACGAATTCCTCAGACAAATTATGTTTTTCAATGAAACGATTGCGTTCGTGTTTTGAGCACTCAATCGTACAGCCACCTAAATGTTTTAATTCATTTTCTTCTGAAGCTAAAATTTGTTTATTACAATCTGGATTTGCACAATTAATGTAACGTTCACATGGTTCTCCATCAAAATGATCTTTTCCGACAACAACATGTTCAACCTGATTAATTGGAACTGTTAAACGTTCGTCAAATACATACATTTGTCCGTCCCAAAGTTGACCTTTAACCACTGGGTCCTTCCCATAGGTAGCAATCCCACCGTGCAATTGACCAACTTCTTCTCCGATCCCTTCGCGCATTAACCAGCCAGAGAATTTTTCACAACGGATTCCACCAGTACAATAAGTTAAAACACGTTTACCTTCAAATAATTCTTTGTTATCACGTACCCATTGAGGTGTGTCGCGGAATGTTTCTACCTCTGGACGAATTGCTCCACGGAAGTGACCGACATCATATTCATATGTGTTACGTACATCTAATACAACTGTATCTTCTTTCTGCATTTCCTCAAAAAATTGTTCAGGTGAAAGGTATTGACCTGTGATTTCATGTGGATTGATATCTTCTGGTAAGCTTAAGTTAACAAGCTCTGGGCGAGGACGTACGTGCATTTTTTTGAATGCATGACCTTCTGCCTCATCAATTTTAAACACGATTCCTTCAAATAGAGGATGGTTTCTCATCATTTCCATATAAGCGTTTGTATCTTCAATCACGCCTGAAACAGTACCATTAATTCCTTCTGTTGCAACTAAAATTCGCCCTTTTAAGTTAAGCTCTTTACAAGCTTTCAAATGTTCAGCTGCGAAAGTTTCTGGATCTTCAATTGTCGTATAATGATAATAAAGTAATACTTGATAATTCATTTTTATTCCACCTATCATGTATATTTGCAAGATATAATTGATAGTGCTTAAATTTCCGTAAGCTCTATAACTTTCTTGTTTTCCAAAAAATAAAAATTCCAATATAAATAGCGGTTTTGAAATGCATTGACCGCTGTGAAAATAACTATCGGAAAAATAAATTGGCAATATCGGACTAAACCTGTACTTTTCTTCACAAAAAAGTATCATTATTTTATCATATTTTCATCTCATCTGCCTACGACTTTTGATTGAATAATTATTTACCTATGTAATAAAGAACTATTTTATGAACAAACAATGAACTTAATTCCCCAACCTTCTCTATGATTACTATTAATAAAAATATATTGTAATAATTTTGTAATAATAAAATTCCTCGTAGGACCCCCACAAACACCCTATCAATCTACGAATAATAGAGTGTCCATACAAATAGCGGACAAAATACTATTCTGAGGTGACTAGAAATGAAATTCAAAAAAACAAGTGCAGCACTATTAGTAGCAACAATGGCAGTAGCAGGATCAGGTTATGCATGGGCGGACGAAACTTTACTTAACCCTAATAACGAATCAGCTGAAGAACAAGTTGATAAAACTACTGACGTATCAACACCTGAAGAAGGTACAACAAAAGTTAATTTAAATGAAGATGGTTCAATTACAACAGTTTATGAAGATGGTACAGTAGAGGAAAAAACAACTGATCCAACTGAAGAAGCAGATTCTACAAAAGAAACTACTACACAATCAAAAGATAAAGTAGAAAAATCTACAGATGAAGATTCAAAATCAACTACAGAAGTAAAAGATAGTAAATTTCCAGAGATCCCAGAAGGTTATACTGCTGGAAATCTAGTAGCTCTTAAAAAAGCATATGAAAATGCAGGAAATGAAACAGCAAAAGCTGCAATTTTACGTAATGCTGAAAGAGCGATTGCAAAATTTGAAGCAAAACAAGAAGCAAATAAAGAAGTAACAACTACTGAAGAAACGACACAAGTTGAAACAACTACTAAAACGGAAGTGAAAGCTGAAACTGCAGCACCAACTCCAACTGTTAAAGAGCAACGTAAAGCACAACAACAAGAACACAAAGCAGAGCGTAAAGCCCTTCAACAGGAACATAAAGCAGAGCGTAAAGCCCTTCAACAGGAACATAAAGCGGAAAAACAAGCTCTAAAACAAGCGCAAAAAGCGGAAAAACAAACTGGTAAAGGTAACGAAAAATAATACTAATATTAAATTAACATTTCAATATACAAAAACCGCTTTTCAATTTTCATTAAGCCCTATAAAATCAAAGGCATTCAGAAATTTGAGAACGGAGGTTCAAAATGCTTTTGTCCATTATTCAAGGGATTTTTAAATCAAAACCGAATATCAATGACCTTCTACAAAAGGCAAAAGCAGGCAATCAGGAGGTTCTTCATGACCTCCTTTTTGCTAATTGGCCATTTATGAAAAAAACGGCCACCTTTGTATGTAAAAGACCTATTGATGAACATGATGAAGAATTTAGTATTGCAATGAATGGATTTCACGAAGCAATCAGAACTTTTGATTCAAAGGAAAATGCATCATTCCAAACATTTGCTCACTTAATAATAAGAAGAAGACTTGTGGATTTTATTCGAAAAGAATCGGCAAGAAAAGAAAGATATCTATTATTGGAGCCTGTTCAAGAAGAATCATCTAGTCAACATTTTATTTTTGATGAGAAATCAATACATACATATTCTGAAAATGAAAAATCAGCATCTAGAAGAGAGGAACTTCTTCAATATCAGCAATTGCTTGCAGAATTTAATTTATCATTTGAAGAACTGACAAAATGCTCCCCGAAACATTCGGATGCGAGGAAGACAGCATTTCACATAGCACAAATGATTGCGGAATCGGATGAACTCTATGAATCTTTACTCAAGAATAAAAGGCTTCCATTGAAAGAAATTGAACATTTAGTTGAAGTATCTCGAAAAACATTAGAACGACATAGGAAATACATAATCGCCGTCGTCTTACTTTTAAACAGCGATTTCATTTATATTAAAGACTATGTAAAAGGAGAAATCATATAATGCGCACTTATAGAGGGATTGTGTGTACAAAAAATAGTAATGATATGATTTTTATGACGGCGGGTGGTGCGTTTTTACGCGGAATCCCTCTAAAAACAGATCCTGAAATTGGGGATGAAGTAGAATTCCGTTTAGTCGATACTCCCCCACTTCTTAAAAATCGAAAGAAAAAACTTTTGTTGGGACCAGCTTTAGTAGCAGCAATAATAGCAATCTTTCTGGTAGCGACACTAATTCCTAAGTCAAATAGTGTATATGCCTATATCCAAATCAACGGTGAAGTCCCCATTGAATTAGGTGTCGACGAAGATGGAAAAGTCATATCCGTTCATTCGCAACAAAAGCTTGAAACAGATCAATGGACAGGTCGACCATTAGATACGGTTTTACCAGAAGTTGTAGAGAAGGTTGCAGCCACAAACAAAGACATTACAATCACAACCCAATACGAAAAACAAGATAATAAACAGTTAAATAAACAAATAAATCAAGCTGTTATGGACGCTAAAATTGAAAAGTCACCGAAATCAACGGATGAGAATTCTACCTCAAGTGAAAAAAAAGATGAAGTTGAAACCAAAAAGTCATTCGAGAAGGATAAAGAAAGACCGCAACCTTCAGTAGAACAAAATGATACTGAAAATAAACCCGAGAAGCCTATAACAAACCAAAATACAAATACAAACCAAAATCCATCAAACGAAAAGACAAATACTCATTCATCACAACAAAATAAGCATCAAAATAATCCGAAAGTAGAACATCCAGGTCAATCACCTACTGGACGCGAACAATCTGCCCAAAATAATGCAAATAACGCTGGCAAATCAGTTGTCAAACCAAATGAACAGTCAAACTCTCCTCAAAAACAAAATAACCAAAATAACAACAACAACCAATCCAATGAAAATTGATTCTAAAGAGGGAATGTTCTCATAAAGTGAGGACACCCGTTTTCTATTTTTAAATTTTGGTTTTCATAATTTCAATTAACGCTTACACTTTTTTAATAAATTTAACACTAAATTTAGTTCTAATGGTCATTTTTAAAAAATATGATATTATAGTGGCCCAATTTGACTTCAGTTAACAAATGAAGAAAAAGTCCATATTTACATTTTTTTTACTTAATGTTTCCCATAAATAGTATATAATAGAGGTATTGGAGGTTTAAAATGCTGAAAATAAAAAAAATTGAATTTATCAAAACTGTATACGATGAATCACTTTCACATAATATCTTTTCGATTGCTAATATAGAATTTTCAAACTATCCCCCTATTAATGGTGCACTATTATATTGGAGAAAAAATAATTCTCGTTCAGATTTTACTCCTGAGGGAGACTATAAATTTTTCTATGACATGTCAAATTTACGATACTACGCCTCAGTAAAATTCCCTAAAAATACGAAGCTTTCAAGAGACCAAAAACAAGAACTAGCCTATATATTACTCGATGAGCGCGGTGCAATTGGATCGTATAGCTTTAAAACGCATCCAAACCGCAAAAAGAAATTTAAACCTGAAAAAGCCTTAGCTAAATTAAATTTCCCTGAGGATTTCAATGTCAAATCTATTCCATCCTATGTAGGACCAATTATAGATGAATTAGATTTAAATGAATTAGTGAAGTTAAATCCAAATTTATCAAAAAAGTTTATTTTAGATTACTGTTTCTGGCGATATAGTTTAACAAAACTTCATCCAACAGAGTTTGAAAAGTATTTACCATATGTAGACTTTTCATATATTTGTTATGCATGTGATTTACTAACAGAAAACTATTTAATCGATCATCTTGATCAGGTTGATGTGGCAACATTGCAATATAATTATCCGGTGCTATCTCAACTATCTGCTTCATTCAAAAAATTTATTGTCGATGAACTTCGTCGATTAAATAAAGAAATTAATCCACATTTTAGTGATGAAATCGATTTATTTATTGAAGATGAAACCTATTTCAGTGAATATAGTACAATTAACTTACTTGAAGACTTCATTGAAGAGGAAGAAGAAATAGTAGATTTTCTGTTCTTCGAATTCGATCGTGGTCAATATAAATGGCTTGGTAGCGAACATTTAGTAAAAGGAATTCCTTCATTAGCTTGTCAATTATATGATGATATGGGATTCAAAAGACGCACAAACAAAGAGATGGACGAAATTATCGATGCTTATTCACCAATGCAAATAATGTTAGTTAGTGCAATTTTAGAACCGCATTGGTTACATCGTTATCGTGAAAAGTTAGATTGGCATGCGATTTGTTCATATAACCAATATTTAGATGATGAATTTTTAAATGCTCACGTAAAATATGTTGAATTCGAATCACTTGGCCATAATTTATGGTGTTCTGTTACGGAGTCCTTTATTGAAAAATATATAAATCAATTCAATCACAGCCATCCGGTTCCAATTATTATTCGTCATTTAACGGAGCAGTTATATTTAAATTATAAAGATACGATAAAGATAGATTCAGATCTACTATTCCAATACTATGATTCAGTTGGTGATGAAGAATATCATCGACTTCAAAACCGATTAGAAGAAAGTAGTTAACAGGATCTCATCATATAAAGAGACGCACAGATTATACAACCTGTGCGTTTTTTTGTATTTATATTTATTTCTTCCACTTCTAGCTCATAAGTGATTGCACTTTTAAAACCCGGGAATTTTAACGATTATCCTCTAAAAATCGATTGAAATCCGATACACATAAAGGTTTGCTGAAGTAATAGCCCTGTACAAACTCACAATGATGTTTCTTTAAAATCTCTAGTTCGTATTCAGTTTCAACCCCTTCAGCTACAACATTCATTTTCAACGCATGTGCTAAAGAAATGATGGCTGAAACCATGGCAATATTTGAATCCCCGTCAATCATGCTAACAATAAATGAACGGTCAATTTTCAATGTGTCTACAGGGAAGTTTTTCAGATAACTTAATGAACTATAGCCTGTTCCAAAATCATCAATAGAAATCGTTAAACCTAAATCTTTTAACTTTTTGATTTTATTTATTAACTCATTATTATAATGCATCATACTTAATTCAGTAATTTCAATTTCTAAGTTTTTAGGCTCTACGTTCGTTTCTTCAATAATGCTCTTTAATCGATCAATAAAACAGGGCTCTTCAAAATGTGTTGGTGAGATATTAACGGCAACACGTAAATTTAATCCGTATTGCTCTTTCCACTGTTTAATTTGTAAAGAAGCCTTTCTTAAGACCCATTCCCCGATATCACAAATCAAACCACTTTCCTCTGCAATTGGTATAAATTTGTTAGGTGGAATCTGTCCCAATTCTGAATCATGCCATCGAAGCAATGCCTCCATACCAATCATTTTATTAGATTTAATATCAATCTTCGGCTGATAATGGAGCTCTAGAAGATCCTGATGTATTGCTTTATACAACTTGGTCTCCATTTCTAAGGCACGATTATCCATTCTTTGTATATTTTCTTTGTATAATTGATAATAGTTCCCTCTTTTATTCTTTGCTACATGCAACGCCATATCTGCGCTAACAAGTAAATTTTCTATATCTTCACCATGTTCAGGGAAAATACTTATACCAATACAAATACTCGATAAAAATTCTTTTCCTTCAAATAGGAAAGGCTTTTTAAAGAGACTAATAATTCTCTGTGCCATTATATGGAGATCCTCTACATTATCTAAAAAGTAAACAAATTCATCTCCACTTATTCGATAAAAAGAATCACCCTTTGAATCTATCTCTTTAAATCTATTAGCAACTTCTACTAAAAATAAATCTCCTACATGATGACCTAATGAATCATTAATACGCCTGAAACGGTTAATATCAATAAAAAACAATGCAAATTTAGTATTGTTTTGCTTGTTGTCTTTAATTTCCTTATTCAAACGAATGGACAGGCTTCTACGATTTGGCAAACTAGTTAAATCATCATGATTTGCTATGTAAGTAATTAAATCAATATTCTTTTTAGCAGTCACATCAACTCGAATTGCAATGTATTGATAGGGTTTTCCTATTTCATTAAGAAAGGGAACGATTGTGGTCTGAACCCAATATAGTGTGCCATCCTTTGCTCTATTACAAATATCTCCATGCCAAGTTTCCCCGCTCCCTATTGTTTTCCACATTTCTTTAAAGAAAACTTTTGAGTGAAAACCAGAGTTTAAAACACGATGATTTTGTCCGATCAGTTCTTCTCTTGTATATTTTGAAATTTCACAGAAACGATTATTTACAAAAGTAATCATTCCAAGATGATCGGTAACAGCTAGAATGACTGATTCATCAAGTGCTGATTTAATATCATTTAGTTGCTCATAGGAAAATTCGATAGTTGGTGTCTCATTTTTTGATTGAACAATTTTGACCATATTAAAAGTTTCTCCCGTCATTAGATAAACAAAAAAACTAACCGACATTATTAAGATGTCGAAATTTAATGGTTTATAAGATAATTTGTCAGAGTTTTAAGTATAGTTATTTTATCACAGAATATTATCTAATTAAGTAAATTTTTTGTAAACACTTTCTGAACATCCAAAATTATCCATTAAATTGAAAACAACCCCTTTGTTTTAATTTACAAATGGGGTTGCTATCTGACATCCTGTATAATTTTCACTTTTTAATCCTCGATCTTATGAGTCACTCGGCTATACATATTTACAAATATTCTTAAATTAACCTAAAAAAATAATTAACTCGTTCAAATCCTGTTTGTTCACATGTGTCTCAATTAAAATAAGATCTTCAATGAGAATCTAACATTTTATAAACTAATTTTTACTTCCTGTGCTTGCTCATTAAATGCATTTAATTGTTCTTGTGTTAATTGTTGTACAAAGTAATAAAAATTAATAGGTTCTAGCCCAAACTGTTTACATTTAGCAATATAATATTGATACCCTTCTTGATACATACTCATCATTTCCTCATCCCTTCATCTTTTGTACTATAACAGTTATATTTTTATGAATTTATTGTAGTACAGACGGTTTTTCATGTCAATAATTTTCTGAAAATATTTGAAATATTATAGAGACGTAAAACAAATTATTGGATTTAAAAAAATTATAAAAAAGAAAAAACCCACAATGATTGTGAGTTTCTTTTTAATAAGTGTAGTCAGCTAAATTAAGCTTTTAACTATTTTCGAAATAGTTGCGCCATCTGCTTTACCTGTAAGTAATGGTTTAGCGATTTTCATTGCCTCGCCCATATTCATGCCTTTAACGATACCTGCTTCAGTCAAGATTGGAATGATTTCTTCTTCCGATAGTTGCTTCGGCAAGAATTTCTTTAATAATAGAAGTTTTGCTTCTTCTTTTTCTATTAAATCATCTCTATTTGCTTGTTGCGCACCTTCTAACGCTTGGTTTGTTTGTTTAATTTCACGATTGACAATAGCAATTTCTTCTTCTTGAGTTAGCTCTGACCCTTTTTCTTTTTCAGATTGATCAAGAGCAGATTTTAAAAGTGTTAAAACACCTTTAGCTACTACGTCTTTTTCTTTCATCGCTATTTTTAATTCATCGAACACTTTTGTTTTTAACATATAATAATCTCCTTTAAATTACTGAAAGATTTAGAAGTAAATCCAAGTTAATTTTATTACCGTTATGGCATAAAGTAAACAATTGGCTATTCAGATTGGCAAAAATTCACTATTCCAGAATTACTTATAGCAAATAAAAGACTCTCTACATTATCTTTTATTAAATAAAAAAGCGTTTTCAGTATAATTTTTTCTCTCTTAGTCATAAATTATAAAACTATATTAAATTATCAGAATTTTTTCAGTTGAATAAATCTTCAAAACTTATATAATGATAATACTCACATAACAATAAACAACATCTTAGAGAGGATATGAAAATATGAAAGACTTTTTTAGTAAATTATTAACCGGAATGAGTTTAGGAATCGTTGTATGTTTAATACCCAATGCTCTAGTTGGTGAAATATTAAAATTAATTATTCCTTATGCTCCATGGCTACAGCCGGTTTTAACTGCTTCAATTATTGTAATGAGTTTATTACCCGTTATTATGGGGGTTTTAATTGGAGTTCAATTTAAATTATCACCTATCCAAATGTCTTCGATTGGTTTGGCTGCATTTATTGGTAGTGGTGTCACAACAGTCATGGAAGATGGCACAATGACTATCGCAGGAATCGGAACTGTCATAAATATCGGTCTTACGTCAGCACTGGCTGTATTATTCGTTCAATTTTTAGGTTCTAAATTAAAAGACTGGACATTACTAGCAATGCCAGCATTAACAATTTTTATTCCTGGTTTAATCGGATTATCAGTATTACCATATATTAAAGATGGTTCATTATTAATTGGTGACGGAATCATGTACTTGACAAGTTTACAACCTATCATCATGGGTGCGTTAATTGCAATGGTCTTTTCAGTTTTAATTATCTCTCCTATTTCAACAATCGGTGTGGCAACAGTAATTATGCTTTCTGGTATTGGTGCTGGGGCTGCAAATCTTGGGGTTTGTGCTTCTGGTGTCGGTATGTGTATCGCAAGTTATCGTGCAAATAATTTTGGGACAGCTATTGCCCACGTTGCATCTGCGAAAATTCAAATGCGTAACTTCTTTATGAAGCCTAAAATTGCATTACCTATGATTATTACTGCTGGTATTTTAGGAGCATTAGGTGGTCTATTCCAAATTGAAGGAACACCTTATAGTGCAGGTTTTGGACTAGCAGGATTCGTTGGACCATTAAAATATTTAGATATTACAGGTTGGAGCACAGAAAGCTTGATCATTTCTGTATCTCTATTTATCGCCCTTCCTATTATCTTAAACGTTGTTTTATTAAAACTATTTGAAACTAAATTACGTTGGTTTAGTCACGAAGATTATAAAGTTAATTACGAATAAAAATGAGGGTCGTCTAAATAGACGGCCCTTTTACTTATATTTGAAGGAATTCTTTCATATTGACCATTCTTTCAGTTCCCTGTTTAAACCCCATTTCATATCCTTTGCGCATGAGGGTTACATCCTTTTCCATACTATTTAATGGGCTTTCAGGTCGGAAAATAACAGCCTTCCCCTCTGATTCTAACTTTTCACAAAAATCAATTGTGTGATTATATTGATCGACTCGTACCTGTAAACGTTCGGCGATTTGCGGATAGCGTTTTTTTAATAGTTTCATCGCCCATTTACTTTGTCGATCCATCACTTTCCGATAGCCTTTTGGTCTTGTCAATATGATTACATGCTTATTATACCCATCCTCGATTGCCTTCTGAATTGGAATGGGGTCGGCTAATCCTCCATCATAGTATGGGGTATCATTTAGTTTAATTTCCGGAAACAACACAGGAATTGCACATGTTGCGCGTAGCAGTGAACAACGACGGTCCATATCTAATGCATTCTTATATTCCACTTCACCAGTTAATGCATTGGTAACACCAAATAACAAAGTACCATTATATTGTTGATATGTATCCCAATCAAATTTATCTAACTGGTTAGGAATAACATCATATGCGAACTCTAATCCAAACAAACTTCTCTCTTTTAAAAAATTTCGGAAGCCCATATAGCGTTTGTCATTTCTGTAATCTGCGTATACTCGATAAGTTCTTTCCTTTTGTTTAGAGACATACGAACAGGCATTTATAGCTCCAGCTGAAATACCTAGGATGTATGGCATTATCAAATCATGATCCAAAAATGCATCTAATACCCCTGCCGTAAATACGGTACGAAAGGTGCCACCTTCTAATATTAAGCTACTCTCAATGATGTTTTTACTCATTATATTCCTCTTTTTCCCCAATTTTTTCCATACAAAATCAATAAAATACTAAATTTCCATTAGGATATTAGGATTCATGTGTAAAACGATCGACACGCTCTACAAGGACACCTTTCCTGGCATAACCAAGCTGGATGTATAATAGATTTAGTTGTTCATCAACTTTTTCATCAAGTTCATTTTGGATCTTCGAATATCTAAGAGCTGTTGCTGTCACTTTAAATCCAACCTCTTTTGAAATTGTCTGAAATATTCGTTCAATCGTTTTTTCAGTAATTGGTTGATATTTTTTATTACCGATCCCTAACCACATATAATCCACTTGGTCACATAATGGAAAAATCATTTTTGTTTCATTTTTATATAACTCTAGCCAATCTATAAGGCTTTTAGATAAAGATAACGTACGTACTGATTTCGTGCGAATAACTTTTATTTCATTATTATGGATGTGAGTCCACTTCATTTCAACCACTTCTATCGGTTTTAAACCCAATTCTGCTATTACACGAGTAACACAAAAATTTCGTAATGCAATCCATCCAAATTCCCGATCACTGATTCTTCTATATTTATTTAAATAAACTGATAAAACCTGATCTAACCGGGTTTGACTCAATGGGTGAATATTCCTTTTCTCTAATTTATTTTGCTTTAAAGCATCATCCGGCACTGTATTAATAATACTTCGGTCTTGTAAAAAGGATAAAAAATTTTTCAACGAAGATACTTTACGATTAAAACTAGATATTTGTGTATATTCGGTTTCTAAAAACTGTTTGTATCCAATTAATACACTGTCTAATTCTTCTTTTAGCTTTAAATTATTTTTCTGAATATAGTTCAGAAATTGTTCAGTATCTATGCAATATTGTTTAATCGTATGTGGCGATTTCTTCAAAGATTCAAGATGAGCACGGTAGTAATCTAAATATTTCAGCATATTTGTCCACTTCCTTATTAGATAATGGCGTCATGGAATTTTGATATTGTATTTTTTTGGGGCGGGAACCCTTATTTTCCATTATATATAAGAGTCGGATAATATGCAATATTCTAACTTATCAAATAAAGGATATTGGAAACTCCTACTTTCGGTAAATTAACAATAGTAAATGGTGGATTCTGTAGAATTAGTAGAAAGAATGAGTAAATGAGGATCTTACGACTTTTTTAGCCGCGCTACTGTTAAAAAAATTCAGGAAATTATTCTTGATTATTGAAAAGGAAGCAGTGTTGAAAAAGAAGTACTTAAAGAAGTAAATATGTTTCGGAGAGTTGAACGGGTTACACACAGCTAAAATTTGATAATTAAAATCCATTTTCGTTAAGTTAAAAATGGACAGTTTAAAATGAATTTATTTGCTTTTTTCATCCATACTATCCTTGCAAGAAAAATGCGATTAACTTGAAAAGGAAGTGTAGTATGGGAATTTTAGGTGGAAATCCAAAAGATGAACCTTTACATTACGGTGAAGTATTTGGTATTTGGTCAAGTTTACTTGTGGACTACGGTATGATTGCAGGGTATCAAACTCTTTATAATCACACTGGAGATGAAGATCTAAAAAAACTTCTTGAAGAAGCTATCGATCTTTGTCGTGAAGAGGTAAAACAATTCGAGAAAATACTAAAAACTAATGGCGTTGGTTTACCACCAGCACCTCCAGAAAGACCTGTAGCTAGACTTGAAGATATCCCTCCAGGTGCAAAGTTTAATGACAATGAAATTAGTGCTATGCTTACAGGAGATACTGCTGCTGGATTAGTTGCATGTAGTACAGCAATGGGCTCTTCAACTCGAGAAGATATCGCAGCAATGTATGGTCAATTCCACATTGCGAAAGCTCAACTTGGTGCAAAACTTTTACGTTTAAATAAGGCTAAAGGATGGCTTGTGCCACCACCATTACATGTTGACTATCCGGAAAAAGATTAATTTTCCCCATATAACAAACCAATTAGATCATTTCCCCAGTATAAAGCTGGGGACATCTTACTTCTAACCGCGCATTACATTTATAATCCCTTAAGATAGTATTAACGATTTTCTACTTCTTTTGCGTCCAATTTCCCGATAAGCATACGCATTTTCCATTCCTCGACTCTTTTGTAAATGAACAAATCATAATTTAAAACCGAAAGTTCTCCATTTATATTCAGTTTTCCTTGAATATTCTAAAAATAGTTTCAGCTGTTACATCCATATACTATAATGTACTGTACTAAATAGTCCTAAAGGGGTTGTATGCATGCAAGTTCGTACGATGAGATTGGATGAAGAAGAGGCAAAGATTATTTATCAAGAAACGGCTGGCTTAGCGATTATTACGATTGATCGACCTCAAGCTAAAAATGCTTTAACAGCAAACATGTGGGATCAACTTGCAAAAATCGCATTAAAAACATTAGATAATCCAAAAAATAAAGTACTTCTACTTCGTGGATCAGGAGAAAATTTCACGGCAGGTTCAGACATTAAGGAGTTTAATTCTATTTCTTTAGAAAAAGCTGAAGAGGCTTTTGTACATATGGAAAGAACCATTTCTACTATTGAGAATTTACCTCTCCCAGTCATTGGCATTATTAATGGGCCAGCAATGGGAGCAGGTCTTGAACTAGCGATGGCATGTGATATTCGAATCGGTTCTGATAAAGCTAAAATGGGCATTCCTGTTGGTAAGTTAGGAATTACTATTAATAATAAGTTCGCAAAAAGACTAGTTGATTTAGTAGGTCCTTCAGCTACAAAAGACTTTGTGTTTACCGGTCGCATGTATAAAGCTGAAGAAGCATTTAAAGCTGGCATGTTGAACTATCTGGTTGCAGAGAAAGATTTAACTCGATTCTCAATACGCATGGGGAAATTAGTTGCAGGGATGTCACCTGCTTCACTTTTAGCTGTAAAGCGTTCAGTAAAAGAATGTGTGGACTCAACTCCTTCACTTTGGCAAGGTTCCACTCCATTTGTAGATCCACAAGACTTTCCAGAAGGTGTTCGAGCATTTGTTGAAAAAAGACCTCCACAATTTAATCGTCAAAAATAAGCTTATGATTTTATGGAGTTCGATTACTTGTTTGTGCCTTTATATTGTATTGCCATCCTTAAAAAACACAGAGGTTCTAACTTCCTCTGTGTTTTTATTATTTGATTGATTCATCAACGAACTCTTAAATTTTATTATTTGAAAATTTGTTTTTATAATCTAAATGGATCCATACAATTAATATAATTAAAAACAATGCCATCGTTAATGGTATGACCCATAAGTAATTTCCATTTAGAAATAGTGCCAAAAACATGATTACAACAGAGATCATTGGTGCCATTACATAATACGCTTTAACATTATAAAACCATCCATAAGGAAAAAAATGAGCTCCTGTTATAATGGAAAAAAACACGATGGCATCGTTAGGATGATTAATCATTCCCCAAAAAAGTATAGGAAAATAGATAATCTGAGCAAGATTTAAAAATAAACCAAGATTACCTAAAGGGTTATTTTTCAACTTCCAATCTGCCTTAACTAAATTTGAAATTCCAACAGACAACGGAAACATCAAGCCTGTTACATATAGCATATAAATGTTTTTATGAGATATTTCGATTCTTTGTAAAAAGATAATCGTAATGATTGACCAAATGACGAAGGCTGATAATAAAAAGCCTATTCCGTTCTTCCCTCTTTTTGAAAGTTCTTTTCTTGTCTCGTTTATTTCAATAATTTAATTCTACCTACTTTCATTTACAAATTCCTCTTCTCTAATGTACAAATCAAATTTGTTTTATATAACATAGAAAAGTATTTAGATCTTTGTTACCTCATACGTCCAATAGCTATAGTCTTATTAAAAAAATAACAAGCAAATTCATTTAATAATCTGCTTGTCTAATAAATGTTTTTTTATTAAAAAACCTCTATACTACACTTAAACTCGTAATGTGTTTTTATCAATTTTTCGATTCAAATAATGCCTTTAACCTCAATCTTCACTTCACCAGGTTCGAATCCGAAATGCGTTAAAAACTCATTTGTTATTTGTTGTTGCATCTCGCGCAATTCTTCTACAACTACATAAGTGACAGGCAGTTTTAAATAGATGCCTATTTGGACAATTGGAAAATTATTCTCCATCCCATAATGAATGCTATCTACCTTCCCCACACGTTGGTTCGTCTCCACAACATGCTTAATTAGATCCGAATAAACTCTTTTTGAAATCGTAAAGGTTTGATGATGGAAGTCGGGACGTACAAGTGTCGTCTCCCCTAGTTTCACTCTATTTTTAGAAAAGATTACAAATCCTCTTTGAATAAATCTTTTAAAGAAATTTTGTTCAACTTGCTTATACGGAATAGGCATAACATGTTTACCTTGTGTTCCGCGCACAAATTGAGCGATTAATATTTCCTTTCTAGACCGAATATCCTCTACATAATGGAAATGTGTAATAGGACCGATTTCGAGTCGATCTGCAATTTTTTTTGTCATTTTATCAGACGTTCCAATAATTAAGATAGAAGCTACATTAAAATTATTAAGAGCTTTTCTGACTTCCTCTTTATGAAGATCATCTTGAAAAATGGCTCGACGAACTGCCGTTATCGTATTTTTCTCAAACTTTGCAGAAACTCCTGCTTTCTTTTCCCCACCAATAATTAACAGTCCATCATCAATGATGGCCTCTATTTGGTGTTCAAATGCGAATTGTAAAGCACTCGTACTTTTGCCCGTTCCACTTGGACCACTTAAAGAATGTACAATCATTGCCTCAACCCCTAATTTATCTTTAAGTCTATTTTAATCGAAATCTATCTTTGACTCTACTATCTATCAAAATGCTCATTTATTATGTTTTAGTATTTGTATATCCCCTTTTTTCTCTTTTTTCTCCTACTTGCATTTAACTATGATAAAATGTGTCTTATATTTAATTCAGTATAAAACATGAACAGTTGATAGGAGTGTTCCCGTTGAAAATAGTACCTTCTGAGAAAATGTCATTATTTGAACCTTCCATATTTGGAGACTTAAAGGTCTTTGCAAAAGAACAGCAAGCAAAAGGCATGAAGTTAATCGACCTAAGCCTTGGAAGTCCAGATATTGCACCACACGAAATGTTACGCAATCATCTTTCCGAGTTAAGTAAAAAACCCTCATCATATGGTTACACACTTGCAGCCTCTAATGAATTTAAATCAGCGGTCGCTAGATACTACAAGCGGGTAAACCAAGTTGAAGTAGACCCTTCTACACAAGTAATCCAAACAATTGGCTCACAAGAAGGACTAGTTCACTTACCTATCGCTTTCTGTGATCCTGACGATTACGTGTTAACAACAAACCCAGGATATGTTGCCTATGCAGCAGGAATAAGTTTAGCTGGTGCAAAACCTTATTACATACCTCTTGATGAAAACAGAGGCTTCGTACCAAACTTACAAGCCATTCCTGAAGACATTGCACAAAAAGCAAAACTACTCATTTTAAATATGCCAGGGAATCCAGTACCTATGTCTCCTTCAATCGAATATTTTAAAGAAGTTGTGGAGTTTGCTAAAAAATATAACGTTCTCGTTTTACATGATGCAGCATATTCGGAATTTTATTTTACGGGGGATCGTCCTATTAGCTTCTTAGCTACCCCAGGTGCAATGGAAGTTGGAATCGAAATCAATTCCCTTTCAAAAAGCTTTAGCTTAGCAGGGGCTCGAGTTGCGTATATAATAGGGAATGCCGAAGCAATTAAAATCATGAGTCGACTAAAGTCTAACTTAGACTTCGGAATTTTTGATCCAATTCAATCGACTGCCGCTCTTGCTTTAGACCATGCAGAAGAGATTACGGCAAATTTACGATCTACATTCGCTGAAAGACATCACGTGTTAATGAACGGATTAAAAGACCTTGGATGGACTGTAGCACCTTCAAATGGTGGTATGTTTGTCTGGGCAAAATATCCATATGATATCAACAGTGTCTCATTTGCCTTTAAAGCAATTGAGCAAACTGGTGTTGTAATGGTGCCAGGGACAACATTCGGTTCTCAAGGTGAAGGTTTTATGCGATTAGCCTTAGTACAAGACGTTGAATTATTGAAAGAAGCAGTGGAACGTTTAAAAACATTATCTATTTAGAAAAGCGGAACGGGCTCGCCAAGCTGCGCGACTTCAAAAACGCGACGTCCTGTCGCATTGCAGCCATGACTCACTTCGTGTGAGCCCCAGGCACTGGAGACTCCGAGAAGAAGTCGCTTTTTGCCTTCGTAGGAGGAGGCGAACTGTCTCGAGCAGCTAGCCCGCGGAACTAGACACTATTCATACTTTCGAAAATTTTTATATTTTATTTATATATTTTTTCTATTTAAAAAGGTTGTTCACTTCAGTGAGTGAACAACCTTTTTTAGTCAATTTCATATTTATTTTCTGATTCGTGTTCAAATTTATTGTAGCGTCTTTTCATGAACTTAAATAAATGTGTCACAAGAACTTTAAATAATGCGTATCCTGGAATTCCAAGGATAACACCTGGCACGCCAAATAAAGAACCTGCTGTTAATAAAGCGAAAATGATGGTAATTGGATGAATCGATAAGGATCTCCCCATAATTTTTGGGGTAATGAACTTCCCTTCTACAAGTTGAACAATTGTCCAAACAATAATTAATTTAATAAGCATAAACGGTGATGTAACAATAGCAATGACTACTGCAGGAGTTATCGCGATTGCGGGTCCTAAATAAGGGACAACACTTGTAATCATGGCTAAGAAACCAAGTAAAAAGGCATAATCTAAATCGATTATTAAAAATCCAATTGTCATCATAATCCCAATACAAATAGACACCATAATTTGCCCTTGTATGTAAGAACTTACTTGTTTATCCATTTCTCTCATGACTTGCCCTATTTCATTACGCATACGCGGAGGGAATAAACGCAAAATAAATCTAGGGAGCTTTTCACCCTCGTATAATAAATAAAATAGAATGAATGGTACGGTCACAAGTGATAATATAATCCCTGTCACAGTTGAAACTAATCCGGTAATCCCTGTAGCTACTCCTGATGCTAAGTTGGAAAAGGTTTCTCTAACTGTTGAACCAAGATCGTTCATTACATCATTTAACACTTGATCGTAGTTGATATTCACTCTTTCAAATAATTCATTAAATCGAGTGCTATTAAGGAAAGTAACAATGTTTTCAACTAAGGCCATAAAGTACATTGGGAATTCTTGAACTAACTTTGTAAATTGATCCCTTAAAAATGGAAAAACGAGTAATACTAGCAATGTCAGTAAACCGATTACTAGAATGAAGAGAATAATAATTCCCCATGCCCGAGGAACTTTCCATCTTACAAGGATCTTTAATAATGGACGCAATAAGTAATAGGCAATTACTGCGAGTACACCTGGAAGAATAACTACTTCAAACAATACTTGTAGTGGATGAAAAATCCAGTCTATCTTATCAAAAATGAAAATAACGCAGCCTAATAAAAGGAGCGAAATTAATAGAAATAATAGATTTTTCCCACCTAAAAATCGAATAAATTTAGTGGAAAAGAAAAATGAACCAAAACGTTCACGCTCTTCCTTACTTGTTCCTCGTTCTTTCTCCAAACAATCACCTCGACTTAACTACCAATCATACCTATAATTTATTTTATCATGTAAAATTTGATTAATAAAATAATAGTCTCCATTTATTTCAAAAATTCATGTAAAATTTGTGTATTTGTTTGTTTGTCTATTTCAATGACAGAACCAGCATGACTATAATCTGCAAAAGAATACGTCCCCTTAGCTGGAATCGTTAATTTTTCTATTTCTACGGACCCACTTGCTGCAACAGATAACACTGTTTTTATTTCATCACTTGTCGAAAGGTCTGTCGTGATATAACCTTGTGCAGCACCAATTAACTTTGGTAAGTTTTTTATATTTCTTGGAGATATTAGTTCATTTTTTAATGCATCGATTACTTTTTGTTGACGTTCTACTCGCCCAAAATCACCATTTTCATCGTGACGAAAACGTGCATATCCTAATAGTTCCTTACCATTTAAGTTTTGTACACCTTTTGTTAAGGACACACCAATATGTTCGGACATATCTTTTTCTACATCCATTTCAATACCATTTGGAGCCATAATATCAATTAATGATTCAAAACTTTTAAAGTCTATTAATACATAATGATGAATCGGCACATCAAACATCGTACTGATTGTATCTTTTAACAATTGAACTCCGCCTAAATAATAAGCTGTGTTTAATTTATACGATTGGTACTCAGGGATATCTGCGTAAATATCTCTCATAAAAGATACGAGTTTCATTTCATCCGTTACACTATTCCATGATAAAAGCATCATCGTATCAGAACGTGATTGTTCCTCACCACGACTATCAACACCAACAATTAAATAATTCGATACCATTTCTGTTGGTTCGTCTGCCACAAATGATTCTTCCGGATGTTTTGTTTTACTTGCAAGCTCAAGCCCACTTCTGTATTGCATTACTGCATAAACGCCTATCCCAATTGCGAAAATAAACAGTAGGAGAAAAAATACTCTTCCTTTACGGAGTCTTCTCTTTTTATAGCGGGTAGGACGATGTTCAAATTGTTGATTTTCTTCCATATAAAAACTCCTTTTTATTTCAATTGAATATTGTGACGTCTAAAAATTAGAAATGGTTCGTACTATTCCCAATACTACCACAAAGTACGATAAATCCTTGTGAATAATCTTACTGGTAAAATGAATTACATCTTTTTAATTCACGCGTGAGGGTCTGTTAGCAGTTGTTCGCATGGATATATATTAACTTCCACTTAAATCCCCTGAATCAAGATTTAAATAAGATTTGCTCCTGGAATTTTGGAGGAACTTCTGCTAAATAAAGATAAATTTGATGTCGTACATACATCATGGTACAATACTATTTATTTTAAGCATATGGAGGCGTAAAAAATGGAAAAGGCAACATTTGCTGGTGGCTGCTTTTGGTGTATGGTAAAACCATTCGATACTTGGGATGGCGTACATAAAGTAACTTCAGGATACATGGGTGGTCATGTGATAAACCCTACATATGAACAAGTAAAAAAAGGAGATACTGGTCATTTAGAAGTCGTACAAATCGAGTTCGATCCTAACATTTTCTCTTATGAACAATTACTTGAAATTTATTGGATGCAAATTGACCCTACGGATGATGGTGGACAATTCCATGATCGTGGGGAATCCTATAAAACGGCAATTTTTTATCACAGTAAAATGCAAAAAGAACTAGCAGAAAGCGCTAAACAACAATTAGCTGAAAGCGGCCGTTTTAAAAAGCCAATCGTTACAAAAATCCTTCCCGCAGAGACTTTTTACATCGCGGAGGATTATCATCAAGACTACTATAAAAAAGAGTCAGAACATTATAAAGAAGACCGCGCAATTTCAGGCCGAGATGAATTCATCCAACAACATTGGGAAAATAATAAATAACTCCCTATAAATAAAAACGACAAACATCCACTTGTAAACTGGAGGTTTGTCGTTTTTTATAGTTATTTCAAAATAAATTTCTAATTATTGAACACTTTGTTACGGATTCACAAATTCGCGAATAGAAGAAATAAACAATTCCCCATACTTCTCTAGTTTATTTTGTCCGACACCACTGACTTCTAAGAAGCCTACTTCGTCTATTGGTTGTTTTTCACACATATCACGCAATGTTTTATCTGAAAAGACAACAAATGGTGGTACACCTTCACGCTCAGCGATTTCCCTACGCAATCCTCTTAACTTCTCGAATAACGGATCATCTTGCTTCACCACCGCTTTTACAGTTTGAACTCGCCGTGATACCTTTCTTTTACCTAACAGTACATCCTTCCCATCCTCCGAAACATAAATTGTCGGGAATTGACCAGGATGAACGAGCAAAATCCGTTCCGCAATTAAGAATTCAATAAAATTCGCGATTTCTTTTGCACTCATTTTCTTTAAAATACCAAAGGTTGAAAGGTGTCTAAATCCTTCTACTTTTTTATTTTTTGAACCAGCTAACACTTGTGAAGTGATCGTTTTCCCAAATTTTTGGCCCATTCGAACAACACACGATAACACTCGTTGCGCATCTTCTGTTACTTCAACACTTGGACGCTCATCACAACAGTTGCCGCATCGTTCACAAGTTACTTCCACTTCTTCACCAAAATATTGAAGGATATACAACTGTAAACACATTTCAGTATGGCAATAGTCAACCATTCGTTGTAATTTTTCTAGTTCTAGCGGAATTCTAGAGGGGTCTCGGGATTGATCAATTAAAAAGCGTTGAGTTTGTTCATCTGAAGGTGAGTAAAGTAGGATACATTCACTTGGTAGTCCATCACGACCAGCCCTTCCAGCTTCCTGATAATAACTTTCCATATTACGTGGCATTTGATAATGGATCACATAACGAACATTCGTTTTGTTTATACCCATTCCGAAAGCATTTGTTGCAATCATGAGTTGGGCTTGGTCTGCAAGAAAACGATTTTGTTCATCATTTCGTTCAGCCTCAGACATCCCTGCATGGTATTTCGCTACCGATATACCGAATTTCAGCAACAACTCATAAAGACTGTCTACTGCTTTTCGGGTTGCAGCATAAATGATCCCAGACTCATTCTTATTATTTTCGAGATAATTTTTTATGAACTTTTCTCTATTTTCCCCGACCAATACTTTAAATGTTAAGTTATCCCGCGCAAATCCTGTAATAAAAGTATCCTCTGATTCGATATGTAAAACCTGACAAATGTCTTCACTGACTGTAGGAGTTGCTGTAGCAGTAAGCGCAATTATCGTCGGCTTAGTGTTCCATAATTTTAATACCTTTGAAATAGCCCGATAACTCGGTCTAAAATCATGTCCCCATTGAGAAATACAATGGGCTTCATCTATTGCTATTAATGGTACATTGAGTTGTGAAAGTGCCATACAAAAGGAATCCATTTCAAGCCGCTCTGGTGCAATATAAAGAAGTTTTACTTCACCATTTCTAACATTCATCATCGTTTCATCAATTTCTGATGGAGTCAATGAACTATTAATAAAGGCTGCTTGAATCCCATTGGCACGCAATAGATCCACTTGATCTTTCATTAAAGAGATTAATGGAGAAATGACTATTGTTGTTCCATCCAATGCTAATGCAGGTACTTGATAACATAGTGACTTCCCACCACCAGTTGGCATTACACATAATGTATCTTGACCATTTAATACATTCTGAATTACTTCATGTTGGCCTTTACGAAATGAATCGTAACCAAAATAATCTTTTAAAATTTTTTGAGCTTGTCGCAACATCTACTATCCCTCTCAACTTTTTCTACTAATAAGTATACTATAATTTAGTTACAAACGAGAGAGTCATTCCTATAATCATCGTTACGCGCTTATATTCGATTGAAATTTTACTTTTAACATGAAATTTCTCTCTGCATTATTTGTTTCATCTATATTTTTGAAAATTTCCTACCTTGGTTATAGTTTAACAATGTAATGCAATGTTTTTTCTCCTAAAATCATTTCAATAACATGTTGGAAAATAATTAAGATTTCTCATTTAATTTCCCGGAAAATTTTGAAAATTTACACAATTAGACAATAGCTGTCGAATCGATTCGTTTTAACACTCATAATGAAAGTTAGTTTATTTACAACAACTGACATGCTATAATAGAAATATTGTGTACAAAAGAAAAAGTAGCAATTTTTGCTATGTATATCTGCAGTATAAAATAGAATGAAAAAATTTCAGGAGGTACTTACATGATTCAAGTTAGTGGTGTAGGTCTTCGCTATGGCGATCGTAAACTATTTGAAGACGTAAATATTAAATTCACACCTGGTAACTGTTATGGTCTAATCGGAGCAAACGGTGCTGGGAAATCAACATTTTTAAAAATTTTATCTGGTGATATTGAACCTCAAGAAGGTCATGTATCAATGGGTAAAGACGAACGTTTATCTGTTTTAAAACAAAATCACTTTGAATACGATGAATTCAATGTACTTGATACTGTTGTAATGGGTAACAAACGTCTTTGGGAAGTAAAAGCTGAAAAAGACGCAATTTATGCAAAAGAAGATTTTTCTGATGAAGACGGCATGCGTGCTGCTGAATTAGAAGGCGAATTTGCAGACTTAAACGGATGGGAAGCAGATTCTGAAGCGGCAACATTACTTAATGGTTTAGGTATTGGCGACGAACTTCATTACATGCAAATGGCTGACTTAGAAGGTTCAGATAAAGTCAAAGTATTACTTGCTCAAGCTTTATTTGGTAAACCAGATGTTCTGTTACTCGATGAGCCTACCAACCACTTAGATTTAAAAGCAATTAAATGGTTAGAGGAATTTTTAATCAACTTTGAAAATACAGTCATCGTTGTATCCCATGACCGTCACTTCTTAAACAAAGTTTGTACACATATTGCGGATTTAGATTTTTCTAAAATCCAAATTTATGTTGGTAACTATGATTTCTGGTATGAGTCTAGTCAATTAGCACTTAAAATGGCTCAAGACCAAAATAAGAAAAAAGAAGAGAAAATTAAAGAGTTACAAGCATTCGTTGCTCGTTTCTCTGCGAACGCTTCTAAATCAAGTCAAGCCACTTCACGTAAAAAAATGTTAGATAAAATCGAACTAGAAGATATCAAACCATCTAGCCGTAAATATCCTTTCATTAACTTCCAAATTGGCCGTGAAATTGGGAACGATGTATTAACAGTCGATGGTTTATCCGCTACTCAAGATGGCGAAGTACTACTAAAAGATGTTCGCTTCATGATGAACAAAGAAGATAAAATCATTCTACTTGGTAGCCCACTTGCTAAAACAGCTTTAATGGATATATTAATGGATCAACGTCAAGCGGATAGCGGTACATTTAAATGGGGTGTAACAACATCTCAAAGCTACTTCGAAAATGATCATGATAAATACTTTACTGGCAGTGAAAAAACATTAGTTGAATGGTTACGCCAATATTCACCTGAAGATGAAACAGAAAGCTTCTTACGTGGTTTCTTAGGTCGTATGCTATTCTCTGGTGAAGAAGTGAAAAAATCCCCTTCTGTTTTATCAGGAGGAGAAAAAGTACGTTGTATGTTATCTAAAATGATGCTTGCTAATTCAAATGTATTATTATTAGATGAACCAACGAACCACTTGGACTTAGAATCGATCCAAGCACTTAACGAAGGATTAATTCGTTTCAAAGGCGCGATGCTATTCACTTCTCATGACCATCAGTTCATCCAAACAATTGCTAACCGTGTAATTGAAATTCAAGAAGACGGTACCATTTTAGATAAACAATTAACTTATGATGAGTTCTTAGAATGGAAAGAAGCTCAAGGAATTAAATAAGATTCTACCGAATTAGAGAGTGTTCAAATATGAGAACACTCTCTTTTTTATGGATAATTAATGGGACAAATTATTCACTAAAAGACGCAACAAACACTACCTTTGTTTACATAATATAAATATAATTAACTATTATTGAAATTAGAAAATTTTTAATATACAAGAATAACTTAGGAGTACTGGTAAAGAATAAGATATAGTAAGTTAAAGGAGGCATTCAAATGAGAAGTGCAATAGCATTTTCCTTAATTTTGTTAATGATTCTTACTGGCTGTAACGATGATGATAAAGTTAAAGTACAAGTTCAAGAGGAACACTCCCCTACTCCAACAGTTTCTGATGAAACAGACCACGAGGCAAGCGAAGACTCTACAGATCAATCAAATGACGAATCTACAAATAATACAATTGACTTTTCATCATTTTTTAAACCAAATCAATCAACCGCATACTTTATTGGAGAAGGAAATGAATTCGCTACATTAAATGTGAAAACAGTCTGGCTATCTGAAAAATATGTTGCCCATGTTGAAGATAATGGTGGCGTCACATTACTCCGTATTTTTCGAATCTTAGACGATAAGATTGAAATAATTCTTGAAGAAGTAATAGAAGGTACGTCAGGTGAAATTCCTTATCCCGATGTCTCTGCATTAGAGGATATGCAAGCCATTGAAACCAATTTAGCTGGACCCATTGAAGTTGGAACTCAGTTTGGCAAATGGAAAATTGTAAAAGTTGATGAAACACTAAAAACGCCATACAAGACATTCGAAAATGTGTTTGTAATTGAAGAAAAAGGAGATAATTTCATCAACAGAAAGTATTTTGTAAAAGACTATGGTGAAATAAAACGTGAATCCATTATGCAAATTGATCAAGAAGAAGATTACATTGTCACATCAACATTAGAAAAAATATCTCAGCAATAGCCCACTTTCCTACCTACTTAGCAAATCATGTCCATTGGTAATACCAATTAGGAATCATCATCATTTTTTTATGATGGTGATTCTTTTCATTTTATGATGAAAGTGAAATGCATTTCTTCAGTTATTTGATTTCATGAATAATTTCAACTGGACTTCAATTAATATGGAGCAATTTCTATAGGAATCTTTTGATGCTACATAGAGGAGAACAATTGATCATAAAGAAGTGTTTGTGGCAGAGGTTGTAAAATTCGCTAACATCCATCTGTTAAATAAATGAAAAAAATAACAGAATATTAAAAATATCAATTATAAAAAATGAATGAAGGTAACATACTATATTGACTGAGGCAAAAGAAATAGACACCCCAAAATTGGGATGTCTAGAATTAACGAATTTAATTTTAATTCTTATGAATTAAAGTTTAGTTACGTTAGCAGCTTGTGGTCCGCGGTTGCCTTCTACAACTTCGAATTCCACTTTTTGACCTTCGTCAAGAGTCTTGAAACCTTCACCTTGGATAGCTGAGAAGTGTACGAATACGTCGTTTTCACCTTCAACTTCGATGAATCCAAAACCTTTTTCTGAGTTAAACCATTTTACTGTACCTTGTTTCATTTGAAAAAACCTCCAAAAAATAAAGTGTAACAATATGGAATTTTTTACCCAAATAAAAAATTCACATATTACGAAGAGTACCGACATTACACCGATCACTCTTTGTAATATGTGAATCATTTGTACCCGGTAAAACAATTTTATTGTTAAATTTAGTATACCATTATTTTACTCATTGTCAAATAAATTATTCAATCTTTTTCACAAAAATTCTTTGATTTCTGTAAATTGAATGTTTAATTTATTTTTGTTACTATTCGTATTATTCTACAATGTCTCAACAATTATACCATGGTAAATTTGTGAATCATCATCACACGCTTCACAAAATTCAACTTCATCATCATTCCAAAATGCGAAAAACCGCTTTTCTTTACTTGCCTCATGTTGATACTTTTTACGAAAATCGTTAAGTTTTGCTTCTAACGCGTTATGTAGTTCTTCTTCGGATTGATATTCTTCTGTAGAAATAATTGATGACTCCCATCCATCAAATAACCACCATGGTTCAAAATCTGCTACCATATAGATTATTTTATACATAATTGATCATCCCTTCCCTTACTCTATTTTATCAAACGTTTAGTAAATGTCTATTTATCCAAACTCTATTATAATGATGTGAACGGTACTTTTTATACGTTTACATACGCTCATTATTAATTACTTATTGGAGGAAGTCCGATGCCACAAAGGGTACATATCTTATTAAAGATGAAAATAGAACTTACATTCCAACTAACACAATGCATACATCAAAAAGCATTACAGTTAGGCTTAAAGGGATTTTGTACTGTTCTTAATAAACAACACTTTGAAATCGAAGTAGAGGGTAAAAATAGTTCCATTCGAGAATTTCTGCATTTTCTTCAAAAAGGATATGTAGAGTCTCAACAAACTTGTACTTATCAAAAGGAGATTTTTGAAGATATTAAAGGATATACAACATTTCACTCAAATCTAGTTTAGTTGTTAAAATGTTACTTTACTTTCCATTACAAAAACATTGAAATAAGTTGTACAATCATAATAAGTTTTAAATAAAAAGAACTTTGTTTTTGAAACTTTTTCTCCAACTTATACGTATTACAACTATAGAACTAGAGGAGGTACGATTATGCTTGGTGCAACGAATTTTTTTATCAGACATGCACTTAACTTTTTGTTCAGTTTTTCTATATATATATTGACAATAGTTAATTTTGACCTAGGTGCTGTGGTCGTGCCAATTCTTACAATATTAACCTATATTGTGAGTAATAGTACGATAAAAATGATCCAGAAATCCAAAAAAGCTAAAGAGCTGAAACTTTCCCGCTCAGAATTTAAACATATTGAAAGCCAAATAAAGCAAGCTAAATCACATATCAATTCTTTAACACAACAATATGTTCGTGTTCGATCAATTCGCTCATTTAAATTACTAAATGAAATGACAAAATTATCTCGTCGTATTGTAAACATTGTACAATCAAACCCACAGAAATTTTATAATGTAGAAGATTTCTTCTATGCACACTTACCATCTGCTGTACATTTAACGCAAAACTATACAATGTTGTCTCAACAGCAAATTAAGGATACTGAAGTCCATCTAGCACTTGAAGATACACGTAAAACATTAAAGGATTTACATGTAACAATGGAAGATGATCTAAAGTCAGCACTTGAATCAGATATAGAAAATTTAAAAATTGAACTGGATTTCGTAAAATTAGAAAATGAAAAGAGACGGAAACAACTCGAACTAAGAGGTGAAGAAAGATGACAGAATCAAAGAGCTCTGGTAATGCAATTAAAAATATCATGAGCTCTTTTTCTGATTTTTCGATGACTCAACCGGATTCAAGTGAAGGGCATTTGCCAGGATTGTTTTCGTCTCTTTCTTCAGAAAATCAATCTAAAGCCTTGCATTTAGCTAGTAAAATTGATGTTTCTCGATATGACTATGTATTGAATTTTGGTTCAGAGGTTCAAGAAGCTTTAAAAACTTTTAGCCATAACTTGCTCGTACAAGTTCAACGAAATGATACTTCCCCAATAAGAGAAGTACTTCATAAGTTGATGGAACAATTAGAAAAAATTAACCCAGACGATCTCATTGAGAACAGTAAAGGTTTTTTCTCTAAACTTTTTAGTCGAAGAAAATCAACTATCCAAGAAACCATGTCACAATATAACCGCTTAAGTAAACAAATTGATCGATTAAGCATACAACTTCAACACGCTCAAAAAGGTCTAATCTTAGATATGAACATGCTAGACGAACTATTTCGATTAAACGAAGATTATTTTCATCATATTTCCGTTTTTATTGCAGCTGGCGAATTAAAGTTGATGGATTTGAAAAAAAATGACTACACGAAATTACTTAATAAAGTCGAGCAATCCAAAGATGATCCGATGGCGAAGCAAAAACTATCAGATTTACTTATGTCAATTGAATGGCTTGACCGTAAAATTTATGAATTGCAAATCTCGAGAGAAATAGCTATTCAATCAGCTCCACAAATTCGACTCATGCAGCAAACAAATCAAATGTTAATTGAAAAAATTCAATCATCTATTATGACAACGATTCCATTATGGCAATCTCAAATTTCAATACTCATTAATTTAAATAATCAACGTCGGGCCAATATGATGCAGGAACGCTTAATGAATGCTTCAGATGAAATGATTCGTAAAAATGCAAAAATGTTAAAGTCAACCGCAAATGATTCAAATCGCAAAACCATTTCACACGCAGATATTGACGTCTTTAAACAAACTCAACTTCAATTAATTGAATCAATTGAAGAAACGCTACGCGTACAGGCTACAAGCAATGAGCAACAAACGGCGTTAGAATCTAAACTATTGGAAATTGATCAAAAATAAAAGCACGACTAGTAGAAGATACAGTCTTCACTAATCGTGCTTTTTCATTATTAAAGTTCTTCAAAATAATCTTTATAGTAACCGCCAACATTGCCAGTATTATCAACTACAAATAGAAACTCTTCTGTTTCATTTTTCACTTCATATTCTTTACCAACCGTTAATACATTCGATACTAAATATTTTGAAGCATTTGTATTAACACATTTTACAGTGCGGATTGTTGGTGCCTCTTTCCACTTCAAATTTAACATAACTTTAACCTCACTTTAATAATTGCATTGTTCTCTTATATTCTATACCATTTTCAGATGTCTGTGTTAATAAAAATACCTAATTCGTACACAACGATCACTATCTTCCTTTTGTTGAATGGTAATCATGCAAATGATACAATGAATTTATAGAGGTGATTATGTATATGTCATTATCCTTTGGTAGTTTACCAATGTGGTTTTTTATTATCGCATTCGTATTTGCGATTGTCTTCATTATATATGCTGAATGGAATTCTAGAAGCTAAAACAGCAATCGTATAAGTCATATACGATTGCTGTTTTCATTTATATTATTTTAATGTTCGTTTTAAGAATTCTTTTGTTCTTTCATTAACTGGATTGACAAGTACCTGTTCAGGTGGTCCTTCTTCCACAATTACCCCTTTATCCATAAACACAACTCGGTCAGATACTTCACGAGCAAACTCCATTTCATGGGTTACAATTAACATTGTATTCCCCTCATCTGCTAGTTGGCGCATTACTTTTAATACTTCTCCTACCATTTCTGGATCCAGAGCAGATGTTGGTTCATCAAAAAGCATTACATCGGGATCCATTGCTAATGCACGAGCAATGGCCACACGTTGTTTTTGACCACCAGATAATTGACGAGGTTTTGCATTAACATATTGGTCCATGCCAACAACTGATAAGTATTTTAAAGCATTCACTTTTGCTTCATCTTTTGAACGTTTCAATACTTTTTGTTGCCCCACCATACAATTACTTAATACATTATGATTATCGAATAAATTAAATTGCTGGAATACCATCCCTAAATGAGTACGATATTCTTTAATATTATGTTTTTCATCTAAAATATTTTCACCATTATAAATAATTTCCCCACCACTCGGTGTTTCAAGTAGGTTTATACAACGAAGCAGTGTTGATTTTCCTGAGCCCGATGATCCGATTAGACAGACAACTTCACCTTTGTTTACAGTGAAATTAACATCGCGCAATACTTCGTGCTGACCAAATGATTTATTTAGATGTTTAATTTCAATTACTTTTTCCATCTTTATAACTCCTTACGCGACTTAAATCTATTTTTTTCTAATTTGTTCAACTTGGTAGGCATTTTGACCATCCATTTTTTTCTCGATATAACGCAAAATTTGGCTAGCTACAACTGTCATGATTAAATAAATTATACACGTAATGATATATGATTCAGCAAATCGGAAGTTTGCGCCTGCAATAGATTTTGTCGTGAAGAATAACTCCGTAACACTGATTACACTTAACACAGCAGAATCTTTAATGTTCATTATTAATTGATTGCCTGTAGCTGGTAAAATATTTCGGAATACTTGAGGCAAAATCACATGAATCATTGTCTGGAAATGTCCCATACCAATCGCTTCAGCAGCTTCATATTGGCCTTTATCAATGGAAACAATACCACCACGAACATACTCAGCCATATAGGCACCTGTATTCAATCCTACAACGACAATTGCAGCAACAAAGCGATCCATTTCAAAGCCATAAGCAGCTAATCCATAAAATACGACCATTGCTTGTACAATCATTGGTGTACCACGGAAGATTTCTACATAAACTGTTAATATAACATTAACTAATTTTAAAATGACTGATTTAATAGATTTCTTTCGAAGTGGAATTGTGTGCATCACCCCAATAAATAATCCGATAAGAGCACCAATAATTGTACTAATAATAGCTATTAATAACGTCATATATGCGCCGCGTAAATAACTTGGCCAATTCTCTTCAAGTATAGAGAGTATAATATCCAAACTCATAAATATCCTCCTAAGTATTTTGGAACAACAAAATAGATTCATATTTTAAAAGAAAAGAGACACACTGGCCACCTTAAAGTGACCAGTGAGATCATTAAATCTTATTTTGCTGCAGGTTGGTTTGCAATTGCTTGATCCATTAATTCTTGACGCTCTTCCTCAGTGATTGATTTAATTACTTCATTAATTTTGTCTTTATTTTCATCACCTTTACGAAGACCGATTGCAACAGAAGTATCTGCTGGATCAGTTTTGAATCCATCTTCTAATTCAACATATGTGAAGTTTTCGTTTGCTGAAGATGCAGATACCGCTTCAGGACGTTCAGCAACATATCCATCAATAACACCAGATTCTAATGCTACACGCATATGTGAGAAGCTTTCCATTGCCGTTTCTTTTTTAACATCAGGAATTTGATCAATCACTGCATAGTTTGTTGTGTTTAATTGAGATGTAATTTTAGCTCCTGCAAAGTCTGCTAGTGTTTTAGCGTCTGCATACTCTCCACCAGCTTTTGTTACGATAACAAAATTACTTGTATAGTAGTTTTCAGTAAAATCAATTACTTCTGCACGTTCAGGAGTAGGGCTCATCCCAGCAATAATTGCATCAATTACATTTGATTCTAAAGCTGGTAATAAACCATCCCATTCAGTTTTTACAATGACTAATTCTTTACCTAAAGCATCGGCAACACGTTTTGCGATTTCTACATCGTAACCGCCTGCATACTCTTCAGATCCTTGAATTTTAACTGCACCGTTTGAATCATCTTGTTGTGTCCAGTTAAATGGAGCATAACCTGCTTCTAATCCAACTTTTAATACATCTTTTTCTTCAGTATTTGAAGCATCTGAATTAGATGACCCTTCTTCTTTTGAAGTACCACATGCAGCTAAAATTAAAATTGCAAACATAGCTACCATAAGAAGTTTAAGTTGTTTTGACATTGATTTTCTCTCCTTTGTTATGTTTTATATTTACTTAAATAAAAAGCGACCTAAGATGAACTCAGGTCGCATTATTTACATAAAGCCTAAATCCTCTTCCGTTCCTTCTCTTGAGATAGCACAACTCAGATGGCTAGGAAAACCAACTGAGACAGTCCTGCAATTATTCACTGCAGACCCAGCATGAAGCATTCGAGCATACTTCAAACTTCGGCGATATTTCCTTCTTCTTTACTTCTTCGCTTGCTCAAGCTCGATAAAGAACTAATAAAGATCGCACCTCTACCTCACTCGAACGTGAGGCTTTTTTATTAATTTACTACTCGATTGTACTATGCATAACATGTAATGTCAACGCTACTTTTTTCAGAAAATTGCAATTCAACAAACAAAAATACTGTTTTATCAAGGTTTGAAAGGTTCTCACCAAATGTAACCACAAATTACTAAATAATAATATATATAGGTATTTTGAATTAAAGAACTTTTATGAAGTTAAATAAAAAAACTAGCGAATTTAATCGCTAGTTTTTTCTTTTATTAAGAATTTAAAAGTAAATCTTCTGGATTTTCGATTAACTCTTTAACTGTTTTTAAGAATCCAACTGAATCTTTACCATCAATGATACGGTGGTCATAAGATAACGCCACATACATCATTGGACGGATTTCAATTTCACCATTAACTGCAACTGGACGGTTTACAATTGAGTGCATACCTAAAATACCAGCTTGTGTACCATTCATAATTGGAGTAGACATTAATGAACCAAATACACCACCATTAGTAATAGTGAATGAACCACCAGCCATGTCATTTAAACCTAATTTTTTCTCACGTGCTTTTTTAGCTAAGCTTGCGATATCTTTTTCGATTTCAGCAAAGTTTTTGCTATTTGCATCACGTACGATTGGAACAACTAAACCTTCTTCAGTTGAAACCGCGATTCCGATATCAAAGAAGTTATTTAAGTGAATTTCATCACCTGAAATTTGAGCGTTAACATATGGATATTTTTTAAGAGCTGCAACAACTGCTTTTGTGAAGAATGACATGAAACCAAGTTTGATGTCGTTTGCTTTCACGAACTCTTCTTGTTTACGTTTACGTAAAGCCATGATATTTGTCATATCAATTTCGTTAAATGTTGTTAACATTGCAGTTGATTGTTTAACTTCTAATAAACGTTTTGCAATTGTTTGACGACGACGGCTCATTTTTTCGATTGTTACACGATCAGTGTTTGCTGCTGGTGTGAACACTACTGGTCCGTTTGATGGAGCAACTTGAGCTACTGGCGCAGCAGCAACTGGTGCTACTCCATGAGCTGCAACATCTTGTACACGTACTCGACCTTGTGGGTCAACAGGTGAAACTTGGCTTAAATCAATTCCTTTTTCACGAGCAAGTTTACGTGCTGCTGGTGAAGCTACAACGCGTTCGTTTGAAGTTTCTTCCGCAACAACTGGTGCAGCTGGTGCTGGTGTTGGAGCTGCTGGTGCTGGTGCAGCTTCTGCTTTTGGTGCTTCTGCTACTGGTGCAGCTGGTGCTGGTGCAGCACCTTCGCCAGCTTCAACAACAGCGATTACTTGTCCTACAAGAACAGTGTCGCCTTCCCCAGCTAAAATTTGTGTTAATACACCTGCTTCTTCAGAAATAATTTCAGCATTTACTTTATCTGTTTCTAATTCTACGATGAATTCGCCTTTTTCTACGCGATCTCCAACTTTTTTAACCCACTGGGCAATTGTACCTTCTGTAATCGATTCTGCTAATTCAGGGACTTTAATTTCAGCCACTTTAATATCCTCCTTTGAATATCATGCAATATATCTCTTTACTTGCATGGTATCGCTACTCTAAGTTGTAGCTATATTCCGTAATAGTGTTAGTTTATAAGTGAATTAATTGATTGCTAAAGCTTCATCAATAACTTTTGCTTGAGCAACTTTATGTGAATCCATGTCACCTTCTGAAGTAGAAGACATTTCAGGACGTCCAACATAAGATAATTTTTTACCATTTGCCACTTCAAGTAAATATTCTAAAGCATATTTCCATGGACCTTGGTTTTTAGGTTCTTCTTGTACCCAAACGATTTCTTTTGCGTTTGGATATTTTGCAATAATATCTGATAATTTTTGTGATGGGAATGGATATAATTCTTCAACACGTAAAATGTGAAGTTTTTCATAGCCTTCGCCATCTTTAACACGATCAGCTAAATCGATCATTACTTTACCAGAACCAATTACAATTCGTTCAACTTTCTTAGGAGCAGTTCCTAATCCTGGTTGTTCAATTACTTCTTCAAATTTACCTTCAGATAATTGCTCAATTGTAGCAGCAGCTAAAGGATGACGAAGTAATGATTTTGGTGATGTTACTACTAATGGTCGAACTCCTTCTGTTCCAAGCATTTTAGCTTGACGACGTATTAAGTGGAAGTAGTTTCCTGCAGTTGAACAGTTTGCAACGATCCAGTTATTTTCAGCTGATAACTGTAAATAACGTTCAATACGTGCTGAAGAGTGCTCTGGACCTTGACCTTCAATACCATTTGGTAATAAAAGAACTAATCCAGATTTTTGTCCCCATTTAGAACGAGCAGCTGAAATGAAATTATCAAACATGATTTGAGCCATGTTTGCGAAGTCACCAAATTGTGCTTCCCAAATTGATAAAGCTTTTTCATTTTCTAAATTATAACCATATTCATATCCAACGATTGCAGCCTCAGTTAATGGTGAGTTGTGAACTGCAAATGAAGCGTTTGAACCAGAAATATGATGTAATGGTGTATACTCAGAACCATTGTTTTTATCGTGTAATACTAAGTGGCGTTGAGAGAATGTACCACGTTGTGCATCTTGCCCAGTAATACGAATTGGGTTACCGTCACGTAATATTCCAGCAAACGCTAAAGTTTCAGCATGACCCCAGTCGATTTTACCAGATTGCATTGCATCTACACGTTTATTTAAAATTTTAGCTAATTTATTTTGTGGCTCGAAGCTTTCAGGCCAAGCTAATAAATCTTGGTTAATTTGTTGTAAATCTTCTTTAGCAATTGTTGTGTCAACTTCTGGGTAACCTGATTTTAATTCTTCAGGCATTTCAACTTCGAAGTGGCCATTTTCAGCACCAACTTCTTTAACATGATCGTAAGAAGCTTGCATTTCAGCATAAATTTGATCATCTAAGTTTTTAACTTCTTCAGCAGTTACAATACCTTCTGTAGTTAATCTTTCCCCATAACTTGCACGTACAGTAGGATGTTTCGCAACAATTAAATAAGTTGAAGGATTTGTTACAGTTGGGTCATCAGTTTCGTTATGACCAAAACGGCGGAATCCAATTAAGTCGATTAAAATGTCTTTACCGAAAATTTGACGGTATTCGAATGCGATTCGAGCAACTTGTACTACTGCTTCTGGATCATCAGCGTTTACATGAATTACTGGAACTCCATAACCTTTAGCAACATCTGATGAATAGTGTGTAGAACGAGAATCATAATGTTCAGTTGTAAATCCAATCATGTTATTAGAAATGATGTGGATTGAACCACCAGTTGTGAAACCGTTTGTATTTGCATAGTTGAAAGTCTCTTGAACGATTCCTTCACCTGCAAATGCAGCATCACCATGAACTAATACAGCTAAAGCTTTACTTGGATCAAATTTTGGTGTTCCTGGAGTTGTAGTATCCTCCTGAGCAGCACGAGTTGAACCTGTAATAATCGGACTTACTACTTCTAAGTGAGAAGGATTATAAGCTAATTTTACTTTCATCCCTGAATTCTTAGTATGTGTAGCACCCATATGATACTTCACGTCACCAGTCCAACCTTTAGAAATTTCTAAAGAGCCGTCTTTTGGGAAGAAGAAATCATTTGGAACGTGCGCAAAGTCAGAAAACATCATATCGTATGGTTTATTTACAACGTGTGTTAAAACATTTAAACGTCCACGGTGTGCCATACCAATTTGTAAATAATTCATTTTGTCTTCATCTGCAGCTTTAACGATTTCATCAAGTAATACAACTAATGTATCTAATCCTTCAATTGAGAAACGTTTTTGACCTACAAATGTTTTATGGATGAATCTTTCAAAATCTTCAACGCGTGTTAATCGCTCTAGAATTGCTTTTTTCTCTTCTGTTGTTAAGCTTGAATTAACAATACCTGACTCAATTTTTGATTGTAGCCATTCACGTTCGATTTTGTTATCTACGTGAGAATATTCGAAACCGGCTTTACCAGTATAGATTGCTCGTAAATAATCAATTGCTTGTTTACCATTGGAAACGCTTGCAGGAACGTTATTAAAGAATAGCGTAGCTGGCATTTCAACAAGATCTGCATCTGTTAAACCATAAGAAGCAACATCAATTCGAGAATTATCTAATTGACGATCTTTTAGCGGATATACATCTGCAGCCAGATGTCCATATGAGCGAATTGCATCTGCAAGTTGTACAGCAGCAAATACTTTTGTTAAGTTCGCTGAAGGTACATTAGCAGCCCCTTCCGTTTCTGTAGTGCCACCTTCAATTGTTGGCGCTCCAAATTGTTGGAAAAGCGCTATTAAATCTGGATCTACTTCTTCAGGAGATTGTAGGAATAATTCATATTGTTCCATAACATACCCTAAGTTAGGTCCAGAGAATGCTGACCAAGGGGAACCAGCATATAATACATTGTTCGACATGAGAATAACCTCCAAATTACGCCCTAAGGCAGTTCCATTGTGTATCTGTAATATTATTTCATATATTACCATTCTTCGACAATAGAAAAAATCTATTGATTTAATTACCATTACTTATTAATTAAAAATGAAGAACGTATTTTTAACATTTCAATCTTACTACTCTTCACAAAAAATACAACTATTTTTCACAAAAAGAGCATATTTTCTTCACAATCGTCTAAAAAAGTTCAGAATGGTCAAAAACTAAACGATAGGAAACCTCAAAGTAAATGTTGTACCTAAATTAACTTTACTAGTTACATTTATTTTCACATCATATCGTTCAGCGAGCATTTTTGTAATACTTAATCCTAAACCTGTTCCACCATTACTTTTTCGAGAAGCGTCTATGCGATAAAATCGATCAAAAATGTGTGGTAAATGTTCGTTTGAAATCCCAATCCCATTGTCTTTTATCGTAATAAATAGGTTATCAGGTAAATAATTAATTTCTATATTAATGACCGGTTGATGTTCAGTATAGCGGATTCCATTTTCAATAATATTTCTTAAGATTTGAGAGAGGGCGTTCTCGGTTATATGAGCATCTTTTTTCACACCATAGGATTGCACATTAACATTTGCTTCTTTATGAACAAATTGCAGTTCCATAATTACAGATTCTAGGACATGTTGGACATCTGCATAAGCGTGTTGTTCTTTCTCTTCTTTACGTGCTAAATCTAACAGTTCCTCTATCATTTTTTTCATGCGCTGCACTTCCGTAATAGAGGTATGAAGCGATTCTTCTAACACTTCTGGATCATTCTTTCCCCATCGCTTAATCAATGATAAATGTCCTTCTATTGCTTGAATAGGCGTTCTAAGTTCATGTGACGCATCTGAAACAAATTGATGCTGTTTCTTAAAAGAACTATGTAATTCATCGATCATGGATTGATAAATCGTAATTAAATCGCCTATTTCATCATCCGCCTTATATGTAACACTAATTTCCTCGTCAAATCCTTTTTCACGTACTGATACCATCGAGTCACGTAGATCTTGAAGGGGTTTCATTAAGAGATTTGCTAAATAGTAACTGATAGATCCAGCAACTAAAAGAGCCCCTATCCCTGCAATTAGCATAGCAGTTAAGACATATTTCATCATAGATTGAAAGCTATTTAATGGATGAATTAGCTGTAAATAACCCTGAAACCTACCTATTTGTACTACTCTTTCTAATACAAATACATCATTGCCCTCTACGTTTTTTTTCATAACCATCGTATCAAAGTATTGTAATTCAGATTTTTCGAGTGTTGCTGCTGGCGATGTATTATTAATCCTTAGTACTTCATAACCATCTAAATTAAAAATACGTACAGTTTGATTTTGATTAATAATGGCTTTCATAAGGCCTGTACTTTGTTGTAGTTCTGAAATAGTAATTGGTCCTTCCTGTGAACCAAAGAAAGCAGTTAAATCATCAACAGTACGAATTGCATTGTCTTCTTCGTTATGAATAAGCCAGGTATATAACGCCAAGTATATAATAGTACAAATTGCAGCATAGCTTATGAAAATGACGATTGTACTTGAAAGTGTCCACTTCTTTTTTAATGATAAATTCATAAAAAAATTTTTCACTTTATTCATTCTCTCACCACATAACCTACCCCCCTTACAGTTTCGATATAGGGGTTCTGTTCCGTTTTTAATTTGGCCCGCAAATGTCTAATATAAACATCTACAACATTTGTTTCAATTTCCGTCTCATACCCCCAAACTGTTTCTAAGATCATCTCCCGAGTACAAACCCTATTTTTATTTTCACACAGTAATTTTAATAGATCATACTCGGTTTTTGTAAGTTCGATTTTATTACCTTCAAAATACACTTCATAGGAGTTTGGATAGATCAACAGTTGTCGAACTTGTAAAACATCTTCATTACCATCGTTACGTTCTACCCTTCTAAAAATGGAACGAATCCGCGCAAGTAGTTCCTCAATCGCAAATGGCTTTACAATGTAATCATCTGCTCCTGCATCTAATCCTGCAACACGGTCCATAACAGCATCTCGTGCAGTTAATAATATAATGGGGACATCTGTTTGTGCTCTTACTCTACGACATACCTCAATCCCATTTAGAGACGGTAACATGACGTCAAGCAAGATACAATCATAAGTCTGTTCTAAAGCACGAACTAATCCTTCACGACCATCATGTACTAATGTAACATCAAATTGTTCGTGTTTTAATTCGAGTTCTAGGAAACGAGCTATACTTATCTCATCTTCTATTATTAATAGTTTTTTCTTCATATTATCACCTCGAATTTACCCTACTAATTGAAATTTGTTTCCATTAAATTTTTCAATAATAAAAAGAACCAACGCTTTAAGTTTACCTTAAAACGCGGTTCCTTTTTAAATAGAAACTCTTATTCATGAGTATAAATTTTATAGCTATCCTTTGAGATGACCTTTATATCGTGTAATGCGCGATCTGCACAATCCATTAATTCATCCAAAGTAGAGCCGTGATCTGGATAGAACGAAATCCCCATTGATGAGGTTGGAGAAAAGTGATTTCCCCCAATACTCCATCCTACTTTTAAATTTTCTTTTATTCGATTAATAATATGTTGTAATTGTTGTTCGCGATATGTCTTATTTAGATTTAATCCCGTTATGACTAACACAAATTCATCTCCGCCAACTCGAACGACTAAATCTTGATAACGTACACTCTTGGATAGGGCTTTACCAAATTGCTTTATGAATTCATCACCAACATCATGTCCAAATCGATCATTGACTGTTTTAAAATTATCTCCATCAACATAAAGAACAGCAATCGATTCCTTATTGGACTTTGCCTTCTCAAGGAAGTATGGAAACTCTTTTTGAATATATCTACGATTTGGTAAATGTGTTAGTGTATCGTGGTAAGCTAAAAATAGTAATTTATTTTCAAATTCTTTACGTTCTGTAATTTCACGAGATACCATAATAATTTGGCTACCATTATTTCGAAGATAATTATTTACAACAGTGTAGTTACATTCTGTCCATAAACAGATACCTTCTTTAGATTCATGAATCAGTTCAATTTTTGAGTTACCTGTTAAGTTATATAACTCTGCATTCCAAATTTCCTTACTCTCTTTAGTTAAAATTTGAGTATAAAATTGGCCAATTAATTCTTCTACCGTATAACCAAGCTTTTTACAATATGCACTTGAAGCAAATTGGATAATTCCATCTTCATTTGTAATGACGATTAAATCATTTGTATTTTCGGTAATCATTTTAAACATATTTTCTATATTGTGTAATTCTGTTAGCATGCGTTTCTTTTCAGTTATATTAAAATTAATAGAAAGATATTGTTCAATTTGCCCATTTTCATCGACTAATGGGATAATTGTCGAATCTACCCAATAAGTAACACCATATTTGGTCCGGTTACATATTTCACCGCGCCAAACTTCACCACTATTAATGGTTTTCCAAAGATTATCAAAAAATCCCTTCGTATGGTAACGTGAATTAATAAGACGATGCGTACTTCCAATCAGTTCTTCACGTGAAAACTCAGTTTGCTCAATAAAACGATCATTGACATCAATCATGACACCATTGATATTTGTAATTGAAACCTCTGCAGCATTGTTAAGGGCATTTTTAAAGTTATTTAACCCATTTGAAGTTACTCTTAATGCCTTTTCTTGACGAATATAATGGGTAATTTCCTGCAAGATAATAAAAACTGCAATCACTTCTTTTTCACCTTTTAACAAAGGTGTGAAGGTAGCAGTAAAGCTTCTTAACTCCCCTTCCCCATCAATAAATGTTATTAATTTAGAAGATAAAGTGATCCCATTATGAGCTTGTGAAAAATAATTTTTTAACTGTTCAACATTCTTTTGATTAATAATAGGAAGTTCTAAAAATCCTCTACCACGTACTTCGTCAATGTTAATATTAAAATCATTTAAAAATTGTGGATTCGCCTCAAGTAAACGCCCATCATTTGATATTAATACAGTTGAAAGGAATGAATGGAAAAAGACAGAGCGCATAAATAAGTATTTATCATCAACATCTCGGTCATAAGAGATTTCTTTTGTAATAGTTAATAAGTAAATATCTCCATCTAAAAAAGATGGAAAAACAGTAGACTCATATTTCCTAACTTCATTATCTAGATATATATAATCTTGATATTCAATCTGTTTTCCGCTGTCAATTGCTCGATCATAATTTTCACGTATTGTTTCATATTGAATTGGTGGCATAACATCAGATAAATTTTTTCCACAAACATTTCCCGAAAGTAACTTTTCTTTTGCAGAATCATTAATATAAACATATTCATAGTCATCAGGATTCTTTTTTATAAAAAATACGAAGTTTTTACTATTTTTAAATAGTAAATTAAATTGTTCTTCCGTTAGAAATTGATTGTTCAATTATTTCACCACCTTTTAAATCACTGGCTAACTTAATACTACTTCTGTTTCTTTCTTAACGTAATCAATACATCTTTGATATTGAATTTGTTCACCTGTCTCTTTTCGACTTACAAATTTGTATTGATGTTCTTCGATTTCTATACCATATTCAGCTACTACAGTAGCATTACCAATTAATGTTAACTGATATTGTTCTTCTTTTTGGGACACCTTACACTTAACAAACCCACCCGGATTATAGACTAGGACCTCTGCTGAATTTACAATTCCATTTTGTTTTGATACTAAGGCAGAGGCAGTCATAGCCGTTCCACATGCATTTGTAAAACCAACGCCTCTTTCAAAAGTACGAACAAAAATTGTATCATTTTTCATTGGATACACATAACTTACATTTATTCCATCTATACAATATTCATTTTCTCCATTCAAATATTCCGCTAAAGATTGTTGATGCGAAATATTTTGAATATAATGGACATCAACAATCCCTATTAAATGTGGATTTGGCACTGAAACAGCTGTGTACTCAATAGAAGGGTGAAATTCTTTTATAGTTTCATGCTGAATTTGTGTTTGATTTTTATACTGCATGGGTAAAGTATTTAGTAAAAAAGATACTGGTGAAATTTCAACAGCATAAGTAGGTAGATCTTCAAAAAGTGATTGTTCTTTTTTGACGTGTAAGTTCGCCTTCATCGTTTCAATGATTGCTTCTTCTTTGCCTAATTTCTCACAAACGAATCGTGCAACACATCGCAAGCCATTCCCACACATTGAAGCTTCCGAACCATCTGCATTGATAACTCGCATTTTCGCATCTGCTGATTGTGAAGGAACAACTAATAACAGTCCATCAGCCCCGCCTTCGTTTTCTTTTTTACAAAGCCATTTTGTTAACAGTACCCAATCAAATTCTTGTTCATTTTCTGAATTATATAAATAAAATGTATTTCCTGATCCATGAACCTTTAAAAGTGTTTTTTTCATCGGGAATCCGTCCTTTTTTTGTTTAATTTATTCTATCATAATTCTTTGCATACAATGAATTCAACATTAACCTTTCCTTAACAAAAATCGATTTTGCGTTCACAAAATTTACAAAGAAATAATTGTTTTTTTCGAGAAAAATATTGTCCGAAATTGGGTTTTTATAATAAAATAAATGCATAAAATATTTTTATAAAATAGTTAATCGCTCCTTTTTGTGACGAAATAAAAAAATTTATTTTCCCTTAGTTTAACCTCTAGATTTTTAGGTTTAAATTGTTTATTATTAACTTCTGTCTTGTGATTTTTAATATTCGACATTGTTCTCACTCTCTTTCTAAAGTGGGAAAACTTCTTCTACATGAAGTGAAACAAATATCCTAAAAAAGGAGGCGTTTAAATTGTTAAAACACCGTGATCTTTCTGAAACAAACGAACTATACCAATTACTAATCCACCCATCCGTCTTCCCGTATGTTCGACAAAAGGCAACATCTGCTGAAGAGTATTTATTTATGACTAAACAATTGCTCGAAGAAGAGCAACTAGGTAAGACGATTTCGAGAACGATTACAGATGATTGGGGTCAACCAATCGGTACAATCAGTTTATATGACATACAAGATGGCGCTGGATTTCTTGGAACATGGATTGGATTACCTTTTCAAGGAAAGGGATACAATCAAGTAGCTAAAAAAGAATTTTTAAATGAACTATTCTTTGAACATAATTTCCATACGGTTTTCCTTCGAATTCGTAAGGAAAATGAAAAATCGAAACGCGCCTCCTTAAAATTGCCTTATGTAATAAGTGCAGAGGATACACATCCAGCCCTTTATGAAGAAATTAACGCTGGAGAAGTAAAGTTTGATCTATTTAAAATACCAAAAGATTTGTTCTACTTAGTTACTGCTAATGATGAACAAAAAGAAGAAGAACAAGAAATCTGTTAATTAGAAAAGCTGAGGCTATTTTTAATATAATGTTACGATTCGCGGCATAGTTTATTCAATTAAAACTTAGTACCACACTAGTGGTCGGCAATTCTTAATTAACTAATCCAATTACAACAGAGCATATCTTAATATGCAAAAAAGAAATCTAAGTTGACTATGGTAACTAATACTTTTCATTTCGTATAGTTAAACAATTTTGAATCAAGTACAATAAAACGACAAAATCTATAATAGATTTTGTCGTTTTTTTTATTTCTCGTATTGTGTGATGAGTTTTACCATCTCATCAGGCGTTTTTGGACTTTCTGCATTTAACATCGAATCTATCATTTCATCTTGTTGCGCTACTAATGATTGAATAGCCTTCATAAATGTTTTTTTCGATAAAAGCTCTTCTTCTAACACTTGGGCAAACCCTTGTTTATTGAAGATGTTTGCATTTAAGATTTGATCCCCACGACTTTTAGAAGCTGATAAAGGAATAAGAAGCATCGGTTTCTTCAATGCTAAGAACTCAAAAATAGAATTTGAACCAGCTCGAGATACAACAAAATCAGCTGCATATAATAAATCGGAAAGTTCATTGGTTACATAATCAAACTGTTTGTAACCTTGCATACTTCTAAGTGATTGATCCACATTACCTTTTCCACATAAATGAATGACATTATAGTTCACTAATAACTCAGGTAAATTACTTCGCAATGCATCGTTTAACACGACAGAGCCTAAACTTCCACCCATGATAAGCAAAATCTTTTTGTCGTCTTTAAAATCACACAGTTCCTTACCCCGACTTTTATTACCTTGGAATAATTCTTGACGTACAATCGAACCTGTACAAGTTGATTTGTCACTTGGAAGATATTTAAGTGTTTCTTGAAAAATTGTAAAAACATGGGATGCAAATGGCAATGCAATTTTATTTGCTAATCCTGGGGTTACATCAGATTCATGAATAACAACCGGAATATTCGACAATTTTGCAGCAATGACAACTGGTACAGATACGAAGCCACCTTTTGAAAAAATAATCGTTGGTTTCACTTTTCTAATGACGGCTAAAGCCTGACCAATACCCGCTAATACTTTAAATGGATCGGTAAAATTCTTCATTGAAAAATAACGTCTTAACTTTCCACTTGAAATACTATGATAGGGTATATTCGGAAAAGCACCTGAAATTAACTCTTTTTCAATTCCATCATGAGAACCGATATAATGAACATCATACCCTTCTTCTATTAAAGAAGGGATAATTGCTTGATTTAACGAAACGTGTCCTGCTGTTCCGCCACCTGTTAAAATAATTGATTTTTGTTTCACACTTATTCTCCTATCATCATGAAAAACTTAAAATATTTATGTAGTGTATCTGCTCTAATTACCAATTTATGCTAAGGCTTTTTAATAAATTCGCATGCTGTTCCTTAAAATACATGTTTTAAAAGTTTGCTTTTACCAACAATATATTCTTATGACAACTAAGGACATAGAAATTCAGCATAATTCATTAACCTAATTTCAGTTTTAGACCTTATTTGAATAACTAATAACAGCACATACATCTCGACCCTTTATGACGAATATCATATGTAATAAGGCTATAACAAGTAGGGTTACTAATTAAAAATGTACAAACACGATTTTAACATAAAATAAACAATTACGCCTCGGCAAGCTTGATTTAAATTATTAACGCTTGATATTAAAAATACATCTGTACAATTATTATGGTTTCCTTACTTTTGACCATTATTTTGATTCCGCACTTCTCTTAACAAAACAAAGAAGGATATCACACCTATTCCGTAGCTTTTATAGAATATCTAATAAAAATTGGATGTATAGAAATAATCCTTCACTATCATTTAACATTCACCGAAATCCGTAAAAGATTAATTATTATAACAAATGCCTTTTTGGTAACACTAATATTTGCATCTCCATTTTTATATTATAAATATCTTCGTTTCATAAAGAACATATAAAAATAATTGTTTCAAAATCCGTCTAGAGTTTTCTGAATAAAATTTTAAGGTATAAGGAGAGACAGCATGATACAGTCAATAGGAATACCCGGATTAATTATAATATTAATGATCGCATTAATTCTTTTTGGACCGTCAAAATTACCCCAACTAGGGCGAGCGGTTGGAGAGACCATAAAGGAATTTAAAGGTTCTACTAAAGATGTAGTTGATCATGTAACTGAAGAATTTAAAATAGACGATGATAATATTGAAGAAAAAGTAAAGTAGACTTACTTTTAACAAGTTGCGTGTCGCAATATACAATTACTTTAATAAAAACACAAATTGCTAATAAGAATAGAAAAACTGATCTGAACCATTTTAATAAAATTATAACACAAACAAAAGATGGTCTTATAAGCATTATCAGCTTACAAGACCATCTTAAAAATAATAATTTAGTAAACTATTACATTTGGATAAATTGTTGTGTCCAATAGTATCCATTCTCAACAAACCCTACACCAATATGCGTAAAGCTTGGGTTTAAAATGTTTTGACGGTGACCAGGTGAATCCATCCAAGCTTGTACTACTTGTTGCGGTGACCTTTGACCTTGTGCAATGTTTTCTCCAGCAGCACGGTACGAAATTCCTGCAGATCTCATTTGATCAAATGGGCTTCCGTAAGTTGGACTTGTATGAGAAAAATAATTATTACGAGCCATATCTTCTGATTTATCACGTGCTACTGCCATTAAAGGCGCATAAATTTGAAGAGGTTTTAAACCTGCTTTTGTACGTTCTGCATTTGTTAAATCTACCACTTGTTGTTCAAACTGTGAGAATGATTGATTTGAAGTAGTAGACGGTTTTGTAACAGGTGCTTCTACTTGTTGTTGATTTGAATTTGTATTATTTGTTGTTGTGTTATTGTTTGAACCGTTATTATTTGGAACTGGTGCTTGTGTATTTGGTGTCTGTTTAACCGGTTCTACTTTAACAGGTGTTTCTTTAACAGGCGTTTGTTTAGCAGGTGTTTCTACAGGTTTTGTTACCGTAGGAGCTGCCTCTTTTTCTTCTACTTGATTAGTAGTTTCTTTATTAACAGAAGTCGGTGTAGGTACTTCTTTTGCTGTTTCATTAGTATTTGGTACTTCTTTAACTATTTTATTAATTTGGAACCCTTTATATCCTTGAAGCTCTTTTAATGTTTCATTTATAAAATCTTCAAAAGAATTAAAAGTTAATTGTCCATTATGTATAGAAAGCTTTTGGATTGAACGTAATACAAATCCATTATGATTATCCCACTTAATAATTTGGAAGTTTTGAAGATTTGAATCATTTTTCATATCTTCATTTACACTTGCTGCATTTGCTGAAGTAAAAGATGTTGCGAATAATGCTACTGCACAAAACGATGTTGCGATCCATTTTTTCATTTTGTACTCCTCCTCTCAAAGACAATCATATAACACAAAATTCGTAATAATTGGTCCATAATTTGGGAGGAGTGACAATCCAACTTAGATCTCAAATCTATTAAGGCTTTTTAAGTATTAATATTTACAGCTATATCCAATCGAATACGTTATTTCCACTATAAAGCTATTGACAGAATTTTAGTAAAACAACTTTTTTTCATATTTTACAATAATATTACGATAATTATTTATCCCCTATTATTTCAACGTTTTGAACATCGTCACCGATTATGACAATTTGAGGAGCCATTTTTACGTATTCAGGAAGCCACTGAACTAAACCATAAGCATATTGGAAAAGAAAAGGATTTCGTACTCCTTCTATTGGAACATAGCCCTTTACACGATAAACTGTACTTGGTAATGTGCTGATCCATTTTTCAAACTGCTCAATAGTAAAACTAGATGTAAACTCCACTAAACGTGAACTTAAGTGTAGGTGTTTACCAATGTGAGCAGAATGGACATCATCTTTTGCTGGTCTGACAGTAGCTTGAAGATTTTCAAGTAACTTAATTGGGACACGCCCTTTAGTTGTTTGTAAAATAAATGCATGCGGGTTTGCGCCCTGTAATTCAAATACGACTTTTGATTGTTCTGATTCAGTTAATAAATCCATTTTATTAGCTATTAATAAATGCGCATGGCGGATCTGTTCTAAAAATAAAGAACGAACTTGCGGCGCTAGCTGTTCACGATTTAACCAAAGCTTACTATCTGCAACCGTGACAATTCCCTTTATGTTCAACTGCTTAGCAAATAAGGGTGAATAAACCGCATCTAATGCCTCTACAGGATGTGCTACGCCTGTTGTTTCAATGATTAGCACATCAAAATCAGAATCCATCAAAAGAGATTGAATTTGAGCTTCTGTTTTTTCCGCACCCGAGCAACATATACACCCTTCTAACATTTCTTTTAACGGAACGTCTTCTTCTACACTTTGTGAATCAAATGGAAGTTTTCCAAATTCATTCATCAAAACAGCAGGTTTGAGTCCCACTTCTTTTATCTGTCTAATCACATCTACTAACATAGAAGTCTTACCACTACCTAAAAATCCACTAAATAAATAGACATCTTTCATTTTTTTGCATCTCCTTAGTTTTTTTCAATTTCCCTGGGCATCATTGTGTCTGATTTGTCCATAAGTACGCACGGATGCAACGACCTTAGTCTGAAATCATTTTAACAGTCGAGATTTTACCTAAACTGGATGAAGATAAAAGAAAGGGCCTCTTACTTCATACATCGAAGCAAGGCGGCCCTTCAACCTTTAATTATTATTCTGCTTTCTTTTCTTGCTCAGTGTCAGCATTTTTAGTTAGAAGTTCAGTTGCTTTTTTAATTTGTGGATCATCTTTATCGATTTTCTCTCTTAAAGCGTCCATTATTTCATATGTTGTTTCTCCAGCAATTGATCCAGTTTGTTCTAGGTTATGATCTGCTTGGAATGATTTTACTGCAGCAACAGTTGAGTCGTCAAATTCAGTGTCCACCTTACCAACGTCATATCCTAATGCATCTAGCATTTGCTCTGCAGCATTTACGGCAGGTGAAGTTGTCCCTTTTGAAAGCTCTGTTTCTGGGTTAATAAATGGTAAGGTAGCATACTCAGGATATTTAACTTCAATATCTGGTTTGATTCCTTTTTCGTTAATCCAGTTACCATCCGGTGTTAACCATTTACCTGTTGTAAATTTTAAGTTTGAACCATCTGGTAAATAGCTAACTGTTTGTACAGTTCCTTTACCAAAAGAAGTTAATCCAACAATTTTTGCACCTGCAGATTCTCTTAAAGCACCAGCCAATATTTCAGAAGCAGATGCACTACCATTATCAATTAATACAACAACTGGAATGTTATATTTCTTACCACCTTCAGCAACCATTACTTCTGGTTTACCTTCACGACTTTGTACTTGTACTATTGGTTTACCTTCTCCTACAAATAGATTGGCAATGTCGATTGCGGATGTTAAGAACCCACCAGGATTTTGACGAACGTCTAAAATGACACTCTTCATTCCTTCTTGATCATATTGAACTAGTAGCTTTTCCAAATCTTCATATGTTTTTTCACTAAATGATGTGATCTGGATGTGAGCAATTTTGTCATCGCCCATTTCTCCATAGACGGTTTCAACAGGAATTTCGTCACGAACAATCTTGATCTCCATTGTTTCATCAGAATCTCCACGCTGAATTGTTAAAGTAACCGGTGTACCCTTTTCACCACGAATTAACAGGACAGCTTCAGAAGCACTCATCCCTTGTATACTTTTTCCATCAACTAGAAGAATGACATCTTCTGGTAAAAGTCCTGCTTTTTCAGCTGGCGAATTTTTAATTGGGGAAACGACGACAATATTTCCGTTACGTTCTTGTATTTCTGCACCAATTCCTTGGAAGCTAGAAGATAGATCAGCATTAAATTGGTCTGCTTCTTCCTTATTCATAAAATCAGAATAAGGATCATCTAAAGCCTCAAACATCCCATTGATTGCACCAAAAACAACTTTCTCATCATCAATATCTACATAATACTTTTCTTTTAATTCGTCATAGGCATCATATAGTTTAGAGAATTCTTCTCTTTCTACTGGTACTGATACTTCAACGACTTTTTCATCACCAAAAGTTAATGCGAATATCGTTAACCCTGCAGTCAGTAGGATTGTTAAAAACATTAACATGATGAACGTAAAAGGCTTAATTGATAAATATTTCTTAGCTGGTTTTACTTGTTCATCTCGCTCTTGAACATTTGTTTCTTTCTGTTCATTATTTTGTTGATTTTGTTCATCCATTTCATTCACCACTCTCATTTACACTTACTATAGCGACACTATTTCAATATTAACAGTTTCAAGCATTAACGAAAAGAAAAGACTGTCAAAAAAATTAAGACAGTCTTTAAGTTCAAGCATGCTTTGCTTAATTTTCTACTCTTGTATCGCAGCTTCTAATGCAACGACAATCATATCATTGAATGTTGTTTGACGTTCTTCAGAAGTTGTCGCTTCACCTGTAACAATATGGTCTGAAACTGTTAATACAGAAAGGGCTTGTCTACCGAATTTAGCAGCAAGTGTATAAAGTGCAGCTGATTCCATTTCGACAGCTAAAACACCGTAACGTGCTAGTTTCTCATTTTGATTTTCTTCAGAGTAGAACATATCAGCAGTCATAATGTTACCGACCTTTAAGTTAAGACCAGCTGCTTTACCAGCGTTATATGCTTTATACAATAAATCAAAATCTGCAGTTGGCGCATAGCTTAGACCGTTAAAGATAATATCATTCATCTTAGAATCAGTTGTAGCAGATTGCGCTAGAATTACGTCACGTACTTTCACATCTTTTTGGATTGCCCCACAAGTACCTACACGTATTAATTTTTGTACGCCATATTCTTGCATTAACTCCGTTGCGTAAATAGAAATAGAAGGTACCCCCATACCCGTACCTTGAACAGAAATACGATGTCCTTTATAAGTACCAGTATAGCCAAACATATTTCGCACTTCGTTATAGATAGTTGCATTCTCTAAAAAGTTTTCAGCAATATATTTTGCACGTAATGGATCTCCAGGTAAAAGAATGATTTCTGCGATGTCTCCCTGTTTTGCGTTAATATGAATGCTCAAAAGCAATCCCTCTTTTCCAAAATTATTTCACATTAAAATATACTTGCTTTTCCACAATTACGCAATGATTAGCCTTCACTAGCGTTAATGGGAAAATAAGTAAGGTTCTTATTCATATTTTAATCGATAAATATCCCATAATTCATCGAAAGCAGATGTTGTTAAATATTCGTCTGCTTGGGTCTCGATATAGCTTGATAACTCTTCGAAAGAAGTACTTGCTTTTGGAAAACTATGATCATGGAACATACTCTCTGCAAATCTAGACTTTTGATCAGACCAGTCGCCTCCTCGAAAAGTTAGCACAAATAAATAAAAGCTTTTTTTCATAACAATCTTCTCCTTTAATAAAAAAACACGATGCAATTATTAAAATATAGTAAAGTGTGTAAAAATATTGTAAAATTTAGAATATTAGCCATTAATTCGAAAGTAGGTGTTTTGTATAGAAAAATCGTACCAAACTACTAATACAAAAAGTAACTTTAAGACTAATTCAGCTATAAAGACAAAGTTCTATCAATTGATCCGTGGTAAGGTTTTAATCATATTTACCATCTTAATTGCAATTATTGTAGCGATGCAAATTCTATCATATATTAACATCACTCGACTACAAGAAAACTTAAATTTATTTGCTGAAGAAAACTTACATGAACAAGTTAAAATTAATAATTTTGCCAGTGATATAGCAAAACTTTCAAATTATCAGCAACACTACCTCATTACAGGTAAAGAAGACTCTTTAACTAGTTATGAATCTTTAAAAGAAACTATTGATACCCATCTAAAAGAGCTTCAATCCATTTTAAGTGACCGACAGGAAGAAAGTGGATTTATATCAATTATCCACCAATACTATAGAACTTATTTGTCCTATACAGATAGTGTTGTCGAAGCAAGGAGAGATTATGGATTTGACAATGCTCAAAAATTGATGGAATTAAATGACTCCCAAAATAGCAAAAACTATATTGATGGCTATACTGCTAACTTAATTGAACTCCTTGAAAAGAAAAACGAAGAAACAATAAGAGATCTTGAATCATTTGCAACGATTAGTCGTATTTCCTTTTTCATTTTATCGGCTTTTGCCATGATACTAACAGTGACGTTCGGATATATCATATTTAAAACGATTCGTCGCAACACAGAGAAAATTAATGACTCTATTTTAGATATTGCACAAGCTGGAGGAGACTTAACCCGACGCGTACATGTAAGAACGAATGACGAATTTGCTCAAATTGCAAACTCTACGAATATCTTAATAGAATCGATTTCTACACTTGTTAAAAGAGTATCGAATCTTGCAGACAACGTATTTAACAGTTCAAAAGAGCTTACGGTACTTGCAGAAGAAAACTCCAAAGCGATGGATGAAGTCGCAAACAGTACGCAAGATATTGCTGCAGATAGTCAGTCAACGAAGGCTCGAATGAATGGAGCATTACAAAAAATGCATGGGCTTGAACAATCCTTAGTTGATTTAAATAAGGAAGCAAATGAAGTCAAAGTGGCGGCAGAAGAAATGAAAAAAGCAGCCTTCAATGGAAGTCGCGCGGTTAATCAATCTACCAATGTGATGCAGTCAATTGAAAATACAATGGCTAAAACAACTTCGACAGTTGAGATATTAGGTGAGAAGTCAAAAGAAATTAATTCAATTATTTCAACAATCAAAGCTATTGCTGAACAAACAAACCTTTTAGCACTAAATGCAGCAATTGAAGCTGCACGTGCAGGTGAACATGGACGTGGTTTTTCAGTGGTTGCAGGAGAGGTTCGCAAACTGGCAGAACAATCTAAAAATGCAACGAGAGAAGTGACCGATATTGTAAATTCAATACAACAAGAGGTAGCTTTAATTGTGGAGCAAAATAATCGAGGTGTAGCCTCTGTTAATAGAGGGATGGAAGTATCGACGGAGATGAACCAACTACTTCAAAATATACTTTTACAAACTGACCAAACTACCACAATCCTTGCATCAATGGTTCAAAAGATATCATATACTCTAACTACAAGTCATGAAGTGGCGGCATCCTTTATGGAAGTACATACGATTGCTGAAAATACTGCGATGCACACTGAAAAAACAGCTGCTTCAATTATACAAGGCTCTTCTTCTATGCAAGAAATCAATGCCTCTGCAATTGAACTCGCAAAACAAGCAGATGATTTAAGTAATGTGATCAATCAATTTAAGATTTAAGGTCCCCTTAAAAGTATAGGTGCCTTATTTTCATAGGGCACTTTTTAAGGGGACAACACAGTATATAGCAATATAAATGGAGGAAGAAATCAGAATGGTTTTTTTCCCATTTTTCATTGCTATATTAAGGGTTAAAAGCAACTAAAAGACATGGCGAATTCTTTTACTAATTACCATGATTTTAAGAAACTTCTTTCACATTTCCACTTCAAAAGGAAAGCCGCAAATTGTAATTCATTAATCAAATAACTTTAAATACTCCCCATATCCTTCTTCTTCTAGTCTGTCTTTAGGAATGAAACGTAGGGAAGCAGAATTGATACAGTAGCGCAGGCCACCTAATTCACGGGGGCCATCTGGGAAAACATGTCCTAAGTGAGAGTCTGCTGTTTTACTTCGGACTTCAATTCGACGCATCCCGTGTGACGTATCAAATTTCTCAATTACTTCTGTTTCCACAACTGGTTTTGAAAAGCTTGGCCAACCACAACCCGCATCAAATTTATCTTTTGAACTAAAGAGAGGTTTCCCCGAAACGATATCAACATAAATCCCCTCTTCAAAATGTTGATCGAATTCGTTTTGATACGGCGGTTCAGTACCATTTTGCTGTGTTACATAATATTGCATTTGTGAAAGCTGTTTTAAACGTTCTTCTTTATTCATGTTGGTTCCCCCAATGTTGATTAATAAATGCTGCTCGCCCAGAGCCAATCGAATATCGCTCATAGTGTAATGGATTTTTCTTATAATATTGTTGATGATAGTCCTCTGCAGGGTAAAACGGTTTTGCAGGTAAGATTTTTACAGCAATCGGTTTAGTAAACTTCCCTGACTGTTCTAATTGTTTTTTTGACTCTTCCGCGACCACGCGCTGTTCTTCACTATGATAAAAAATAGCTGTCGTATAGGATTCCCCACGATCGAAAAATTGTCCACCTGGATCAGTTGGGTCGATAAGTGTCCAATACAACTCAACAAGTTTTTTATATGGGAAAATATCCGAATCAAACGTAATTTGTACTGCCTCTAAATGACCCGTAGTTTCTGAACAAACTTGTTCATATGTAGGGTTTTCAACATGTCCACCTGTATATCCAGACACTACCTCGTCGATTCCATCCATTTGATCGAATGGTTTAACCATACACCAAAAACAACCACCTGCAAAAGTTGCTATTTCCTTTGTCATATAAGATAACCTCCTATTCACTCATTTGGCACAATTACTTCTAATAAAATGCGATCATTTGCTAAATCAATTTCTTTTGCTTTTACCGTTGAGTTTGAAGAAATATGTAAATTTGATAAATCCACAAAAATTTCCTCATTATTTGGTCGAACGGTGATCCATGAAGGGAATGCAATAGCATCGTCCATCAATTTTAACACAGTTGTTGGAGGAATATTCAATTTCCCAACGTTTACAGAAGTCTGTTTTAACCTTATATTACCATCTTCATTAACAATTGGATCAAAATTCATCTGTATGGGAACAGAAACGCCAAAAACGATGAGTTCGCTGTATAACTCAATTTGTTCATTTACAACGAATTCTACTGGTAATGGTGACGAATTAAGTTCTTCATCTAAATATTTCATCGCGATTTTTTCAAAATCCTTAGCTGTAGTTTCTACGAGTAAGACGCTACTACTTCCATTAGCACTCATCTCTTTAGGAACCGTTTCAGGAACTTTTTCTGTTGGTGAAGTCGCCCAAACAACGATGAGAATGACGAATGAAATGAGTGCTCCTGCAAGTACAAAAAAGGCGACTTTCCAAATGTTCATTGCAATCACTCCTTTAATCTGAAAATAATTAAATTCCTTATTATGTATACTATTTTTACAACTAACAATCTTTCACTGTTAGGTTTTCACTCATACCGGATAAGTATTACACTATATTGAGTTCGTGTTGAAAAATCATAATATAGTTCTAAATATAATTCACTGTATTTAGGTATATTCTAACAATAAATCAAAATAGTGTAAGGTTAAAGCATGCAAGGGATGAGCACGGGCTTGGACATGGTTTAATGTCACAATACTCGCGTTTGACTCCTTGTACCACTTCCTTAAAGGTTGTCCTACTAAATTTTTGGGTAATTTGCGCGGCTTACTGTGGTAGGCCGCGCTTACTAGGAAAGGCTAACACCCAATCAATCAGAATCTAATGACTCCTCCTCAGGCTTCACTTCCAAGTGACATTCATTCATTTTAGAAAGAATCCGTTCCGTAATCAGTGTATAGCCATTGCCATTTGGATGGAAAAAATCACTATGATAGACCATTATTGTATTTTCATCAAATAAGTCTTGCACATTGACAAAGCAGGCATTCGTGTTTTCCTCTGATATTTCAAAAATAGCCTGATTCCATTCTGTAACTATGGCTTCAAGTTCAGGTATATCTCCTGTGAATTTTGTTATTGGATTATACAACCCAATTAAAATAATCGGAACATTCTTGTTTCGCAATCGAATTTCTCTAATTATTTCATCATAGCGTTCTTTAAATTCAATCAGCTCGTTATCAAAAGTCTCTTTCTTTAAGTCAAAGAGATCTTTTTTAACGATTTTCATTAAATCATTTCCACCAATAGTAATTGTAATAAGCTCAGCATTCTTTAGCTCTATATCGTAATGTCCCTTTTTCAGTAAGGAAAGAAGCTGATCACTCCTTCTTCCTCTTTTCCCTCGATTGTCTAATGTGATTTTAGATTCTAATGTCCATTGCTCAATTTTCTCCACCAATCGTTTAGTATAACCCTTTTTATTTTCTTCATCCCCAACACCTTTTGTCAATGAATCACCCAGCGCAAGATAATAGATTGGAGATTCATCTTCATGTAAAGGTTGATCTTGCAGCAAATCCGTTTCTACGTCGACAATATCAAATTGTATCTCTTCTACTTTTTGAGGGATGACCACGTCTGATTGCGGAGGTAGTGCAAAGAATGGCTCGACTTCTACGTCTTGTGATTGTATAGGTATTGTTTTTTGTTCGGTTTTCATTACTTGATGCTCTTTCTCTCTTTCGCTAATTAGCATTTGAGAAAACAAAAGCAAAAGAACGCTGCAAATGAGTAGAAATACTCTTTTCATTTGCCTTCTCCTTCCCCTTATAACTTTCAAGGGGGTAATCTCAACCCCAACACACACATTTTAAAACTACTACAATTCTCTGTTCATCATGAAAGATATCAGATTCAATCATCTGATTAATCATAAGGACGAAATAAACAAACCAACTGTTCCTCTAACATAAACATATACTTTCTATATAATATGAAATATATGTGAGAAATGAACTGCACATTCAAACAATTCAACGATATTTTACGTAACATAAAAAGTGTCGATTCCTTATGATTTCTAGGACTCGACACTTTTCCCTTTAGCCAAAATTTTGAACCCATTTGGAACTCAAAAATAAGCAAATTAATAATTAGACATTAAATAAAAAATAGTAATAGAGAAGATTACAAAGGTAAAAACAATTCCGACTGCAATAGAAACCAGATTTGACTTCCAAGTATATCCTTTCATATCCGTTAGTGAATTAGAACGGTCAACTTTTCTAAAGTGTAGAAGCATGCTAATATTTACCATAGCTAAAAGAATAATAAGTAGGATTCCAATAAAACCAAAATCGAACTGAAAGATATGATCATTAGTATCGCGATTCCAGTAGGATTGTAAAAACATTAATACACTTAATAATAATTGCCAAATATACCCTACTTTTCGTTGTTTATACCATTCTTTCCCCATTTTTTGTTTCTCATAGATTGCTATTTTCTCAAAGAGAGGAATAAATGATTTTGTAGAATCTCCCTTAATTAAACCAAAAACACCTTGAAATAGTGCAATTACTCCAATAATCAAAAAGAATTGGGAGAAGGTAATAGAGAATTTATTAATAATGATAAAAAAAGAGATCATAATAATTGTCATTAAGCCATTTATGATCGCGACTTGATTTAACCTTAGCTTCCGAAGTTCTGTAGAATCCAAATAATCCATCCTTTCTTTTCTGATTTAAATATTCGTGACCTTACATATGTATTTTCAGTTTTTCTTCTATGCATTGAATTAGTAATTTAAATCATATTTACTTAATTTACGAATTGTGAATGGTTTTGGTGTCATATTTTTGAATTTTTTTAATAAATCTTTTGAGAAATATCATGCTCGTTTGAACTGAAGTACTATTTAAAATAAAATCAATTATGTACATTTCCATTTTGTCTAACCAGGAGCTAATATTAAGCAGAATGAAATAAAGTTTGAATTGGAGAAAAACAATTTGAAGAATAACTTAAATAAACGAAAAGAAACAGAGCTTAACAACGAACAATATGTTGAAGAGCTAAGGAAGATTTATTCACAGTATATCGATCCGGATTATGCCGAATGGTCGAAAAATTACATGAGAAATCAGTTTGACTTTTTAGGAATACGAACTCCGATTCGCCGAAAGATTACAAAACAGTATTTTAAGGAATATGGAGTTCCAACAAAAGAAAATCTTCAAAAAGTTATTTTTGAATTATGGGATCTTCCAGAACGGGAGTATCAAAAAGCTGCACTAGATCTACTAGAGGTGGTAAAGAAAACACTTTCCGTTGAAGATATGTCCTGGTTAACAACGTTAATAGTGAAAAAATCTTGGTGGGATACAGTAGATGTGCTTTCCCCACATATCGCCGGATATATGTTCAAGGCATATCCAGAACTTATTCCTCAATACGCAGATCAGTGGATTTTGAATGAAAACATTTGGCTACAAAGAGCTGCGATTTTATATCAACTTTTCTTTAAGAAGAGCACCGACGAGAAGCGTTTGTTTCAATACATCCTTGCTCGAGCGGATAGTAAGGAATTCTTTGTTCAAAAAGCAATTGGATGGGTATTGCGAGAATATGCTAAAACAAACCCCTCTATCATAAAAGAATTTGTCACCTCATCCAATTTACAACCACTCAGCAAACGAGAGGCATTAAAAAATCTATAATGTGAATAAATCAGTGGGGAGAATTACAAATCTCCACTGTGTTTTTTGCTCGCCATATTTTGAGTTACTTTAGTTTTTCTAAAATTAAATAGTCCTTAGTTTTAAAAATCATGATTGAATTATTATTTGCAAACTCTAGTAAATCTGTATATACATGGTTAGGTTCGAAATCAAAAATCCGAATGTTAAATCCCTTTGTTACCTTTACAATCGCTCCCTTTTTCGCCCAGCCAACACGCGTAAATTTGATCTGTTTTATTTCATTAATTTCTATTTCCTTCTGATAAATTTGAAATATAAATAATTGGATGCGATAGGTTAATTTTTTTTCGTAAATTGTAAATTTAAATCGAAAACAAACCGTAAGTATCGTAAAAGTAAAAACAACGATTTGTATGTACAAATATTTTTCATCATACCCGTCTAACTTAATATTACTTATCGTTAATAACAATACCATTACTAAAAAGTACAAATACCCTTGTTGAGTTTTCCCTTGATAATCCAGTCTCATCAACTCCTAAAATTCGCAAAGGCTATAGAATAATACAAATAACTTCCAGAATCATTTTTTCTATTTAACTACGATTCTAATCTAATAAAAAGAGCGGAACTAATTATCTTTAAAAGGTTACAAGTTCGTTCCCTTTCAAAAACTATTAAAACTACAAATCATCTAATGCTCGCACTTCTCCACTTGTTGCATTCACCCCGTAGTGACAATCTAATTTTCCACATAAAACATAATGCTTTCGGTTTAAGTCATAAACATAGAAAGGTCTTAGTTCAAAGAATTGTTTCAGTTTTTGATAGGCTTGATCTTTTGAGATTGTTATTAGCGGAGGTTCTTGGAAGTTGTCAAAGACATTCAACAACAGTTTGCTATCCATATAATTCACAACTTGTAGGCTCGTTCCATCAATCATCACCTTAATTTTACGTTGAAATAAACGATTGTTTTGTTTATTTTCTTTAAGTGTGACGTGAATATACCCTTTATCACGATATAGAAAGTTTAATATCCAATTTCCAGATTCATTCGGATACTCCATTCTTAGAAGATTCTTAACAGCCATCATACATTTTTCTTGATCTACCTTTGTAATTGGGAACGAATCAGGAGAAGGTTCACATGAAAATGCTTGTTCCGCTGTAAGTTCTTCTACCCAACGAATCTTTTTCCTTTTAAACGGTTTATTAATTGGTTCATCCCAATAGATTGTTTGATTGATTTTTAAAAACTGGCTTTTATCTGCAAAAGCCTCAAATTTTATTGTTGTTTCTCCATCATTTGTAACAAAAATCTCTTCCATCGCATATATATAGATAATTTTCTTCTGGTCATATAAATGAGATTCAATCAACTTCAATTGTTCTTTTTTCAAATCTCCTAATCGATCAAGGGTAAGTGTAAATTTTCCTTCTTTAATTAGATTTTTTGACGGAAATTGACCATGTATGGAAAACAAAGTGAGCTTCCCATCTGCGTTAAACTTGACATCAATATAACCAGACGGTGATACAGAAACACCATCCACACATGCCATAAAGTAAAATTCACCTTCATTTTCTTTGTGTATATTAAATTGCGTGCCAAACTGTAATCCTGTTTCATTTTCTACCCATTTAATGACGTCATCCTTATTATTGCTAAACTTAACTCCATCTATTGCAAAGGACTTACCCATTACAAAAATGGCACTTTTAATTTTACGACTTGTTATGTCTAACTCAATACTTGCAGTACCTTCTGGATTGGAACCATCTTCTTCTAGTACTGCATGATTAGGGAACCATTCCATGGATAACGTATAAACCGTTTCGTTGAAGAAATTAATGCTTCGATAAAACTGATAATCTTGTAAATAATAGTTGTTTAATCCAAACTTTTTCTTTGCAAACTCAACTAATTCATTTATTCTTACATCTATTGGGTATGACCTCACTTAAATCATCACTTCTCCTTTAGATAAGTTTCACTATTTATCTACGAAATACTAGTGTGTTTGGTCTCATTTATTTTAACTGTTCGCAAAAAAACTTTTCCACTCATCATTAAATCGCTGTACTTATACATCTTAATTTTCTTATTAACAAAAAAGTGCCAACTCCTCTATTAGGATGCTGACACATTTATATTTATTGAATTGTTAGAAAAATTAAAATTTAACTTCTCACTATTCCGCAAAGTATATAAATCCAATTGCCCCACGACCAGTATGAGTACTAATAATAGGTGAAGTAAATTTAATTTCTACGTCTTTAAACCCTGTTGATTCAATGAGTCCAATTAAAGAGTTACCCATCGTATTTAAGCCATCTGCATGAGAAAGACCCACAGCCTTAACCTGTTTACCTGCTGTATCTTCCTGGAATTGGTTAAATAAATAATTGATTACTTGTTTGTAGCTTCTTGCTTTTGAAACCGGTGTATATTCACCATTTTCTAACGATGCGATTGGTTTAATATTTAATAGAGAACCGATCATTCCCTTACCTTTACCAATACGACCACCTTTGATTAAATTCTCTAATGTATCAACGACAACGAATAAATTTGTATTGTCTCTTACAACCTCAAGGCGCTTTACAATTTCTTCTACACTCGCCCCATCTTTACGTAAACGAATAGCTTCACGAATTTGAATAGCTAATCCAATTGCAATAAAGCGAGAATCAATGACTGTTACATCAGAATCTGACATACTTGCTGCTTGTCTAGCAGATTCATATGTTCCACTCATTCCACCTGTCATATGTATGGAAATAATTCTGTCACCATTTTTTCCAAGCTCATCGTATAATTCTTTAAATTTCCCAGTTGCTGGTTGAGAACTTTTAGGTAGATTTTTAGAGTTTTTCATTAATTCTAGAAAAGTATCAGGTTGTACATCAACACCATCTACAAAAGTTTCTCCATCAATTTGAATTGTTAACGGAACTACATGAATGTCATTAGCGATAATTTCATCTTTTGACAAGTCAGATGTTGAATCAGTAACTATATGTATTCGACTCACAACGACACATCCTTTATTAGCATTAGGCCAATTATAAGTAGTTTTTCCACTAGTTGTAAAGATGACAAATGTAATCTCATTACTTAATAAAAGCTGATATGACGCTACTCTCGTATGTTAAAGTAGCTTCAAAACATATGACAAATGATAATGGGCATAATGATCTTATCGTAGTAAGGTAAGTATAAGGAAAAGCGGAGCTACTTGGTTTTAAGCGTCCTAAAAAAAACTGAAAAAAAGCAGATTAAACACGATTAGCATAGTTTAGACTTAAGGAGTGAAATAATTATGCAACAAGAAAATGCCTTTGATTATAAAAATTTAAAAGAAGAACTTTGGAATGCTATTACACATGGATTTGGTTTATTTTTAAGTATTCCAACCTGTGTGATTCTCATAATTTTAGCTGTTCAATCTGAGAGCGCAGTCCAAATCGTATCGTATTCCATATTTGGCGCTTCCCTAGTATTACTTTTTTTAATGTCTACGTTATTACATAGTATGCCCGAAAAATATAAGAAATTTTTCTCAATTTTAGATCATTCTTCAATATACGTTCTTATTGCTGGTACCTATACCCCTTTTTTATTAATTGCCATTAAAGGCGTTTTAGGGATTGTATTATTATGTATCGTTTGGGGAATTGCACTGTTTGGCATAGTTTTCAAATGCCTCTTTATACATCGCTTCGAAACATTTTCCCTACTATTATATATTGCGATGGGATGGATGATTGTTTTTGCAATAAAACCATTGTATGAGTTGTTACAGTTTGAGGGTTTCACAGTTTTATTAGCTGGTGGATTGTTATTTACATTTGGATCGATTTTTTATGCTTGGAGAAAGATTCCATATAACCATGCAATCTGGCATTTGTTCGTGATTGGTGGCTGTGCATGTATGGTAGTTTGTATAGCGTTTTATTTATAAATTTGAATAAACAGGAGATGTCCTTTTGAAAGAACATCTCCTGTTTTTTGTCATTTTAACTATTAATTTATTATTGTTCCGAAAGTTTATCTACTTCTGGAAGCTCAACAGGTTGTGGTTGTTTTTCTATTACTTGATTTACAATTGGCTCTTTAGTATTTTGTTCCTGAGATCCTTTTTCAACATTCACGACTGTTTGATTAGCACCTAATTTCGATACATTCGTCATTAAGTCAGTTAAATTAAGACCAGTTGTCGCCTGTAGCACTTCTTGAACTGCTGTCACGTTTTTTGTTACTTGTGTTGGCAGTGCATTTAATCCTTCACCATTGCCCATGTCAATAATCTTTACATCATCAATATTGGATAATGGGCGTGCAATTGCTTCGGCAAATTGAGGTAATACATTCAGAATCATTTCAAGTTTACCAGCTTCACCTAGTAGATTTAATGCTTCTGCTTTCTCACGTAATGCTGTCGCTTCGGCAGTACCAATTAATGTAATACTTTTCGCTTTTGCTTTCCCTTTTTCTTCTTCTGCTTTTGCTTCAGCAAGTCCGATTGCTTCAATTTCTGTCGCTCTTGCTTTTGCTTCTTCTGTTTTACGTGTCGATTCTGCCTTTGCTTTTGTTTCTGTAACTTTACGTTCTGTTTCTATTTGGATTTGCTTAATTCTTGCCTGTGTTTCTTCTTCAATTTGTTTACGTTGCGCTTCGATTTCCGCTTGCGCCTTGTCTTCAGCTTTTTTAATCTCTAATTCTTGCAAACGCAAATCATTTCTAGCTTTGTCTACACTTAGTTTACGTTGGTTCTCGTCTAATTCATTAGCTAATCTAGTTTCTGTTAATGCTTTATTTAGTTTCTCTTTTTCTAAATCATAAGCTAAGTCAGAGTTCGCACGAGCAGTATCTTCTACCTTTTTGTTTTCTGCTTCTGTTAGTTTTAACTGCTTCTCTAATTCTGATTTTTCTTTGTTAGCATCAACTTGTTTACGTTTTTGTTCTAAGTCATTCGCTAACTTATGGTTTTCAATATTTCTATTCGCGTCAGATTGAGCTTTTTCAGCTAGCTCTCGGGAAGTTTCAATTGTTGCTCGGCCTAAGTTACTGATATATCCATTTTTCTCAACGTCACGTAGTTCACTTAAACCGATTGAGTCAATTTTCATACCTAAAGCTGCAATTTCTGGTTCTGCTAATGTCTTAACTGCATTTTTAAATGTTTCTTTATCAGAATATAACTTATCAATCTTTGTTTCTGTAATTACTGCGCGGAAGTTATCTTCTAAAATATTCGTTAAAATTTGTTTTCGCTGTGAAGGCTCAATGGCACCTAATTTTTCAGCAAAACGAATAATTGATTCGTTGTCTTCTCCAACAGAAATTGTTGCTGTTCCTTCTGCTTCAACTTGTATTTCTCCACCAGCATGAGCAGTTGTATTAATTTTAATTTGAATAACGTTCAGTTCAATTTTTTCAACTACTTGGAAGCGTCTACGTCTATGACCTCCGCGAGCAACTTTTACCATTTTTCCATTAGGATTTCCTTTTTCGTCCATTCCCACATAAATCGAACTATCCTTTTCGGGATCTCCTAATTTTGGGCCTGTAACAATTAATACCTCTGTTGGTTTTGCCTTAATTTGCAGTCTTTGAGTGATGACAAAATACACACCATACCCAATACCACCTAATACTACTAGTACTACCAAGAAGACTAGTAGGGAAGCCATACTTAAAATTTCCATTCACTTATTCCCCCTAATGTGAGTTCTTTTTATTTAAAGTTATCGAAAATAACTTATAAACACGTTTACCATTATTTTGAACTTTTGACTTTGTTGACTTATATACGAATAAAGTTTACATAGGTTTCATTTTTTTACAAAAAAAGAGAATGGATCAAACCATTCTCTTGGGTTGTGCGTATTATTTTTGGTTTTTTAGACTTGGCGTAATTTCAGGCTGGATATACTCTTGATTTAAAAGTAATCTTCCATCCTTTAACATGGCTGGTTTCTTATTTACTCGATCAAAAATTAAGTATTCATAAGTAAACCCCTCATTTGTGTGAATTGGGTCTTGCTGAGAAACGAGTTCCCATTCTTTATCATCATATTCTGGAAAATATGTATCCCCAGGAAACTCATGATTGATGTACGTTATATAAAGGCGGTCTGCAAGATCAAGACTCATTCTAAAAATTTGTTCGCCCCCAATAATCATAACTTCCTGCTCATTTCCAACCAAATCTAATGCTTCCTCTAAACTTGGAACGATTTCAATGCCTTCAGCCTCATAGTCAGTATTTCGAGTAATGACGATATTTCTTCTCCCAGGTAGAGGACGACCGATAGACTCAAAGGTTTTGCGCCCCATGATCATGGGCTTTCCCATTGTTTTTTCTTTAAAATATTGTAATTCTCCAGGTAAATGCCAAGGCATGCCTTTTTTATATCCAATGACACGATTTTTGTCATGTGCAACTATTAAAGAAATCATCCCATCTCTCCTAAAAATCATTGTTTACATATAGTATACAATGTTCAAACAAAATTAATCGACAATTCTAGTAAATCTTTCAATACGATGCTTAAATTATCTTTTTGAGACTTGTGAAGCATCGTTTATTTTTTGTTTGAATTCATTTACGGTTTGGTGGATGTTAGCACTTTCACAAATCGCAGAAATGACTGCTACTCCATCAGCTCCGGCCTCAATTGATTCATGACAGTTCAAGGATGAGATTCCACCAATAGCAACAATAGGTAACGAAGGATATTTCTTTGAAGCTTGTTGTAAAAATCTTGTACCAGCAGGTTCTTTTGCATCTGCCTTAGATTTAGTTTTGTAAATTGGACCTACCCCGATATAATCTGCTTTATTACGGATTGCTACTTCCAATTCATCTAGGTTATGCACCGAAACACCAAGGATTTTATTGCCCACAAGTTTTCTAGTTTCTGCAACAGCCATATCGTCTTGACCAACATGAACACCATCTGCCTCAAGTTTCAAAGCTAACTCAATGTCATCGTTAACAATAAAGGGAACATTATATTTTCTACAAAGTGCTTGGCATTCACGAGCAAACTCTTCATATTGCAATCCTTTTAAAGCAGAACTTCCTTTTTCTCGAAATTGAAAAAATGTTACTCCAGCTTGTAGAGCTAACTCTAATACATTTAAGGGATTCGCATTTTTCACATTCGAAGTTCCCATGATAAAATACAATTCTAATTGTTTACGATTCATGTACAACCACCTCAAAGCTTTTTTTCATTTGATTATAAGCAAAATGATTAGTTGGTCCATGCCCGTGACCGATATTGAGTGGATGTTCAATGGCTAATTGAATAAATTTCTTCGCTTCAATAATTGCTTCTTTTAATGTTTTCCCCTGACCTAAAAATGCTGTAATTGCCGCAGAAAATGTACATCCAGTACCATGAGTTTGGGTCGTGTTCACACGATTCGATTGAATTGCAAAATATGAACCATCCTTAAAGTAAACGTGATCAATTGCTTCCTTACCTGATAAGTGTCCGCCTTTCATGACAACTGATTCAACACCTAATGATAAGATTTTCTCTGCTGCTTTTTCAATTTCATTCACTGAATGAATAGACATTCCGGTAATTACTTCTGCTTCTGGAATATTTGGTGTAAGAACAGTTGCAAGAGGTAATAATTGTGACTTTAAAGCATCGACTGCTTCTGATTGCAGTAAATTTGCCCCACCTTTTGCAATCATAACAGGATCAACGACTAGCTGTACGTCCTTTTCTTTTAACGTATCTGAAACAGTTTCTATTATAGTTGGTGAAAATAACATTCCTGTTTTTACCGCTTTTACGGCCAAATCTTGAAAAACCACTTCAATTTGTTGCTTCACGAAATCGGGTGTTGTAGGAAAAATTCCTTCTACCCCTAATGTGTTTTGTGCTGTAAGAGCAGTAATCACTGATGTTCCAAAAACGCCAAGTTCCTGGAACGTTTTTAAATCTGCTTGGATTCCAGCTCCCCCACCACTATCGGAACCGGCAATCGTCATGACAATATTCAATACTCTTCACCTCGAGACAATACATGAATGGCATTCAAAACCCCGACTTGGAATGAACCAAGTAAATCTTGTTCAGAAGCTTTTGTCGCGACATCCTTATAGTTTTGCATGACCTCTTGAAGGAGTTCTATTGAGTTTCCATCAATGGTTAATGCAGCAGCGCAGATTGCACTTAATAAACAGCCAGTCCCCGTCACTTGTGTCATCAATTCATTGCCACCAGTTGAATAAAGAACTGTTTCACCATTTGTAATAACGTCAGTTGGACCCGTAACAATAACTAGACTGTTATATTTGTTAGCAACTTCTTTTGCTACTTCTGCTACTTCCATATCACCATCACCAGAGTCAACACCTTTTGAGTGCCATTCAACTTCTGCAATGGTTGCAAGCTCACCAGCATTGCAGCGGATTAAACTAAAGGTTACAGTATCTAGTAATTCCTTGACTGTTTCCTTTCGAAAGGCTGATACGCCCACACCTACAGGATCTAATACAACGGGTATTCCTCGTTCGTTTGCTTTTTTACCAGCAACAAGCATCGCATTTCTTGAACGAGCATGAATCGTTCCTATGTTTATAAGTAAAGCATCCACTACCGATACAACATCATTCATTTCTTCAACTTCGTCTGCCATAATTGGTGAAGCACCAGTTGCCAGCAACCCATTCGCCGTAAAATTAGTCACGACATTATTCGTAATACAATGAACAAGAGGATTTCTTCTTCGAATATTATACAAACTCATATTGCTCAACCTCCTTTTGCCAATTTTCTAACGTCCAAGGCATTTCCCAAAATTTCCATTCGTAATAGCAACTTTTTTCAAAATGTCTTTTAAATATAAGAGTTTTTTCAGGCTGTTTTTCTGCAAAACGGTTCATCATTGTTTTTTGGTGTTCAATTGACTTTTTAAATTCTGGATCACTGTAAAGTGCAATCCATTCTTCATACAACTTAATTCCCGGTTTTGCATCTTGATATTTTTCACCAATCTCTTGATATAACCAAGGACATGGGAACATGGCCGCAAAAGCTTCTCCAACGTCACCATTATGTGCAGCATTGTACATATGGCTAACGTAATTGTAAGCCGCTGGAGCTGGATCGAAATTTTCTACTTCTTCATCAGTTACATCTAATTCTTTAAATACCGTTCGATGTAATTCTAATTCTGCTTCATTAATGAACTTTGCACTCTTAAGGAAATACATAATATCTTCGTTTGTTTGTGCTTTAGATGCAGCAATAGACAATATCTTTGTATAATGTTTTAAATAATAAGCATCTTGCATCATATAGTATTTAAATTTTTCAACTGGTAGTGTCCCATCCACGATCCCTTTAACAAATGGATGATTGAAACTACCCTCCCAATATAAATCTGTCTCTTTTCTAACCTCATCACAAAAACTCATACTTATCCTCCTTCTAGTGAACGTATGTGCACTGCTTATAAATTTGTTTGTCCTACTACTTTCAAAATAAAAAGTCCCGAAGATTTAAAAGACTTAGGGACTAATTTAGTAAACATTGCTCCCTACGTCAGCTTGATTGTTCTGGTCTAAAGGGTCAGGATTTACCTTTGGAGGTGGAATTGTCACGGTCCTCCAGCAATTAAAATATTTAGATGTAGGTGAGGTTGTAATAAACGTCAATCGATTGACATTCATCAATTGCTTTAAACAAAAATGTTCTTAGCAAATAAAAAAGCCCTCCATAACGGAGAGCTAAAAGTACAAATAGTAAAATAATACACACTTTAGTTTGTACTTTGCTCCCTACAATCGTATTAACGAACAGGTTCTAAGGGTCAGGTTTTACCTTCTCAACGCGTAATCTGCGTCCCCCTGCAAATATCTTAATCTATTTTATGGTAACACAAGAGTTCCAAGCTGTCACTCATACTTTGAAACTATTCAGAATTATTGTTATAAGGCTAAATAATACACCATGATGCCATTATTATTAATTTAATAGATTATGTTAAAGAAGTACAACACACTAGACGTATGTTGTACTTCTTTTATTAAGGCTTTAAAACAAATTTAATACTATTGTCAACATTATCATGGAACATTTGATATGCATCACTGGCTTGGTCGAGTGGCATACGATGAGTAATAATATCCGTTGGGTCAAGTTCACCTTTCGCAATCATATCGTATAATTTTGGCATGTAGTGAATTACTGGTGCTTGTCCCATTTTTAATGTAAGGTTTCGTTCAAACATATTACCTAATGGAAACATATTGTATTTCGCACCATATACGCCTGTTAATTGAATTGTACCAAATTTACGGGCAGCTTTGATGGCGATTTGGATGGCGCTTAATGTCCCACCTTGTAATTTTAATTTTTGCTCCACTTTTTCCATAATGCTTAGCTTGCCATCCATCCCAACACAATCAATGACAACATCCACGCCACCTTTTGTGATTTCACGTATTTGCATTCCTACATCTTCAAACTCATCTAAGTTAAAGATTTCTACTTTATTTGTTTTTACCGCATGTTCGAGACGATAGTTTAATGCATCTACAACTATGACTCGACTTGCGCCTTTCATCCATGCGAATTTTTGTACCATTAACCCGACAGGACCAGATCCTAATACTAAAACGGTATCACCTTTCTTAACTCCAGCATTTTCAACACTCCAATAAGCCGTTGGAATGACATCCGAAATAAAAAGCAAAGATTCGTCTTCTAATTCACATGAATCTGGCACTTTAAATGGCGCAAAATTACCGTATGGAACACGTAATAATTCCGCTTGACCTCCTGGATAGTTACCGTATCGTTCTGTATAGCCTAAATAACCCGCAGCATCTACTTCCGGGTAATCATTTGAATTATCACATTGACTTTCCATATCGTGTGTACAGTAATGACACTCACCACAGGAAACGTTAAATGGGATAATGACTCGGTCTCCCTTTTTTACTCTCGTCACTTCTGGACCCACTTCTTCCACAATCCCCATTGGTTCATGCCCGATGATAAAACCTTTTGTTGTTGGCATACTTCCTCTGTAAATGTGTAAATCTGATCCACATATTGCTGTTGTGGTAATTCGAACAACAATATCGTCTGGTTTTTCAATTTTAGCATCCGGTACTTCTTTTACTTCTACATCTTTAATCCCTTGATAAGTAACAGCCTTCATGCAAATCCCTCCAAATGATCATCTCATTTGATATTTTCTCCAATTCAAAAGAAATTCACACATAGTAACTTAAAGAAGAAATGCGTAGTTAAATTCAAAATTTATTTATAATTAAGATGCGTGCATATTTTTATTTTTAAATAAAAGTGTCGGATAATATGTAATTTGTTTTTTATAAGTTATTTTGTAACTTTTTGCTTACATAAAAGAAATCAAGCTAACTCAAAATAATTATTGAAAGGAGTTGCTTTTATGACAAACCATGATCAATTTGAACTTTTTGTAAGTAGCAATAATAAGAAACAAGAAAAGGAACAAATTTCTAACGTGACACATTTAGCAAAGCGTAGACACCAAAATAACGAAGAGTTCGCGGCAGAGTTTAATGCGAAACATGAACCAATAAATCAAAATACGATGAAAAATTTGCTTAAAGATCAAATGGACGGAGAATAAACGTTAGGCAATAGAATCCCAAACCATATATTTTGGGATTCTAACTTTTTAGAACTCCAAAAACATCTTGCTTCTTTATTTGTTCAGGAATTGAAGAAAAGGGACTCGATCGTCTTTATATACAAAGTATAAAACATGTGTTTGTTTCTTAAGATTGTTTGCCCAAACTTAGCTTTCTCCATATTTCCCCTCTTTTGTTTTCTAATTTAAACATGATAAATTCCTTTTATGTGTTTGAAAATATAGTCATCCCAATTTATAACTGCAACAATTTTGTTACAATTTCCGAAATAAATAAATTCCTAGAATGTAAAGTTTATTTTTTAAAATGAAAACTACCAATTCTGCCATACATTTGTGCAAAATGACGTCACGAATTCATCAAATTGACTGATTGGTATACGACAATTTGACTGAATGGAATACGTCAATTTGACTATATGCATTCCCTCAAAATGACGGGAGCAATACCAATAGATTACACATTAGAATACAATAAAGAGAATATATCAAAGAAAATTAAAATGTTTTGAAAAAGTTTTCAAAAACATGTCTCTTTTTTATCTCCTAATCACTATATAAGGGGTAAGTAAAAAAAGTGAATATCTCGAAATTCGAGATATTCACTAGAAAACTTATTATACCGCAATCGGTGCTTTAATTGTTGGATGTGGATCGTATCCTTCAATAGATAAATCCTCTAATTCAACATCGAAAATTGACTTCTTATCTGGATTAATTTTTAAAATTGGTAATTCTTTCGGTTCACGTGAAAGTTGTTCATTTACTTGATCTACATGATTTAAGTAAATATGAGTGTCACCAAAACTATGAACAAATTCTCCTACCTCTAAACCACATTCATGTGCAATGAGGTGGGTTAATAAGGCGTAGGATGCGATGTTGAAGGGCACACCTAAAAATACGTCAGCTGACATTATTGTTTTATACGAAACCTTACAATAAGTTTCGACCCATATTACTATGGGGATCAGACTATATCATGACCCTTAGCTTCACCTATTAGGGTCCTCTCCTTTTCCACCTGTTAAGTGTACTCTACTCGCTTCTTTACTAGGGTTTCTCACCTAGCTATGCTTTCGATAGTCGTTCGGCATTTATTGTGAATCAGATAACGGTATCCTTTGTATTTTGGATTTGTTGATTTAATTTGATGTAGATTGTTGCTGGTACTACACCTAATTTTCTGGATGCTTCTGTTAATATATAGAAACACAAATTTAGCACGGGATTACCTCATAGAGGGTTCCCCGTTTAGAAGAGTTATTCGACATGTATTACTACATGAAGGCGCTCACGCCGAACGCTGATATAATTGACAAGATAGTTTTCCGTCTGCTACGAAAAATTGGAATAATGAGTGACATGGTGGTAATGCCATATCATCAACTTCAGCAGGGTTCCAAGCAGATACAATAAGTCGACGGGAATCTGGGTTCTTCTTAATTTGCTCAATCACTTTTTTCAATTGATCAATTGTTTCCCCTTTTTCGGTTGGCCAAGAACGCCACTGTTTTCCATAAACAGGACCTAAATCACCATAGTTTTTCGCAAATTCTTCATCTGTTAATATTTTCTCTGTAAAAAGGTTCATTTGTTCTTGTAACACATTTGCGAAAGCTTCATCACTGGCTGCACGTAGTCCAAAGTCAGTCATATCTGGTCCATTATATTCATCGGATTTTACCCATTTTCCGAATGCCCACTCATCCCAAATGTGGTTATTATTTTGTAATAAGTAACGGATATTCGTGTCACCTTTAATAAACCATAAAAGTTCACTTGCAACTAATTTAAATGGAATTCTTTTTGTTGTTAGTAATGGAAAGCCTTTCGATAAATCAAAACGCATTTGATATCCAAACACACTAATTGTCCCTGTACCAGTACGATCTTCCTTTTTCACACCATAATTTAAAATATGCTGTAATAGATTTAAATACGTTTCATCTGCATGTTGTTGCATGTACTCACTCCTTACTGTTCTATAGTATCACCAATCTAATCTGGCTTCTACATATCATATAAAAAAGAGCTTACCCTTTTCGATAAGCCCCTTCAAAATAAAAATCATTATTTAAATGGATATAGTTCTTTCTGCCATTTTCTTTAACATGATAAAGTGCTAAATCTGCTTGATTAATACAATGAAGTATTTGACTTTCATTCATAATTTTTTCAGAATAAGCACCTATACTTACTGTAATGAATGAGTCTACATGAGAGACTCGATGATTTATTGCCAAATTTCTGACTTCTTTAATCACTGTTTGACATAATGAATCAGCTACTTCTTTTGTTTGATTTACCATCAATATTACAAATTCTTCTCCACCCCATCTTGAAGCAAAGCAACCATACTCATCTGCAATATTAGAAAGTACTTTTCCTAACCGCTCTAATACAATGTCCCCCTCAAGATGTCCATATGTATCGTTATATAATTTAAAACAATCTACATCAATCATGATAGCTGACAGATGAATTGGTTCTTCGGTTACTTTGTTCTTTATTTCCTTAAGATAATCATTAAAAGCGCGTCGATTAAACAATTTCGTAAGTGGATCAAGGGAAGCCTGTAATTCCAACTGTCGATTTGCTTCTCTTAATTTTTTCGTTAACTCCCTCGTTATTTCAGCTTCTCTTAGTAAGTTTGTTTGCAGTTGCAATGATCGATTATATGAATAAAAGTGAGATTTAGAGATATAATATGAAATTGGTAATAACGTCAATAAATAGATTACTTGATGTTTAAATTCAGGATTATACCCTCCTAAAATAAATAATCCAATAATTAAAACTGTTATCGAAATAATTAAAGATACAACTAACTGTTTTAAATGCAAAAGTAAAAAAGAACTACAAGTTAATACTAATAAAGTATAAATCATTAATTGATTATATAATTCTCGATCTAGAAGCGATACAAACGCACCAATCAAAATGAGTATAGTTACATAACCATTTATAAACTTTTCTATTTTTCCAATATTTGATTTAGTAACTTTAAATCTTAAAATCTTAAGTATATACATAACAGCTAAATTAAAAAGAATAATTAGAAAATTAAAATCAAAATAAAAAGTAAATGGTTCATTTGCGTTCAAAGGTGGGAAGGTTGAAAGTATTTCATTAAAAATATACATAATCACAATAACAATAGTAGAAACTTTGCAGATTAATGCTATTTTTTGCAAATTATGTTTAGCTATTTCTAATCTTTTACAATCTCGCTCTTCAATCATAGCTTTTCATCCCACTTTCTAATAAAACCGAGTCAAAAATTTATCTATTCTATTAATTAATATTAATACTAATTGAAATCTATAACTATATTATCATGGTTTGGTAAAATATTCATGTGAATTGTGGGGTTTTATTACAATTGAATTATGATTAAAGACTCAAACAATATCAGGATAATAAATAGGAGTTATAGACTATTTATCATCTAATTGTAACTCATCAATCTTGAATTTTTTTATTTTTTGAACGACATTATGAGGTATAAGTGGTAAATCGTATTAAAACTGTTAGCTTTAAAATAGAAAAAACACTCGTTTTTGAACGAGTGTTTAAGATAACCATTTTGGTGGCGTATTCTTTGACCAATAAATATCGCCTATATGATGATGCGCAAGAAATTGATCTTCTTTTGTATGGTAGTGAAAATTATAATAATAACCTTCTTGTGGTCGATTTTCAGTTCTTACATGAAAGCGAATTAAGTCTTGCCTTTTGTCCCCATCTTTTATATGGAAGATTTTCTCTGAGTATTCTCCACTTGGATTCTCAGTTACGATTAAGGTACGAATTGATTGATGATCTAAGTTAGACAAAGTCATTGTAATTGCTTCTTCCATTTTTGGATAAATACGAGATTCAAATTCTTCTCCAATGACAGGTGAAATACGTGAACCAAATTTTATGTATGATTGTTCTTTTGCTGCAAATAATAAATTGTCGACAGATTCTTCTACGGATTGCTGTTCTACATGGGAGTCAACCTCATGCTGCTCAATATTTGATATTTCATTATATCCCGAACTAGTTCTGTCGGAAGGTTGTCCATTATCTAATAAGTCCCAAATTTCATGATTTGGAGTAATTATACCAAAGGTTAAAAGGGCTACTGTTATGACTAATAATTTTTGAAACCACTTCTTCAAAGTTAATCACCTTCCATTAAACGACAATTTAGTCAAGATGCTTTATAATATATACGAATTACCAATTAAAAGGTTTCATCTTTTTTTAATTCATTGTACAATATTAATGGAATTATGTCGTTTGTTTTTTATAAAGGAGGTATGCATGATGGCTTCAATTTCAATTGGTATTGGTCTTTTATTATGGTTAATATATTTAACTTCATTATGCTTTACTGCTAGAAGCTAATTTAGTTTCTGCCTCTAAATTGGACAAGGGGTGACCGTAATTACGGCCACCCCTTTAGCTAACTTTATAGGTAACATATAAATAAATTTCAAGCTATAACATTAAATATCTAGCCTGAAGTGATTGTCTTCTCGTCTAAACGAAAGTCAAATTAGTATCGACCCGATCATCCGGGGAAATTATCATTAAGAAGTAAACCACTTCTTTGAACCGCGGTAATATTCCACTAGGACCTTCTAACTTAAGCAACGCAAACCCTACCTTCTTTTGCGTCCTTGCAGCCCCAAAGCTACTCCAGTGTGAATAAGTATCCTAAAAAATCTAGCAAAACGCCAAATCATTCATCTGCTACCTAAAATAGCATTCTTTTATTATAACACATATTTACTAAAATGTTAACCCCTATTTCCTTTTACCTTCCTTAACATATCTGTATTCCCAATTCCATTATGGTAACTTTATAATTTATGAATGAAACTTTTCGCTAAAGTAAAGCGTATTAGTAATAGATAAATTTATATATAGACCTTTACTTTAAAAGGAGAATGAATAATTATTGGAAACTAGAGAACAGTTGTATCGGTATATTAAGGATATTGAAGCGTGGGAAAAAGATCAGAAAGGGTTGTTTTTTTGGGAAAAACTAGGACGCATCCCTTTTAAAATTCTTGATAAAGTAACACCAGCGTTTATTCAAAATAAACTAGGTGTTTTAGTAAATGAATTAGGAAGTTATATACAAACCGGTGGGAAATATTTAGTCAGTGAAAAGACGACAATCAAAAAAATACAAACTTTTTCTTCTTTTGATGAAATCAATTCTATTGAAGAGATTGGAAAATTACCAATCGAAGAAATGATTTCAATTAGTGAGAAACTTCGAAAAAACCGTGTGAAGTTTGCAACAGTTCAGGGTGCCTCTACAGGTGTCGGTGGTCTATTTACATTGGTTGTTGACATTCCAATGATTTTGGGAACAGCTCTTAAAACATTGCAAGAAATAGCGATAATCCATGGTTATCATCCAAATGATCAAAAAGAGCGTGTGTTTATCGTTAAATGTTTACAATTTGCTTCTGCTGACATCGTTGGGAAGGAAGCCATTCTGAATGAACTGGCAATGATGCACGAGGAACAAAATTCTTCGCAAAGTATGATTTCTCAACTTAAGGGTTGGCAAGAAGTATTCTTCACGTATCGAGACCAATTTGGATGGAAAAAGTTATTTCAAATGGTGCCAATTGCAGGGATTATTTTCGGTGCCTTTGCGAATAAAGGCATGATTGAAGATGTTTCTGAAGCGGGTATTATGCTTTATCGAAAAAGACGACTTTATGATAAATTACATGAACTAGAAAAGAACGGAAATACGGTTAGCGAATAAAATTAGAAAAAAACTAAGATTTGATTAAGATCAGCGGAAAAACTTCCTTTATTGTCTGAAAAATACGATTACATTTAACATAAAGGAAATTTCTCCGTTTAATTAAAAATTAGTCCCATAAACCATCGATAATACAATAAAAAATGGATAAGAAGTCTTTTTAAGATTTCTTACCCATTTGCACTGCATTTACTATTTCTTATAAAGGGAACTCTTTAACCATTCTTTTCTATAACTCCATAATGAAACTTTGCTGTTAATCGAACATCTCTAGTAAAACCGTATTCTTCAAATATCCTAGAACGAAAATGAGCTTTGACTACTACTCTTTTTCTAGCAACTCTCAAAGCCTCTTGTACCCATTTCGCAGTTAATTGTTGATGACTACCAGCATCTCTTAGGGCTTCAAAATTATTCGATTCCACGATAATTTCTTCGAACATTGGGTCCATATAAACAACATCAAAAGAAGAGTCAGGTAGTTCCTTTAAATAGTCAAGCGCCTCACGTTGCACCACTTTAATTTGACGCATACATTCCGTTAATGGTAATTCACTTGTATCATAGTTTTTCATACCGTGTTTTACGATAAATGCGACGTTATGATTTACTTCGAGTCCCACAACTTCCCCTTCTGTACCGACTGCAAAAGCAGCTACAATTGCATCAGATCCCATTCCTAATGTACAATCTAGGATTGAATCACCTCGTACTAGTTCAGTTGCATGAAGAAATGGATCTCCTTCACCTCGATCAATACGTTTGAGTCGAAATGCCGCCGAATTGGGATGAAAAAAGAAAGGCGCAGTTGCACCTTTCGGATAATATTCGTATCGATTTTTGCCTGCCATGATCACATTTGCGTCTAATGTTTCACTAATTTTGGAAACTGAACGTTTTTTTCTAGGCTCAAAAGATATGCCTAGTTCATCGCAAGCTTTCTGTGCTAGGGTGATTGATAAATCATCAGGCCTACCTGCAGTTGTAACTATTGTCCGCATGCTTGTTTTAAAACGCCCTCTAGGTGGTCGCGAATTTGTTCCATTGGGAAACCTTCAATTTGGCTACGTGGGATAAAGTATTCTAATTGTCCATCTCTTAAAATGGCAATCGAAGGTGAGCTTGGTGGAACTTCTTCAAAGTATCCGCGCATTGTTTCTGTAGCTTCTCTGTCTTGTCCTGCAAAAACAGTCACTAAATGATCTGGTTTTACTTCGCTAATTGCTTCACGCACTGCTGGACGAGCTAATCCTGCTGCACAGCCGCACACAGAATTGATGACCACTACTGAAACTCCTTTTGTTGTTGCCATAAATTCATTTACTTCATCTGCTGTTGTTAACTCCGTAAACCCTGCATCTACTAATTCTTGACGCATTGGTTGTACAATACCTCTCATATACTCATCATAAGCGTTCATATTTTCAACCTCTTTCATATATAATCACAAATCCAATTATAGCAATACTTTTTTAAGTTTAACAGTAACTTGATTTTCTCATTATTTATTCCATTAATTTAAAACGACCTGTTCTAATATATCAATATAAATAGTGTATATATTTTTTATTTAAGGGCGAATTTATTAATGTAAAGGAGGGTTATTAATGAATTATAATTTAACAGAATTAGAAGTCGAACATTTACGAAGTTTAATCGGTGGACATGGTAATGTAGCAAAAAAATTGGAAGCCTATGCGCAAAGTTGTACAGACCCTGAGTTAAAAGCCATTCTTGAAAGAGATGCACAAGCAGCAAAACAATCCCAACAAGATTTGATGTCATTTTTAAATTAAGGAGGATGGGTATGTTTCAAGATAAAGAAATGGTCAATGATTATCTTGCAGGATTAAATGCAAGCTTAACAGGTTATGCTCATATCATTGCACAAACAAATAATTCAGAACTAAGACAGACATTGATTCAAATGAGAAATCAGGATGAGTCTCGTCAACGCACATTATATAGTTATGCACTTCAAAAGGGACATTATAAACCAGCTGCTCCTGCTTCAGAAGAGGTAGTTCAGCAATTGAGAACCGAATTAATGGCCGAGCAACAAAATAATTAAGTTCTAAAAGCCGAACATTGTTTTCGGCTTTTTATTTTGTGCATTCACATAGGAGTTTTGGTTCTACATATTTAAGACATTTCTAAAATCATTGCATATGATAATTTATAAAATGATGAAGGGAACGAAGATTTTGTACTATAATTCTTATGGGTATCCTTATCAAAACCCTTATTATGGTAATGGGTTTTACAATTATCCAAATTTCTTAGCTTATCCTAATGGTGCAATTCAACCAAATCAATTTGATCAAAACCTTCCTATTAACAGTGAAAGAGGAAATGTAAAAGATGCTGGACCTAACCCTTATGTCATTAATATTAATGAGGCATCAAAGCAAAATAATACGTATCGTACCGCTTTATGGACAGGAACACACTTACAACTGACGTTAATGAGTTTAAATCCTGGTGAAGATATCGGTTTAGAAATGCATCCCGATGTCGATCAATTCTTGCGTATTGAACAAGGTCAAGGAATGACACAAATGGGCAAGATTAAAGATCAATTAGATTTCAGAAGAGAAGTTAAAGATGATTCTGCCATCTTTATACCGGCTGGAACTTGGCATAACTTAACAAATACAGGAAATACTCCACTTAAACTGTATTCCATTTATGCGCCGCCTAATCATCCGTTTGGTACTGTTCATCCCACTAAAGCGGATGCCCAGATGGCTGAAGGTCACCAAGTGAGCTATGTTAATCCCAACTATCATTGGCAACACTATTATTATTAATTAACAAGAAAATGTGAATTTTTAAAGTTAACATGACCGTTTACTTAATGAAAAAGACCCCACTCACAGAGTTGTGATGTGCGGTCTTTTTTGAGTTTGTATGACGGAACAAACTCATCTATGATTTATACATCTTTATTTTAATCTATTTCTATTAAAGTTCAAGAAAATAATTGTAAATTATTTGTAAAGAAAAAAGGAGTGATCTCTTACTATAAGTTTTTTTTCCCATAATATAGTGCCAATTCATAGGCAATGGCTGCTTTATCTCCTTCTTTTACTTCTCCTTTTTGCAATCTTTCAAGCCAGTACTTTTCATTATACCCTAATACTTTTATAGCCTGTTTGACAAGAAATTCCTCAGTAACTGGAGAAATAGAGCGATATTCATAGACTTCTTTTAAGGTTGGTGAGTAAAATTCCAATTCGTCTTCCACCTCCTCTTTGGTGGTGACGGCTTGTTTTAATCCAACATAATTAGCAAATGCACGGGCGATCAGTTTCCCCACATTATTAAGTACACTGTCATTACGAAGTTTTAGAATATCAATTGTACTATCCATAAATCCGCCCTCAATTAAAATTGCCGGCATCGTTGTCTCTCGAACAATATGCAAATTTCCTCGTTTGATCCCACGATCAGTTAATCCATACCCTTCTACAACTGCAGGATGAATTGCATTTGCTAGTGCCACACTGCCCTCTTGAGCATCCGTATACATCCACGTTTCCACACCTGAATGAGAGCCCCATCTGCTTTGAAACGCGTTATGATGAAAGGAAATATAATAATTTGCTCCCCACCTATTTGCTCCGTCCGTACGTTGAACTAATGGTACGTCTGTTTTACCGGACGGATCATCAAATCGTTTCGTCATAACCCCTTTAAACAATGCGAGTTCGTTTGCGAATGCTGTTGCGACTTTCGTATTAAAATCCCATTCATATTCTCCATCCGGTGAACGTTTGCCTGGGGTGACACCGAATCCTCCATGACCTGCACCATAAGCAACCTTTATCATTTCGCATCATCCTTTTGTTTTACTATTTTAATGCTGAAATGCTTGTTTTTGTGTCGGCATTTATAATATTTCTTTATCACAACTATTAAATTACTAGAGATAAAATTATACTGAGTATTTCAGGGATGAAGTTATCAACAAGTAAAATAAAAGGACATAAGCCGTTTTAAACCAATGGCTCATGTCCAATTATTTATTGTTTGGAGTTATTTTCGAGTACTTAATTCATACACTTCTTTATTAACCGTATGTAGTAATCGTTCTCCTTTTAATCCACGAAGTATATTATTCAGGGTAATTTCAACCATTTTATCTCTCGTATCTACAGTAGCACTTCCTATATGAGGAACAGCAATGACATTATCTAAAGTTAGAAGTGGATGATTGTTTTTGATTGGTTCTACTTCAAATACATCCAAGCCAGCAGCAAAGATTTTCTTTTCACTTAAAATCTTATAGAGATCGTCTTCATTTACTGTGGAACCTCTGGAAACATTTACGAAAATGCTAGTTGGTTTCATTAAGGCAAATTGTTCATAGCCTAGCATGTGGTATGTTTCAGGTGTTGCAGGCGCTAACATAACAACATAGTCAGATTCTTTTAAAAGACTTTCTAAATCCCGATAATCAACATTTAACTCTGCTTCAGTTTGCTCATCGCGTCTTCGGTTAGAATAGAGCACTTCCATATTGATACCACGAGCCATTTTAGCAAGAATTTTACCAATTCGGCCCATTCCGATAATCCCCAATTTCTTTCCAGATATTTTCTGGCCTGCAAATAAATAAGGCCCCCAGCTTTCCCACTGATTTTGATGGATATAGTTCATCCCTTCAACAACTCTTCTAGCTGTTGCGAACATTAAAGCTAGTGCAAGTTCCGCTACGGCTTCAGATAAGACATCTGGAGTATGTCCTACTAGAATACCTCGCTTAGTTGCTTCTTGAACATTGATGTTATCAAAGCCAACTGCCATCGTACCAACGACTTTTAAATTTTTTGCGCGTTCAAAAACTTCAAAATCAATTTGATCTGAAACATTGGTAAATACAGCATCCGCATCTTCAATTTCTCTTAATAATTCCGCGCGTGGCATCGGACTGTCTTCTTCTTTCCACATCACCACTTCAAACTCTTTAGGTATGTTATCTAATAGAGCCGATTTAATTGTACGTGTAATTAAGATTTTCATTTGCTCACTTCCCCCTTGAATCTTAAAAAAGAAAGCCTACTTTTATGGAGGCTTATACTTATAACCCCTTCAGTAGGCATTTCATATGACTTTTATTTCATTATAATGCATCTGTTAATAATTGGCATAGACCTTGTTTTGTTAAAGCGCGTGGATTATTTCTAGCTAAACGATCGATTTGCATTGTTTCTTCAATGATTTCTACAATTTGATGTTCTTTAATTCCGATCATCGCTAGTTTTGTCGGAATTCCAATATGATCAACTAATGCTAATAATCGTTCATAAAGAGCTTCAATTTTTTCATCGATTGTTAACTCTTTTTCTCCACCGACTAAAATGTCATATAATTTAGATGTTTTTTGTAAGTCCATTCGCGCATTGTATTTTACGACATAAGGTAATAGAAGTCCGATAATTTCACCGTGTGGAGATTTTGTTCTTCCTCCAATTGGATAGGCAAGGGCATGGGCTAATGCAGTTCCAGAGTTTGAGAAAGACATCCCTGCTAGTAAACTACCTAATAGCATTTTTTCACGTGCTTGAATGTTTAAGCCTTGATGTACGGCTAACTCTAAGTTCTCGGCAATCACTTCAATTGCATTTAATGCTAATTGATCTGCAATTGGAATGGCTCCTTGGAATACGGCTTTTTCATCAGAATTAAATGCATAAAATGGCTTTGCTGTGTATGCTTCAATAGCATGAGCTAAAGCATCAATCCCAGAGCAAGCGGTTACGTAAGAAGGTAATCCCAACGTAAGCTCAGAATCTAATAGTGCAATTTTTGGTCGTAAATGGATATCCGTAAGTCCAACTTTTAATTTTAATTCTTCATCATTTATGACAGCTACTGTTGTTACCTCTGAACCAGTACCAGCAGTTGTAGGGATCGCAATAAGTGGAATCACATCTCCTGGTACAGCCGTCTTACCGTTGTAATAATCTCTTGGTGAACCACCGTATTTAATTAAAAGAGAGATGATTTTAGCAAAATCGATTGAACTTCCGCCACCTAAACCAATGATAACATCTAGATCGTCAACCTCTTTTAATTGCTGGTAAGCATCTAGAATGGCTGTTAATGTTGGTTCTGGCATCGCTCGATCGAATACTTTTACATCAAATTCTCCATTATTTAATGTACTGATAACTTTCTGTAAAATTGGTGTGCCCGCAATGCCACGGTCCGTGATGACTAATACTTTTTGATACTGATATTTATTTAAAATCTCTGGCAACTGTCCTACAGCACCACTACCAAAAACAATTTGATGTGAACCGAAAAATTCCCACGTTTTTCTCGTCATTTGATTACCCCATTTTTTAGACATGTATATTAATTAATTTTAAATCCGTCATTTCTTCGATTACATATTTAGGTCCCTCTTTACCAAGTCCACTGTCTTTAACACCACCATAAGGTAGAATATCTACTCTATAGGTTGAAACTTCATTGATATTAACTCCACCAAATTGAAGCTTTTTCGCTGCTTCCATCGCAACACGAAGATTTTCAGTGAAAATTCCAGCTTGTAATCCATATTTTGAATCATTGGCAAACGCGATTGCCTCTTCAATTGTTTCATAAGGAATTATTGAGATAACTGGTGCAAATACTTCTTCACACATTACTTTCATATTTGATGTAACATTTGCAAGTACTGTTGGTTCAAAGAAAGCACCATTTCGACGTCCGCCTGCTACAATAGTTGCGCCTTCAAAAACAGCTTCATGGACCCACTTTTCCGTACGAACGGCTTCTTGTTCATTGATCATTGGACCGATATCTGTCTCTTCCACCTCGGGGTTTCCGATATTAATGGTGGACACGATATTCTTTGAGATTTCAAGAGCTCGCTCATATAAATCTTGTTGTACGTAGAGGCGCTGTACAGAAATACATGCCTGCCCAGCATTTGAAAAACCACGTCGGATACATAAATTCATTGCTTCCTCTAAATCTTTTACGTCACTATGAATAATGTTAGGTGAATTGCTACCTAGTTCTAACACGACATGTCTGATTCCTGTATTATTTTTTAAAAACCTCCCTACTTCTGGACTTCCTGTAAACGTGTAGAAATCAATGGAAGGGTTTTTTACTAACAGATCCCCAAGCTTGCTACCTTTTCCGTTTACAATATTTAAGTAACCTGCAGGAAGTCCCGCCTCCATCAAAACCTCTCCAATAAGCGCTGCGGAAATAGGTGTAGCTTGTGCTGGCTTAAGTACAACTGTATTTCCTGCCGCAATCGCAGGCGCAATTTTATGAGCAGTTAGGTTAAATGGGAAATTGAATGGTGTAATGGCACAAACGACTCCTTTAGGTACTCGGATACTAAAAGACATTTTGCCGTCGTTACCTGGCTGACTTTCAATTGGCATCCCTTCTCCTACGATGCGTTTCCCTTCTTCAGCTGACGCAATAAACGTTTGAATTCCGCGTTCAACTTCTTGTCGTGCTTCTTTTATTGGTTTTCCTACTTCACGACAAATCGCTAAACTTATTTCTTCTTTTCGCTTTTCAATGATTGAAGCAGCGTTCATAAGAATTTCGTAGCGTTTCAGAACAGTTAATGGATTTGTCTCAAATGCTTCACGTGCAGCTTTTACCGCTTCTTTTACTGTAGATTCGTCTGCATGTGCAACTGTTGCTATCACTTCTTGTGTGCATTTATTTAGCACTTCGAATGTTTCGTTGGAATGAATCCATTCACCATTAATTAAGTTACCTATTAATTTGCTTGTTGTTTTTATCAAATCATCAAATCCTTTCTAAAAAATCTATTCATTGAAGCACTCTTTATAAGAAGCTTCGGAAATGACTTCAAATGACGCTTTACCTGCCATCTCTTCAAGTACTTTTGGCGATACCCAAAGATCCTCCAAATTAAGTGTATTCTTAATCTTAATGATTTTAAGACTATTTAAATCAGAAACTTTCAATAGATTCGTAGAAACTTTCATTGCTTCGTGTACATCTTTTAATACCATTGGAATAAAAGCCCTCTTTAGAAATGTAGTAGTAATGGTATTTTCATTCATTTTTTGTAAATCGATTTTTTTATATAATTTTTCCGTCGTGAAATCTGCTAATCCTATGCCTAATGCATTGCCATGGGAAGCCTCAGATAAATCGTCGACGATAATAAAGCGGATATTGGGATTTGGTGGATCCGTTTCTCCGACAATATTGATTCGCCCAATGACATTTGTATCCATACCCGTTCCACTGAAATTTTTCCCAATTTGTTCCACAATTAAAATATCGATTTCATTGATTGGTAGCTTTGGTAATAGATCATTTGCAAGCTCTAGCAATTTCGGTTCCCGTTTTAATATTTCATTTGCGGGCATTGCTTCAATCATTGCAGTATGGTCATAGGAATCTTCTACAATTGCCATGCCAAACAGGATTTTTCCAGAATCAAATACGACTTTTGCACATTGTTTAATATGATCTCGTAATCCCTTTACACCATAAGAGTGCATCGTTTGCGCCATTTTGTGATTACCAAGACCAATAGTAGACATTTTACATAACCCACTCTCATAATTCGAAGTGAAGTCTGTATGTTTCTTTACCCGATTCACTATGATAATGCCTTCGCTTTCATATGCAATTTTATCCATGAATACTGGTACTCCTTCGTTCGTTGTACCGAGCTCGACGACTTCCATGGAAGAGCGTATTGGAACACCACAGCTTTCTTCTGTAAAGCCGAGACTTTCCAACACCTCTAATTGCCCCTCTGCTGTTGCTCCACCGTGACTACCCATCGCTGGTATAATAAACGGTTTAGCCCCATATTCTTTTAATTTATTGATGATTGTTTGGATGATTAATTTGATATTATGAATACCACGACTACCGACTGTTATAGCTATCTCTTTATCTTTTAATTCTTTAGTTGATAAATTTAGAGAAGCTATTTGTTGGAGGATGACCTCTTCGATATGCTCGATTCGTCGATCTTCAAAGTGATTTTTTATTTGGATCATTCGTAAATTCTTAAATTCAGTTATTGGATTGGATGGGTGTACAATCATTTTTGTGCAAGCCTTTCAAGTAATGCATCAGTAAATTTAGTTGTGCTATAGATACCACCTAAATCAGGTGTCTTAACTCCATCTACTAGTAGTTCTTCAATGGTTGACAGTAACAATTCACCTAGCTCCTGGTATCCGAAATGCTCTAACAATAGTTTTCCTGTCCAAAGCTGACCTACTGGATTTGCAATGTTTTTACCATAAATATCAGGTGCAGAACCATGAACTGGCTCAAACATCGATGGATATTTTCCGTTAATGTTTAAATTTGCAGCAGGCGCGATCCCAATACTTCCCATAATTGCAGCACCGAGGTCTGTTAGGATATCACCGAACAAGTTACTTGCTACGATGACATCAAAACTTTGAGGTTTTGTGACTAAGAAAGCACTTAAAGCATCAATATGGATTAGTTCTGTTTGAATGTCTTCATATTTTTTTGCTTCTTCTTCAAACACACGATTCCAAAACGGCATACTATGATATAAACCATTTGATTTTGTCGCACTAGTTAACTTTTTGTTTCGAGTTTTTGCCAATTCAAATGCAAAATTGATGGCACGTTCTGTTCCTTTTCTTGTGAACACATTCGTTTGAATAGCTATTTCATCTGCTTCTTGATGAATTAATCCACCAACTTGACTATATTCCCCTTCGCTATTTTCACGGACAACTACAAAATCAAATTCTTTGTCGCTTCGTAAAGGAGACTGAACGCCTTTTAAGCTCTTCACTGGACGTAAATTAATAACTTGCTCAAATTCACGACGAAGGTTGATCACTGTACCCCATAATGCAATATGATCTGGAACTCGTGACGGGTCACCCATTGCGCCTAAAAAGATGGCGTCGTGGTTTCGTAATTGTTCGTAACCATTATCTGGCATCATTTTTCCGTGCTCTTCATAATAGTCACAGTTCCAAGGATAAATTGTACGCTCAATTTTTAGACCTCCATGGATTTCTGCTAAAAGATCTAATACACGTAAACTTTCCGGCATGACTTCTTTTCCAATTCCGTCTCCAGGTAATACAGCCAAGTTAATTTTGTTCATTGGTTCTCTCCTTTTTTCACTTTATTATGTGACTTCTCTCGTTACGTGCGCGTGCTCTCTTTTCGTGCGACTTATTCCCCAATACGTGCGTGGGTAAGCCTCCTGTTTCAATTCCCCAACGCAAGTAAGCCCTCTCTTTTCATTACAATCCGCGACCACCATCAACATTAACGACTGAGCCCGTAATAAATGAGGCATCGTCAGAGCTTAAGTAAGCAATCATTTTCGCAATATCTTCTGGATAACATAATCGTCCGATTGGCACAGAATCTTCATACAATTTACGTCCTTCTACCGGATCCATATTTCCGTAAAATTTTTCTAGCATTGGTGTTTCTGCTGGACCTGGGTTGATGACGTTTACACGTACACCTGTATTTGCTACTTCAAGTGCTAGAGAGCGAGTGAGTGCAACAATTGCTCCTTTTGATGCACAATACGCAGTTAACCCTGGACGTGGTCTTACTGTCGCTACAGATGCTACGTTCACGATACTACCTTTTGATTGGTTATTTTTTAAATATGGTAGTGCATATTTAGACAATAAATAGGAAGCTTTCACATTCACAGCCATTTGTTGATCCCAAAATTCTTCTTCTACTTCTTCAATTGGTGTGAACGTCATCGGCATTCCTGCAATATTTGCAACAATATCGATTGTTTTGAACTCTTCTACCGTTCCGTTCACTATTTCTTGGACCTTTTCTGTCTTTGAAATATCGCCAACAAAGATTTTCGTAGGGACGTTATATTCTTCGAGAAGTTTTTGCGTTTGTTTGGCATTGTTTTCATTTAAATCTGCAATAATAACTGTTGCGCCACCTTTTGCAAATTCAATTGCTGTTGCACGGCCCATTCCAGAACCCGCTCCTGTAATAATTGCAACTTTCCCTTGGAATTTTGTCATTTCTTATCTCCCTTGTTATCAATTTTTTAAAGTATTTATTGATAGTTAATAATGATTGCTTTCTCATCTGTCATTTCACGGATCGCATAGATTGGACCTTCTTTCCCTAAACCACTATCTTTAATTCCCCCGTAAGGCTGCCAGTCAGAGCGGTATGTTGACACATCATTGACAATGACGCCGCCATATTCAAGCTCCATTGAAGCGCGCATCACTAGATTTAAGTCAGAAGTAAATAATCCCGCTTGAAGACCAAATTTTGAGTCGTTTGCTTCTTTAATGACTTCATCAATATCGTCATACTCTACTAAACTAATGACCGGTCCGAAGATTTCTTCGCACATGACTTTCATAGAAGGTTTTAAATTGGTCAAGATCGTTGGTTTAAAAATCGCTCCATCACGTTCTCCACCTATTAGAACTTTTGCTCCATCTTCTACCGCTTCTTTAACCCAGTTTTCAACTCGCTCTGCTTGTCGTTCCGAAATAAGGGGTCCAATATCGGTATTTGGATCTTCTGGATTTCCTACAACAAGGGTACTTGCAGCATCAACTAAAAAATCTTTAAACTCATTAAATATTTCACTATGCACATATAATCGTTGAACTGAAATACACGCCTGCCCATTCGCAGTAGCCAGCCCTCTAGTGGCGCAAAGTTTCGCTACTTGCTCTAAGTTGTAAGCATCTTTATGAATGATATTTGGTGCATTACTTCCAAGCTCTAATGTGACTTTTCGTATACCCACTGAATTTTTTATATGATTCCCAACACCAACACTTCCTGTAAACGTATACATATTGATGCGTTCATCTTTTAATAAATACTCTCCAGCTTCATGTCCATAGCCATTAATTACATTAATAAACCCTTTTGGAAGTCCAGCTTCTTCAAGAATTTCAACTAATCGCATGACGGTAATAGGTGCTGCTTCTGCAGGTTTTAAAATAACCACATTCCCAGCAGCAATTGCTGGTGCAATCTTGTGAACTGCTAACGTAAATGGCAGATTAAAAGGTGTGATCGCTGCAATTACCCCTACAGGAACTCGAACCGTGTATGCCATTTTCTTTTCATCAGTAAATTTATTAGGTAATGGAATTCCTTCACCAAAGATTCTTTTTGATTCTTCTGCTGCAATCGTAAAGGTATCAATAGCCCGATCAATTTCTGTTAAAGAATCTTTTAGCGATTTCCCTACTTCTTTTGTAATCGATAGGGCTAACTCATTTTTTTCACAACTTACGATTTGAGCAGCTTTCGATAAGATGTCATAACGATCTTTTGCGCTAAGCTTTTTGTTTTTAAAAGTTTCAACTGAGTTATCTATGGCTGCTTTCACTGTTTGTTCATCAGCGCTATATACATTAGCAATTAGTTCTTTCGTATATTTGTTAAAAACCGGAATGATTTTACCTTTATAAATTCGCTTACCGCTAATCACATGACCTAGCTCAACAATTTTTGTTTCTTGAATCATTGTTTTCCTCCCATGTAAACCCTAATAACAATTATCCGCTACCTAGTATATTTATGGAGTTTTTGAAAAAGTACTAAAGGAATACAAAAAGTGATACATGAGGTATACAATCTGTATTTTTCTATATACTATTAATAAAAAAATAGTTTAGAAGCTTTCAAACAGACATCGAAATTCAATTTCATAGGGAAAAGAGAGTGAAAATGAAGAAATTGACCTTGAAGGAGCAAGCATATTTAAAAATGAAACAATTAATTATGCAAGGGGAAATTAAACCTGGTACCTCATTAACTGAGCGGGAATTAACGGACTTACTTGGAATGAGTCGTACCCCCATCCGGTCAGCGCTTGAAAAATTAGAAGCAGATGGTTTTATTGTCAACACACCAAATAAAGGACCTATTGTGACAAACATATCAATTCAAAAATTAGTAGATATATATGATCTCCGCATTGCATTAGAATCACATGTAGCATTGCACTATAACCACCTCACGATTACAGACCAATTGAAAGAAAGCCTTGAAAAGAATTTAAAAATTCAACATGAGGCATTACTCAAATACGATGAAAACGAGTTTTCTAAGATTGACACAGATTTCCATCTATTAATCTTGAATTATTATGGGAATGAAGAAATTACGAAAGTTTTCACACAAATCCAAAACCAACTGATGCTCCTCGCAATCGAAGAATTTAAAAAGAACTCTGGAAACTTGCAGTATTTTTACGAAGATCATGTAAAAATATATGAGTATTTATTGCAAAATAAAGGGTCGGACGCGGCAAAGTTATTAACTGACCACTTAGAATTTGGGAAGAAAACATTGGTGATGAAATGAAATATAGCGCGATTTATTATCTGAATATTAGGATAAAGGGATGGTTGTAATGGGACAAACTTTAGAACATTTCACAAGCTACAATCCTATCTTTAAATTACTTGAAGATTGTGCAGAAAAAAGTAAACATACGATAGTGGCGATTGACGGGAATGCTGCAAGTGGAAAAAGTACACTCGCTGAATTCATCAAGGAGCACTTTGACTGCAATGTATTTCATATGGATGATTTTTTTCTACCTATGTCAATGAAAACAAAAGAAAGATTACAAGAACCGGGAGGAAATGTGGATTATGATCGTTTTTTACATTCTGTTTTAAAGCCGTTGCACGATCATGAAGTTGTTTACTATCAACCTTTTAATTGCCAAACGCAAACATTAGGAGAAGTGAATAAAATACAGCCTAAAAAATTAAATATTGTAGAAGGCGTATATAGTATGCATCCCATTTTGTACCCCTATTACACTCATTCTATTTTTCTATCGGTAGACCCAGATGTACAACTTGAACGAATAGCAAAACGAAATGAACAAAAAGTACAACAGTTTATAACTCAATGGCTCCCGTTAGAAAATCGTTATTTTGACTACTATCAAATCAAAAGTAAATGCCAACTATTCATTGGGACAGGGGGACAGGTCCCTTGTCCCAAATCTTAATAATTAATGGGACGATGAACCCAAGTCTTTGTCCCAAATACTAAAATCAGTGGAGGAATTAGAAATGACCAAATCTTCAACAAAGAAGCTAGTTTTCACGGGACTTTGTATCGCAATCGGTTTACTGTTGCCACAAGTCATTAAGTTGATTCCAATACCTAATGCAGGCTCTGTGCTATTGCCTATGCACATACCCGTTTTAATCTGTGGAATCGTTTGTGGGGCACGGTTTGGAGCAATCTCAGGACTCATACTTCCATTCATAACTTTTTTACTAACAGGCATGCCTCCACTCTTTCCAATTGGATTATCTATGATGCTTGAGTTAGCAACTTATGGGTTAGTAATTGGACTTGCCTATCAATATACAAACGGAAAAATATTCATTTCATTAATTACTTCAATGATCTTAGGTCGAATCATTTATGGACTAGCTAGCACAGTTTTATATAATATGGGGTCCATGCCCTTTGGTTTTGAGGCCTTTATTTCAGGCGCATTAATTGTTGCCTTACCTGGAATCATCATTCAATTGATCTTGATTCCTTTCATTGTTAAACCATTGAAAAATTCTATTGCAATTTAGGTTCTGGGGAACAGAAAAACTGTTCCCCTTGTTCATGTCTTTTTTTCACATAAGAAAGTACCTCCCACAGAATACTCTTCGGAAGATACTTAACTGTAACTTTATTTCAACTGGGACGAGGTACCTGTCCCCGATGTCCCTACTGTCCCAAATATTCTTTTTCTTTGTCAATAATTTGCTGTACTTTTCGTGCTGAGTTGCCTCCTGGGAAACTGGACTCTAAATATTTTTCTACGACTTGTTTTGCAAGTTCTACTCCAATTACTTTAGCGCCAAGAGTAATGATCTGTGCGTTATTACTTTTTTGGGCACGTTCTGCTGAATAGGTGTCGTGGCAAGTGACTGCCCGGATTCCAGGAACTTTGCCTGCTGCAATGGCCATACCTAGGCCTGTTCCACATAATAAAATGCCACGCTCCACTTCACCAGTTTGAACTGCTTCCCCAACTTCAAAGGCTACACCTGGATAATCGACTTCTCCACATGATGCACCTATTTCTCCGTATTCAGTTACATCATGTCCGAGTGATTTAATAAACGTTTTTATTTCATTCTTCAACTCAACTGCATTATGATCACAACCAATACCAATTCTCAAATTTTCTCCCCCATTAACTTAATTTGGGGACAAAGGGACAGGTCCCTTGTCCCAACTCATATTAATGTTTACGGGACAGTGAACCTGTCCCTGTGTCCCATTTCAGCATAATTTCAGCATTTTTCGGATTGTAGAATCTAAGTGTTCTTTCTCAAAGACTTTTTTCCAATCCGGTTGAATAATAGCTTCTTTCCCCTGCTCAATCGCTATTAAGCATGCATCTGAAAATGGGTTTGTCCCACGTAATGCCACCGCTAAGGCAATTTGGATATGCCCATAAAGCATGGCACGTGCCGCTTCTTCTGGAATTCCCATGTTGACCACTTCGTCTAAACTTTCGTTTAACACTGTTCCAATCATACAAGTAATTGTTTCAACTAAAGTCGGCTCTAAAATCGCCATTTGTTCTACTGTAATGACATGGCAAGTTTCTACAGGAGCGTACATAGATTTTATTAATTCCAATGCAAGCGTTATTTTAGTTTCATCTCCTTGGTGAAGTGCAACTACAACATCTTGTTTCGCAGCAACTCCCCCAAATGCATCGTCGTATTCTTCCCTTGTATATTTTTCCAGGAAAATCGATGGGTGACACGGGTGTGCAACAATCGACGTGGAATGGTTATTCACAACTAATTGCTCTGCATATGCAGCCGCAGGATCTAACGTAATTAACACCGCGCCATCTTTCATTAAAGGTGCTACTTCCGTTGAAATTTGCTTAATATAAATATCAGGCACTGCTAAAATAACAAAATCACTTTGAGGAACCGCCTCTTCCATAGGCACAACTATTAAATTTCGTTCTATCATCGTTGCCACTCGTTCTTCTGATTTTTCACATAACAGTAGTTGTAATGGAGCATGAATTAAATTATTTGTAATACGTGTTCCCATTTTACCGCCAGCGCCAAGAATGGAAACTGTGCTATTTTCTAATGTACTCATAAAGTTTCCTCCAACTTTTTAAAATAAGTTCTCTTCAATATAAGAGATGCTTTTCGCAATCCATTGCTTTTCAAGTTGCACAGTTTCCTCAATTGAATTAGTAAAAGGCAACCAAAATTCCAGTATGGCATTGACGTTCACTTGATGTTGTTGCAATTCACCTAGCATATAAGTTGCATCTAATTTTCCCTCTCCGAAGGGAGTTCCGATTAATGAAAAGCCAACCCAACCCGTCTTTCGTTCAAAAGTAAAGTCTTTTAAATGAAGATTTTTCACATATGGAGCTGCAAGACTAATTACCTGTTCAGGTGATTCTAAATTGGCTATACAATTCGCAGGATCTAAGCAAATTCCTATATTTGGACTGGCAACTTCTTTCACAATGTTTACAATTTCTTCTGTTTTTCGTTGTTCATACGTTTCAATTGCTAAAGTAATTCCTTTTTCTTCTAGTGCCGGCTTGAATTGCTTCAATATTTGTACTGCTTCTTCGAAACTCGGTGCAAAGTTAGCACCATTTAGCATCGTTCGCAAAGTTTTACTATTTAACTTCTCGCAAATCTCTAAAAATCGTTCTAATTTAATATGATGAATTCCTCTCGTTCCTATCTCTAGTTCGATTCCAAGTTGCTCCGCTTTCTTTGCAATCCCCTTAAGTTCAGCATCTGTTGCAATTTCAAGTTCTTCTACATCACAAATTTGAAGCAGATCAATTCCGTATTTTTTTGTTTCTTCAAGAACCTGTTCAACTGATAGTCTATTTGTGTTAACACTCGCCATATGCCAAAAAAATGCATACGTACTTAAGCCTAGTTTCATCGCTCATCCTCGCATTTCCATTCCCTAATCAATTCTCTTACATCAAATAAAATCTCTTTAAAAGAATCTATATTCCAAGCGGCACGTCCGATAAACAGGCCATTTACATGATCAAGATTCAACAAAGGAATCGCATTCTCAGTGTTCACGCTACCCCCATACAAAATCGGAATTTCATATCCAATGGAGGGATAGAGCTGAATTAACTGCTCTCGAATGAATTGATGAATTCGTTGAACATAAAAGGGTTCCGGCGAAACACCCGAAACACCAATCGCCCATCTCGGTTCATAGGCAATGATGATGTCTTTTGCCGATTCAAACTCAATTTGTTTCAATATCGTTTTTAGCTGAATCGATAAAATTTCCTCTGTTATCCCATTTCTCTTATGTTCCATTAATTCACCTATACAAATTAATGGTCTTAAATTATGATTCAGTGCCGCTTTAACTTTTTTATTAAGGTCACCATCATTTTCGTTATAATATTGGCGTCGTTCTGAATGTCCTAGCTCAATTAAATCAATTCCAAGTTCCTCTAAATGGACCGGAGAAATCTCTCCAGTATAGGCCCCTTCATCTTCCCAGTGCATATTTTGCGCACCTACTAAGATAGATGAGGTGTCTAATATTTCTTTGACAGGTGCTAATGCTGTAAAAGGAGGTATGATAAATAGTTCAATATCATCGGAAAATCCTTCAAAAAATTCGTTTAACTCAGCAGTGTAGGTTTTTGCCTCCGCGATTGATTTATGCATTTTCCAATTTGTTCCGATGATTACTTTATTCATACAAAAGTTCACCATTCGTTTTTAAATTGCTTACATAGTCAAAAATCGATTTAAACATGATCGAAATTGTAGTTGCCCCTGCATCTTGATGGCCAATTGCTCGCTCTCCTAAAGATTTTGCACGACCAAATTTTGCGACTAGTTGTTTTGTTTGTTCTAAGCCTAGTTCCGCTTGCTCGCACGCCACTTGCAAAGCTTCCACCAAGTCTTTATTCTGTTCTACCGCTGTATTTAGTGCATCAACGGCAGGCGCTAATGCGTCAATCATTGTTTTATCGCCTACTTTTGCTTTCCCTCGAGCTTGTACCCCTTCTAGACCACTTTGAACTAGGTGAGCAAAAGTTGCTAAAGTGAGCCTATCAATGACAGGCTTATTTTTTACACTCGCAACAAAAAACGTGCCAAATAATACGCCCGATGCGCCACCCATATTGCTAATCATGGCTTTCCCGATTTCTTTATAAATGGTATTAATATCTTCTACTTCGATTTCATTAAGTTGTTGAATAGCTTTATTAAATCCAACTTCCATGCCAATTCCGTGATCACCATCTCCAATAGCACTATCGATTTCGGTTAAGGTTGGTTTTGCTTCGATGACTTTTTGGCCGACATAAATGTATAAATCTTTTACTTGTTTCGTAGATAAATAAGTTTGAACCCCATCCGTCTCTGCTACCATCATCAACCTCTTCCTTTCTTGAAATAATATGGTGAATAAGCCGGTTTATCATAATAATTTTTCAGTTCATCATCTAATTTCATTAAAGTAATAGAAACCCCCGCCATCTCAAGCGTTGTACAGTAACTATTAACATCTGTATCGTAAATTGAAATGCCTTTCTCATTTAATATTTCTACTACTTTTCGGTTCACAATGAAGAGTTCCATTAAAGTAGTTGAACCTAACCCATTAACTAACACACAGACTTCATCATTTTCTTGTAATTCTATATCATCAAAAATGTAATCTAACATGTTTGCCGTTAATTCATCTGCTGTCTGTAGCTTTGTCCTTTTTACTCCGGGCTCCCCGTGAATCCCCATACCTAATTCAATCTCATCGTCGGCAATTTCAAATGTATATTTACCTGTACTTGGAATGGAACTTGGAGATAAAGCAACACCGATAGAACGTGTATGATTAGCCGCTTTTTGTGTAATTCTTGCGACTTCTTCTAGTGTTAAATTATCATTAGCCGCAGCACCTGCGATTTTGATTGCAAAAATATCCCCTGCAATCCCTCGACGGTCAAAAGCATGTTCTTTTGTAGCCGATGCCACATCATCGTTGACTAATACCGTTTTTGTTGTAATATCCTCAAGCTCTGCTAATTCAGCAGCCATATCGAAATTCAGGACATCCCCTGAATAATTTCCATATACATATAACACACCTTGCCCACTATCTAATTCTTTCGTTACTTCTAAAACTGTATTTGGGGTTGGTGCCGCAAAAACATTGCCAATCGCTGCACCGTCTGCTAATCCTTCTCCTACCATTCCAATGAATAACGGTTCATGCCCACTTCCACCGCCAGTGACAACAGCTACTCGATTAGGCTTATTCTTTATTACGACACCATTTGTATGGTGAACTTTTTTGTAATCGTTTCCAAAAGCCGCGATAAAACCTTCAACCATTTCATTCACGACATTTTCTGGATTGTTAATTACTTTTTTCATTTTTATCCCCCACCTGTTTCTGTGATTTCTTCTATTAACTTAAAAAATCAATTTTGAGATTAAATGATTATGAATTTTTACTTTATCCTATTGTTTTTTATTGTTTTTTATTACTTATTTTCAAATGCTAAGGGGTGCATTTTGAACAATGTCTAAGGATAAATGATACTTAAACCCTTGTTAAAGTTGAGCATCTCATTCATTTGTGCTGTGTCTACTGGCTTATTAGTTATGATGAAATCAATATCTTGTATTGAAGCAAATGTGGCAATGGAGGTTTTATTAAATTTACTGTGATCAAGTAATGCCACCACTTTTGATGATTGTTTAATCATTTGTTTCTTTAACTCGACTTCATAAACACTAAAGTCTTGAAGTCCTTGTAAGGTAGTGAAGCCATTTGCAGAAACAAAGAACGTATCAATGTTGATTTTATCTAAGAGGTTTACACCCAAACTCCCTTCTAATGCCATGGATGATTTTTGAATAATTCCACCAATTAAAATGATCGTAAAATCAGGATTCCCATTTAGCTCAAATGCTGTATTCATACCATTTGTTACGATTGTTAATCGTTTTTTTACATTTACTAGTTGTTTTGCTAATTCCATTGCAGTTGAACTCGCATCTAACATAATGCATTGATTGTCAGAGATGAGTTGTAATGCTTTTTGTGCGATGAGTGTTTTTTCATTTTTGTTTTTTAACTCTCGAACTGAAAAATTGTAATCGTTTTCAAAATCGTCTCCTAAAATAGCACCACCATGGGTTCTTTTTAATAGCTTTTGTTTTTCAAGTGTTGTTAAATCGTTTCTTAATGTAGCATCAGAAACTCGAATTGCTTCTGCTAATTGTTGAATCGTTACGCGTTTTCTTTCTTGTAGTAACTCTAAAATTCGTTTTCTGCGCTCCTCAGCAAACATTTTGGCCATTAAAATCCCTCACCCCATCTAGTAATCAATTCCTTGTGCCTTTCGAGTGTTCACGTTTAATTTTTTTGAATTCCTTGAACGGTCAAATCCTAGTCACCGTTCTTTTAGTGATAATCAAGTGTGTTTTACTAAACTACAACATTTGTAAAATAAAATGAAAAATTAGTAATAAATTAAATATATTTTTTCACTTCATTACATATCGTAGTAAAAATTGAATTTTCTTTATTAATTTCTATCATATGCAAGAAAATGAAAATTAAAATAATTTCATTGGCATCTTTTCTCAGAATATAAAAAATGGTAGAAAAGTCGATGTGAGGTGAGTCCATTTACATTTCATAGATTTTGATTTTCGTAGTATTATTGGTGATTTGGGGAGATTTATATCTGTTCTTTCATTTAAAAATGAAAGCGTTATCTTACATTATTAAAAATTAATTTATACCAAGGGGGATTTTTTATGAAAAAGAAGTACTTATCACTACTTTCAATTCCAGTATTAGCAGTTGGGTTAGCAGCATGTGGTGGTGGAGAAAAAGAGACTGCCACAGCACCTACTAATTCAGATTCAGGAGAAACAAGTGTTGAAGCAAAAGAAATTACCATTAATACTACTCAAACGGAAGATTCGCATTATGGGGAATATTTAACAACATTTGAGGAAGAAGTAGAGAAAAACTCAAATGGAGCAATCGAAGTTTCAGTTCACTACAACAGTGAATTAGGAAATGAACGTGACAATGTAGAGTCTGTTCAAATGGGAACTTTAGACGGTGCATTTATTTCATCTGGTGTTATTAGTAACTTTGTACCTGAATTTAACGTACTAGATTTCCCGTTCTTATTCGAAAACTCTGAACACGCTAGGTCAGTATTTAATGGTGAAATTGGGGACGAATTAAACGAAAAATTACTTTCAGTAGGAATTAAAAATTTAGGTTGGGGTGAAAACGGCTTCCGTAATATTACAAATAGTAAGCACCCAATTGAAAAACCTGAAGACTTAAAAGGTATTAAAATCCGTACAATGGAAGTTCCAATTCACCAAGAAGTGTTCGCTGCATTTGGGGCAGCACCGACTCCAATGGCATGGAGTGAAGTATTCACTTCTTTACAACAAGGCGTAATTGACGGGCAAGAAAACCCAATTCCAATTATCTATTCATCAAAATTTGAAGAAGTTCAAGATTATGTTTCTTTGACTGGTCACGTATATTCACCTGCTGTATTTATTTTCAACAATGAATTATTTGAGTCTTTCTCACCGGAGCAGCAGCAAGTTTTAACAGATGCAGCAAAAGCAGCACAACAAGCTGAATATGAGTTTATTGATACAAATACTGCAGCTCAAATTGAAGAATTAAAATCAAAAGGAATGCAAGTTAATGAAGTTGACATCAAACCATTCCAAGATGCTGCACAACCAGTGATTGATAAATACAAAGGTGATTACGCGGAGTTATACGACAAAATTAAAGCAGCGGCTAAATAAGCCGCTCATCTTTAGCCTTTAAAATAGGGGGATTGCTATGAATACCATTTTAAAAAGTATTGATGGCATAAATAAGTTAGTCAAAATACTACTTACATTTTCACTAATTGTTATGACCATCATTATGATCCTACAAGTATTTTCGCGATTTGTTTTAAATATACCGTTGCCTTGGTCAGAAGAAGCCACTCGTTATCTTGGAATTTATGCAGTATTTTTTGGAGCAGCCCTTGCGATACGACACAATGAATTAATCTCAGTTGAAGCAATTCCTGATTTACTTCCTAAAACAGTACAAAGGGTATTAAAGATGATTGTTTTAGTTATATGTATTGTATTTTTTGCGATTCTTTTAAAATATGGTATTGATTTAGTTTCAAAAGTTAGTATTCAGAAGTCCCCAGCATTACAAATTTCAATGTCCATACCATACTTTTCTATACCTTTAGGTGCTCTCCTACTCATTTTAAATGCCATCGCTGCCCTAATCGTTGTCTTTAAAGGGGGGGCTGAAGAATGAGTGGAGTATTAATGGGATCACTCGGGATACTCTTTATTATCGGAGTACCTGTCGCTGTTACTCTTGGCTTGGCATCCGTTATCGCTCTTATGTATGGTGGAGATGTTTCTTTATTAGTAGTTGCACAACGTATCTTTACTTCAATTGACTCATTTTCATTAATGGCCATTCCATTCTTTATCTTAGCTGGTAAACTTATGGAAACAGGCGGGATTTCTAAAAGGTTAATTAACTTTGCTAATACATTAACAGGTCATCATACTGGTGGTTTAGCCATCGTAACAGTTATTGCATCTATGTTTTTTGCTGCAATTTCCGGATCTAGTGCTGCGACCGTTGCGGCTGTTGGTTCTATTTTAATCCCTTCTATGATCAGCAGAGGATACCACAAAAACTTTGCAGGTGCCGTTACATCCATTTCGGGTGAACTGGGGATTATAATTCCACCTTCTGTTCCAATGATTCTATATGGTGTGTCTACGAATACTTCTATTGGCGATCTGTTCATGGCGGGGATCACACCAGGGATTGTCATTGGACTATCATTAATTATTTTAGTTTACGTAATTGCCAAAAAACGCGGGTATGCTAAGGAAAAGAAAGCAACTCCTGCAGAAACATGGAAAGCATTTAAAGATGCGATTTTAGCACTTTTAATGCCAATCATTATTTTAGGTGGGATATATGGTGGTGTGTTTACACCAACTGAAGCAGCTGTCGTTGCCGTACTATACGCTTTTATTATTGGAGCCTTTGTTTACCGAGAAATAAAGTTAGATAAGATATTCAACATATTTGTAAGTTCAGGTGTAACTTCAGCTATCGTATTATTTATTATTGCAAATGCAGGTATTTTTGGACTAGTCCTTAGCCGTGAAGGAATTCCACAAATGGTTGCAAACTTCTTTGGAACAGTAACAGATAATCCAATCATCTTCTTACTTTTAGTAAACATTTTATTAATATTTGTCGGAATGTTTATGGAAACAAGTGCATCCGTCATCATCTTAGCACCGTTATTAACACCAGTTGCGGTAGCAATGGGAATCGATCCGGTACACTTTGGGATCATTATGATCATCAACCTTGCTTTAGGTATGTGTACCCCACCACTTGGAGTAAACTTATTTATCAGTTGTCAAATTGCAGGCATAAAACTAACCGATATTACGAAAGCCTTAATACCTTTCTATGTAGTACTAATAACTCTGCTATTACTATTTAGTTATGTACCATTCATTTCGATGTGGTTACCGAATTTACTGGGACGATAGGGACAGGTTCCTTGTCCCACTATAAATTAAAATTCAATCATAAAAAGAGTTTTTTAGAGGATAGTATGCTTGCTATCCTCTTTAATTTTCAGTTAAGTATTACTTGAGTTAGAATTACCACAAAAATAATTCCTCATCACAATCGATGAAACTAATAAGCAAAGAGAATGGGACAAGGTGCCTGTCCCCTTGTCCCTAAAACTTACTTCCATATTCAGCTGCTAGTTTTATACATTCTTCCATTGAAACGCTGGATGCAATGTTTTTCCATGCAATATCGAATGCAGTACCGTGATCAACAGAGGTTCTTAAAAATGGTAAGCCATTGGTAATTGAAATGGTGCGGTGAAAGTCGGTCATTTTTGCTGCAATGTGACCTTGGTCATGATATAAAGAAAGAACCGCATCATATTTCCCATTCAGAGCTTGGAAGAAAACTGAATCTGCTGGAACTGGCCCTGCAACGTTATAGCCTTCTTCGATTGCTATTTCAATTCCTGGGCGAATTTCCTCTACTTCTTCCATACCGAAGAGTCCCCCTTCCCCACTGTGCGGATTTAACCCTGCAACTGCAAGTTTTGGTGATTCAATCCCTAATCTCTTTAACGCCTCATGACAACGGATTACATAATCAAATACACGCTCTTTTGTCATTTGACTTATTGCTTGTTTTAATGACACATGACGAGTTAAAAAGAAAATACGCAAACTATTTACTTGAAACATTGTTAAAGGATCACGGGAGCCTGCTAAATCTTCTAACATCTCAGTGTGCCCAATGTATTTTACTCCTGCTGCTTTCAAGGATTCTTTATTCATCGGTGTTGTTGCAATAGACTTAACTTCTTTTGCCATCGCAAGTTCAATGGATTTTTTTACATATTCAAACGCTGCTTGTCCACATTGTGCTTGGACTACTCCTGGCTGCAATTGCTCTATATTAATATTGTCTAAGTCTAAGAGATCAATTGTTCCAAATGTATAATTTCCATCGGTTGGCGAACTGACTAAGTTAAGTTTTAACGGGAAATTCGTCACTTCAATGGCTTTTTGTAAAACTTTTGCACTGCCAATCACCAGTGGTTGACAAACCTCATAAATTTCCTCATTCGCTAAAGATTTAACCGTAATTTCTGGACCGATTCCTGCTGCATCTCCCATTGGAATCGCAACTATATTATTTACTTTACTCATTTATGAACACACCCTTATTCATTTTAGTTTGTAAATAGTTAAGACACCTATGAAGAGTTGTTTCATCCCCGATTAATCCACCCTTTGTAATAATCGGCAAATATTTTAGAGCACCGTCTAATAATTCCCCATAAGCAATTAAACTTTCTATTTCATCATTTAATTGAATAGCCTGTGCCCCAGAAAATTCACATAAAGATGCGGTTACATCTCCGCCACAGGAGATCACACCACCTATATTTTGCTTATTTTCTAAGATACACCTTGTGGTAACCTCAGCGATTGCACTAGTTAATGATTTTGCTAGTATGTCCTCCGATTCATTTTGCTGGATCGCAATTTTTTGCAATGAGATGTTTTCTTTGTCCGGATGACATGTGGTAATAATAAAAAAATTATCTTCATTGTTGTTGGTAACTTTTGATATAGCAGTTTCAATTTCTGAATGTCTCATTGAAGAAGTTAGTAGATTCATGGGATTTAAGTATATATAAGCGGCTTTTTCTTTTTCTACTAAATAGGATAATTGTTTTTTCGTTAAGTCTGAAACACTCCCAATTGATAATAAATATCTTAGTTTCTTAGATGAATTTGAAAGCATCGATCGAACATACTCATAAGTTAGGGGACCAGGATCTACTGGAAAAACTGGAACCTTAAGCTGTTTCATAGAGGAAGCAATGACCCTTATATCCTGATTAGTTATTGCATCTAATACTAAAATTCGATGTCCATCTAGTATTTGCTTTTCCATAACCTTCACTAAATGGGCTTCCCCTTTATTGACATCTTGAATTCCAATATGTGAAATTGAATGACTTGACTGTTCTTGAATAATAGTTGGGACAAAGGATTCTGTAATTGGATTCATTGGATCATTTTTTATTGCAGTATTTTCAAGCAATTGACCATGTACTAATAAATAACCTCCAACAACAACTCGACCGGAATCTGGAAAAGCCGGTGTTAACACAGCAACACTATTTTCTCCTAATGAGTTTAATAGAAGGTCCGTAATAAGTCCTATTCTTCCTCTTAACGTACTGTCAATTCGATTGGCTACTAGTTCAATTCCCCAATTGTATAATTCTGTAATCGCAGCTTTAACTCTTTCCTCTACTCGTTTATTAGGCAAATAGCGGCAATCTAAATCCATTCCAATTGCATTTAGTTGATTGCGATTTGGAATTGCGGCACCAGTCATAACGGTTGCTGTTTCTAAGCCTAATTTCTTTAACAATACTGCTGTTGCATTCGACCCTGTTAAATCATCTGCAATATACCCTATCTTCAATTCAAATCACCTACTTGGCTATATTAAGTCTATTACGAGCAAAAAATGATAATTTCATTCCTTTCATCTTATGCTTAGAAGTCATCTCATATATTTCATGTAATAAAAAAAAGACGCCTATAAAAAGACGTCTTTCTAAAATATCGTTCCTATTAACTCAGAAATGTTGATAAGCACAATACTAATGAATGTTACGATTAATCGAATAAAACCGGATTTTATCACGATGATGATTAGACAAACAATGATGATTACTCGATTAACAATTGTTAAAACTGGAGCATATTGTTTAAATATAGGTAGTTTTACTAGTAAAGAGAAAATAATATAAAAGAATGCACCAATAATAACTAATTGAATCAAGTGAAAACCTCATTCCTGTTTAAATCTAATCAATAAATTTGATAATGCTAGGCCATGAGACAGTAGATAAAATTTGTTATTCTACAAATGTTACAACATTTGGTTTTTCTTCTTTTAAGTAGATCGTTAGCTCTTGACGATATATTTCACCTTCCAAATAGTGATCTAATGTGTGGAAATCATATTGAAAGGTTCCAAAAGGGAATGTGACATTCTCTCCTTTTACCGCTGCAAGTAATCCTGCTACATCATTTGATACCATTTCTAGTACTTCATCTCCTGTTGAAGTTAACACAAATACAACGTTCATTAAAACTCTCCTTTTTATGCGCCGACAAATAGTGTAGCCTGTGAAATTCCAACAAAGAATTCAACAGATTGAATAGGGCTTTTTTCATCAATTTGCAGTATAATGTCAAATTGTTCCTCTACGAAAGAAGCTTTCCATCTTGCAATTACTTGGTCTTCATATAGGAATTCTGACCACTCTTCAAATTCTTTATTAAGTTGCAATTTAATTTGTCCATCTGTTATGTATAGTTCGGGTATTCCGATTCTCCAGTTTTCATAAGTAATCATATATTTTTTATTGGAGATTACATCTAGACCTTCAAACCAAAGTCGGCCCCTTCGAATCTTTTTTTTCACTAAGAAAGCCTTTTTCCCTTCAGAATTATTGACCTCATATTTTAAAAAATATCGAAAATCTAAAAATCGGTCCAACTTTTTTTTGATTATGTGATCATAAGTTCTTCTAGCAATTGCTACTACTTGATTGCTTTCATCAAATATACGAATATCTCCTGTATACTCTATTGATTGTGGATGTGTGTAAGTATATGTTTTCATTCAAAGCTCCTTAGAAACAAACTCCCTTTTATTTATTATATATGACGTTTTGATTACTGCCAAAAATTATACTTCTCGTGATTCCGATTTATTATGTCTCGTATTATCTATATGAAGATAAATCAATTATTAAGCAATGGACAATCTTTAGAAAAAAAAAGCTATCTAGAAATTTACATTTCTAGATAGCCGATCGTATACGCATTTTATATTAGCAAGTTGTTACAGTTGCAAAGAATTCATCATATAACGCACGTAAAATTTGATTCTCATATTTTTGTAAAACGCCGAATACTAAACTTACTTCTGAAGAACCTTGATTAATCATTTCAATATTCGCACCTGTATTTGAAATAGCCGCGCATGCACGTGCAGCTAAACCTGTGTTATTACGCATACCTTCCCCAACAATTGAAATCATTGAGAAACCATGATTGAAATGAACATCATCAGCGTGTAATTCTTCTTTTACTCTTTTAACAATACGCTCTTCTGATTCTGGAGTTAATTGATTAGAACGGATAATGACAGAAATATCGTCTACTCCAGATGGCGTATGTTCAAATGAGATATACTCTTCTTCAATAATTTGAAGTAATTTTCTTCCAAAACCGATTTCTCTATTCATTAAATATTTTTGTACATATAATATTGAAAAACCATTGTCTGCAGAAATACCTGTCACAGGACGACCTGGAGTTGTTGTACGAGTTGGTACTATACGTGTACCAGGTGCCGTTGGATTATTTGTGTTTTTAATGTTAACAGGAATACCTAATTTAAATACGGGCATTAATGCTTCATCATGGAAAACAGAGAAGCCAGCGTAAGAAAGCTCGCGCATTTCACGGTACGTGATTTCACGAATTTCTACTGGTTGGTTAATTACTTTCGGGTTTGCAGAAAAGACGCTATCTACATCTGTAAAGTTTTCATATAAATCAGCTTTTACAGCTGCCGCTAAAATAGACCCTGTAATATCAGAGCCACCACGGTCAAATGTACGCAAAATACCCTCTTTTGTATAACCGAAGAACCCAGGGAAAACAATAATTTCTTTTGTGTCTGCTAAGAATTTTAAGTTTTCATATGCTTCAGGTAAAGCATATGTACGTTCTGGAAGATCATTTACAACTAATAAATCTTTCGGACTAATATATTTTGCTTTTAAACCGATTGAATTAAAATAAGCTGCAATTAATTTGGCGTTATTGTCTTCACCACTTGCTTTAATATTATCAATAAAGAGTTCAACTTTCGATTTGTCACTTGAAACACGTTCGCTTAAATCCGCTGCAATGACTTCACAAATCGTATAATCTAACCCAAGTTCATCTGTAATTTCTCTGTAACGATTTACAACATTATTTAATTTCTCATGGACATTACCATTTTTGAGAACAGCGTCTGCTAAATCAATTAAAAGGTCTGTCACTTTGATATCATCGCCAAAACGTTTACCTGGTGCTGAAACAGCAACAATTCGACGTTGTGGATTAGACTTAATAATATTCGCCACTTTTTTAATTTGCTCTGCATTCGCAACAGATGTCCCACCAAATTTACATACGATCATTTCATCAAATCCCTTACTATTCTATATGTGTGTTTCCGGAAAAAACAATTGATTGTTCACAGTGTACAGATTTTACAAACTTCAGTCAATACTATATTCAAAATTTACTTATAATTTTGTTCAAATGTGATAATTTTCTAACTTCATCAATATATTATATGAAGTTTTTTATTGCAATGTAACAATAAACAGTTAGTAAATAATAGTTCTAAATCCATCAAAATAAAGCCGTGCACATCATCCCAATGACATACACGACATTAACGTTTCAATTAGAGAAAAGAAAGTTAATTCTCTCTCATATTATTCAACGATGTTATTATACTACAATATCGGTACATATGACGTACCAAATTGTGTATATAATACTTATTTTAAATTTCTTATTAGTATGAAGCACATTTTGTCAAAGTCTATTTCAATTTTGTCTCCGCACTTTTTTTCGATTTCAATCAACTCTTCATCTACTCTAACAAGTAGGCCTTCTGAAGATCCATCATCTGTTGTTTCCACACATACTTCTTTCCCTATAAATTGATTAAGTTGTAGCGAAAGTGGGATTCCGAAAAATATATTTTTCGCATCTGGATTATTAGCTACAAATTCGCCAAAATTAAACGCTAGTTTTCTTCTAGTTTCCTGATTTGCATCAATGAAATCTCGTTGTGGCTGTTTGCTTTTTGATGTTTTATCACTTGCAACGGATAGAAGCTGATTATACAGCACCAAGTAAGCTGAACCTACGCCGTTAAATTGGATAAAATCACGTCCAGCTGTTGCAACTTTACCACATACCTTAATTATTTTTTTATGAGGGGGGATAATCAAATCTAAATCTTCATCCTCGTTCTCAGCAAACAAATCGTCCATCTCATTCTCTTCTTCTTCCTCTTGCTCCATCCGAGTACAAAGGATCTTTACTTCAACACTTGCCCCGCGAAGCTTTAGAAAATGTAATTGTAGTTGTCTTTTATTCGTTGGGTCGTTTTCTGCTACCAATGATCGTAGTATGTCATTAGCCTTTTCAATACATTCCTGTAGTTCATCTAATTCCTGTGGAGATAATGCACTATTTGGAGAAGCAAAACGACGTGTTCGAATTTGCTCCTCACAATCAAATGGTGAGCCAAATAAATCTTTTACTTTTAATTCAGTTTTTTTAGATTTCTCACGTTTCTTTTTACATTGGCATTTATATTTTTGACATCTATGGCAAGGACCCGCCATCTTTAACACCTTCATCCCTACTCATTTTTAATGAGTTTTCTCCATTTGCTGTTACTGTAGTATGCTCATGACTCGTAGATTGCTCATCTGAAATCGAACGAATGAAAGACTTGGCTGATGAAAAGCGATTCGTTCTATATTTCTTTTCTTTATATCTCTCAGAATATTCTTTTAAAGGTGCCAAATCTTTAGTTCTTTTACGAAGTACACGCATGATCCCCCACAACCCTAACTCAAGATCCCATCGGATATTTCCTGAACGGTACATATAGTCGCCTGGTCTATTGAATAAGCCACCTGCACCATAAAATAAACTGAAGTCATCATTTGAACCAGGGACATTTTGACCTCTTACAGATACAATAGAAGAGTTCATGTCATCTTCACTTCTACGGAATGTATGACCGTGAATCAAAAATGTATGAGCTCTTGCTCGGTCTGCTGGGGCCGCTAAACGCATTGTAACCGGATCACCTGGATATGATAAAAATAGTGGTGTACTTGGATCTTCATGAACTTTTGAACTAAAGACTTTAAAGACATCCTCTAATGTTTCCACTCGATGACTAAATCGTTCATTTCGATAATTAAAGCCTCTGGAGCCTTGATCTTCTGGATCCGTTTCTTCCTCGTCTGGCTCGACTTGTAACAATGGCTCAGGATCAATGATTAATTTTCCGTTTTTATCAAGGAGCCTTGCACCATCATGCATTAAAAGAGCGAACTCTCTATACTCCGGAAGTAATGGATTTGAGATAATCACTTGGCTTCCCGCCTTCACTTGATCACGGGTTTTTGGATCTAAGTAATCAGATCCTCTTGGTTCAGCTATCAACATACCAAATGCACCATGATGGCGATGGTTACGTATATCCGCCATGTCAACTAGGTTGACTGCTCCAAATTCTTGATCAATATACCAATAATAAGTGTAGCTTTCTCCAGGTCCAATAGTTTGATCATCGTTGAACCCTACTGTTGCACCATCTGAATGACGAACATCATATTGAACAAGCTGTGCATGTAGTGAGATTCGTCTAGAAGTAGGGAAGAATGCTTCCACGGGCACTTCAGGATATCCATGGCATCCATCATGATGGAATGGTCCCGTAATTTTATTGGTTACAGTAACTTCTACATATTCACCAACATTGGCTCTTATGATTAGTGGTTCTGGATTTAGCTTCCCACTTAAGATATCGTCTTCATCCTTTTTCAAAGCAAAGACAATTCCAAATGGATCGTGATCTCCTTCATCGTTATAATCAATTCGTGTACTTAGCGCAACAACGTCATATTTACGTACTTTGGCTTTTTTTGGGTACTTAATTTTACCTGGGTGTGCCATCGGTGGTCTTTCACCAGTAGGACAAGGTAGTGGCTCCTTTCTCCAAGGAGGTGCTTCGCGGTCAGGTAAAGGTATTAAATGAGGAATACGCTTTTCAAACGAACGAAAGATTCCCCAGTTCCCCAACCAGATATCATCGATTGAACCGAAGTGATAGAGCATATCGAAATCGCCTTTACCTTCCATACTGAATTCAAATGTAAAGCTTTCAGAAATACCAATATGTTGCTGTTGGTCAAGTTCAGAATCTAAGTCTGGCCGTTCCCTGTGCCAACGTTGACGATGAAGATTAAAACTATGAGATTCTTCTTGTGCACCTTGAAGTAATCGAACACGGACTGGATCCCCATTGTAGGTTAATAGCATTGGGGTCACTGGGTCTCCATGTACCCAGGAACTAAAGACATAGGCCGGGTCACAATCTGGTTCTTTTAATCGGAATTGGAGCGGTTCATTTTTAAAGTTAATACCCATAACACCCGGATCATCCGGTGAATTTGGATATGCTGGTGGATTTAACGGACATCCATCTTTATCAAACAATAATGCAAAGTCCTGAACAAATAAATTGATCTCACGGAAATCTGGTATCAATGGGTTGATGATCGTTGCTTGTGTACCAGCCTTAAGTTCTTTACCTGTACGAGAATCTAAGTATTTTGATCCTCGTGGTTGAATATTGATGCTAGAAAATACACCATGTTGTTGGTGTTCATTTGGGAACAAGTGATCATGCCAGAATGTTGCTTTTAACTCTACATCTGCATACCAAGCATACTCTATTGTTTCACCCTGAAGTATGCCTGAGTCATAGTTCCAACCAACATTAGCTCCATCTGAGACTAACGGGTCAAATTTTACGAAGTGAACATGCATACCAGATTCATACGTACGGTTCACTAATTGGAAGGCATTTCCACCAATTGTTTCAGGTAATAGATTAGTATACTTAAAGCGAATAAGTTCCCCAGCATTCGCTCGAATAACAAAAGGTTCAGGCTCTTTTTTGCCTGATAGGACATCATCTAAATCCTCTTTTAATAAATAAAATCGTCCTTCGGGATCATGCCAACCTTCTTTGTTGTATACAATCTTTTTTTGAATTGAAACTACATGGAACTCTCTTTCTGGTGCACCTGGAGGAGCTGGATTTACAAACACCGCACCTGGTATTGCTCTTTTATCGAAATGATTTTTTTCGATTTGTGTCGCTTCTCTGCCACCCTCGATTCCTAATGGTGGACGAGGTGCTTTAAACCCTGGAACACCTGGAATGAAGTTTGGAAAACCAGGTCTTTCAGCTGTTGGTTTTGGTGGCAATGGTCTTCCTGGTAAAGGTTGAAGTGCTTTAATTTGAACTCCATTCGGATAACACATACTACCGTCCTGTAACACATCAAAATTACGTTGCATCCCCCACATTCCTTCTCCAAAATGCGGATATAGATGACAGTGAATAATTGCGTCACCTATTGCACCTTGTAGACTTCCTGCACCATATAATGGTGAAACAGTATAGTGGTTTTGAGGTGATATGGCTTGAGCATCGAGTATTTCGGAGTCAATATCCGTTGGTTCAAACAGCCATTGATGTACATGGTAGTGGAATACATGTGTTTCTTGGGCCCCACCATGAACGAGGCGGATTTTAATTGGATCCCCTATATATGCCCTTAATATTGGTGTATCTGGATCCCCAAATACCCATGAATCATGGTGTACTTCTTCGCCTTCACAATCCGGACATACAACCCCTTCTTGTATTAAGCGCATTCGATTACGCATTGGTTCTGCACGATAGTTAATCGCATGTGTGGCTTCTGGTTGTAGGGTATGAGGACTAATTGGCTTTTGTCCTGTTAAATCATCTACTTCCATCTCATCATGGAAAAACCAACCGTATTCACGAAATGAAGGAAGGATTGGATTATGAACATCAGCAAAGTTTCCACTATTAATTGGTTTGCCCGTTACAGGATCTGTCCACCAGGAGCCACGTGGTTCTACAAAAAGGGCACCGAATAATCCATGAACATTTGAACCTAATTCACTAGATAAGGGGTTCCCTAAATCAGAAAAGAAATGAACCCCCTCGTTGAAAACCTGCCATTTGTAAATAATAGACTCTCCTGGTGCAACCGTTGTATTTGGATTTAACCCTACAAAAGCCCCGTCAGAAGTTAACACATCATAGTCTGCGTCTTGTATGTGCATCCCTGTATGAAATGGCAATTTATTTTCAAATAAGATTTCCACTTCATCGCCAACATTTGCTCTTATCACTAAAGGCTCAACTAAGTCTACAGGTGTATATGGATTGAGTTCTACTTGCTTTTTTACGTAGCTTTCATTTTCCTTTAAGACATACATCATACCGTCCGGGTCATGATCACCAAATCGATTTACTACAATTCGAATCGGTATGGCAACAACGTGATATTTCCTAAGCATGACGACCATTCCTAATGTCAGGAATGCGAGGTTTTCCCTTTTTCTCTATATAAAATACTTCAATATCATCAATATGAACGCGAAATTCTTCATCATCCAGTTCAGTTACATTTGTAACTTCGGCTTTAATGAGTAAATAATCACTAACTACATCCAAAATTTCTCCAATGATTAAAAATGGAAATTGGAATATTAATAAAAGCGCTTTGTCTCCTCGATGCTTTTCAAATTCTCTTGATACAACAGCTTGGCGGATATCATTAATATTGATTGCACCGCTGCCAAGTTGATTTTCGATAGTATTTAAATCATCAATGTTGTCTCGCAATTGTGTCATCTCCTTTTTACAGTATTTAACAACACATTAGATTAGTGGTATTCTTCTGTTAGGGTCAAATGGCGTAAATAGGGAAATGTGCTCCATCGGGAAACTAAGTGGTGTAGGAAACTTATAGAATGGTGCATTATGCATTTTTATTATTACAGGATTTAGTGTGATAAACCCATTCGTTACTTCTACAACTTTCCCAGTAAAAATCGGCCGAAAAGTTTGGCCCAAAATACTTAATTGTTTACTATTCATTACTAGAAGTATCTCTTGATCTAACAATTCATAAAACAATTCGTTTTCCGGAAGAATGTCAATCTCCTTTTCTTTCATGATTTCCCCTCCTTATATATAGAATCACTTTATTTTATGGAAAATTCAGTAAACGATTTAAACTATAGCACAGACAAACAATGTATACTTTATGTCTTACAAAATTAATAGAAATAAAAAATCGCTCCCTTTGTGTGAGAGCGATTTTAAGGTTAGTTAATTTCGTTTAAATAGTTTATTCATCATTTGTTGAACAAAAGAAACAATCCTTGCTTGTTTTAAATAATTTACTTTTGGTAGTAAAATCTCTCGCTCTTGTTTTTCTGTTGAGTGGATTTTACCCGTTGAAATATCCTTAACTTTTCCGCTGTATATTTTTCCTGAATAGATCGAAAAATTAGTCCCTTTCCAAGTTTTTAAGTTTGTCTCTAGTAATTCTTCATAAAATTGTTGGCGTAACTGATGTTTCTTGGAAACCGTTTCACCAAAATTAGTTAATAATTTCCTTCGAAGTTCTTGGTCAATTACAATATGTTGATGAGTGCTAGGGATATTAGGTACTCCAAATGGCGAAGTTGCAGAGTGAATGGCAGCATAAGGAATCCAAATTCGCGTGAAAAGTGTCTTTAACATAACAAAATCTCTTCCAACTGTCTCTACTTTACCAAGCGTATGAATGACTTCATCATGATTTCTTGAATAGATCTCAACTAATTGATTCTTTTTAGATTTAAAAAACTTAATTAAGATAAAAACTTTTTTATAATTAGGGATAAGGGTGCCAAGATTTTGTAAATTTTGTTCATGTATATATCCTTGTAACATTTTTAATTCATGTAATGGTAAAGAACTTGCAGGTGATGTGTATCCTTCTTCTTTTTTTAGTTCTGGATGTTGGTTTTCAAACATTTTAAAACATCCCTTCTTAATAAATGAAGAACAAATTTGCCAACCACACAGTCCGGAGAGTATCTACTCCCGAAACAAAATAAGAGTAATCTACCTATACAAGTCATACATACAATGTGACGAGGTGAAAAATTGAGTACACTTTTACTTATTATTTTGGTGAGTTATTTTTTGGTATGTTTTATCTCATACACGTTTTTATTAAAATTGCGTTTCGTGATTAGCTATCATTTAGGTATGAATATTGCAATGACGAGTAGTGGTGTAATGGGAATCGCCGTTGGAGCGTTACTTGGAAATACCTTTCCTGCTTCCTATACATTCATAACAGTTATCACTACAATACTTGCTATTATTATTGGGGCAATTTTTGGTGCGTTAGTTGATTATCAAACATTGCTATCCGGCATATCTAGTGGGTTAATGGCTGGGATTATGGGGCCAATGATTGGCGTTATGTCGGGGTTTGGTATGATTATGTTTTGTACTTTTCTTGTATATGTAATGTTTGCATTAATTTGTTTTTCTGTACGATCCTAAAGAAATTGATTTCAAATGTTAGCTATACTTTCTATAAAATAAATAAAGTTTCCCAATACAATACCTCGTTTTCATCCCCTCGTATTCTCGATTTATATCAAATTCAAACAAAGCAACAGGATAACAAAAAATTTGAATGAGGGAAATTCATCTGAAAGGTGGTGCTTTTTTTCTTGTCATATACTGGGGGTTGATCTTTTGTCCTCACAAAATAATAAATGACCCTTGAACAGGGGTGGCATTAAACTGACGAAACAGTATGATATATTACTGTTCATTTGCCACCCTCAAGGGTAGTACCTTCTATTATTATTTCTATATCGTTTTCGCTACGCTTAGGAAAGTCCAACTGCTATATATTTTTCTAAAAATGTTATGGTTTTCAAATAGAAATAATCCCATTTCATTTTTATGATTATCCTATTCAAAATTTTTGAACTGAATTGAAGAAATAGCCCTTAATATTTCTTAGTTACGGCATCGTGGACATCTTTTATTAGCCCATATAATATGACTCACTTTATCTTTTAAAATCGTTACAATTTTTCCATCATCTCTTTTAATATCGATGAAATCAATTCCCACATTGCACGTTTGCCCTTTTATTGGACGCCCTGCTATTAACTCAACCTGTATGCGGCATTTGTGATTATTTAACAATTTGAAGTTGAAGGTATCACGTAAACCTGCGAGAGTAATATCAAAGAAATCATGACAATCATCACAGAAGGAAGTTTGGCATGAACTACAATGTTTACTACTATTTTTTTGATGACATTTTCTACATTTATGACAATGGCGATATTCTTCATCGTCATGATGCTTACAGAGGCAATCATCCTTAAAATCATTGCAATTACAATGACAATCATCCTTGAAATCATGGCTTTTACAGTGACATTTATGCTGGCGCATAGAATCAGTTCTTCCTTTCATCTACCATTACCTCCCCTCTTAAGAGATTATTCCAATATATGCAAGTTTCTTAGTGACCGAAGAGGCAAATGCATAAAGAAATGAAGAATGAATATGTCTGTTTCTACTTTTGTTCCTTAGATTGCGAAAATACAAATTCGAGTTTTTCACCATTCAGTTTCAGTTTCGCTTTTCCTTTTTTTCCACTTTTCCATGTAAACCGAATCTCTCTCGTCTCTTTTCCTGTTAATAATTTTTTAGCATCTGTAGACGTAATTTTCGCTTTCATCAAGGTTTTACTTATGAAAAATTTACATGCTTTATTTGAACAAGCATAGCCTTTAAATCCTTCTTCAACTGAGGACCCACATTTAATGCACTTTCCAACTACTACCGTTTGTTTTTCTGCTACTTCCATCTCTATAGATTTCAAACGAGCGGTTGTTTCCTGAACAAACTGCAGCATCTCTCCATAAAATTGACGAGAACTTAAATGACCATCAACGATATCTTTTAGTTTTTTACTCCATATAGCTGTAAGGACAGGAGATACGACGTCATGATTTCCAAGACTTTCAATTACATCAATGCCAAACTGGGTCGCAATAAATGATTTTCCTTGTCTTCCAATCATGCCAATGGAGATAAGTTTCTCAATAATTTCGGCACGTGTTGCAGAAGTCCCAATTCCCTCTGCATCTTTTAATATCCTTTGCAGTTCTTTATCTTCAACAAATCTACCTGCGTGAAACATTGCATCAAGTAGTGTACTATCTGTGTATCGTTGAGGAGGCTCCGTCATTTTGGATAAAACCTCTGCCTGGCGAATCGGTAGTTCCATATTTATTTGAAGCATTGGTAATGGGCGCTCATTTTTCTTGTTAAAGCTCTCATAAAGAACCGTGTAACCCTTATCGATTATAGAAATTCCATTCGCCTTAAAGAAATGCTCACCAGATTGTAAAACTACAGCTGTTTTATCAATTAGATAAGGTGGTAAGAAAATTGAAAGTAATCTTCTCGCAATTAAATGATAAATTTTTAATTCATCTGCTGTGAGCTTTTTCTTTCCTATCGCAACATCCGTAACGGTAATAGCATGATGATCAGTTAATTTTTTATCGTCTACGTATCGTTTTGAATGACGAACATATTCTATTTGTTTTTTATTAGATAAGATGTTTTTCACAACTTCTTGATATTCATTTAGATTTGCGAGTGTTCGAATATTGTCTTCTATCGTTTTTGCAAATGCAGCCGGTAAATGTTTCGATTCTGTACGCGGATAAGTAATTAATTTTTTCTCATAAAGACCTTGGGCAATTTTTAATGTTTGGGCAGAGGTTAAGCCGAAAAATTTATTGGCTTCCTTTTGTAGCTCTAATAATGAATGGAGGGATGGAGCATACATCGACTTCCTCTCTGTTTTCACATCTACTACTCTTGCTATACCCATCAACTGCGATTTAATTGCTTCTGCAAGCTCTTTATTCTTTATTTTGTTGTCATTTGTTTTGGGATCAAACCACATTGCCTTAAACGAATCTAAGTCTATTTCTATTTGAAAATAGGGTTCGGGTTTAAAATTACGAATCTCTAATTCTCTTTTAACAACAATAGCTAAAGTAGGAGTCATCACTCGTCCCACTTTAATGATCCGTCCACCTTTTACCGTTGCCACTCGTGTTAAATTCAGGCCAATCAACCAATCAAAAACCGAACGATACATCGCGGCATTGCGCAAATTACGAATCATCGCATCATTTTCATCAATCAATTGTTGTAGCGCCTTCTGAATTGCTGTATCAGTCGTTTGAGAAGTCCAAAACCTCTTTACTGGAAGCTTACATCCCACACGTTTGTAAAAGGAATAAAAGATATTTTCCCCTTCCATCCCAGCATCACAGGCATTAATGATGAAATCATAATGATTTGATTTTAAAGTTTGCTCTATATCCTTATAGACTTTATAGGCACTTTTCTTCACTCGAAATTCATATCTCTCAGGAATCATCGGTAATACATCGAGATTCCACTTCTTCCATTCCGGTTTATATTCATGTGGTTCTTTTAATTCAACAACGTGACCTACGAATGAAGAAAAATCAATTTCATAAGGTAAAGTAGTTTTTTTATAAACTTTTTGAATATCACGCATGAGAGATGGTTTTTCAGCGATCAATAACGCTCTCTTCATCGCAAACCCTCCTTTTACATCTGCCTTAAGTATAATTTGAAAATGACGTTTTGTAAAAAAGCCAAAAATACATTATTGGCCGTTTTGAACTAGTAACTTCCACCTTTCATATTTCCAATTTTCTATCATCTTTTGAATATTCGTTATTAAATAGAAAATAACTATCTTATTCTAGAAAAACATCGTTACCTGATGATATAATAAAATAAAAGTTTCAAAGGGAGATTAGGTGTATGCAAAATGTTTCGAAAAGGACGATTTTATGGATTGTTCCACTAATAATTATCGGCATCTTTTGGTACTTTTACGGGCCGCAAGAAGAAATAACAGATAATGAATATATTTCATATATAAAAGAAACGAAGATGAATAATTCAGATTCTGTGACATTAGATGAGGCTTTCACAAATTATTGTGAAGAAGGCAAATGGGTATACTTTCAAACCCAAAAAAATCAACATGTCGTAGAATATAAAGGGACATGCCCTGTGAACGGAGAAAAAAACGAGATTAATTTGCAATTTGTTGTAGAAAAAGATCAAAGCAATTATGACACGGGTGTACTTCTTTTAAACGGGGTTCAACAAGAGGCAGACCAACGAGATGAATTTTTACAAACTGTTGCAAAAAATTAAACACACCTTATTTTAATTTAATCTGAGAGTGCCATTCAACATTGGATTGAATGGTACTTTTCTTTTTTGTATGAGGTGCCCCCATGAAGTTCATTTCATATACTCTCTTCATCCTTTTAAATTTCATAGTCATTTGTAGTTCATTTACAAACTATTTTACCATGTTTGAACTTTATTGCTTTATACTATAAGAATATTAATCAGAAAGTAGGATTGTATATGAATGTATCCGCCATGATGAAATTAACCATCTCAATGGCCATATTTGGTTCCATTGGTTTTTTCACCATACATACAGGAATCCCAGCCGTCGAACTTGTTTTTGTCCGTTGTATTTTTGCAACAGTATTTTTAAGTGCGATGTGGTTTTTTACAGGTGGACATAAACATGAAGCATGGAATCGAAAAGAAGTAATTCAAACACTATTTTGTGGGATTTTCCTCGTAATGAATTGGGTATTTTTATTCAAGGCATTTGAAGAAATGTCAATTTCAGTTGCTATTTCAATATATAATTTAGCGCCCATCTTTGTATTAATTTTAGGAGCAATCCTCTTAAAAGAACGAATGACTTTACGCGGTATTTTGGCTACGGTCATCTGTTTTATTGGCAGTATTTTCATAGTAGGAATTGACAATTTTACTTCAATCGAACAATTTTTCAACTCAGGCTTTATTTGGGCATTACTTTCAGCTATTTGTTATGCATCCACAATGTTCTTAAGCAAAACACTTAGTAGTTTGTCACCTTATGCCACGACTTTTTTACAAACGTTTGTAGGAATTATAATGCTCCTACCCATTTGTGATTTTTCGGTTTTCCAAGGATTAACGACAACAAATTGGTTGTTTATTTTAGGTACGGGAATCATTCATACTGGTTTTGTCTATTATTTATTTTTTGATAGTATCAGACACTTACCTACAATCGTTGTATCCGTATTAGTATTCATGGATCCAGTTGTCGCTATTTTGCTAGATACGATCATTTTAGATTTTAGACCGACGCTGCTACAGTCACTAGGCATCATACTTATATTTGGAGGCATACTTTACACAGTTTTCATGCCTACCAAAAAAGATGCTGTTTCGAATGAGAGTGAAGTTGTTCAATAGATCATACGCAGCATCACTATATACTAGTTTAAATTACTACCAATAATGTAGTGGACTTTTTCAGTTTTGTAGCACCTTTTCTCTCTTCATTGCCAAAATGAAAGACGTAGATAACGGAAAAATATTCCCCTAATGTACTTAGTGAGGGCTTAGATGGCACGAATAAGGGAAGATTTTTCTCTTAATTGCTCTAAATAAGGGAAAATTTAAGGATTTTATTCACATAAGGGAAAGATGTTCCTTTATACTGCAGAAAATAAAGGGATTTTCTAAATTAAGCGAAGTTTCTTCCGTTATATAGTGATGGCTTGAAGAGGGTTTCTTATTTTTATCACCTCTTTTCCCCTTCATCACACTTTTGAAGAGTTGACTCTGATGAATTTTGTATCACATCAAGAAAAGAAAAAAAGTGAAATCGATTTCCTCGATTTCACTTTTCTCATTATCTGTGCTCGGTCATTTGTTTCCAAACGGATCCTTTTGCTTCTTCGCCTTGTTCGATACGAGCGATTGCCATTTTGACTTGTAGTTTCACTTCGAATTCTTTGTCTTCTTCTGCTTCATGAAGTGCAGGTAATGCGTTTTCAGTTCCTGTTTCATATAGGTACATAGCCGCGCGCCAACGAACAAGTTTGTTTTTATCCTTCAATGCTTCAATCATTGCATGCTCAAATTCTGCCAAGCCTAAGTCACTCATGCAATCCCCTGCAGTACGACGCACGGCGGCACTTTTATCTTTTAATGCACGGGAAAGTAGTGGGACCACTTTTTCATCTTCAATCATCCCTAAATAGACGACTGCAAGACGTCGAATAGACATTTGCTCATCTTCTAACGCTTTCTCTAAAAGTGGAAGATCATCGAGTTCAGGGTCCGGTATTTGATCAAGTAATTGGAATCTCGTATGCCAATCTTCTACATCGAACTCTTCTACTGCAATTTTTTTGCGCTCGACCGTAACAGATTTTTTTGTATTGGCCGCTTCGACGATTTTAGCAATGCGTTCTTCCGGATAAGTTGCATCAATTTCTTGTAAAATATTTTGGGCAATTTCCTCCTTATCTCCGTAACGCACACCGAAGTCAACCCATTTACGTTCTAAAATATAGTTGTCATCAAATTTATTAACTTCTACAGATTGGAAGGCTTGCACGAAACGCTCTCCTGTTGAAATACGGTGTTCAGAAGATGAATCAAATACTTTAACTTGCAGTGGGATCCCTCTAAACATTTGGACGTGAACAAAGACTTCACCATAATGGTCCACTACTTGTTGCTCTTCTTTGCCAATAACATCGCCTTTTTCGCCTAATGCAGTACGTACATTTGATAAAATATTTTCCCAACTGAATTTTGCATTTCGTTCAATTGCTAAAAAGTCTGCAACATGATAAACCCCTTTTACTCCTTCAATATGTAAAATGGCTTTAATTTCTTCCGGTGCTTCATCTAGATTGTCTTTTGTATAATTAAAACTTTTACCAAAAGGTAATTCCTCATCAATCACAACTTTCATTGAGTTTGGGCTTGGAGTTGGTTCGATTGTAACAATTTTCATGATCAGTTCCTCCTATCCTTTTACAATTTCTTCTAAGTAAGACCATCTTTCAATTAAACGTTCATACTCCGTATTTAACTCATCTAGTTTGACTGTTAATTGCTGAAGTTTTGTAAAGTCAGAACCAGCAGTGGAAATTTCCTCCTCTGTAGTCATAATGTCCTCTTCCACTTTAGCAATTTGGTCACCAATTGTTTCCCATTCTTTTTGTTCTTTAAACGTTAGCCTTTTCTTTTCGTTTTTTGTTTTTTGAAGCTTTGGTTGTTTTTCAACTTTTTCCTCTTTTGCTTCTATTTTTTGGGCAAGTGCTTGCTTTTCTAAATAGTCACTATAGATATCTAAACTTTCATTTACATTTCCTTGTCCATCTAAAATCCAAAGTTTTTTTGCGATTCGGTCTAGGAAGAAACGGTCATGGGATATGGTCATGACGACACCTGGGAAGTGTTCAATAAAGTCCTCTAGTACACCAAGTGTTTCAATATCTAAATCATTTGTAGGCTCATCTAGTAAAAGAACATTTGGCTGTTCCATTAATAATCGTAATAAATGCAGACGTTTTCTTTCTCCACCTGATAACTTTCCAATGGGAGTTCCATGGGTATGTAATGGGAATAAAAATCTTTCTAGCATTTGAGCAGCAGAATATCGTACACCCTCCGCATCCGTAATATCATTTGATGCTTCTCGAATATACTCAATCATTCGTTCGTTCTCATTCATTTTTGGCAACACTTGTTTGAAATGTGCCAGTTTAACCGTTGAACCTACAATTACTTCACCCTCATCAGGCTGTATTTCTCCAGCAATGATATTTAACAAGGTTGATTTGCCATAACCATTGGCCCCAATAATACCAATACGATCTCCTTGTTGTAGTAAAAAGTTAAAATCTTCAAGGATTACACGGTCAGCAAAAGTTTTTGATAGATGTTCACCTTCAATAACTTTTTTTCCTAGTCTTGTCGTTGCCAAAGATAATTCTAAATTCGCATCATCGGTGTTACGATCAATTTGATCATCTAATTGCTCGAAACGTTGAATTCTAGCCTTTTGTTTCGTTGTGCGGGCTTTTGCTCCTCGACGAATCCATTTCAATTCTGAACGATAACGATTTCGTAATTTATCTTGTGTTGCAGCACGCATTTCCTCGCGAATAGCACGTGCTTCCAAATAGTCTGCATAATTACCTGTATGACGATACAGGGTTTGATTAGCAAGTTCATAAATATGTGTGGATATTTCATCTAAAAAATAACGGTCATGGGTGATGAAAATAACTGCACCTTTTAAACGTGTGACCATCTCTTGTAACCACTCAGTTGATTGAACATCTAAATGGTTCGTAGGTTCATCTAACAAATAAAGATCTGCAGGTTCAATTAGTACTTTTGCAAGAGCCACCCTTTTTTGTTGTCCACCTGATAGGCTTGAAACAATCGCATCATACATATCAATCCCCAGTTTTGTAAGTGATTGTTTTGCTAGTGCGTTGACATCCCAAGCCTTCTCATTGTCCATTTGTTGTTGTAGTCTAAATAATTTATTTTGTAATTCTTCTGATTCAGGATTTTTTGATAGCTGCGTAACAGTTTCTTCGTATTCTCGGTTCAATTGTAAAATTGGAGAATTACCAGAGAATACTGCTTGTAATACAGTTTCTCCTTCATTAAATTGTGGCTCTTGTGGTAAGTAAGCCACACGATATTTATTTGGGTGATCCAATTCGATTGAATCAGCTTCTTGTATACCTGCTAAAATCGATAATAAAGTAGATTTCCCTGTACCATTAATGCCGATTAACCCAGCACGTTCACCTTCATATATAGTAAATTCGATATTTTTAAAGAGAGTTTTATCTCCCACAGTTTTCGTTAAATTTGATACGATTAAATGACTCATATATTATCCTTCTCTTTCAGTTAACTATTGTTTTACGTGTAAATTAACGCTTAAAAATTTACAGCATCAATAATATCAACGTTATATATAAATCTTATTATAAAGGAATATGTAAAATAAAGCATTAAACAGAATTCATTGACTCCTATGAACAAAATACAGAGATACTACTTTTAACTTTTAGAAATAAATAGGAATTATAGTATCGTAGTTATGGCGAATATTGCAAAATAAAAAGCCCTCCAAATTTATGGAAGACTGATATATTTTCGATTTGTTACGCTAAAAGTTCCTTTCATGATTAGAATCCCTGTTAAAATAATCATTACTTAAATCAGCTTGTCCTAACATTTTTTCATAAAAACTTACTTCTCTCATTGTTTTAAGTACTTTGCTTAATTTATCAAAAATATAACCCCAACCTTCTTCGGTTTGATCATGATACTCTTTTAGTTTCGTTTCGATTTCTTCCTCTGTCAATCCTACCTCTGTAGGGATCTTGATTTCCTGTATAAAAGTCATTTTACAACCTGATTCATATGGCTTTATTTGTATTTCAATAACATCCTCTGCTTCATTAATATGAGGCATTTTAAAGGTAAATCGTAATTTTTTTGGTGGGTCGATTTCTTTATACTTACCTAATACGTAATAGTCTTCTTCATCGTGAAAATCGAGTATTTCAAAAGCACCACCAACTTTAGGCTCGCTACTCGTATATATATTCGTTAATTCTGATGTAAAAAACCATTTTTTCATAATATCTGGATTAATCCAAGCTTCAAATAATTTTTCTGGCGGTTCATCAAATGTTCGTAATATAATCAACATTGCATTTTGGGATTTTCCCATGATAACCATTCCTTATTAGTTATTATAAAAACTTCACCTTCTCCTTATAGTGTACATTTGCTTAAAATCAATCCAATTACTTTAAAATTTTAAAATATGATTCACCATTAAATAGTTAAATTCGGTAAAACAACAAAAGGTGTCTCACTTATTGAGACACCTTGAAATTTCACTTATTATTAAATAGTTATTTTGGTCGTTGCATAGTAAAAATTTCACCGATTTTTGCATAATCGTTTCCAGCTAAACGACTGATAGCATCTAACTCTGTTGGACTTATATACTTACCATCATAAATCTTTTCGTCAATATGGTATTGAACAATTTCTCCAACAAACAAATCACAACCTGGCTGATCTTCCTGGCCTCCAAGGGAAGTCGCATGTACTAATTTACATTCAAAACGGACTTTTGCCTCTTTAACTCCTGGCACGCTAACCATTTCACTTTCCACTTGAGTTAGTTTAGCTAATTCTAATTCACTCTCAGTTGGTGGTAGTGATGCGGCAGTTTCATTAATTTTTTCTACATTTTCAGTATCTACAATATGAACCACGAACTCATGATTCTCATATATATTTCTTGCCGTGTCTTTAAGTTGACCACCTTTTCTTTGTACCGAAACAGATAACATCGGTGGGTTAGACGAAACGATATTAAAAAAACTAAATGGTGCAGCGTTGACTATACCATTATCTGATTTTGTTGTGACGAAAGCTATTGGTCTTGGAATAATCGTTCCAATTAATAGTTTATAATTTTCTCTTTCTGAATTGTCTTTTGGATTGATTGAAAGCATTTATTTCACCTCTTTAATCTATTCTTCTACATAAATTTTCCTTCTCTTAAGAACTTTAGTATTTTTAAAGACTAAAAACAAGATAAAATTGCCACTAAATTTTTTATATAAACTATTATTTTCCGAAAAGATAACAATCTTCCCTTAAATATAAAGGAGAATTATTCCATTACATCACTTTAAATGTAGCGTCAACGATCATTAACGGAACAATCTTCCCTTAAATTCAAAAATCCGGATATTTCCTTCAGAATAAAGGAAGTTTTTTCCCTTATGTTACCGATATCAATGAAATTTATCACTTTTTATGAAGTTAGCGGAAATTTCTTCCCTTATTTCGCCTATAAAAGCACCCGCAACATACATTAACGGAACAATCTTCCCTTATTTTAATAATCACATTTATTTATTAATTAATAAATAGCAGAATTTTTTCCCCTTATATAACTGAAATCAATGAAAAGTGGCAATTTTCCAGAAGTTAGTGGAAATTTATTCTGTTATTTCACCAATAAAAGCACCCATTCCTAGTTCTTCAATTGGTATTAAAGTGCTCTTTCAGTTGCTAACACAAATCGATACTATTTTCTTCATTAAATGTTTAACTTGTACCACAATCGAAATTATTTGCTATGTTAAATATCTATAAGTGAGTTAAATAAATCTCTATAAAAATGGACTCTATTCAACAATATGAATGGAGTCCATTTATGATTTTTATAAGTACTCTTTCTCAATTGTCAGTGTACTTCTCACTGTATCAATTGGTCGTACTAGTTTTTCGATTTGTTCGCGTTTAGGCTCTAAGAAAGGAGGTAAGGATAAAATTTCACCCACTGTTTCATATGGTTCGTCACCCATAAATCCAGGGCCATCAGTAGCCCATTCGAATAAAATACCAGGTGCAACACGTGCATATAGTGATTCGAAGAAGAAGCGATCTACATAACCTGACGTACCAAAACCAAAACTTTGCATACGCTCAATCCATTCATATAACACTTTTGTATCTTCTACACGGAATGCTGCATGATGTACTGTACCAAAGCCTTGGCGCCCATTTGGTAAAACGGTATTATGTTCTACAATCACTTGCGCTCCATTACCACCCTCACCTACTTCGAATAAGTGCAGTGAATCTTCTTTTGCAATTTCTCGCATTAGCATTACTTTTTCTAACACTTCTTTAAAATAATCAAATTGTGCGATGCGGATATGAATTGGACCTAATCCTGTAATAGCAAATTCTAAAGGTACAGGACCATTTTGCCATGGCGTACCTGAAGCAACGCCTTCATTAAATTCATCAGAAACTAACATATATTGTTGGTCATCAAAATCAACAAATGAAATTGTCTTCTTACCAAAAACTTCTTTAATACCTGTATGTTTTACTTCATATTTGTCAAAACGTTTCACCCAATATTCTAATGCTGCATCTGTAGGCACACGGAATGCTGTTTTGTATATTTCGTTTGTTCCATGAGTTCCTTTTGGAATACCTGGGAAATCAAAGAATGTCATATCTGTTCCAGCTGATCCTTTATCGTCTGCGAAGAATAAATGATAAGTTTGAATATCGTCTTGGTTTACTGTTTTTTTAACTAAACGCATACCTAATACATATGTGAAAAACTCATAATTTTTTTCTGCACTACTTGTAATGGCTGTTACGTGGTGGATCCCTTTTAAGTGATTCATATTGTTTTCCTCCATTTTCTCTTTATATTTCGAATTCGAGATATATTATTTAAAAAAATAGATAGTTAAGAGCTATCTTCATTTTAGTTAAATACGTTATTTTTATACTTCATGACTTATACTAAATTTCTTTAGAATTAAGTTATCTTTAATTCGAGATAATAATAACATGTCTAAATCTCACAGTCAATACTTTTCCCCTAAACTGGAACACCTTATTAGTATTTACATAGAAAGCCTACAACATACCAGTTTCAATACAAGTAAACTGACTTTATTTGCATAGTTTAGTGAAATGCCGTTCATCAAGCTTATGAACGACATTCCTGAAAGAAAAGCTAACCACGCGAAACTATGAAACCCTCTCTAGTTTCATTTCCTGGATCGCATGCCTTTTTCTTTAAATTTTCATACTTTTTTCCCAAGCCCCTCTTATTCCAACACCGGTTTCCTTTGCGGCCGTCTCTAATTCCTTCATTTCCTGATCAGTTAATTCAATATCTATAGCTGCAATCGCTTCTTCGATATGTTTTGACTTCGTTACTCCAATAATTGGAACTGTTCCTTTGGCGATGGCCCAAGCAATTGCAATTTGTGCAGGATCAACCTCATATTCTTTACCTATCTTTTCCATCGTCCCTATTAGTGGAGTTAACTTAAGAAGAACTTCCGAATGAAATGCGTCGCCTCTTCTTGTCCCTTCTTTAAAAGGATTTTTAGCATTATATTTTCCTGTTAAAGCACCTTGCTCTAATACCATATAAGAAAAGAATAAAACATTATTTTGATTGCACCAATCAATAATCCCAGCTTCTTCAGATTCTCGATAAATTAAACTGTAGTGGTTTTGTACGGCTGACAGTTGTAAACCTTCACTTTCTAGGATAGAAGTAGCTAACTTTATCTCTTCTAAGTTATGATTGGAGACACCCACATGTTTTACTCTACCACTTTTCATAAGTGGGACAATTTCAGTTGTCCATTTTTGTACATCTTTCGGATTATGAATCCAATAAATGTCTGTGTGCTCAACACCCAATCGATTTAAGCTCTCGGTAAGAGTTTTTTCCATATCATCATGACGACCGGGTGTAAATTTTGTAGAGATTAATACATTGTTTTGATTTTTTATAAAATTCCCTAATATCGTTTCAGAAGCACCCATTCCATAAACCGCTGCAGTGTCCCATAGATTTAATCCGGTACTTATAGCCGCATCAAAAACTGGCTTAAGTTCCATATCTGTAAGGTTATTACCAAAAACAGCGTCTCCACCATTTACTCCGTTTCCCCACGACCAGGTTCCTAATGCAATTGGCGGGATCTTGTCATTTTTTAATTGAACATATCTCATTTTTCATCCACCTTCATAATTTTTATCTCTATTCCAAATTAAGAATAATCCTAAAAGACCTGTATATCAGGCTCTTCCTTCCCTTTCATTTTTTAACTGCTTTAAAAAGCTTAACATAAATTGGTGTCTCTCTTCAGCCATTTGTTTCCCTTTTTCAGTTACCATTAAGTCTTTTAACAATAATAGCTTCTCATAGAAATGTGTGACAGAAGCCGTTGATTTTGTTCGGTACTCTTCCTCTGACATGGCAGTACGCGCCTCTTCTTCGTCATCATAAAGCTTTCTTCCCTTTGCTCCCCCAAAAGCAAATGTACGTGCAATACCAACTGCTCCAATTGCATCTAAACGATCTGCATCACGAACGATTTTTGCTTCGATTGTTTTAGCTGGAAGTTCATTCCCGCCATTAAATGAGACACTTGCTATAATTTCACGAATATGTTCTTTCTTTTCATCGTCTATTGGAAGCGTATTAATTAATTGGTTCTCGGTATCTTTACTATCCGTATATTTTTTATCGCTAACGTCATGTAATAATACAGCAAGTCGCACTAACTCAGCATCAGCTAATTGTTCTGTTGCTAGAATTGTTTCGGCATTCTGTAATACTCGTTCAATATGTTGAAAATCATGACTAGCATCAAACTGATTATATATATTTTTCACAGCTTCTTTAACATTTTCTATCACTTTCAATCATCCTATCTTTTAGTTTCATTTTTTCTATTACAAAATTTGTAATAATTTTATGCCCTCTTATCAATTATAGTGTTATCTGTGGACTAGCAGAAATAATATGTATTAAAAAGAAATTCGAAGGGGGATCTACACTGAAACAAAATGATTTCGGCACACTTTTTATCCGAATGATATTAGGGGCAATTTTTACTATTCATGGCTTCGATAAATTTAAGGAAGGTATTCAGGAAACCATCGGCAGGTTTGAGGACTATGGAATTCCTTATGCTGAATATGTAGCTTTCGGTGTCGCTGGAGTAGAATTAATTGGTGGCTTCTTCCTAATTATTGGATTTTCAACGCGTTTTATTGCAGCACTATTAGCAATTATTATGATTGGTGCCATTGTGAAAGTACGGTTTGAACTTGGATTTATCAATGGCTATGAATTTAATTTAGCCTTATTAGCTATGTCCCTCTATTTATTATTTGGAGGAAGCAAAATGATGGCATTGGACAACTTCCTTGGACAAAGTAAAAAGAAAAAGAAATATTCATAACATCAATAGTGGTACAAGCAACCAAAAATCGAAAAAAACTGCACCACCATCGTTAATTGTGTCTAACAAAGGAGGTGCAGTTCACTAAATTTATTCACATTATTGCTTTACTAATTCAAGGTCAACCGGTACGAATTCTTGTACCGTTTCTCCGTTTAAGTAATTAACAGCTGTTTCAATGGCCGCTTTACCAATTTCTTCTGGTTTTTGTGCAACAGATGCAGCCATTTTTCCTTCTTTAATTTTCGCAAGTGCATCATCAGTTGCGTCAAATCCAATAACGATGATGTCTTTTCCAGACGCTTTAATTGCTTCTAAAGCACCTAAAGCCATTTCATCATTTTGTGCAAATACTGCTTTAATTTCAGGATTAGCTTGTAACATATTTTCCATTACTGTTAACCCTTCACCTCGGTCAAAGTTTGCTGTTAAACTTGAAACAAGGTCAACTTTACCTTCAACAGCAGAAAGGAATCCGTCTCCACGGTCACGCGCTGCAGAAGAACCTGCAACCCCTTCTAGCATGGCAACTTTCGCCCCCTCACCTGCTAATTCAAGTAAATAATCCCCAGCTAATGCACCACCAGCAACATTATCAGAAGCAATATGAGAAACAACTTCCCCATGATCTGCAGAGCGGTCAACTGTAATGACAGGAATACCTGCTGAGTTTGCTGATTGTACCGCTGAACCAACTGCAGCAGAGTCCACTGGATTAATTAAGATTAAATCTACACCTTGTTGGATTAAATCTTCGACGTCTGATGCTTGTTTAGATGCATCATCTTGAGCATCGACAATGACAATTTCAGAACCTAATTCAGTTGCATTTGCTTTAGCACCTTCACTTAACGTAACAAAGAATGGGTTATTTAAAGTAGAAATAGAGAATCCAATTTTTAATGTATCTTTGCCTGTTGACCCTTCTTCATTTTGTAAAAAAGGTGACTCCATTGAACAAGCAGACAAAATTACTGTGAAAATCGTTGCAACAATCAACATCGTTAACTTTTTCATGTTTTGCACTCCTTATGCAGTTTTTTTACGGTCTAATAAAACCGCAAGTAAAATAACTATCCCTTTCACAACCTGTTGCCAGAAAGAAGATACTCCGATTAAATTCATACCGTTATTCAAAACACCGATAATCAGTGCACCGATTAATGTACCGAAAATCCACCCTTTACCACCATTTAAGCTTGTACCACCTAAAACTACGGCAGCGATGGCATCTAATTCATAAGATTCCCCTGCTGTTGGTTGTGCCGAATTTAAACGAGATGTAAGAATTAAAGCTGATAATGCTGCTAAGAAACCAGTAATTGCATATACTGCAATTTTCACACGATCAGCATTGATACCCGATAATTTTGCTGCTTCTTCGTTCCCACCTACTGCATACACACGACGACCGAATGTTGTTTTTTGTAAAATAAAGTATAAAACAAAAAATGAAATAACCATTGTTACAACTGGTACTGGGAAGCCTAAGAAGTATCCTTTACCAAATAATTGGAATGTGTAGTGATCACCTAAATTAGAAATTGGTTTACCATCTGTAAAAACTAAAGTTAATCCACGATAAATTGTCATAGTTGCAAGAGTTGCAATGAAGGGTGCAACTTTCCCTTTTGTAATGATTACTCCATTAACTGCTCCTAAAAATAAACCAAGTACTAGTGCTATTCCCATAGCTACAAATGGGTCAGTACCACCTGCAAGTAAGCTTGCTGCAACAGCCCCAGTAAGTGCAAGCGTTGACCCGACTGATAAATCAATTCCACCTGTTAAAATAACAAACGTCATTCCAAGTGCAATAATTGCACTAATTGAAACTTGTCTTAGAACGTTAAATATATTAGCAATCGATAAGAAATTAGGATTTAAGATTGAAACGATAATAATTAGTAGTAATAAACCGAAAAGTGGTCCAAGTTTCGTTAACAACTCTTTATTTTTATAATTGACCAACTTTTTCCCCTCCTGTTGCATAGTGCATAATGATTTCTTGTGTCATTTCTTCTTTCATGACTTCACCTGTTAGCTTTCCTTCTTGCATGACAATGACACGATCTGCTACTCCAATTACTTCAGGTAGTTCCGAAGAGATCATAAGAATCGCGACACCTGATTCTGCTAACTTATTAATAATGTGATAGATTTCTTTTTTGGCTCCGATGTCTACGCCTCGCGTTGGTTCATCTAAAATTAGAATTTCTGGTTCAGTTCCTAACCATTTCGCAATAACGACTTTTTGCTGATTTCCACCACTTAATGATTTCGCCGCTTGTTCTGGTCCCGAAGTACGAATTTTTAACTCTTCAATATACTTTGTGACCATTGACTGTTGTTTCGATTTGTTAATCACACCAGAAGACGAGCATTTTTCAAGATTTGCTAATGCGATATTTTCTTGAATTGAAAAATCGAGAACTAATCCTTGTGTTTTTCTGTCTTCTGTCACAAAACCAATACCATATTTCATGGCATCGATTGGTGATTTAATGGAAACTTTCTTTCCATCGATGAACACTTCACCATTACTTGCTTTACGATATCCGAAAATGGTTTGAGCAACTTCCGTACGACCTGCTCCCATTAATCCTGCTACACCAAGCACCTCGCCTTTATTAACTGTAAATGAAATATTTTCAAATAATCCATTTACACTTAAGTTACGGACTTGAAGTTTCGTAACCCCAATTTCACACTGACGTGTAGGGAAACGTTCACCAAGTTCACGGCCAACCATCATTTCTACTATTTCGTCAAAAGTTGTTTCTGGAATATTACGAACACCGATATACTGGCCATCTCGTAAAATTGTAATTCGATCACATATTGCAAAAATCTCTTCCATTCTGTGAGAAATATATACAAAAGAAATGCCTTTTTCTTTTAGTTCACGAACCGTTTTAAATAATGTTTCAATTTCCCGATCAGTTAATGCAGCTGTTGGCTCGTCCATTACAATATATTTGGCTTCACTAGCAATAGCTTTAGCAATTTCAATAATTTGTTGCTGCCCAACAGATAAATCTCCTGCACGTTTTTTAGGATTAATATTAAACCCTAATTTTGAAAGCAGTTTCGCAGCTTCCTTTTCCATTTCACGATTTTTTAAAATTCCTGTTTTGCCATAGGTTTTTTCTTTTCCTAAAAACAAGTTCTGTACTACTGTTAAATCTGGCAATATATTTAACTCTTGGTGAATCACATGAATACCCAGTTTTTCCGCATCTTTTGGAGATTTAAAGTTAACTAGTTGTCCATCCACTTTGATATTTCCTGAATCTTTTGTATAAATACCACTCAAGATTTTCATCATAGTAGATTTTCCAGCACCATTTTCCCCCATTAATGCATGAATTTCACCATCAGCTAATTTGAACTCTACTTTGTCCAAGACGACATTGCCGCTAAATGCTTTTGAGATTCCCGACATTTCTATCATTGTTTCATTCACCTTCTATTTTCATTTCCGTATAAGAAAAGCGCAAGGCGCCTGTAGCTAGACACTGTTCACACTCCGAAAGTTATTCTCTCTGATTAAGTTAAAAAATGACACCACATTGTAAAATCACATTAGCATAAGGAGTTGTTTCACCAGTACGAATAATTAATTTTGCTTCCTTCGTTAATTTTTTGAATTCTTCATGTGTGACATATTCAATGGATGAAAGTTTCTCTTCTAGATAAGAAGATACCCTTTCATTTTTTGTTTTAACTTCTTCCGCAACGACAGATGCTTCTACAACTAAGTCTTCTAACACCACTTCTAAAATTGAAAGAAATGAAGGTTCACCTAATTTATAAGCTAAATCAACACATGGAACACCATCAGGGATGGGTAAACCGCAATCTGCAATAACAATCCGATCTGTATGACCTAATTTTGCAAAGCGGCCAGCTAGTTCTCTATTTAGAATGCCATGCTTTTTCATTTAATTTCCTCCTAGGCGCATTTTTACTGCTTCAAGATTAGGCATTCCGCCCTGTGCACCAAACTTTTCAACAGATATTGATGCAGCAATATTCGCGAATCGAACAGAGTCTTTCAAATTAATACCTGAGCAAATGGCATACGCAAGTGCACCGTTAAATGTATCACCTGCTCCTGTCGTATCCACGGCGGTTGTTTTAAAGCCAGGGACACGAACAATATTTTTTCCGTCACTGTAAGCCGCACCTTCACTACCCAATGTCACAATGATTTTATTTGGATATTGTGATAATACCGTTTCAAAATTGGCTCCAAAAATTTCTTCACATTCTGTTTCATTAGGAGTTAAATATGTAACTTTTTCAATCCATTCCTTTTTGAAATTTCCTGCAGGAGCTGGATTCAATAGAACTGGAACCTGATAGTCTTCACACAAACTTAATACGTATTCAATCGTTTCAACCGGTATTTCTAATTGAAGCATAACTAGTTTGCTTTGTTTAATCATTTCTAAATTGGCATCAACCATTTCTTTACTAACGTCAAAGTTTGCACCAGGCACGACGATAATTCGATTATCATTTTCGTGTAATAAAATATTTGCAATCCCAGTAGTGTTCTTTGTTTTTGTAATGCCTATTACATTAATGTTTTCATTTATTAAGTTCTCATATAATTCTGTACCAAAACTATCTTGCCCTACTGCCCCAATCATCTGCACATTACTTCCTAATCTAGAGGCTGCAATTGCTTGGTTTGCACCTTTTCCACCTGGAATTGTTGTAAATAATTCTCCAAGTACAGTTTCTCCTTGTTTCGGAAAAATGTTTGTTTGAACTACAATATCCATATTGATACTCCCAATAACTGTAATCACCTTTTATGCTCCTTTTTCGTTGTATCTCTCTCTATTAGTTGAGGATTGATATGTACTGAGGTACAAGGTAATGTTTTCCCCTCAATTTGTTGTATCAACATCTCTGTAGCTGTTTCTCCAAGTTCATAAATATTTTGAGCTACAGTTGTTAAAGTAGGTGTAACAACATTACCAATTTGAATCCCATCAAAACCAACAATTTGAAGATCTTCTGGTACTTTTTTATTTAACCGAAGGGCTGCTTTCATCGCTCCAATGGCTGATGCATCACTACTTGCAAAAATCCCATTAATCGAGGGGTTTTTTTGTAAATATTCAAATGCAATAGCCTCCGCAGCATCAAATTCAAATGGACTTTCAATAAGATGAGATTCTATTCCTTTTCCTTGTATTGCTTGTAAATACCCTTCAAGTCTTTCCTCTGATGAAGTAATATTTACAGGACCTTTCATATAAAGCAGTTTAGTAGCTCCACAATCAATTAAATGATTGGCTCCAATTTTTGCACCTTCAATATTGTTAGTTGTAACTGTTGGAATGTCCATATTAATCGGACGGTCCAATGCTACTACTGGAATGTTTGAAATCGGATTCGATTCATATTGAAAAAGAGAAGTTATTATAATTCCTGCTACATATTTTTTTGTTAATGCTTGCATGTAATGCCGCTCTTTTTCTAATTGTTCGTCAGAGTTACAAAGAATAACTGTATACCCATATTTAAAAGCTGTGTCCTCTACTGCTCTAGCCAACTCTGGAAAGAAAGGATTTTTAATATCCGGAATAATTAACCCAATTAAATCTGACTGCCTAGTTGATAAAGATCTAGCCACTTCATTAGGTACGTAATTTAAATCTTGAATAGCATGTTCAATTGCTTTACGAGATTTTTCTCCGACATAACCTTTCCCATTTAAATATCTAGACACTGTAGATACTGATACATTTGCATATTTTGCAACATCACTTATAGTCGCCATGTATTCACTCATTTCGAAACAATATGCCATACTAATATGGAACCGGTTCCACATTAGTGTTAAATGCCTCTCTTACATTGATTAATTGAGGAATATATTTTTTATGAAACCGGTTCCACATTGCTAAAAAAATATAAAGTTGTTAATCTATCAAGCTTTGTTGTTAAAAACCTTTTATAGTATGACATAATTCATTCTTTCAGGCTATACTAAATATGAGTTTTATTAAAGTTTTATTTTTCAGAAATTTATATAAGCTAATATGTAAAATACTGTGTGCCAGAGTTTTCCAACTACATTTCACCAACATGTTTTTTCTATTTTTCACAAGTTAATTTATCTGATTTTGAGCTTCAATACACTAATAAAAAATCAATCCATTTACGTCTTTATTATCCCCTTTTAGCCACAAAATCAAAAAAATTCTGGCCAACTGTGGCCAGATTTTTTACTTTACATAATAAATTTATTAGAATAATCCAATTGCACTTCCATCTTCTGCTACGTCCATTCTTAGTGCTGCAGGTTGTTTTGGTAAACCAGGCATCGTCATAATTTCTCCTGTTAAGCAAACGAGGAATCCTGCACCCAACTTTGGAATGATTTCACGAACATTAATGGTGAATCCTTCAGGTCTTCCTAATAAATTTGGTTGGTCGGATAAGGAATATTGTGTTTTCGCCATACATATAGGTAGTCCGTCCCAACCGAATTTTTCAATTTGTTCTAGTTGTTTCCGAGCACGATCTGTAAATTGTACACCTTTACCACCGTATACTTTTTGTACAATTGTGTTAATTTTTTGTTCGATCGAATCCGTTAAGTTATATAAAGGTGCAAAATTTTGAGGCTGTGCAAGTACCTCCAAAACATGGTTCGCAAGTTCGATTCCACCTGCTCCTCCTTCTTCCCACACATTTGTACGAGCAATACGAATTTGGTGTTTTTGTGCCCAGTGTAAAACTGTTTGAATTTCTTCCTCCGTGTCCGTAATAAAGCGGTTTAAAGCAACAATAGGTTCAACTCCAAACTGTCGGACTGTCTCAATATGTTTTTCTAAGTTCCCGATTCCAACCGTTAATGCTGGTACATTTTCTTCAACCAAATTATTTTTGGCCACACCACCATGCATTTTTAGTGCACGAATTGTCGCTACAATCACGACCGCATCAGGTCCAAAACCACCTTGTCGAGACTTAATATCCATAAATTTTTCTGCACCTAAATCTGCACCAAAACCAGCTTCTGTCACAACGATTTCTGCTAGCTTGCGTGCAGTTTGAGTTGCCGCAATTGAGTTACATCCATGGGCAATGTTTGCAAATGGACCACCGTGAATTATAGCTGGAGTCCCTTCAATTGTTTGCACCAAATTTGGCTTAAAAGCATCTTTTAGTAATAGAGTAAGCGCACCCTCAACACCTAAATCTCTTACAAATACTGGTTCTTTCGCATATGTGTAGCCAATTAGGACGTTCGCTAACCGTAACTTTAAATCTTCAATACTTGTGGCTAAACAAAAAATAGCCATAATTTCAGATGCAACAGTAATATCAAAACCGTCTTCTCTAGGAACACCTTGTGTCGGTCCCCCTAATCCAACTAATACATTTCGAAGGGCACGATCATTTAAATCCATTACCCTTTTCCAAATAATTCTTCTAGGGTCAATGTTTAATTCATTCCCCTGATGTATATGATTATCAATGAGAGCTGCTAAGGCATTATTTGCCGTTGTTATAGCATGCAAATCTCCTGTAAAATGCAAATTTATATCATCCATAGGTAAAACTTGCGCATAGCCCCCACCAGTGGCTCCACCCTTAATGCCCATTACAGGTCCTAATGATGGCTCTCTTAATGCTACAATCACTTTTTGTTCAAGTCGTTTTAGTGCATCTGCTAATCCTACAGTCACTGTTGATTTACCTTCACCTGCAGGAGTTGGACTCGTTGCTGTGACTAGAACGATTTTACCAGTTGGATCTAGATTGATTTGATTTGTATCTATTTTAGCCTTATAGCGTCCATATTGTTCTATTGCATCAAGCGGTATTTGTGCTTTTTCCGCTATTTCAGTTATTGGTTTCATATTGGCATTTCGCGCAATTTCTAAATCTGAGAGTGGTTTTAAGGTTGTCATGAAGTAATTACCTACTTTCAATTATTTCTTGTTACTCTAATAGCTTAACACTTTTAATGGATTTCATTATCCACATTTTTATAATTGTCAAAATGTTGACAACATTAGATAACCGATGTATAATTTATACGTAATTGTCTAATTTTCTCAATTCATCGGATGCCATTTTAATACGAATAGGAGGAAAACGCCTCTATGCACCAAGGAAAAGTCAAATGGTTCAGTAATGAGAAGGGCTATGGTTTTATAGAAAGCAATGATGGCGAAGACGTTTTCGTTCATTTCACTGGTATCAGAGAAGAAGGATTCAAAACACTAGAAGAGGGACAGGCAGTTTCGTTCAATCTAGTAGAAGGAAATCGCGGTCCACAAGCCACCAACGTATTGAAATTATAAATTACCATCCAGTCACAATTTGCAAGGCTGGTTTTTTTATGAAGATAAATTATAAATACAGAGCTAGCCAACAATTTTGAAAATAAATGGCTAGCTCTATTTATTGTTTGAGTAAGTTAGATCAATCAGTTTTTCCTACAGGCACATAACCAACTTTTTCTATTAATTGTTGTCCTTGTTGCGAAAGCACCCAATCGATTAATCTCTCCACGTTTGGATTTTTTGTTCCAGCTGTTACGATGTAAAATTCAGAAGAAATTGGATAATCATCATTTCGTATTGTTTCTTTTGTTGGTTCAACACCATTGATTTTCAACAATTTTATTTGGTCATTTCTTACCATTTCAGTGGAATAGAACCGGAAAGTAAATCCAATGGCATTCTTATAATTTTTATATTGAGCAACTTGATTAATAATGCCACCCATTCCCGAGGCTATATCTTCAGTTGGCGCTTCCATAATTGGTGTATCTCCCATCAGAGTTTGAAGGGCTGTTTGTGAACCACTTTCTTCAGGACGTTGAAATGCACGTATGGAATCATTAGCTCCACCAACATCTTTCCAATTACTTACTTTTCCAGAATAAATATCTTTAATTTGCCCCATCGTTAACCCATCAATCAAATTTTTTTGATGTACAAAAAATACAAACGCTTCCCTACCTATTGGAGTTAGTTCAAGCTCAAGACCCAGTTGCTCTGCTCTATTCATTTGTGAGTTTGATGGAGCAGCAACAAAAATCATATCAACAGTACCGTTAAATAAGTTGTCATATGCATTCGGCGTAGTATTTACCATGATTTCACTATCGTACGGTTCATATTGCTTTTCTGGATAAGTTGCTTGAACAATAGCAGAGTACAGCGGATAAAGTGCGGTTGCCCCATCAATTTTCGGTAAAGTTCCAGATAGTTGCAAAGTCGATTTTTCATCTAATGTTACAACTTTTGAATCGTGAGTGTATGGAATATAATCATAGATACTCACCTCTGCTTCAACAGTTGGGATTTTTGCGTCCAATGTATGATAGATTGGTAGAATTGAAGCGAGAAGAATGGCTACAATTGCTACAACTCCAAACGCCTTTTTACGTTTTTTTGTATTCAAAAATTGAAAAACTTTAGCCAGTAGTAGAGCATATATTAAGATGGCTATGGTTATAATCAAGCTTATATAATGGATTTGACCAAACAAAGTAAAGAAAAATAATAAGAAGAAAGTAAAAAAACATAAGACAACCAATATCAAAATCGAATAAATTATAGGTATAATGTAAGTTTTAAAATTCAAGAGATCCCCCTAATTCATTATTTTATTTGATAAATTTATAATATGCTTTTTCAATTACTACTACTTTTTCTTCATTCGCTCCAGAAATCGTAACTTCGAAAATTTCGTTTTGTTGTTTTTCTTTCTGATTTTGATAAAATCCAAAAATACAATTTGGCGCATTTAATTTAATAAACGAGTCGCCCTCTTCAAACTCAAAATGAAACAATTCTGCCCATTCTTTTGCAACTGATAAATCTTCAACTGCATAGGAGATTTCCTCCACTTTTAGATTTCCAAGTGAATGTTCAGCAATAGTCCCACTTTTCTCTAATTCATTATAACGCTCTTCATCAGCACCTTCCCATTGAATAAAAAAAGGATAATCTAAAGGAAGAATCTTTTTACCAAAATGGAGAAGTTTCCATGTCAAAACCGTACCATCTGGTCGAGTTCTCGAAAATGTATCAGGTCCATATACTTCAAGTCCTGCAGCACGAAATTTCTCTGCATCCTTCTCAATTTCATTTGTTCTGATCGCCAGCCGTGTAAACCCATTTTGTTGATTCCTTTTTATGAATGACGCATGTAATGTGTAAGGTTCTAAAGCAGATTTCTCAACTAACTCCTTATCAAAAATCCCTATAAATTCAATGTAAGATAGACCAAAGTAGCATAATGAATTATAGGTTCCCCAAATTTCATGTTTCCCACCTTCCACTGTGTGAAGGCCGATTTTTTTTGTTTCTTCAACAAGTTGTTCAGGTTTGTCAACAAAATGAACAATGTGATCTAATTTATACATAGTAATTTCCCTCTCAATCTAGCACTCTTAAATTATTATTAACATTAGGTTTGATTAGGAACGAACTAAACAACTGTTAGTTCGTTACCGTTTTCTCTTCTTCAGTTGATGTTTCAGTTAATAGTTCATCCCAATCTTTACTGACATCTACCCAAGATTTCGCACCTGAATATTCCATTAACTCATCACAAGTTAGTTGAATTGCAGAATTGATGCTTCCACATGCAGGGAACACCGTTTGGAATCTTCTTAATGAAATATCTAGAAATACATCTAAATTTTTTGTTAATCCAAAAGGACATACCCCACCAATAACATGCCCTGTTTGTTCTACAACTTCGTCTGCATTTAACATCTTTGCTTTTATTTCGAATTGTGCGCGAAACTTCTTGTTATCTACTTTTGCATCACCTGCTGTCACAACTAAAAAAGCATTACCGTCTGGATCTTTAAAAGATAATGTTTTGGCAATACGAGCAGGAATTACTTTTAATGCTACAGCTGCTTGTTCTACTGTTGCACTGCTTTGTTCGTATTCTAAAATATCTTGTTCTCGATTAAAATTTTTTAAATGTTCACGTACACTTAGTATAGACATTTCAACATTCCTTTCCTTTTAGAAAGACACAGTTCACTACAAATCACGGTTAAGTCAACGGTTGTCCTTAATTATGTCATTAAGAGGAATTTAAATTTTCCTATTAAGAAGTCATGATGAATTCTTTTATTATTCCCTATAATATACAGAAGATTTGGAATTCAATAAATATGAAGGATATTTAATTTCTATTGTCCTTCAATTACAAAAGTTATTTTGCTTCTGCAAGTAATTTCATTAACATAACTGCCGTATCTAGTTTCCCTTCTACACGTACCACTTCACCAGTGGACGATACAATGAAATGTGGTTCATTGACACCATATAGTGAATTCGAACTGTTTGCTACCATAAAATGTGCATCGGATGAATTCATTCGCAATTTTGCTCGGTCAATTAAGTAATCAATGTTATCCGTAGCTTCTAATTTAAATCCTACAAGTGTGGTTTCTGGTGCCCACCCTTTAATTTGGCCTAATACTTTAGGTGCCTTTTTAAAATGGATAATTGGGGGCTCATCAGATGGCATTTTCCCTTTTTCCGTCATTAAATTTCCCGACTGGTCATAAACCTGATCAATTACCCAATCCGATCCAGCTGCTGCCATAATTACGAAATCAATGTGTTCAGATTGTACGATTGATTTTACTTTGTTCCCCAAATCTTCTATCCCTTCAAACATAACCAATCTCATGGAATCTTTATGTTCTGGTAATTGAGCGAAATAACCGTGTAAATAGATTACTTCTGCACCTGACGCAAGTGCCTCTTCAGCTAAATAACAGCCCATTGTTCCTTTTGATAAGTTTGTATGACCGCGTACACGATCCCATTTCTCTAGTGTTCCTCCACTAGTAATTAATATTTTTTTATTTGCTAAATTTGCCACACAATCACCCATTAGTTTAAATTATCTTTATTAATTATAGTTTACTCTAACTTGGTAAGATTTTCATTAATTGAAAGCCAATCTATTAAGACTTCGACAAATTTCTTTGTAGCTGGTGATTTTTGTTGCTTTAACATAAACCAATTGTAAGGTAGCTTTCTTGTTTTATCGGTATGGCCTGTACATTTTGCGGAAGATGATTTAAGACGAGCTTTGGTAAAATAGTAATTCCTAAATTATGTTCGACCATCGATAAAATACCTTCCTCATCTGAGAGTTGAAACCGTATATTTGGTTTGATCCCATGAGCCTCAATATCGTTAATCCGCAACACATACAGGATTAATATTTTCGTTAGAACCAATCTTTGCAGTTTATTCGCGGTAATTTTCTTAGGAGAAGATCTCACATTAGATTGATCTTTGGTGGTTTATCAATTTTTGGAGGAAATCTGATTGCTCAAAAAATTGAGTTTCATCTCCTTCAAATTTACATTAAAAAATACAACCTGAAAAAACAGCCTAATTTTTTCTTTTAAGGCTGATTTTTTAGTTCTAAAATGATAAATTGAACTATGTAAATATTTTTTGTCGGATATTTCAAATTCTTCGAAATAAACAATCATTTTTCATCTGTTATGACAGTAGTTATTATTATTAGTACACAGTATTTAATGTAATCCATTACGCGTCGGCGTAATTATTGCACTAAAATATGTAGAAGGAAGTGTTTTTATTGATAGGTCGTAATGAACCATGTCCATGCGGCAGTGGCAAAAAGTACAAAAAATGCTGTGAAGGAAAACAGCAAATATCAATTGAAGAGGTATATTTCGAGGAGATTGAATCAGTTCTTCAAACATTCTATAATGGATACCCTGAAAGAAAAGATGTACGAGAGTTTTTTGAGCTCGTACAACAATGGCTACCAAAACTTCAAAATCATTTACAACGTGAATTAGTTGAATCTGTTGCCCTTGACGACTTTTTCTTCCATCAACGTAAGGATATTTGGACTAACTATTTAAAACGTACGATGAAAAAAATGATTCGTCCAGCAACGATTGACGTTTTAAAAAGTTGGGATCAACCCATTATGTTTATCGGACAAGTAGAGCACATTGAAGAAACTTATTTCACTGCAAAACATTCAATAACTGGTGAAGTCATCTATATACGTCGCGAATCAAAAAAGGCGATTCCAGATGGCATGCAAATATTTGCCTTTGTCTTACCAGATGGTTCAGGGAAAGTAGGCCATTATTTAGCTGTATCTACGCTAATTTTCTTCCCTCTGCAATACAAGCAAGCCTTTGATACATTCGCTAAACAATATAAGGATTCTTCTATTGAATCTGTTGAAGAATTTTTACAAAATCATCATTTAGATTTCTGGGTGCATCTAGTAGAGTCAGGCTATAGTGGTGAAGAGTTCACTTCTTTTGAATCACAAGTTCTTGATGAAATAAAAGAATTCTTACAAGAACGAAATCTACCAACTGAACGAGTAATTGAAATTGTGCAAGATTACCTAGTAGAGAAACAACCAAAAGCAAGAAAAGCTTCTGCTATCGCTGCAGGTGCTATTCGTTTTGGTCAAGAACGCGATTTATTTGAAGGTATTACATTTACTGTGAAAGAAATAGCGGAGAACTTTAGTGTATCTGCTTCATCATTGAATAAATATTATCAAGAGTTATTAGAATTCGAAACAGTTACAGTTTAATTTAAAAGCTAATTAAAAAAAGAGTGAGGTTCAAGTCAATAATGACTTGATTCTCACTCTTTTTTCGTAATTGCTAACATGTTAATTTTATCAGTTTACAAATAATTCTCGTACCAAAACGTTAATGAACAATAAATATAAACGGTGCTTTCTTAATATAAATGAAAAAACAGCCCTTAATAAATAGGAGCTGTCTTTCTATGGTAACCAATTATTGTATATCTTATTTATTTTAGACTTATAAAGTAGGTAGAAGTTGATGTAATCAGTATTTATTAAAACATTTAGCATTATATACTTTCCATTTAAACTTATTCTAGTTTTATTAATCGGGGTACATTTGGGGTACTAATGAGGTACAAAAGAAAATGTACGGGCAGGTGTATTTTATTATCTTTATAATAATGAAGAAAGTCACTCAAATTCGAGTGACTTTTTTCTTTAAAGATACAATTCGTATTTCCCCGGTTCTTCATCTTTTACTTGTTCAACTTTCACTCGTTTCATTTCAATCTGTTTAACCTTTTCTTTTACATTGATATCGTGATCATGAACATACTTATCGACCATTCCATTCGCTACATCAATTCCTAAACTTATGATGTCGGTTAAAATTCCTCTCTTTCCAGCCAGTACGCATACAATATATCCTCCAACAAATACAGTACCTACAACGCTAATTAGGCCCAATTTTACACTCCTTTTTAATTTTCATGAATGCCCTTCAAAAATAAATCAATTTTCCTTTTTCTATCTTCACCCAAATGGGAAAAATACATTTGGACAAACTCTGACATGAATTTAGGATTTCTTATGGACATCCTTATTAAAACTCCAGCTGTGGATGTTGGGGTGATATCTAATGCGTGTGCTAAATTACATAATACATCGTAGTCGTTTCGCTTGAATCGAATAGTTACTTTGCTTGTTTCCCCTCTCGACTTTATTTTTAGCTTTGGCCTATTTGGATCTCCAAGTGCAACCGTATTTCTATAAAAGTAATTTCGTCTGAACCATTTACAAATATCTTCTATTATAAATTTTGAATTTGCAGCTTCTTTACAAATATGTTCTGCAACGTCTTTGACTGGTTCGTCGAACAACTGAGAAAGTGTGAATAGTTGATTTTTCAAAATGATGGATACTGTCGGCTTAACATCAATTTTTTTATCAGACCGAACTTTTCGCTCCTCTTTTTGCACCTCTCTTACCTCCCTCGCCCAACTTTTCTTAAGGAATGATTCCTAGACTTATAGATTACCTTTACATTCCCTAGACGTTCCCTGAAGATTCCCAAGGATGATTCATTTTATGTACTCCCCCACCGAAATATTCTGTATTACGAGTGTAATATATTATTATTTTCAACCATAACATGTATTACATTCGTATTACGAAAGGAGAATGAAATGGATAAATTGATTCTTGGTATTGATGCGGGCAATTACAAAGCGAAGGTTGCTGGAGTTCACGGTGTCGACACTTTCCGAACAAACATTTGCGATTGGTTTGAAAGGGATGTTGAAGAAACTTTTGGCCAAGATGATATGGAATTCGAGATTGACGGACGCAAAGGTTACGCTGGTACCATCGCTATTTATGAGAATGAGTTTGGAACAGGGGCAACTTACGGGGATACAAAAGCTCATGAGGATTCAAAGATTCGTATACTACTCGCTATCTATAGGTACATCACTAAATATTCATTAGATATAAGTTCCATCTACGTTGTTGTAGGTCAACCGATTGTCATGCACAAAGCTGGAGAAAAAATAAAAATCATCGACATGATTATTGGAGAACACGACTTTACTGTGAATAGGCAACGTATCAAATTTGAAATAAAAGATGCCAAAGTTGCAATGGAAGGTTCTGCAGCATTTTGGTCAAATCCTTCAATGCACTCCGCTAAAATCATTGACATAGGTTCAGGTACAGTTAACATGGCAACCGTTTTTGAAAAGCACTACATTCACCACACTTCAGGAACTATGAGCGTTGGAATGGAAACACTTAAAAATCAGAAGGATCTAGATGCGGTAGCCAGAGCAATCTATCAACACGCAACAAAACTTAAATGGAAAAAAGATAGTGAAGTCTACGTGTGTGGTGGTGTAACAGACACAATTCTTCCTTACATTCAAAAACAATTCCCTAATGCGCAAGCCGTCCAACCGAAACTACGTAGAGAGTACGATTTTATGACCGTTCCTGCAACATTTGCAAACGCAGTTGGGTTTTACACTCTTGGTAAGGGGGCATTTAAGTGAGTAATATCAGAAAAATTGTTCCAATTTCACTGAACTTAGAAGATGAAACAGAAAGTAAGTTATTCGAACATCTAAATAAAAAAGGTAATCGCAGTCGTTATTTAAAGAGATTGATCTACGATGATTTAATGCAAGTTGGAAATTTAATTACAACAACTGTACAAGTGGATGATATTGATTTCAATGATGCAGAAGCAATGGAGAGTTTCTTGTAATATAAAGGAAATCATCTCCCTCTTCACGAACTATTTTTATATGGTTTGTGAAGGGGTGGCACTAAATGAAGGAAAATCGCAAAATAAAATCAATTAGTTTCGATTTATCAGATGAAGTTGAAATGCAATTATTAGCATACGCAGAAACGAAAAAAAGTTTTAGTGTTTATGTTAAACGCTTAATACAAGCTGACCAATTAACTGGTGGTGCTCTGGAGGATTTATCTATAATAGAAAAAGTGAAGAAAGAAAAGAAATACGATCCGAAAGATTTTGAAATCGAATTATAAAAAGGAGTGGATAAATGCTTTTAGGCATTGGGGATTTCATTTTAATCGGAATATTTGGGGCTACGTGCGTATTTTTCTATAAACGTGGTTATCAGCATGGCATCGAATACGGGTTAGATGAAATACTTGAAGAAATGGAAGACTAAAATAAAAGTAAGTCACTCTTTTGAGTGGCTTTTTGTTTGTAAAAAAACCGCCAGATTATCAACCTGGCGATTTCATTCCGTCTTCAGTATCTCGATGCTCTAATCCAAGCACCCTTTTAACTTCCTCTTCACACCAATTTCGTAAAGCAACATTAGAATATCTTCGTTCATAATCCTTCCCTTTATCAAGGATAGTATAAACAGTAAATACTCCATCAATTTCTTCGGATTGGATTTTAACTCCTTTTTTCCCCAAATCCGATTTTATCTCACGTAACAGTTGTTGCAGTTCTTTCACTTGCTTATCTATCCAAAGATTAAAAGCGTTTTTCATCTTTAGATCATCAAGATGTTTCCGCTCGCGTTCTAATGTTCGAATGGTTAAATTAATAATAATTTGTCTATGTATCAACTCTTCTACTTGGAAATCAATCATATCACTTCACGCTCTTTTCGAACTAATGGGACCAATGCGAGTACGTTTTCAATAATAAAAGTTCGAGACGAATGTTTGGTGAAACAATAAGCAGTAAATTTATCTCCTATGACTTTTGAAATTTTAATGCGTCTTTTAGTGATTTCGCCCGTTTTGGATATGTACATAATATCAACAAGTTGCTTTCGTTCTTGCGCTTTCAGTAATTGACCTTTCATCCCGACACCTCCAACCGTTCCTATTATATGAAATGATTATAGAACAAATGTTCCTGTTTTAGCAAATAATAAAAGACCGCACTCACAATTAAGTGAAATGCGGTCTTCCTCATTTAGTTCACAATACGTGTATGGCATTCGTATCTAATTAACATATTACAAATTCTGTATTAATTTTCAAGACGATTTACATAAACTTAACACTTCTTTGCAAAATGTACGGCTAATTCAATGGCCATAGCGTTTAGATCGCCATCAGATAATCGTCCGTTAATTAACTTCGATTTATACCCCAGTACTTCCACAGCTGCATCATCCAATAACTTTGCCGTACCTGGTGAAGCTAAACGTTCTTCATACATTTTTCGTAATGTTGGGCTAGTGAATTGCAATTCTTTTTCACCTTCTTCGATGTTTACACCTAGGTAAACAGCTAATTCCTTTGCGATTGCGTAGCAGATTTTCTCAAAGTCCCTGCGATAAAGTGCTACGTCTGTGCTGTCGTTAACAAAGCAAACTTCGATTAGTATCGCTGGTTCATAAGTTTGAGTTAATACAGCTAAATTTTTATGTTGTTTAGCTCCTCGATTTTTCAACCCACTTACATTCGAAATGGCTTTCGCTACATTCTCCGCTAATTCTTTTTGATCGTAGTATAGAACCTCGGTTCCAATACCTTTATCACTTGTTCCGCCAGATGCATTAAAATGAATTGAAACTACTAATCCGTTTTGGTCCTTGTTATGCTCCTTAACAAGCGTATTTAAGTTCTGTGATTGGTTGGTGGATGTATTATCTTCGAAGTAAGTTGTTGGAACTTTCGATGCCTTTAATATTTCATAAACTCGTTTAGTGACCTTTCGAGCTTCTTCCACCTCTTTAATAATGCCAGTTGCCCCACTGTTTTCATTTTCCCAATGCCCAGGATGAAGTTCGATTTCAGTTGTTTTCATTTTGATCACCTTCTTCTTTCAATCCAGCTTTTTCTTTTACAATTTTTAATATGTTTTTCACAAAAGGAGGCATAGGAGCACCCATTTTCACGCCATTCTCTGCGATTGAAATGAATTCGATGGCAATATAAGCAAAAGCTGCACCATCACCTATGTAACCACCAAAAATATCAAATTCCGCATAATGGCTAGCTGTAAATTCTAATGCATAAATCATTCCGATCAACACTAAAATGTACATTTTTCTAGCAAAACCTGTTAATCCTACTCGACTATTTAACTCTTTATTTATGCCCGCGGCTACTAACCCAGTTATATAGTCTGCAAGCATAAATAAAATGAGGATAGACACAGCTACCCCCACTAAATCAAACATATACGATACAATTGCACCTAAAATTCCAGTTACTAATGCTATTTTATTTTCCATTTGTACACCTACCCAATGTTTATATCACTGCTCGGCACAGTGCATTTCTTAGGTCTTATTGAAATATAAAAAGCACCCTCATTTGAGAGTGCTTCTTTAAAAGTTAGTTTATTTACTTCTGTTATGACAAATGCCAGAGAGTGCAAATACCGCTCTTTCTTTATTCGGCTCTTCACTCTTTACCCAAGGGATATTAATACCAAAACTTTTTTCTTCAGCAGATACATATATTTCTCCATTTATGTCAGAAACTTTAATTTCCCAAAAATAGGTAACTTCAATACCGCTTGATTGTTCTACTTGAACCGGATACAAATAAATATCTACATTATCAAACATTATAACCCCTCCTTTCATCTACTTAATTCGACAAAGGGAAGGACTTACCTTTAATAAGTTTTTGCTATTTTACTATTTTCATAGTTACTCAACAATACGGGACTAATATTCATTACTTATGGCAAAATAAACCCACCCTTCCCTCTCACTTTCTAATTGTATATAATTAGATTGTCCAAGGAGGCATACAAATGAATTTATTATTGATATTAATCTTTTCTTTATTAATTGGTATTGTTCTTAAACAACTTGAGCGTTTATCAAAAAAATCAAAACCAATGAAATACTTAGCTATTTCTTGCTCACTTTTTCTTGCTTTATTAACAGTTGTTATTTTTTTCATGTTTCTTAACAAAGGAGTTAACTTATGACGTTTTACCTTGTCCTAATTTTCTTACTCATTTTAATGTCTATCTCCAAACCTAATACGATATTAAATAATGACATTAATGCGAAAGTGTTAACTTTCATTATTTTATTTTTTGTTTCTCGCAATATAATTTTTCGCGAGCAGATTCACGACACTTCAATGTACATTTTAAGTTTTAAACGGTCAACTGGTACAGAGTTAAGTTACCTTCTAGAAAACTCTCCATTCGATATTTTTTGGACTATTCTTCAATGGTGTGTAGCCATCTTTACAGATTCATCATATTTGTATTTGGCTATTATTTGGTTTTTATTCTTATTCGGATTTATGAAATTTTTAAACAAACTGTTTTTACCATGGCAAGTTGTAATTGTTTTGTTTTCTTATACAACATACGTATTCTTTTATAGTTATACTACTATGGCTTTGAGACAGGGCTTATCGATTTCATTCCTTTTCTTAGCGTTAACGTTCTCATTTTTTGACGGTAAAGTGAAATTTAGATCAATTCTTTTTTTAATTGCCGCATCTCTTTTCCATTGGACAGCCATTCCTTTTGCTGTAATAGTTTTTGTTTTAACAAAGTATAACTTGAGCCTTAAATTTTTAGTCGTGACTTGGTTTGTGCTTGCGTTCGCTTTTATACTGAATCTGCAAACTTACATCCTTACTCCGTTTTTAAATTTTGTGCCAAAAATTGATGTATACGCATCTTCCTCTGCATTATCGGTATATTCAGGGAATAGAACGGACTTTTTACTATATAGCTTTATCTTTTTAGTGTTAAGCCTTTTAGCATATTATTTTTATTATAAAGACGATAACTATAAAAATCTTATAAAATACTACATTGCGTTTAATTCCGTTTATTTATTAATGGGATTTGTTGCTTATTCTGATAGGATTGCTGGATACTCTTGGTTCTTAATTCCAATAATCATTTGGTACCCTATATTAAAAAGAAAAGAATATTTTTGGCCGATTACTACATGTGCATTAGTATCCTTTATCGTGTTAGGATTTTTAACAGGTACGATTAAATATTACAATTTATTTTTATTTTAAACCCTACAAATTAATGTAGGGTTTTTATTTTTCAAATCGCATTCTGACAATTACAACGTTAAATCCACAACAGTCCCAGCCAAGTTTTTATATTTCAATTTACCGTCTGTGTCTTCAAATATTGTTCCTGTTGCAACTACAGATGCAGTATTTTGTTTCGCTATTCTAAACAATCCTTTTACACTTTCTATTCCTTCGTCACGTCTTAAAGCCATGATTCTGTCATCTTTAACATAGTGGTCAACCCTATTAATAACCGAGCTACTTTCAACTTTAAATAACTGACTGTTATCGTAGTTTTTTGCTGTTAACCCGATGTACTGACTAGCTGTTAATCCAGATTTTAAGTTTAAATATAAAGAACCGTCTTTCTTATTTTCAAAAGTCGGTGCACTCCCCTGATTACCTGACCATCCACTTCCATTTATATTAATAGCAGTAAAATCTCCTGTGTTTCCACTAGCTTCATTCCCAATTTGACTACCCAGAGAGTTTTGTTTTACTATTTCCCTGTCGGCTCCTACTATATGATTCCTTTCAACTTTTGCATATTGTAAACCTGTTTGATCAGTTGTCGGCTCAAGGAAATGGCTTGTTGTAGCAATAAAATCTGTATTATGCATATTTGCATAACAACCCACTATTTGTAATCCAACCACATAGTTTCCAGCTCCACTTTCATCTACAGATCCGCCATATTGGATACAACCGCCATTATTTGTTGTTTCGAAATATGTGTCTAATATACGTGTCTGTGGCGATAGTGCTCCAACACGAATATTTGGAGCGAAACCTTCGATTTTACTATGTGCAACTTCACTACAAGCACCATCTAACCAAATTCCAAAACCTCTGTCTGTGCTTTGATTGGTTCCTAAACAGTACAGCACACGCAGTCTTGTTGAATTAATTCCGTTATTGTATACACGTACCCAATTTTGTTTCGTAGAAATATCACTGTACCATTCACAAGCGAACATAACTGAATCCCAGTTGTTCCCGTTATACCAAATTCCGAAAGCGTTAGGATTCCCAAAGTTAACCAATCGAACGTTATTTAAGCGTGTCATCGTAAGGAAATTATTAAAGTAGATACCATGCGTCATAGTGAGTCCACCAGTAAATGCTATGTCTTGTATAGCATAAATACCGTTATCGTAAGTAGATATAGTTAAATCTGGTTTACCAAACTCAACTGCTTTTGCCGTACCAGTGTAATTAAGTACAGTACCTAGTACTCCCACTAGCTTCGTAGGTCGTTTAAAGACTAGACCACCCGAATAAGTAAACTCACCTCTAGGGAATTCGATTTCTACAGACGAAACTAATACCGGCAAATTATTTACATAATCTGAAAGTGACTGAAATGCTGTTAAGTTGTCGCTTCCATCTGTTTTTGCATTGAAATCCAAAACATTAATACGCAAACTTTTCAATATTTCTATTTGCTGACTACTTACTGCCACTTTATCATCAACATACTTCCGACTAGCTGTAATAATAGTCGGGTCAACTTTCAATTCCACACTGCTAGCATTATTCACTTCCACAATCATCCGAATGATTAAATCCTTTACACTACCGTTAGCAGCGATAGGTTTGTAAGTCTCAGGATATTTACCAACCGCAATTAAATCTCCAACTTCATCAAAAAGGCCGACTTCGCGAATCATCCATCCACCAACAGTAGAAGGAATCGCGACTTCGGCCACAATCCAATTAGGATTAGTTTGGTCTTGTGATACGTTCGTTACGTTACCACGCCATTTTTCATTTTTAAGTTTAGTTAAATTTTGTGTTGGTTCATAATATGATCCTAAGCTATCCCCTACTGCAATTTGCGTAATGTTTAACTTATCAGCCGTTAACTGGGCATTTACTAATTTAGTTAAACCGATTGAGGTTAATATTGTATAAAATTCTGCCATTGTGTTATTACTCCCTCTCTAAATCTATATTGGATATACAGTAATTTCTTCACCATCAACTATAGAGGTTTTCATAGCTGAATAAGAGGAAACATTGATTTCTGTTGGCGAATAAGGATAAACCGTAACAACTTCACCTGTACTAGCGTTAGTAATGTATCTTGTTTCTTCAGAAGCCATTAACATAATCATTTGAATTTGATAATCTAAATGCGCTGGAATGAAATCATCTAATGTATTCAATAAGCTGTCCGTATCGTTCGGCAATCCTTCTCTTCCTAAAAATTCAATTTCATAAACACCAACCGTATCAGTGTCTTTGACCGTTACTTCTGCTGTCGAAAATGATGCAGCAACGTTCTTAAATGATTGCTCTGTAACGGGTTGTAAGGTTGCCTTGTATTTCCCCTGGATTAACGATCTACGAAGTGAGTTCGACATTAAAGGATTATTAACAATGCCTAAGTCTCTTTCGTGCAAGGCTAATGCTGTGGATGCAGAATCAATAAATAATTCGTTCTCTTGTCGGTCAACTTTCGAAGATATATCGTCAATCTTTTTAGCAACCGAACCCGAGATTTCATTAAGAAGTACTGAATTCCTCTCGTAACTAGGAAGTTTATTAATAATTTCTTGTTTAGTCGTCATGATGCCGACACTTCCCCTAGAACTGCAATTTCATTTTCTCCAATTGTTAAATGAGTCTCGGAGTCATTAATTAATAGATTGCTATAATCCACAACCCCTTCCGCTTCTAATATCAATTTACCAATTTGCGAATAGCTCACATAATCAGATTCAAAAATAAGTGATTTTAAATAACTGTCTACTTTTTGTGAGATGGATTCTAATGCATTAGTGACACCATAACCATTTGCCAATGTTAAAGTGGCTGTTATATTAACGCTTATCTGTACTGGGGCTTCCACAATGACGATTGCCCCGAATGGTCTTTCTTCTTCTATGAAGGCAAAAACATCATTTAATAATTCCTGAGGTGCAGGATTGTTGTTTGCATCCACAACCGATACTTTCACTGTTAATGGTCCATTCCATAAAGGAAACACTTTTACTTTACCGACACCAGGTACAGACAAGGCCCATTCACGATAATGATGTTTATTTCCAGATTTCCCCGGATACCTTAATTTTTCGTAGTAACGGTTTCTTAGATCCGCATCAATTTCTTTATCGTAACCATTTGAAACCGTGGATGGATTTGTAACCGTATGGATATTTGATAATGTGATTGGAAATGAATTAATTGCTCCTGATGGTACATTCCCAACGGTTCCAGCTACTTGGCATTGTACTTCCACATTCGCTTTACCACTTGCATCCAAATCAACAGTTTGTGTTGCTTGGTAAAACAAATTATTTGCTGCGAACAAATCTCCAGTATTTATTCGTGCAAATGGTACACCTGTCACTGTTACAGTTGTGGTAGCAAATGTTGCTTGTTTACGTTCAATGCCTGTACGTTGGAAGATAAATTTCTCTAATTCTTCGCCATTTAATTTCTCAACATCAACTTTATTTAGAACGCTATCAATCTTTTCTTCTTGTTTATTAACTACAACAGCAACAGACTTTGTAATATCGTAGGCAAATGAGCCGTTCGATTTATCGTATTTATTATCGATATTGGTTAACATTTCATTGTGAATTGTTTCTACTGCCATTAAGCCGCCACCTCCATTTCAAAGGCCTCGTCGGAAGTTACTACCGTAAATCCTATTGTCCATCTACTGCCTTCTTTAATTAAATTCCAATCTGTTAAATCTTCAATATACGGATTAACTATAATCGCTTCTGTCAATTCACGTTTTAGTTCTGATTCAACAAATTCTTGTGGAAGGTTGTTACCGAATAGATCTTCAATCGTTACACCATAATCGATATCTTCATAGATTGAAAATCTGAATTTTTCAGTGCGAATTACTTTTTCAATCCACACTTTTAAGGCTTCTTTCCCTTCGACTTCTACCAAACTTCCATTACGGTAAACAAAATCGTTTTTTTGGAAATCAAATAAAAAAGACCTCCCGTTAAACACACGGTCAGTCTCTACAATCTCTTCTTCTAAAGTTGTTAGTTCTGGGAACATCTAATCACCCCACTTTGCAAATAACTGCGTACAAATTCAAGCTGTTTGATGGAATCATAATCACTTTATTACCAACTATTAATGAGGCTTGCAATCCAGAAGCCATGATTAAATCTTCGCTTGTTAAAAGTATGTTTTCTCCATCGTTAATGGTTAGTGGAGATAAATCGATAACTGTACCGATAACGAACGGCTCCTGAGTTTTATTTTCACGTTCCTTGAACAATGAAGCAAATTCAACTAATGGATCATTCATTAAATCACCTCTAAATTCAACTGCATTGTGTAAATACCACCACTTGATTTATGGTTTGCGCTTTTAATTAAGTAATTGCCTTTAAATCCTGTTACTGGCTCAACTAACTTTAATATTCGGCCGGCTCTTACATTTGCATTGCCTAGCAACTCCACACTTCCGGTCTCGGCTACTTTGTTAAACTGCTTCAACAGTTGATTTGCTAAATTCTGTGCTTGTGCTTTATTTTTTGCATCGGATGATTCAACCATTTGCAAAAGACCATACTTTTTAATGTTTGTGGAAGAAGATGCTGTTGCCGATACTTTAATTACATCCGATTTATCTGAAACAACCATGACGCTGTTAATCATGTTCTCGATAGATAAACTTCTTTGTGGATTCATAATGTAATCAGTTGCAGCCTTTACAACTAAATTCGTTTGTTTTTCGATAAACAGTGTACTACTACGCATTTCCATTCGATATTTAATGCCCGTTTTCTTACTTGCCTGTTCAAGTAAATCCTTTATTATGTCGCTTACCTTTTCATCTTTATAGATTTTCTTGACCTTCAACGGGATTGAGACAACATTGGACTTAACATTAAATCGTTTGCACAGTTCTTGTATAGCGCTACTTACTGTTTGATTTTTAAATTGTATGATTGTTTCGCTCTTATTTAAATAAAAGGCGAAATCAAAGCATTTAACGCTTCTAGATGTACGACCATCAATATCAACAGTAACTGCGACGCCTACAAAAATCGTATTCTGGTTTTCTCTTACAAGAACAATATCACCCGGCTTCACATATTCTTTACCCTCGTAATATGCAACGATAAATGAAAGTTGTACCCCTAATGTATCAACGTTACTCGACCATTCGAGCCCTCCACAGATTGGTGTGATTTCGTTGTTATTCACATAAATTTTATGCATGATCATCACACTTTCAACTTGATGTATTCTGTTAAATCTAATGTATATGTAGTATCGCCAGCTCTGTCAAAACCATGGTTAAAGTTGTCGATACTAACCAAAATGCTAAGCAATGTTTCGCGATTGTCGTTGGTGATAGCCATTCGAATTGGTTTACCTGAATTCTTCCACTTTGCAAAGAAACCGACTGCATATCTACCTCTTACATTACTTCTAGCAAAATTGTATTCTTTGTTCGGGAAAAAAGAGCTTATGCTTAGTGACATTAGTTTCTTTTTGCCGATTAGTCTAATTTCTCCGTTAATCGTTTCCAGAGTGACATTATTGTTTGGTCTATCCCATTGCAAATCGGGAGGCACAATGGGTAGTTTCAGCACTTCTTTTCTATCTTCAGAAGAAAATGTTATATCCATGTCGCACCTCCTACATATTTGCTAAAACTAATTTTAATTGTGGAACGACTTCATTTAGGACTTCACGAGCTGTAGTGCCTTGTGCGTTTATAGTGATATTGATATTGTTTGAGCTATTACTATTGTTCGTTGTTACATTGCTTGTAGTTGCTACACGATCTACATTGCCGATGTTTGCACCGCTTTGACGTAAGCGTTCAGATTGACGAGCTGGAATGACCATTTCGCCTTTGTGAAGTTCTGCAACATAGCCGTCGTAAGGAACATAGTTTAAGCCGTTTGCGTGAGAGCCATCGAAGACACCTTTGAATACTCCACCACCTACAACACTACCTACCTTAGAGACCCAATCTGGAAGCTTGAAGTTACTAAGAGAGCCTTTGAATCTATCGACCTTATCCGATAAACCTTGGAAGAATGATACGACAGGTTGGATTTTGGTTTGACCCCAATCGTAAATCCCACCAAAAACCTCTTTTACTTTCGTGTACAATTCTCCGCCCTTTGCTCTAATCGTATCCCAGTTTTGATATAGGAAAACCCCCATATTAATAGCGTTCTGAATTGGTTGTGTTAGGAAGGCTGTGATAGGGTTTGACCTAATCATTCCCCATAGTTCAGTGCCTTTTGTTTTCACCGTATCCCAGTTTTGATAAAGTGCTACACCTGCAGCAACTAATAAACCGATGACAGTGATAACAACACCAATTGGATTTGCCTTTAATGCAGCATTAAATCCATGTTGGGCTACGGTAGTTGCAAATGCAGATGCTTTATACATGTTCATTGCTCCGACAGCAGCGTTCCATACTCCGACAGCGCCTAGTGTTAGATAAACCGCTCCGATTGCCGAACCTATTGGAGTAATAACCTTTACGATTGTTCCCCAATTGTCTTGGATTGCTTTTGCAAATCCTACACCTGCAGTAACCATATCGTTAATTTTTGGTACCAATTCTTCTGCTTTTATAGCTATTTTGTCTAGTACTTCGCCACCACCAGCATCTCTAAATGCATCAACGGCACCAACCTTAATTTCACGCCAAACTTTATTCATCCTAGTTCCAAAATTATCTTGCAACGCTGCTCCAGCCTTTGCAGTCGCACCTTCGAAATTACCTAATAGATCAATTCCAGTTCCCATTGCTTCAATAGTTTTTGCTTCTAAATCTTCAAATTTCGTACCCATCAACGCAACACCAACTGAATATTTCGATTCGTCGTCTAGTTTTGATAAAGCTTGCATTGTTTTGTAGTACGCTTTTTCGCCACGTTCACCACCTGCAGCTAGATCACTCGCAACTTTGTTAGCATCTAAACCTAAAGTTTTAAATGCAGCTTTTGTATCGTCAGAACCGGTTTTCGTTAAAATGTTGAATTCCTTCAACGTGTCGGCTACTACGTCGTAATTCCTCGCGCCAGCTTTTGCGCCATTTACCATGATGTTCGCAAAACTATCCATACCAATTCCAGCTGAAGCTACTACCCCTGAATATTCGTTGAATGTGTCTAACAAGTCACCAGATGCATCGCCACCAACTTGCAATGTCTTAGTGATTAAATCTAATGACTTTTGTTGTGTAGCGCCTGGGAAAGATGATGTCATTGAGCGTAACGCCCTAGCGACAGAATCAACATCCATATTTTCAGATAGCGCACTTAAAATCTGGGTAGATTCTAAAGTTTTATTGTCCACCGTTCCCAATGTTTGCTTTAGGATCCCTAAATCATTAACTACTTGTGGCAAAGTTTCGCCAAATCCATTTTTATAGACGTTTTTTGCTATTTCTTCAAGGCCTTCTAGCTCTGCACCTGATACGCCTGTGCTCGCTTCTAATTTGCTAAATGCACTATCCATTTCTGAAGCAGTTGTGGCTAATGCTGTTGCTACAGCTGAAATACCTGTTGTGGCCAATGTACCTGCCGCTAAACTAACTTTTTTGAAGCTTCTTAATGCAGATGAAGCGAAACCATCAATTTGATTTCGAGCTCTTAACACAATCCTGTTAAAGTCATCAGTATTAGTTGCTGCCTTTTTTAATCCACTAGAAAAGTTTTGGTCCTTTAATGTTAATATTGCGGATATTACCCTTTTTGCCATGTCCTCACCGCCTTCTTACAAAAGAAAAAGACTACAACCGTGGAGTTGTAGCCTTCAATTCTTCGAAATGCTTTTCGATACTTGCAGTCATAAATAACTTTTCATCGTATCTTAAATTTAATAAATAATCTAATGTGAAACCGTGTTGTAAATAGTGATGAAGAAAGTAAAAATCATCATCACTATCTATTAGTTTTTTAAGTCTTTTACTCTTTTAACGCTATCTGAATAGCCAGCTAAACTTAAGCCGTATTGTGCAATAGTTACGATTTCGCCAGGACTAAATACTTTTTCTACAATATCTGTTGGTTCTTTGCAATCGAATGCTTTTTGCAATTCTGCATCTTTTAAGTTGGGTTCAGTTACGCTGTTGTAAATTAAAAAGATATCCGAACCACCTTCTTCTTCGATACCGTGTGCTTCTAATACAAGAGAACGTGAAGGTTTTTGAATTGTAATTGTTGCATCCAAGCGTTCGATATACAATTCTTCTGTTACATTATCCTTCATAACATACTTTTCTTTTTCTTTTAATAAATCTGTTACCGTTAAACGTTTACTCATACAATTACCTCCCCAATTAGGCTGAAATTTGATCTAGGAATTCATAATCAGCGAAGTTGAACGGTAACTCTTCTTGTTGAAGTGTTTTTTGTTCAAACTTCAATAATGTAAATGAATTAAATGTTACTTCTGAAATTGCAACACGTTCTGCACCGTATGCATCTGGATCTTCTAATTTACCGATTAGTTCAATATCAGGTACAACGCCTGTTTTTGCAGCATCTGCCATTAATGCAGCTCCTCGAGAGTAAACTTTCTTCACAACGATTGAACCTTCACCGCTCCAACCCATAAGTTTTTTATGTGTCGCTAAATCCTCAGACATGTTTACATCTTCGAAATTTAAGTTGACTGTTGCTTCGAAAGATTCAACATCCATCCATTTTTCTTTATTCACCCACAAAGTACCAAATGAACCGTTAATCTGTTTATTTGAACGTAATTTTGCCATTGTTTAAGTACCTCCTTACACCGTAATTTCAAAGCTTAGGTCTTCCATAGCGTCGACTGGTTTAACAGTACCGCCTAAGAATACATTCGCTCCAAATGTCATATTCTTAACTCTTTGGTCATCCCAATCAGTTGTATCAGTACCGATGCCTTCCCATGCTAGACGTTGTTTATCAACGTTGACTTCAGCTTTATTTGTTGTATTTGGATCTAGAATTTCATCACCTTGTAAGCCTTTGAAATAGGCGTTAATTGCTGTGATAAATAGTGCTTGGTTGTCGTAAATGTTTGGATATTTACCAACATACCCGTCTTCGAAAGTAGAGCGAATATCATCTGCAATCATATCCATGATTTCAATGATTTTAATTTTTTGATAGTCGGCTTTTTTCGTGCTACCAAGTGTTACTAAACTGTTAACGCCGCGACCGATTTTTACTTTTTCACCATCGTGAATAAGGATTAGTTGACCACTATCAATATCATCATCTGGTGTATCGCTTGCAGTGATTGATTCAACTTCAGGTAATACAAAGTAAGTTGATGATTGAGTGAACGGTAAGCCGGCAAAGATACCTGCTAAACGAGGTGTATATTGTGCTGCAGTATAAGTTGTATCGCCCACTACGATATCAGATGTTGTGAAATTGATAATTCCTTCATCATCTGCAACTACAACGTTCGGTAATACTGCTTTAAACGTTTTCTTTTCGTTTGCACGTTTTGATTTAATCCAAGTAGCAATCGCTTCAACTTCATCTGCTGTTGCTTGTGGCATTGCTAAATAATTGAAGCGTGTTTTTCCTACTTGCACTAGGATTTCGTTAATTACTTTTAAATCATCGTACTTAAAGCAAATAACTTTCGAAGGAGTGCCTAAGAATGCTTTGTTGATATAATCTAAGCTTGTTGCATCCCAGTCAGCTACGTTAATATCCTCGACGCTCTTATAAGTTAAGACATTACTTGCTAATGTGCCGATGTTTGTATCATCTCGTAGGATTAACGCAACAATACCAAGTGCGCTTCGCTTGATTGCTGTTGCTGCTTTTGTCTTAAACAAGACATCAATTTGTGGAAGGCCCACATAAATCACCCTTTCTGAATATCAATATCAAGTTCTTCCATAAGTTCGTATTCTTCACTAACAATTCGACCATCTTCAAATGCGATGTCGAATTCGAATTGAAGCACGCCGTCAGTAACGTTAAAGTTTGGTTCTGTAATATTTAGCTGTCGGTCTTCCACAATTAACTTCATGTCAAAAACATCACCTAGTTGTTCCTGAATTTCTAGGATTTCAATTGATGATTCTTTAATTGTTTTAGGAAAATAGTAGATTCGAATAATCATCGACTTTTCAACTTGTGATACGGATCCATCTCGCTTTACTTCATCGAATTCAATAAAAAAAGAAGGTCTTTTAAAACCTTCTGAAATGTCTTTGCTGTTAATCTCAAGCCCAAATGTTTCCTTGAGTTTACGATTAACAGCAGTTTTTATTTTCTTGTAGGTAATCATAGCTTCCCACTCTCCAACATGTCGTCAAGCCATTCAGAAAGCATATGCTCGTATTGACCGCTGCCGTCAAATTCACGCATTCCTTTATCTAACGGGAATTTTCCATTCGTAAATCCGACTTCACGGCCGTCTTTGGTTACTTGCCTGTGTCCTTCTTCGATGAGATGAGCGTGTGGTGCAGAATTAATCACTCGCACTACCCACTCGCCATTTTCACCTCTGAACACTTTGCCTCGTTTCCATTTTCGGTGATAATCGCTCTTGTCATTTTCATCAACTTGGTGACGCACTAACTGACGAGCTTTGCGTGCAACAACAGTACGTGCCTTACTTCCGACTTTACGCATGATTTTTGTCGTTTCCTTTGGCAATTTACGTTGAGCGACAGTAAGTAAATCTTTCTGAAAATCGGTTAATCCTTTCAGTTCCATCAGCTCAGCACCTCCTGGACAAAGATTTCAAGCGTTTCGTTGGAGAAGTATGGATTTAAAATGTACTTAATCTCGAACTTATGATCACGAAATTGAATTTGCATATCTTTCGTAATGTCCTTGCCAGCATTATAACGAACGATGATTTTATGAGTAACATTGGTTAGAATCGTATCAGCTTGTTGACGTTGTAAAGCTCCCGTTTGTGGAACGATAGCAGCCCAAATCGATTTTGTTTTTTCGAATTTGTAGATTGTTTCTTCTAATTCGTTAGTCGTTTTTATGTTTTCGAGAATATCAATGCGATGACGATAATCTATACTCATAAGACAGGCTCCGTTGTATAAGTTGCCAGTAATGAGAGAAGTTTTTTCATTTCTTCAAACGACCAAGCGAATTTTTCTCCAGCTTTTTCATCGGTACCGAACTCAGCTTTGCAATACGTAATCACAGCTTTACGAATTAAAGGATCTGTATCATCATTTACTTTCGTTTGTGTCACACCAGCTTCTTTTAATAAGGCTTTGGCTGTTTCGATTAACCCTGTTAACTCATCATCGTGTTCTGGACCATCAATTCGCAATGAACCTTTTACTTTTTCAAGCATCGTTACTCACTCGCTTTCTCAGCTTCAGCAGCATCGATTGCAGCAGTAAGTTCCTCTTCTGACATTTTTGTGTACCCTTTAATACTTAATTCTTTCGCTTTAGCTTTTAATTCATCTAAAACAATTTCGTCTTGATTTTCTTTTGTTTGTTTCTGTTCCTCAGGTTTATAAATATATCCTTTAGATGCTAAGTAAGAAACACGTTCAGAATCCGTAGACTCGAACGTGTTTCCAATGTTAAATCCAATTCCTGTAACACTATCAATAAATGATTTTAATACTTTATACTTCATTATTAATCACCCTTCCATTAAACTGTTGGAGCTTTTTTAACACGTAAGAAACCGTTATGTGCTGCAACGTTACCACCAACGAATACAGAACCACGGTGGGCAATCATACCTTGTTTGAATTTGAAGTCTGTAGAACGTTGAATGTCAGTTGGTGAGAATGTAGCTAATTCATAGTTTGATAATGGACCATAAGCCAATACATACGAACCTGAAGTAGTTGCTGTATCTGATACAGCTTTACATGCACTATTAATGATGTATGGTACACCATCGATAGTACCTGTGTTTCCATTTGTTTTTACATCGTATACTTTTTTATCTTGTCCATCTCGAAGTGTAGCAAATGCTTTTAAATCTTTCTTGCTTAGGATTAGTACAGATGTATCTTCAACATCTTCATCTCCACCATAAGAGAAAATAATCTCATCTAATGTATCTGCATCGATTGTAGAGATTTCTAAATCCGTAGTTGGATCAATTGCTGTTGCTTGAGCAGAGAAAATACCAACTAAGTGTCCAGCTCCACCGTCACCAATGAGGATTTCTTTTGTAATCTTCTTGCGAAGTGATTTATTTACACCACCAACAATTACACGGCTGTAATTAGCTGCAGGAAGCTTTTGAACTTCTTCAGATTCTTCACTATAAGCAGTAATTTTTGTTTTATTGATTGTTGCATATCCGAATTGAACATCTGATTCAGTGTAATCTGCACCTTCACCAGTGTAACCACCTTCACCTGTGCCTTTTTCGTATGCTCGTTCGTAACTTTCTCCACCTTGTAATGGTACGTGTTTAACTCTATCAACTAAAGTTGAAACTTCGTTGAAAGTACCTTTAATGTCAGATGCTTGGTGGTTAGCAAGTAACAAATCACCACTTGCAACTGTTACAGAGCGATTTTCAATTAAGTCTTTACCACGTTTTTCAGCTTCTACAACTTCTGAATCTCTTTGTTCTGGATTTGACGAAAATGTTTCGATAGTACGTGTTTCTATTGCTGTGCCTTGATTAATCTCACCAGCTTCTTTAATTAAACGTTGGCGAGTTTCGATTTCTTTTTGTTCTTCATCTAATTCACGAAGTTCAGTTTCTAATGCTGCTAGATCTACTTTTTCATTACCTTCTAATGATGTACGGATTTCTGCTTTGCGTTTTAAAATTTCTTGTAAACGATTCATATTGTTGTCTCCTTTATAAATAAGTTTTTAATATTAATTTTTTTCTTAGTACTTCTTGTTCTCGTTCTTCTAAATGTTCTTTATACGGATCGTAAGAACGTGCAGAAACTTGTGAATCTGGATAAGCAGGAAATGCTACTGGTGAGATTTCAAACAACTTCGCTTTTAAAATTGAACGTGTAATGTTATCAACATCATTTTCATCCCATTCTTGTTTTTGCATTGCAAAGCCGAATGAAACCCCGTCAACATCACCACGCTTAATTGTTTCGTAAGTATCATTACCGAGTGTATTATTCGGTAAATCCAGTTCAAATCGCAAACCAATTTCATCCTCAAACAAACGTAATGTACCGTTTTTAGTACGTCCTAAGACCTTTGATGTGTCATGAGACCATAATGCTAATTGATCGTCATTCGTTAGCGATTCTGTGAATGCGCCTCTTTTAAACTGCTCTTTAAAACGTTTAAAATAGCCCATTGTATGTGATTTCATTTCCCATTTAACTGCATAACCGCTTATCATTCGCTGTCCGTCCTCTGATTCTCGAATTTCAATATCATTCGTTGTCAGATTTCGTGTTTCCGTTTTCGTTGTCATCTTTCTCACCTCCTTCTACTACCTTGCCTTTGTTTACCTCGGCCGTATCTAAACGACGAATTGGTTTATCTCCATTTTCAATTGGTCCGAGTGATAGAATAGAGCGCCATTCGTTTGGTGTTAACGCTCCACGGTCAACCATCTGTACTAGATTCATTTTTGTAGACATGGAAGCATATTGAAGGCTTGCAGCTTCAAAGATGATTTTGTTTCCAAAACCTCTTTCGCGACGAGTAAATAGTTTTCTAGTAAACTCGTTCGCCAATTGCATAGCGACAGGTTCGATTTGTGCTTCATAATAAGCATTCCATTCATCTTCCGTGTATCTGGATTGAACAATCTTTTCGTTGGTATTAAAAAACGAATACACACGTTGAATGGTATTCGTTAATTGCTTATCGTCAGGTACGAAAGCTTCATTCTTCACTTGTTGTAAATCATAACGACCATCAGCAGCTGCAGCGCCACCAACAGTACTGTTTATTGATAAATAATTTTCTGTGAATTCATCCACGGCTTTTCTCATGTCCGTTGGTTTCAACACAGAAGTGAATTTAAGTATCCATTTGATTATTGCGCTATTTTTGATTGCTTTAACAATACCTTGGTCAGTTGTATTCACAACTTCCATTAGATTCATTAATGCTTCTCCGGGGTGTTCACCGAAGAAATCGTGATTATTAAAATCTTTTCTAAGGTGTATAACATCAACGTATGGAATAGTCATTGACTTTCCGTTGTTAAAATTGAATTTTAGAAACACATCCCCAAAAGCCCCCTCTACAACTTCGACTGATGAAGCAGGTAAAGGGTATATTTCATTTGCAAACCCAAAATCATCACGCTTTATATAAGCGAATGCATTGTTATTCAATTCAAGTTGAACTGCTAACTTTTCTTGCATGACCTGTCCACTCATTAAAAGGTTCGGTTCTTCTAGTAAAAATTTAATTTGGACATTTGGGTTGATTTTAAACTCTTCAGCGTTATCTCGAACATGTTTTGCAACCAATTTCCCTATGGCGGTAGCTTTAGGACGAATAGCTGCACGAATAACATCGGATTTATATAATTTTCCTTCCCAACTATAGAAACCGCCTCCTGAATCGTTAATGAGTTCAAAGTGTGTTGTACTAGGCGAAGTCTTTTTGCCAAACATTTTTTCGAATAACCCCATCTTGTTCTCACCTCCTTAAATCATGTTTAAATATTCGTTCTTTTTATCTAAATAGATTGTATATGCATTCAGTAATGCAATCGTACCGTCAATACGTTTCCTCATATCCCGACCTTTTACAGGTGCTATATTACCGTTTGTATCGACTTTAATTTCAGTGTTTGCTAGACACATTTTCAATAAATTGTTGTTGTTGTAATTAATTAATTTAGCATCCAAGTCGGCTTCTAAGTTTTTCATAGGTGTACTTAACGTAACTGCCCCTTGCCTTACTTTAATCATAGAGTCTTTACCGAATTGACCTTGGAATTCTTCTAATAAGGAATCATCAACGTGCCAAGGGTCATACCCAATCCATGGTATATAAATGTCGTAGTCTTCCCTCAACTCAACAAACCACTTTAGAACATCTCGCATATCAACTTTAAATTCACCACTAGCTCGTAATAGACCCTGGCGTTCGAATAGATCATAAGGAATTTTGTCATTATTAGCTCTTTGTTCAATTGTTCTCGAAGGCAACCAGAACATTGATGCGAAATAAATGTTTTCATCGTCTCTTCTACGACATAAAACACCTGCAGCAGTTAAGTCTGTTGTTTCTGACATATCAAAACCACCTATGCCATAACCAAACTCCATATTTCCAATGTCAAATGTTTCTTTGTTCTCTAATTTCTCCATAGATAACCATGCTGTTGAACTATTTTCAACCATGTTAAAGTCTTTTACCATTACAGTGGGTCTGAATGAAGCATCCACTTTCGCTTTTTCAACGAATGAACGTAATTCATCAAACTTTTTGATTGTTCCTAGTCCTGGATTGGCTTTAATCCAACATGATTCATCTAACCACTCGTCACGATGATCTAGTTCGTAAATAAATGCTAGGAATCGATTGTCCTGAATCTTGCCATCTAGTACATCGCAAGCATAAGCATATTGAGAGTCATAGATGGAATCCCGAATAAAACCGTTTGTTGAGATGCTACTAACCAGTGCTTGGTCCCGGGATGAAGTTGATTGTTTCATAACGTCATAAATATTACGGTCCTTAATGGCAGCCAACTCATCTACCGTTACGAAATGGCTGTTCAAACCATCCAAACTATTTGAATCGGAAGCTAAAGGTTGAATTGATGAATAAGTAGGTGAAAAATACAAATCGGTTTTACGTTTCTTGATGTATTTAGAAAGTAGTGGGCTTTGAGAAACCATTTTATAAGCTTCGTTAAACCCCTTTTTTGCTTGGTCTAATTTAGTTGCAATAAAATAGCATTCTGCAGAACCTTCTCCATCGCCGACTTGCATGAAAATAGAAATAGCAGAGTTCTCAGTCGTTTTACCGTTTTTACGTCCTCGTATATCAATTACTTCTCTGTATTGTCGCATTCGACTTTCTTTTTCTACAAATCCGTAAATGGCTTGTAGTTTAGCCTTTTGGAATAAATCTAGTTTTAAAGGTTTGCCCATGTTCTTTCCTTGCGCTTGCCTACAGAATGTCTCGATAAATTCTATAGGCTTAGTAGCAAGTTCAATATCAAATTCGTAAGGCTCAACTGGGTTATTTATTTGATCAACTAATTTTCCATACTGCTGCTTTATTCGACGACAAGCTACTATTTCTCCACTTTGAATCTTTTCGTAATACTCAAGTATGTAGTTGTTCATTTACTATGCTTCTTCAGGAATGATTGTAGCTCGTCGACTTCGTTTACTTTCGGACCTTCACCTTTAGGGTAGAGATCTAATAGCTGTTTAAAAATCGTTGTGTATGTTTTGGCAGCATCTAAATAGTTTTTATAATATGGGCTAGTTCTTAATATTGTGTACTCGCCTTGTTCCATTTCATCTACTGAACCGAATTCTTTTACATGCTGTTTTAGCCCTCTCATTTCCACCACAAGGAAGGCTGCTTCGTCAATTAGTTTCAAGGAGACTTCTTTATTACGTCCTTCTAAATCCCCAAAGATTTTTTTAAGTTTTGTTATTTCTTTCTTAATTTCTTTATCCTTCGCAAAAACTCCCGATTCCAAATCAAAAACCTCCTTTTTTCCAGGGTGGGGGTATGGCCAAAATTCGGACGGAGGAAATTTGAGGTTGGCATACGGTCTACATATGTGGCCCCTCAACGTTTTTGATAGGGGGGCTATACCTCAACTAAGTTTCCTTTATCGTCGAACTTAAAGCCTTCTCTTAATGGTGAATACTTCTCAAAGTGTTCTTTGTTATGACAGTCTTGGCATAGTAACTCAAGGTTGTCATGGTTTAATGTGATGTATGGATCGTTAACGTTCTGTGCATTAATGTACTTCTTGTGGTGAACGATCTTTCCTGGTTCACTACATCGTTCGCATAACCCGAACACTGATTGAATGTAAGTAGCTCTACACTTTTGCCAAGCTCTAGACTTATAGAACTTCTTGGCCTCGGCTGTATGTTCGAGCATTAGAACCAACCTCGTTTTGTTGGTCGTTCTGGAATATCTATTGTACGTAACAACATTGGTGTTTCTTGATGTAGAACATAAGCAGCATCCGTTTCTTCATCTATTCCAATAACTGTATTGTTATCTGTAACGTACACCTTCAACCTTTTACCATTAAGTGATTGCCACTTTGATTTTTGTTTTAGTGGTTTCATGCCACCATTCGCTAAACATTCTCGACAGAACTCTGTTGTAGTTTCATTTGTGCAGCCATCTGCAAAACATTTATTTTTCACTGTTATCCCTCCATAACGAAATCGCTAAAGATATATGGAATTCCTTCTGCACCAGTTGCAATCACATTGAAGATACGCACTTTACTATTCATCACGTGAACTAGATCATCACTGTAAGTGTTGAGATAGAATTGTTCTTTTGCATCGAATGATTCAGATGGAACAACGATAGCTTCTTTAATTCCTTCTGCTTCAATTCCAACAACTACGAATGGTAATTGTTCTTCTCTTGCTACTGAAAAAATATTGATTAAATCTTGTTTTGTTAACATGTTTGTCCCTCCAAAGCCTAGATGCAAATTTTTTCTTTTAATAAAATACAAATAGCCCCCTATAAAGGAGGTGATAATCATGTTGGAAGTGAAATTAAAAGTTTCATTCAACACATTGTTGTTAATAGCAATACTTTTACAGGTTCTTTAGTAAAAAAATAAATAGATGAAAGGAGTAAGGCAACGTCTAATAAACGTTGTCACAGACGAAATACAAAATAATACATACATAAAGTTTTTCAATGCATAATAAAAAGCCACACCCCTAACCGGATGCGGCATTCCAAATCTTTCTATGGCTAATACCAATATAACACCTTGATTTTGAAAATGTGTCCCTTCATCCTCCTGAAATCCTCCCAATATCCTCCCGTTTTCCTCCCTAAATAGTTCATCGTTGTTTTGATTAATGTTTTACTAACTTTTGATGCTTATTTTAGCCCTCTGAATGTGTCTATTCGGATATTATGTCACTTTCATCCATGCTCTCTAATCCGCTTAAAATATAGGCTTCTAGACACCTTTAATAGTGAATGTTAATTTACAGAAAAATGGCACATTGTAATTGAGTAGTCAAATAGTTATTAAAATAAAAAACCCTCTATCTCTAGAAGGTTTACCAATCGATTTTAGATTGTAAGGCGTTTAATTCGTCCTGAACTATGCCAATATATATCAATGTCACTGCAGGATCTGAATGATTTAATGCTTTTTGAAGTGTTGCAATATCTTTGAATTTTTTATAATGATGATAACCGTATGTCTTTCTTAATGTGTGAGTACCGACGCGTTCTAATTCGAAATATTCAGCTGCTTCGCGTAAAATCTCGTAAGCTCTTTTTCTAGTAATGGGTTTGTTAATGCCTTTACGACTTTTAATTAAGAACTCGTCTTTTGGTTTATCCTCGACATATTGTCTTATTGCTTTTTTTAGTTCGCTTGGCATTTTCACTTCTTGATATTTTTTAGTCTTCTTTTCTTTAAGAATGATGTTCCACCCTTGTACATCGCGTACCCTCAACTTCAGAATATCCGAAATTCTCAGTCCAGTATGAATGCCGATTAAAAATAGAATGTAATTACGTTCATTCGTTTCTTTATAGTACTGTTTCATGTCCTGTAATAAATCTTTGTCGCGAATTGGTTGTACTCTGGTCACACGGCAACACCACTTTCGTTATCATTGAAATAAACTTCAACTTTCAGTGCGAAGGCCATTCTCAACATAGCTTCCCATTTTAATTTGTAATATTTGTTTTTTGCAATGTTTAATTCAGTCCAGATTTCAATGTCATAACTTACTTCTTCTTTTAAGAAACGCTCAACTATTATTTTTTTCTCTTCAGTTTTTAAAGTTTCTAATGCCTTGAAGATCTTATTCATGTAGTGTAAGCGTTCGGTTTCAAACTCAACTCGTTCGATTGCAATGTTTTCTGTTTGACTCTTAAATGAATACGTATTACTTGGTGGAATTATTGAGTATGTTGGTGTGATTGTCGGCATAGAATCGACAGGTAGAGTTACTAAGTACTTGCGATATTTTTCTAACGCTTTTTCCAAAGATAGTTTCGTTCTTTTTTCATCGATTCTCGGTATAATTTTTTTCATCTTTTCGCCCTCCGACTAATTGAATGCTAAGTTACTTCTGACGTATTGCCCCTTTGTTGCGCTTGTAAGTAGGTCTACGAATTCCCATTAATTCTTCTATATCTTTTCTGCTCATTTTCGAATCATTATTTCTTGAACGTCTCTTTTGCTTTCTTTTCTTTAAAGGCTTTTTCGAAAGGCCTTTCTCTACCAATTGCTCTTGAAGTGTTCTTGTCATAACCATCGCCCCTTTGCGCAAAATAAAGAGGACATCAAGCGTGAGAGTGCCCATTCTCTCAAACTTAATGTCCTCGGTTGTTCCGATAGACTTATAACTTTTCGCTATATTCATGTATAGCTCGAGTTGGCTTATTTGCCTCCCAGCTGATTATTGTTTTGCCGAAACCAGTTGCAGGTGCTTGTACTGCTTTCATTTCTCCATTCTTAACGACATAAACCCCATCTTTCAAATCTGCTACATGCTTGCCCATGCAATCACTCTCCTGATATAATCATAATGTCGTAGATTTAAGAGAGTGTATTTCTTAGTCGTAGCATTTAAGAGCTGCGACTTTTATTTTTTGTGGTAAAAATATTATAGTAGCAATTTAAGCCCTTTCTAATATATTGTGTTTTCTTTTGTGGTTGAGGAAAGTGTTTGTTATTTTAGACAATAATATTTACACACATCCTTATACCAAGTAAGCTTTCTTGCTATTTAATCTACATTGGCATCACCCCTTTTAAGTTAGAGTAAGTTTAGAAAACATTTGAACTAATGAACTCATAACATCTTTCAATTGTTTTGAAACCCTCGTGTAAATCATCATTTTCCACTTCGTAAAACTTATCTGTCTTGCGAATTCTTAATTCATCTATTTGAATTTCATCGTTTTCTTGCAGATTTGTAAGTAGGTTATAGACTGGATCGTCTTCTCTTCCGATGACTTCATAAACATTCATTTGTCCACCCAATTTTAAACCTCCTCAATTATTTCAACTTCTTAAGCTTTTTCTTCGAATTGTTGAGTTAGATATTTACTTTTTGAAGGTATTTTGTAGCAAAAGAACCGCTAAACCCTTTTAACATAATTACTGTATAATCGTGATTTGGATGGTGTTTAAATTCATCCGTTGCACAAGTCCATAGTATTCCATCGTATTTTTCTGCTTCTATGCAAGTGTGCATTACAACCTTATCGCCTTCTTTTAATGGTTTAACACTCATTACTATTCCACCTTTCATTTACTGCACAATATGGTTCAATTACGATGCTTCTTTTTTAATAGTTCCAAAAATTCCACCTGGTCTAGGATGGATTTTTCCGACTATATCCAAATCCATTGCCAACATCGTGACCTCTATTTGTTTTCGCTGTAGTACTCTTGCAATAATCACAATGCTGTATCCTTCATTCCATAATTCAATGAACTTTTCTACTTTTGCTTTGCTAAAAGAAAAATCAATGGATTCATGTTCGTCTTGTGTAAATAAAACGTACTTAGACATGTCTATCGCCTCAATACCCTGATAATTGTCGTTCGTGATTAATTTTATTTTTTTCTAAATAAGCATTTTCGACTTGTTCCCAAGTGAATCCTAATTGTTCACCTAATACGGTGAATTCCTTGAAAACCATTGAGTAAAATTCGAGACTTTGACACTCTTTGTCTCGTAAAAAAGCTAATATGCTCGAATATTAAATTGAATAGATCCACCACGTCTGTTTCTAGCGGCTTTTTATAAGGTAACAGGTACCTAAAGTTCAGGGTGTTACCAATCGATAATAAGAAGTGTAAGCAATCAACGTATTCTTCCAGTAAAAGATTTTCCCTTGCTACTTGGTCATTACTCCAAAACTTAAATCCTCGCCATTCGTTCGCACATTCACCTAATTCGACTTGTAATGCTAGGACCTTCTTTGACAAACGATTTTCGTCGTTTTGTTCTGGATGTTCTTTGGTAATGTGATAATCCAGTCCTGCTTGTATTTCAAATAACTTTGTTAGATTCATCGTTCTCCTCCTCGAATTCATTAATCGTACCAACTTTTACGAGAACGTTTTTACTGTATTTCCTTGCAGATGGCCTGGAATAAAATCTGATTGTTTTTTGTGATAAGTTAAGTTTCTCTGCAATTTGAGCGATAGTTCCTTCTGCTCGGATTTCCTCACCGTGGTACAAAAAGTAATAAGATAAATCCTTATTTTCTTTTAAGCATTTAATACCTAATGTATGGCATTTATTGAAAATCGATGGTTTGCTGCGGTTAAGCTTTTTAGCAATCTCTGAGTATGTCATTGCTTTATGATTTTCATATAAAAAGTTTATTTCGTTAAATCTCCATGGTTTAAGCACTCGTTTACCCGACATGTAATCCCTCCTTTTAAAAAGGTAAATCGTCTGGATCAAAATTGTTGTTACTATTTACATTTGAATTGTTGAACTGTCCGGGATTCCCAGATGTTTGAGTAAAACCACCTGGTTGACCAGGACTGTTTTGTGTAGGTTGGTAATTTTCGTGCGTGTTATCGCTTTTTGATGTGTTGCGTTCTAAATATTGAATACTATCGCAAACTATATCTGTTGTATAAACACGCTTTCCATCTTGTTCAAAGCTACCGGTCTGAATTCGACCTTCTAGTCCAACCAAATTACCTTTTTTCATGTAGTTTGCTAGATTTTCGGCCTGTTTTCTCCAAGCAAGGCAACTGATGAAGTCAGCTTCTCGTTCACCTTGTTGATTGGAAAATGTTCTGTTGACTGCAAGAGTAAACCTTGTCATCGGAACTCCACTTGGTGTATAGCGAAGTTCCGGGTCTTTCGTAAGTCTTCCAACTAATACAACTCTATTGATCATGCAATTTCTCCTTTTGTGACAGAAACAAATTTCCATCCATCTTTCTGAAGTGTTTTTGTAAGTGGTGAGAAGGCTGGAACAGTAATAGTCACCTCGATACCATATTCATATCTTCTAAACTGAACGAAATGGTGGAAATCTAATTTATGTACTTCTAGTTGTCGTTTTTGTTGTTTCATTCGTTTGCAAACCTTCCTCATGGCAACTGGTATACCGTTTTTATTCATTTGCATTGTGGCACCAACTTTCTAAGCGCCTCGAAATCTCGTTTGTCTAATGCGAGATCAATAGCATGTTGCTTATTCATATCTTCTAAACAAATGAATAGACTAGTCATATCTTGTCCTGCTCTATTTTTCTTATATTCAATCACTTCGTTTAGTACCAATCGTTTGAAAGTATCGATTTTCGCCAAACTCATGATATTAAAAGAAACCGTTGGGGCATTGTGATAAAGACAAGGAGCCATCATTAAATCGAAATCTTTAGTTATTAAATAATGTTCACCGTTAGTTTCTTTAACTTTAATTTGGAATTCTTTTACGTTATAGAATTCAACATCAGCTTCATTGGCTAACAACACAGCTTTAGGTTCAAATTTAAGGATAATTTTTTCACTGGATTCGCTTATTTCTGCTACTTTAAATTCGATTAGTTTCATTGCCCTCGCCCCTTTTTAGAGATTGTTATGCAACCTGTTCCTTTTCGCCCAAAAGGATGTAATAATTGCAAGCATCTTCTAAGGTGCTGAAATTCTTATGCTGTTGTAGCTTGTTCATCCATAATTCGAAAGAATCGTAGAATTGTTGTTCGCCGTAAGTTTGATAGTTTACCTGATTGAGAATCAGCATGTTGATGATGAATTCTTCGTTCATCATTCAGCCTCCAATCCCTTGCGAGCAATGTTATGAATACGCTCGTATGTTGGATTGAATTGCCCAAGGTTTTCTGTGATATCTGCAATTTCTTGTAATGCTGCAAACTGTTTTGCGTATTCTTCACGTAACTTTTTATTGTTCTCTTCAAACACAAGGATCATCTCGTTTAAAGCACGCTTTGATTTTTGCAATAATTCTTGGTGTTTGTCATCGCCAGTTTGCGCAAACCGAATTGCCCATGTTTCAACCATTTTTGTGTGGTCCATTCTGTTCCTCCCCTAAAAGCCTACGTTTTTTAATCGCTTGTCCTTTGTTTCTTTAAAAACAATTGATTGAAGATTTTTCATCATCCTGCTTATCAATTTTGGATCATACATATTAAGCAATTTTTCGCTTGCTAGATTAGTAGTTATTATTGTTGCTTTATCCTGTCTGGCATTGATGACAGCTCTTAAAACCCGACTTGTGAAATCAGATGCTTGCTTATCTGTATCAATGTTCCCTGTTTCAGCTCCTAAATCGTCTAATACCAAAAAGTCGACTTCACTTAACAAATCGATGAAATATTGCTCTGTATAAGGGCTTTCTTTATTGCTGAAGCTATTACGTATTTTTCGTAACATTTCATCGATATCAATAAATAGACAAGATGTATCTAAACCATTTAATTCTTTTAAGATGCTCATAGCTAAATGCGACTTCCCGACTCCTGGTTTACCGTTAAACCAGAGATTGAACTTTTGACCTTTTTTATATTTGTCTAAACATTTCATAGCTTCCGATTTGTTCGTATGTTCTTCTTGCGTTTTAACCACAAAACTCTTGAGGCTAGCTTTTAATAAGGTTTTGTCTTGAACAAGACTCTTTGTTTCAAGATTGTTTTGTTTTTGTTTTTCTAAATTACCGTGAATTTCCGCGTTTACTCTTTCGGCAAATTCATCGTTCATTCTTTCACATTCGCAACGAGGGCAAACTTCTTTTTCATTCACAATCATTTTTGAAATTTCGTGTATTTCACAAGAATTAGAAGTCCAATTTAACGCCGAATTCACTTTCTGCAGTGCGTTGTCTTTTTGGAGAGTTTCCTTTAGACTTTGCATCGTTTTTGGCCTCCTTCTTCAAGTAATGTTCGTAAGTGGTGATTCCCTTTTCAGTCTTCCAGTTACGTAAAATACCTTCAATATATTTAAAATTAGCTTTACCGTTTTCGTTAGCGATTCTAATAGCTTCAATGAATAACTGTGGATCTGGATAGAACTTTAGTAATTCATCAATTTTTCGATGCTCTGCAAAAGTAGAAGTTCGTATATTTTCATCAAAGTAGGTTCTAATTTTTACAAATCGAACATCTATTAGAGAAGAAGGAGAAGATTGACGACTACTCTTTTCTTTCTCTTCTTCTTTTTCTTTATCTATTTCTTTATCTATATCTATATCTTCTTCTCTCTCTGTTGCGTGACTGTCACGTGACATCGCGTGACCTATTTGCAATTGTTTTTCTTTTGCACGTTGTTTTTGTTTTCGGAGCCTATTTTGTTCTCTAACACGCTCCATTCCATCAATGTTTTGATGATTTTCCCAATTCTTTATGCGAATAACATCGTTTTCATCTATTTCAATCATTCCGTATCGTTTAAAAGTTTGAATCGCTAAACGAACGGTGTTAAGTGGTCTACCAAATATTGTAGACATTTCTTCAATGTTCATTGGAATGCTCTCGGTTAACATGATATAACCATTAGTATTCGCCTTGCCTGCAGACGCTAACAACTTGATCCATATCACGATGATTGTGTCAGCATCTGGCAGGGCCTCAATAAGTTTAATTTTGTCATTTTCGAACATGTCCGTTTTGAGCTTAATCCAAGTTATTTCAGCCATCGTGTCCTCCTAATCTACGATATATACTCGCTTCTTTTTATAGTTTGTGTTATAATAATCCTACGTTTGAGTTTGCTAAGCCGTTAATCGTGCCATCGATTAGCGGTTTTTTTATGCGAAAGTAATCCACCATTGAAGTGCGATAAACAGTCCGAATAATCCACCTAAGATACAAAAAATAAACCACCAGTAATCACTTCCATCTACTTCGTACCCATCATTAATTTCATCTTCTGTAAGAAGAAATGTTCTATCTAACCAACTCTTCATATCGTTTCACCACTTTCACTAATATGCCTTTCTTAGCTAGGTTCTCAGTTGTTATGTAAAATTTCTTTCGTTGTTCTAGCTTTTGTATGTGATTGATTGAATTTTGTAAGTCGCGACCTAAACGTGCAGCTTGCTGATATCTGCCTTCTTGCGTGTGCATCGAAATCATTTTGATAAGATCGTCAATGCAAGATTTTTCGCGAAAAATTTCATTATTTAATTGTGTTAAATCCATAATCCAAATCCTCCGATATACATTGGTGCTGTTTGCAATACCTGCATTGCTACATTAGTTAAATCCATACCAAACATCATGGATGCTGCATGAACTTCTGAATTTGTGACTCTAACCCAGTTCATAAAAGTTTGAATATCAATTAATTTTCTTCCACTCTCCAATTTGCTTACGCATGATTGAGTGACGTTTAATTTATCCGCTATCTCCTCTTGAGTCATTTTTTCTTTTTTCCGAAAGAACTTGAGCATCTTGTGATATTCCTGTGATATTTGCATTGTTATCACCCCTTTCAAATATTCCAAATTAGAATATATTCCGTCTTGGAATAGCAAGTTAACTTGAATGAGATTAAGATATTAATAGAGGTAATGCCTAACCTCCTAAAGTTGATTAACCCGACAATGCACCTGCCCGTGCTTATTGTTATTTCCATTCGTTCATTATGATTTCTTGAATTACTTTTGCAGTCGGTTCGGCTAGCCAAACACGTTTCCCTCTTGGTCCGAATTGACGTTGATAACGTTTAATCCGTGGATCGCAGAGTATATTTTCTTCCAGAAATGATTTTTTAAATGTAGTAGCTCGTTGAATATCATCAATTTCCCAGAATAGAATTTTTGGTCTTGAAGATTCCTGAATAAGTTCCACGATTTGTTGCTCCACTTTTTCTTTTGTGATTCCAGACATTTCGAGAAGTGTTTTAATTACTACACTTTCAGATGGTTGTTGCTGAATCATGAGGCCCCTCCTTTCAAAAGGCTGTTTGCCCAACAGCCTTCCTCTTCATTTGTAATTGATTCATTTCGTACCTCCTAAGCTAACTGTTTTTCATCCAACAGACACAATTTGTGTCCTTTGTGGCTAAAAAAAATTTCATCTACTGTTTTTTTGTAATAATCAGCAATTTTCTTAGCTAAATTTAAAGATGGTGTTCGGTCCCCTCTTTCTATAGCCCCTAACATTTGAGGTGTAATATTTAGTTTAGAAGCTACATCACTTCTTGATTCTTCACCTCTAAGTTCAATCAGAGTATTTCTACTGTTGTGCGAGGATTTCAAAAAATTTCACCCCTTCCCAGAAACATAATGTTTCCTCTTAAACATATATTAGCGGAAACATTATGTTTCTGTCAACCGTTTTAGGAAACTTTTTGTTTCCTTAGTGTACTCAATATGGAAACGCAGAGTTTCTACTTATATAATAATTTGTAGTGAGGTGAAACAAATGTTTGGTGATATTTTAGCTAAATTAAGGAAAGATCGTAAACTAAGCCAATATGATTTGGCTGAAAGAATGGGATTTTCAAGAGGACAAATATCAAATTACGAACAAGGTACTCGGCAACCTGATTTTGAGACCCTACAAAAATTTGCTGATTTTTTTGAAGTTTCAACCGATTATTTATTAGGAAGAAACAAGACTTCTGAGTTAGTGCAATCAAAAGAAGAACGAGATATAGCTAAACGCCTTGAAGCTTTTAAACAAGAAATTGAAAATAGTGATGGTCTAGCGTTCAATGGTGAACCGATTAGTGATGAAGCAAAGGAATCTCTGATTGAATCAATGGAACATATATTCAGACAAACCCAACGGATCAACAAGAAATATACACCTAAGAAGTATCGGGATGAGGAGAAATAACGAAAAATTTTAGGGTGGGATACTATGAAAGAAATAATTTATTTAGATACCGAAATAATGAATTCAATGCTCGCTCAATTGGATCAGGGGTTAGTTAATAACTTTTCCATGGAAAGCTCAAATCAAGAAACAACTGGAGAGGCAACACAGTCAACTAGACATTCTAGCGGAGGTTTAACCGCAGGAGTTAAAGTTTCAAGTGGTTTTTTACCTGGAGGTTCATTTCAACTTGGAGGGAAATCAGATGCTGGAGGAAATGAATCTGAAAGCTATACTACAACTTTTCTCGAAGGTCAAAAAGATATTTTAAATAAAGCATTCCACGATCATGCTTTAAACATTCTGATTAGTAAATTGGAGGATAATGAATTACTTATAAGAGGTACTAATGTAAACGAGGGGGATTTATTTCTACTAGATTCCCAATTTAAATTTTATGATTTTGAATTAATGAAAAAATCATTAAGCGCAGATTTTTTTGAAAAATTTATGTTGTTTGGAATTTCACCCGAAAATAAAATGAGTATTGAAGAAGCCAAAAGAATAACGGGAAAAAAGAATCACAATGCTCAAGAAAGACAAAAACTAGATGAAGCTAGAAAGATAGTAACAGCACATCAAATTATTTCGCCTATTATTAATGTATTTGATCAACTAAATTCTTTGGGTCATTTTGCATCAGAACTTCTAACAGATTTATCTTTAATTAAGGCAGATAAAAATATAGGATTATTGAAAAAAGATTGTTTAAGAGAGTCTGCTGAATCTTTATCGTTTAGAACAGATAATTCGCGAAATGCTAAAATGCTTTTACGTGTAATTGGTAAAAAGAATAATATTTTCGATGGCAACAGTGTCATGAAATTTGCTGAAAACGACATTGATATGTTTCCGAATATTATGTTAGACATTATTCTAGGTTCATTTAAGATCCTAGAAAAGAACGATGTTTTGGTTACTCCTATTGCTATTTATTACGAATAATATCGAAATGTTTACTTCTTTTACTTTTTTCATTAATGAATTCATCTGATTTTGCTGCCATTTTACTTCTAACCAGATTTGATCTAACACTATTTCTGGCTGCGATTTCATTGTATTCAGCTTGGAATTTAGAGAGTGTTCTTTCCGAATCTTTGATAGTGTTTATTGTTCTTTTAAACATAGCAAATCCTCTCCTTATCTTTATTATGTTTAGTTTATTCTAACATATGGGCTTTTAATCGAAAATAACTGGAAAAATGTTTGTTTTTGAAATGTGGTGAAATTATTGTGGTTAAAGAACAAAGTAACAAACTTAATTACTAAGTATCAAAGCAATAACCCATTCGAACTCTGCTCTCAGTTAAATATAAATGTTATCGAATGGGATTTACATCAAGAAATTAACGGTTATTACAAATATGACCGACGTAACAAGTATATAGTTATCAATCAAAAATTAGATGATGAGTGGAAAAAAACAGTTTGTGCTCATGAGTTAGGGCACGCAATTTTACATACAAGGTTGAATACCCCATTCATGCAACAGAACACATTATTTTCAGTTGATAAGGTGGAACGTGAAGCCAACCGCTTTGCTGCTGAACTATTAATTCCTGATGAAAGTTTCAGAGAATTAAACAACATTTACGAAATAGCTTCTTTACATAACGTACCAGTTGAACTGGTTCAATTAAAACGTGAGAAGCTTTTTTAACACACTAAAAAAGAACGTATATTCGCATTTTGAAGGGGGTGATGCAAAAACGATTGCTTAGATAAGCACCTGCCCGTGTATAAAGGAGCAATTGTAATGGCAAGAGAGAAATACAACAAAACAAAAAAAGATAGCATCTACTGGTATAAGGACAACGAAGGCAAAAAGAAATACGCTTACCGTTACAAATTTTATGATCAACACGGCAAACGTAGTGAAAAGTCATCCAGAAACTTCAATTCGATTGAAGAGTGTGAACGTGCATTAATTGAAGTTAAAGCAACAGTATTAAACGGCAACATAACTCAACTTGATAAAATGCAAATCACCCTATCAGAATGGTTCTCTATTTGGTTAGAATTAAAAAAGAAAAAAATTAAAGTATCAACATATTCACAATATGAATCTTTTTTTAGACTTTACTTAAATCCCCTTATTGGCCATCACAAACTAAAACATTTAACTAAAATGGTTGTGCAGCATGATTTAGTTGATGAAATGATTGACAGAGGATTGTCTGAAAAAACTATTCGGAATACTGTTACTACTTTAAATTCGTCGCTTATTGCAGCTGTCGAAGAAGAATTTCTAGATCGTCGCCGCTTTACAAGTTTAGATTACCGGGGCGCTAAACCAATACGAAAAATGGATACTTTAACAGAAGAAGAATTAAAACAGTTAATTATCCTAGCTAAAACGACCTGCAATATTTCTCAATACACAATACTTCTAACCATTGCTCAAACTGGAATGCGTAAAGGCGAATCTTTGGCTTTGTGTTGGAAAGATATAGACTTTGAAAATAACCAAATATCGATTTCAAGAACGCGCGATTATCAAAGTACACGGTCTGCTAAAACAAAAAACAGTATCCGTACGATTGATATGAATGACGAATTAGCTAAAGTATTAAGGAGATATCGTTCTTGGTGCATCGAAATTAAATTAACGCATGGGTATAAACTAAAAGAATCGGATTATGTATTTATATCTCGTTCAGGTGAACCAGTTTGCGATCACTATCCAAATTGGGCTTTAAATAAAATCATTGAAAAGCACAATTTCCGTGAGATTACTATTCATACCTTGAGACATACAGTTGCCAGTATTTTAGTCGGAAACGGTGTACCAGTTCCAACTGTTGCTAAAATATTAGGAGATACCATTAATGTAGTCAATGAGGTGTATTCGCACTCACTTGAAAGAAAAGAAAAAGAAGCAATAGAAATTTTGGGGAACATCGCAAATTTAAAATAAGAAATTTTTTTGATTTTGAAATTTGGGGTACAAAAAGGGGTACATGATTTCATGCACCCCTTTTAACCTCTATCTTTATAAGGTTTAGAGGAACCCTTTCTATGGTAACCAACCAACGTATATTAATCCTCATCGGAATATTATCTCGTATAAAAAGCTCACATACGATGTTTACTCATTTAAGTAGAACTTTATTCATGAGCATTAATAACACATTATTAGTATATCAAATTATTGATACTTTTCAACTATTCCAAAGTGATTTACGACGACCTTTATATGGAAACGTAGTCAATTTTAACGTCTTTCATGCATTTTCATTAACTCATTCCCAAGAAACTGCAACTTTTCTCCTATAGAACAGGATTCAATACAAAAACGATGAGCTCCTGATTTGCCACGGTTTGAGCGTAATACTTTTTTTATTGGACAATCAGTACAATAAGTGTCAGTCAGTTCATCTATATCTTTTATGACAGCATTCTTGTTCACAAAGCTCCCCCTTTTCGCAACATCTATCTATTTTACTATCGCGTTTTTTCATTTGTCAAAGTGATTTATCTAATATTCTAAAATTCATTTCTTAAGAAAATTAGCTACACATAAGCCTAGTGTCTTTTTTTAAATAGTTATTACGTTATAATATGCTTACAACTACCAAATTTTATTTTAAAGTAGGGATGCAATTTGTTGGAAGTATATATTGATGGCGCAAGTGCAGGTAATCCAGGACCAAGCGGAATAGGAATTTTTATTAAAGGCGAAGGCCACTCTGTGAAAATCAGTGAATACATTGGTGAAACAAATAACCATATTGCAGAATTTACTGCATTAATTCGAGCATTGGAAGAAGCAAAAAAGCTTAGCACGAATTTAATTTCTATACGTTCTGACTCTAAAATTGTAGTTACTTCGGTTGACAAGCAGTATGTCAAGAGTGAAGAGTATAAGCCGTATCTGGAACAAGCTTTAAAATTAGCTGAAGAATTCAGTTTGTTTTTTATAAAATGGATTCCCGATAGCCAAAATAAAGCTGCCGATGCCCTTGCCCGAGAAGCCATTCAAAAAAAGGGGTTGTGATCTTCATCACAACTCCTTTTTTAAGAATTAAATTGTACTTTGTATGTGTTTTCTTTTACTTTTCTTAAACAAGACAAAATAAATACATGCAGTTACAGCCATTAATAAAGCAGAGATGGAATAGATAGAATCATAATCCACCCAAATAACTAATAATCCTAAAACATAAGAACCAAGTGCAACTCCCAAGTCAAACAACGTAAAATATGTTGCTGTTGCATAACCACTTCGGACATGTTCTGCAGATTGTACTGCCAAGGATTGGAAACTTGTAGTCAATGCACCATATCCAGCCCCCACTAAAACGGCAGAGCTTAAAAATAATATAGCTGAACCATTAGCTAATGCAATACAAATTAATCCTAAAATATAAAATAAAAACCCGGGCACAATCACATATTGTGAACCCTTTTGGTCATACAATTTGCCAATTAGAGGTCGTGTAATTAGCATTGCCGCAGCATAAACTACGTAAAACCAACTAGCAGTGGTTAGTAGACCTTGCTCTTCTGCATAAATGGATAAAAATGATAAGATACTCGCATAAGAAATTCCAACTAATCCTGCAATACCTGCAATAGGCAGAGCCTTTTTCTCAAATAAATCATTAAATGTAAACTTAAAAGAACGCTCTACCTTTTCAGGTTTAGTTAAATCATCTGTTTTAATAGTAGTAGCTAGTATGCCTCCTACAAAAACTGCAATACATAAAACTGAAAATAATACATCAAAACTTAAATGCTGAATGAGAAGAATACCAATAAAAGGGCCAAGTACTACAGCTAAGTTATTTGACATTGTATAATATCCAAGCCCCGTTCCTTTTCGATTTACAGGAACAATATCTGCCGCCAACGATCCCCCAGCCGTTGTAATAATGCTAAACCAAATTCCATGGAAAAATCGTAAAACTAAAAGCAACTCAAAGGGTAAATCAATTATGTATAGTATTGAACATAAAAAGTAAAAAACAAGGCTGATGATTAGCAACCTCTTTTTACCATACATATCAAGCATTTTCCCACTAAATGGGCGAACGATTATAGCAGATAGTAAGAATACTGTCGCTAACAGTCCCGCTTCTTGATCCGACTGTTTTAAAGCTCCAATTGCATAAAGAGGGAGCGTTGTCATTAAACTATAAAATGAAAGAAAAACGGCCATGTTCATAAGAAATAAACAATTAAACCGTTTAGTAAAGATTTGTTTATGCGTATCCAAGATGCTCCACCTTTCTAGTAAAATTCAAATAGAATAATATTAATCTTTGAACAACGATTCATTATATTCCTTTTAGATAATATTGTAAATGTCTGTTGCATGAAAAAAAGTTACTAAAATTAAATTTATTTTAGTAACTTTTACCATTATTTTTTTATTTCAGTTTGTTCAACTTTATTTAATAAAGCTCCAATAGCTCCTGAAAATCCACTATTTTTCAAGAAAATCGGTTTATGTTTCTTTAGGTGTGTATAGTTTCCAATCACTTTCTTTAAATGTTCATTATTTGTTAATGTTGAACCAATATATACGATATGATCCGCATTGTTGTGTTCAGCAAATTGAATACTTAAAGTTGAAATCACTTCCCCAACCAAAGCTTGAATCGTCGCTAATAAATCATTTGTTTCATATCTCTTAGGATCCTTTAAAATACTAACCATTCCGAAATTACTAGCTGTTAAGTGTGGTTCAAGTTCAATAGGTACATCAATGCCTTCAAAAATGTCTTTTACAAAAAGATCGATAGAATTACGATCTCCAGAAGCCGCTTTAGCGGTAATTTCATTGAAGTCCAAAATGCCTGTAATTAATGCAGAAAGACCCGTTAACGTCCCTCCTCCAATACCTGTACCCCCAACTCGCACGTAGGAATCGCCTTCCATGTAATGAATCGATGTACCTGATCCGATATTCGTAATAATGCCCCTTTGAAGATCGAACCCTTCTTTCTTTAACAAATGACAAACACCTTTAAATGTTGCTTCGAATTCTACAACATATTCAATGGATTTCATCGTTTTCAGTACAGATAATAACTGCTCTGTACGTCCACCTGTTAAGCCAATCTCCTCTATTTGGGGATTACTTTCAATCCAATCTTTTACTAAATTAAAGTTATTAGAAGGGAAAAGTTTAAATTCAAATTCCTGTTGGTCATTTAAATAAACCAGTTTTGTTAATGTGCCCCCTGCATCAATACCAATAACATTTTGCATAAACTGTCTCCTTTATCTACCATTCTAAACTTCAATTTCTTACTCACTCTTTATACCAACTTCGAAATTATCAGTTTAGAAACTATTAAAACTTGGAAATCTTTACAAACTCATATAATCTGCACTAACTATTATACTCCGACTTCTTCTTTTATAAAAAGATTTCGTTTGTCGAATTCTACAACAATATCATGCTTAAATTCTTGTAGAAGTTTACGTATTTTTGATTCATATCTATTAACCGATTGTCCATTCAAAGTAAATAGACTTACCGCTTCTTCACTATTTAGTAGTTTTTGCAATGTCATTGCTTCTATTTTTGGTATAACACAATGATGTAGTCGATGGATTCGTGATAATTGACGCATTCCAGAACGTGTAATTAATACTTTTTCATTTAGTTGACTTACATATTCTTTGATAAATTTCTCCACTTCAGGATCTGACTCAATCACTATTTTTTGTATGATTTGTTCTTCTCCATTCTCTGCAACCTTATTTTCCTCACGCACTTCAAATGGTAAACACTTATACATTGTTTTTGTAGATTGGATAGAAAGATTTGATGGTTCAACAGTACCATTCAAATAAGTAATACACAATTCAAAATCATTGTCCCTTTGACGAAACTCACTTAAAAGAAGAATAAATTTATTCGTTTTTTGCTTTTCAATAAGTTCTTCGCCATTTAATACCTCAAAGATCTTTAATAGGCTAATAGCATCGGCTAGGGCACGGTGTTGCGTATTCACTGTTATTTCTAATTCAGTTAATAAACCTAATAAGCTAGGATGATTTTTTAATTGATACTCAATCATATATTTCTGTTGAAAATCTATCATCGGGTATAAAAATTCGCTATTTATTCGATAACGAGCGCATTCATCCTCCATTACTTTTCGATCGAAGTCACCAAAAGTAATAAAAATTGAATCGTGCCCACACCATTTTTTAAACATCGCGATCACTTCTTTAAAAGATGCTGCTTCTTGTAGCTCTTCTGTCGTAATTCCTGTTAATTCATGTATAAATGAACTCAATTTTTTAAATTTATACGGCTGTACTAGTTGTGAAAACGTTTCAATCGTTCCGTTTGGAAACAATTTTACAGCCCCGATTTCAATAATTTGCTGTTTTCCTCGAATTAACGCAGCTTCAACATCTATAAAAATATACGTTTTCTTACGTACCAACATCTTCACCACTACTTTCCTAATCAAATGAGCCTTAGCACCAACTTCTCCGGTCCTTAAATAATGCCTTTGACTGACATTCTTAATCTACTACTCTCATTGTAACGAATTTTAGACTTAATTAACACGTGAATGTCATAAAAACAGTAAACTGTTTATCAAATGCACCTTTGCTGAAGAATGCTAAAAAAAATTCTTCCCGATCATTTCTGTAGTTTCTATTTTAATTTTTTTGCAAATTAAGGTACGATTATATGTAATGGAATGAATGGAGGAAGAAATTTAATGAGTAATAAAGATCTCCAAAAAGACGCTATGCGAGTTCTTAAAGAAACAAGCCGAACTTTTTATATCCCCATAACCTTTTTACAAAAAGAACTAAAAATGGCTGTTTCAACCGCTTATTTAGCCATGAGGGCAATTGATGAAATAGAAGATCATGATACATTAAGTAATGATGTTAAATTCGACATATTAACTGAAGTAAGCAATCTACTAAAAGCATCGAGCTTTGATGAAAATGAATATTTAAAAATACTTGAGCCTATTAAAGATATCCTACCTGAAGTAACTCTTCGTTTAGGCGATTGGATTCGCTTAATTCCAGATGGTGCAGAGAAAATTGTCACGAATGCAACGAGTGAAATGGCTTTTGGAATGGCAAAATGGGCAAAAGCAAATTGGCAAGTTCATACTCGTGAAGACTTAGACGAATATACATATTACGTTGCAGGTCTCGTTGGAGTCATGTTATCAAATTTATGGGAATGGAATACTGGCATGAAAACTAATCGAGATTTGGCAATCGGATATGGCCGAGGATTACAAGCAGTCAATATTTTACGTAATCAAAAAGAAGATCTAGCTGAGCGTGGTGTAAGTTTCGTACCAGATGGTTGGACTCGTGAAGATTTATTTGCTTATGCTGAGGAAAACTTGGACAAAGCAGACCGCTATATGAAAGATATTAATAAAAAAACCATTTTATTATTCTGTCGTTTACCACTTGCTTTAGCCCACAAAACGCTAAATGCATTAAAAGATGGTAAGGAAAAAATGACACGTGATGAAGTAGAAGAAACAGTAAAAGAAATTCAAGTCGATTAGATTCACTTATTTAAGCCGTGGACAGGATGTGGGCCAAAACTCTTTTAGGAACTGCTAACATGCAATCTCCACAAGAAAATTTGCCCAGGAGTAAAAGACTTACAAAAGATTCATAAAGCTTCACTCTAAATAGTTTAAAAAATGCTCTTCTATATTATGAAGAGCATTTCAGATTGTCGACAAAAGGCCTTCAGAATGGTTTCATTCTGAAGGCCTTTTGTCTTTTTGAGATTTTCCGGGTATTTTTCAGTCTTATTTTAAAC
>NZ_JAFBDY010000001.1 GCF_016908465.1 Lysinibacillus composti | reverse complement strand
TTTTATTAAATAATTTATCTAAGAAAATTGGGATTCATTTAGGATAATCGGGGTGCCGTGTAATATCACTTCACCCCAACATTTGACATAGAACCTGAAAACTAGGGTCGTGGTAGAACTGTATAAATATTCGACTGTCCTGGTGCCACGACGTTAAAGTAGGTTTGTTGATTGTTGGGGAATTTAACAGCATAGGATATGCCTGCACCATGGTCAGTTACTCCAGTAATGGTTACAACACTTGGAACTGGAACACTGATCGCATAGGCATCGTTCGTGATAATATGCTTTTCCCTTACAACTGTGCCATCAACAATGATGGATACTTCATCTAAGTCCTCCATGTTGAAGTCCCAAATTAGCATTCTTGCTTCTCCGCCATCTGTACCTGCACCTGTTACTTCGAAATCTCTTGCTTCAATCTCTGCATTTGTTTCATCTTCAAATAATTGTTCGCCTGCGACAGTTGCTTCACTAATTCGGTTAAATACGACTTCTTCTGCGCTTCCTTCGTCCAAGTACCCCGTTGTATAAAACCCAGCAATAATTGATAATCCAATTAAAGATAATACGCCTAACCAAAGAGATTTTTTCATTTTTGTTTGATGTCGAATTATCTCTTTTTCTTCTTGTTCGGGTTCTATATTTGAATGTTCGTCTTGTTTTTCTACATCCCATTGATCATGGCCAACTTGGTTTTTCTTTCGATTTTTCATCATGAGTCCCCTTATAATTTATGAACTTTGTAGCTGATTGGGTATTTATAATACCAGTATGATAAATACAGCCGCACCACTACAATGCTAATGATTGTTAAAAGGATGGCCACACCTTTACTGAAAAGTTGCTTGTCTGCCCACATATTGGCGAAAAATATCCCAAGTTCTATTCCAATTAATGTGATGAAACACATTTGTAAAAAAGGCATAAATACTGGTAATTTTCGATATAGCCAGCCCAGTCTTGGAATTTTATAGGATAAAAATAATAGAAATCCTAAAAATGCTAATACGCCTAATGTCATTCCAGCTCTTGGCGCACCTAACTGATAAATATCAAGTAGGATAGAGAACTCCATGATGGGTCCAAATACTATCACCAATAATAACAATGGATAAAATAGATAAAAAGCTATGGCTCCTAGTATGGCAAAAAACTTTCCCATTTTTATTCAACTCCCATAATATCTTCTGGCATAATGGTTACAAGTTCCTTAACTGTTGGAACTTCGATAACACTAACTCGAAGTGCATGATTACGTATTGCCATCTCACATAGATTTCTTGCAAAACGACCATTCCCTGCATTTTCCTTTTGTAATTCAATATGAAATACGTCTAACAATGCTTGCTCCGTCTTTTCTGAAATTTCATAGCCCTTTGATTTAAAGATCAGCTTGCTAATTTGTAAGAGCTCTTTTGCAGTATAGTCAGGGAATTCAATAATCGTTGGGAAGCGAGAACGTAACCCCGCATTCGAATCAATGAATCTTTCCATATCTTCATCGTACCCTGCTAAAATCACAATAATATTGTCACGATGGTCGTCCATAAATTTAACTATAGTATCAATGGCTTCTTGTCCAAAGTCATTTCCGCTGCCGAGTAACGCATACGCTTCATCGATAAATAACACGCCACCTAGTGCAGAATCCAAAACTTCTCTCGTTTTAAGTGCGGTCTGCCCAACGTAACCAGCTACTAATCCAGAGCGGTCCGTTTCCACTAATGTATCTGTTTTTATGACACCTAGTTCTTTAAATCGTTTCGCAATAATCCGCGCGATCATCGTTTTACCTGTTCCTGGATTTCCTTTGAAAACCATATGGAGAGTTTGTGCTCCTGCTGAAGGTAAACCAAGCTCCTTCCGTTTTTTCGCGACCTCAATTTGTGCGGAAAGTGAACGGACAAACTTTTTCACTTCACTCATTCCAATAACTTGTTCTAATTCTTTAAGTGCGATTTCTTTTTTCTCTACTGCTGTTATGTTGAAATCTTCTAATCTTAATCGAGTGAGCTCTTCCACGTCTAAATCTGGATTTTCAACAATTCGAATAGATTGCTTTCGAATTGCTTCTTCTAATGTATTTCTAACAAGACGACCATTTCCACTGTCATTTTTACCTGGAATTTGTTTTTTATCATAATATTTAACGAGTGCTGTCGTAACATCCTCTGCGATGACAAAACCTTTTGATTTTGCAATTACTTCTGTCATTTGAGCTAGCTGTTCTGAAGTATAATCTGGGAATTCTATTTTTAAAGGGAATCGAGATGACAAACCTGGATTCGATTTTAAGAACTTTTCCATTTCATCTGTATAGCCAGCGAGAATCACAACAAGATTTTCACGATGATTTTCTATGAGTCGAACTAATGTATCGATCGCTTCTTTCCCGAAGCCACCACCTACCGTACCTTCTTCAACAAGGGAATAGGCTTCATCAATAAATAACACACCGCCAAGTGCGCTTTGTACAACTTCGGTTGTTTTGATCGCCGTTTGTCCCACATATTCTGCAACTAAATGAGAGCGATCTACTTCTATAAGATGGCCACGTTTTAAAATTTCCATTTCTTTCAACATAGAAGCCAGTGTACGGGCAAATGTTGTTTTTCCTGTTCCTGGATTCCCTGAGAAAATAATATTGAGCGTCTGCCCCGTTGTCGTTTCAATTCCTGCTTCTTTACGACGCTTATTCGCTAAAATTTGTTTTTCAAGTGTACGTATAAAGTTCTTTACATTATCCAAGCCAATGATATGTTCAAATTCAGCCTCTAGATTAAATGCTTTCTTGATTCCAATTCCAAAATCACTTGCAATCAGTTCATTTAATTTTACGTTGCTGTTATTAGCTGAATCTTCACTAATTCGCACAGATTGCTTACGTACCGCTTCTTCAAATAAATTTCGAACTAGACGACCATTTCCGCTATCATTGCGCCCTGGAATTTGTTTTTGATCAAATAACTCTATTAACCCCTCATGAGCGGTAGGATCAATTTGATAATCACGTTGTTTTGCAGTTAATAGCATGATCTCTAACATATTCTGTGGTGTATAATCAGGGAATTCTATAATAAATGGAAATCTAGAGCGTAATCCTGGATTTGACCCAAGGAACGTTTCCATTTCTCCTGTATATCCAGCTAAAATGACGACTACATTATCTCGATGATCTTCCATACCTTTTACCAACGTATCAATGGCTTCTAACCCAAAACTGTCATGTTTTTCTCGTGCAAGGGTATATGCTTCATCTACAAATAAAACTCCTCCTATTGCACTTTCGATGACTGCATTTGTTTTCACAGCAGTAGACCCAACATATTCTCCCACAAGATCTTGTCTAGCTACTTCGATCAGTTGTCCATGAGACAGTAACCCCATCGCTTTTAACACTCGTGAAATCAGTCTTGCGACAGTCGTTTTCCCTGTGCCAGGATTTCCTGTATAAACCATGTGCAATGCCATTGGGGTTACTTTTCCACCATACTCTTCTCTTTGTTTTTGTAGTTTAACTGTTTGCATTAGCTCATGAATAAATGATTTCACACTATCTAAGCCGATCAATTCATTGAGTTCCGCTAATACATCGTCTAGAGATTCTTGTTTAATCATTGGGATTGTTTTGAGTAAGATGGTATTGGTTCCTGTAGTGGCAACAAAATCATCATCTTTCATCATAATTGTAATCTCACTATTTGCATTTACTTGTCCTCTTGCCCTTGCTTCTATAAGAACTGATGTAAAGTGGTCTTCAACAAATTCCTCCACGGCTTCTCCATATTTCTTTGTGGATAAAATTCGATTGGCCAAGTTTGGAAAAACTTCTTCATCGAAATGAATCGTTAATTGAGCTTTTGCTTGTAAGTTTGATGCTGATTGGTATAGTTTTTCCTGCAAAATTTTAGCAAGCACTTCAGCTGTGAGAGGCTCTGTATAGGCAAATGACTGAATTTCACGCATTAAGTTTGTAGGGAGTTTATTGGCAATGGATATAGGAATTTGCCTGCCTATATTTTTCTCTTTTACTTCAGAATCAAGATATAAAACTAAGAAGTAATCTGATGCACTAACGACAATCCCTTCCGGAGTTCGAAAATAACCATCTTTGAATAGCTTTCCTACATAATTTAGAACTTCGGAATTTGCTCTTTCAAATCCTGTGAAACATACTGTACCAATTCCATAACTAAATAATGCTGAACAATCTACGATAAAATTCGTATGTATATCCTTTTCACCATATTGACTTAAGTCAATTGTAGAAACACTTTTATATGGGATTAATTTTTTATTATATAATTCATAAACAAGCTTATGGATACTTCGACTTTTTCCAGTTCCTGAAGGTCCACAAAGCAAAATTTTATTTTGAACGGCACCTTTGTTTCGAGCTAAAAATGCTTTTTTGAAACTTGTTAATAAATCTTCAATATATCGACTTTGACCCAATATTTGTTGATTTAACACTTGTTCAATTTCGTAAAATAGTTGATCAAGTTCTTCATTCGATTTGTTCAAGGCCATTGACTTAATTCCAAGTCTTGCATCTTTCACCACTTCATTTACTGCACTACTAGACTGCGGAATACTACTAGCGGTAGGGCTATGTAATGGGCTGTTTGGTATACTTCCCCCTGTTACAGTTTTACGTGCTTGCATGACGTTTTTTTGTTTATTTCCACGAAAACCTTCTTTATTAATAAAGTCAATTAACTGTATTTCTGGAAGGACAATTCTTAACCATTTTTGTAAACTCACGAAATTCACCCTATCTATTACGATTCTAATGCTTGAACACACTTATAATATTATGCCAATATTTACAAGATATTTAACCATCAATTCAAGAAGATTATGATAGCAAAGTATTCCTATTTTTGATTCCGAAAAAAACCTACTTTCTGCAATTAGAAAGTAGGTTTTTTATGAGTGTGAGTGTTAACTTTGAAAATCATTAACAATAACATCTTTTACGCCGATCTCCTGAAGATAGGCTACAACCTCTTGGTGTTTTGGGTGTGGGCCGTATTGCTCAAAAGATTCTACGTTTGAAAAGTCAACGAAAAGTCCAATATCATAACCTTTAGAACGATTCGTAAAATCCTTCCCAACTTTCAAATTGTCAATGCCAGGGATTTCCTCCTGTAGTGATTTTAATTTACCAATAAGTTCGGACTTTTGTTCTTCTGTAGTTGACTCTCCGAATTGAAATAACACGATATGGCTTACCATTTCATATTCCCCCTAAAAAATCTATGAGTATTATAGTTTACGGCAACTATTTATAGCTAAGTAACTTTTGAAGTAATCTTTGATTAAATAGAGACTTAAGCTATTAACTATAGATTAGTTCTAATAAATAATCTATTACTGATTTTACGCAAATATGTATCCTCATAGCTTTGTAGGTTAATTAAAAGAAGAGGCTGCGACAGATCCAAAAAACTTCTGTTAATTCTATTAATGAATCCTATTAAATATCCGGTGAGAGCGGACTAAGCACACAAGCCGCAAAGCCACGTGGTACGTGTCTTTACGACTTGTCTTTGAGGCCGCGCGTGCTTGGTCATGGGGGCTAGACATGCGGACGTGGCGTTTTTGCCCCTGGCTTTGTGCAAGGTCCGCTCACATAAAATTTGTCCTTCTAAACTTTCCGGAAACTTTGCGCGGCTTACAGTGGTAGACCGCGGTTTTTCGGAGAATGGCTAACACTTATTGCTCTCAAAAACTATAAAGTATCAATATCTTACTAAAGATAATAGTGGCTGTCCTTAATAATTCTACTTATGTCCCAGCCTCTTCTTTATAGTTAAATACTCTGAGCTAAACGCCAGATGGCAAATTCTTGATTTCGGTGCTGTTCGGCCTTTGTTTTTTCACCGTCTGCTACTTCCATTACTAGGTTATAAATTTCTTCACCAACGTCTTGTAATGTTTTCTTACCTTCAACAATTGTCCCTGCATTCACGTCAATATGCTCTGACATAATCTCGTAAAGTTTTGGATTTGTTCCTACTTTAATCACTGGTACGATTGGAGAACCAGTTGGTGACCCTTTTCCAGTAGAGAAGAGGACGATTTGGGACCCTCCAGCTGCTAGTCCTGCCACTGATTCAACATCGTAGCCCGGTGTATCCATAAAGACAAACCCTTTTGTATCAGGTTTTTCAGCATATTTTAATACCTGCTGTAAAGGAGCGTATCCGCCTTTTTTAATACAACCTAAAGATTTTTCTTCTAATGTTGTTAGGCCACCTGCCATATTTCCTGGTGTAGGATTCGCGGAACGAATATCTTCACCCGTATCTAAAATACGATTCTCGTAGTTTTTTACGATCGTTAGAAAATCTTTCGCTACTTGTTCGTTCACTGCACGACGAGCTAAAATATGTTCGGCACCAATTGCTTCAGTTGTTTCAGCTAGAATACTTGTCGCTCCATCATCCACAATCAAGTCTGAACAAACACCGATTGCTGGATTGGCTGTAATTCCTGACCACGCATCCGACCCACCGCATTCTAATCCAATCGTTAACTCTGTAATTGGAACGTCTACACGCTCTACTTTTAGACTATCTTCATAGCTTTGATTTAACCAAGCTTTACCATCTGTAAATATTTTATCAATAGACGTATTTTTATTGATGACGATTGCTTCCACCTTGCATTGTTCCTCGCGTAGTTCCTCGGCAATTTGTTCTGCAAAATCATCTTCGCCCATTCCTAAAATTAATGCTGCATAAACATTTGGATGTCCTACTGTCCCTTTAATTGTACGAATTGTTTGCATCGCGTCTTCTGGAAATTGAGACGTACCACCTTGCTGAATAACAGGGACAACACCAGGAACTAAATCAGCTAATTTATTTGCAACGCCTGCAAGCTCGCCCACAGTATTGATAACAATAACATGATTACGAACTCCAAAAGTACCATTTGCACGTTTATACCCTTTAAATGTCTTCATGATCCAAGTTCCCCCTAAGCGTAGTCTGCAACAGACACGACGCGTTCTGATTCTTTCAACCCTCGAACATTATGAACATGGACATGCTGGCCTACTTGAATATCATTTGTCGCAATCCCCATGCATTCGCCATATTTTAATATTTTTTCATCTTGACGAATTACTTCAACACATACTTTATGACCATATGGAATTTTTTCTGTTACTTCTTGAAGCAAACCAATTTCTTCAATGACAATTTGTTCACCTGGATCTAACGTCGTTAACGCAACCACCACGTTATCAGATGGATGTAATTTTATGGCATTATTCACTTTCAACTACTGTTCTCCCCTTTCCAACCTTCAATTAGAATGTTGTACCTATATGTGAAATCGCAAATTCTTCTAGCTTATATGTTTCTAGTTTTGTTAATTTGCCTGAAGCAATGTCCGTAAATTCGTTCACAACCTCATCAGGAGTTGTAGCAGAAGAAATCACGTAGTCAATCATATCTGAATTAAGACCTTCATTTTGCTCAATTCCAACTGTCATACACGGCACCGCAATCGTACCAGTGAAAACAGGACGGTTCGTTAAGAAGATGATTAAATTACATCCACTTGCCACAAGGTTTGATGCACCTTCAATCACATTGTTTGGCATGACTGCTAAATGAAGACCGCTTTCTTCAGGGATTTCCGCGTATTTAAGGATAGACTGAACTTGAGTGCCTTTAATAAATGCAAGTTCCGCTTCCCCTAATGCCAAATCAGACGCGTTATATTGTAAAAACTCACTTTCTTTTGGATTCATTTTATCCCATGTGTGTCTTGTATCGTTTGTACATAGTGAAATCATTTGCTCTTTTACATTTGAATTTGCAGCTTGGTTTTGGATTTGGTCTAATACTTTTTCCATCTTATCCGTCATCCCTAGTACAACCGTTGCATCTTGCTCGATAAGCTGTTGGATCACAGAAGATATTTTGTTCGTAACAGATTGATAGTCTTCGATCGTTAAATCAATTGGGAGAATTCCAACTTTCAAATGTTTAATAGGGATTTCAGTACGTTCAAGATGTTGAATCGAACTTGACCACTCTTTCACTATTTTTGAACCTTCATTTAATGTGTTTGTCCCACCGGCCATTTGTTGGATACTAAATCCTTCTTTTGGCTTTGATTCAACTGTTTCATCTAAAAGAATGGAGACTTGGTTTGTCTCACAGCCTAAACCGACTAATAGAGATGCATAAAGATTGGGATTAGCCACAACACCTTTTAGCGTATTTTTCGTTAACTTAAAGTCATCACCTAATTGAGCACAGCCATTTGCATGGACTACCGGAATTCCTTCAGGGATTGTTTTTGCAATATCTCTCGTTACTACACTTGAACACACAACCGTTGAAACTACGCCAATATAATTACGTGTACCTACAGTTGAATCACTTCTTACATATCCTTTAAATGTTTTACTCACCCTGAATGCCCCCTAATCCATTTTCTGGTACTGCTACATCCTTATTATTTTCCAACGATTTGCGTAATTCATCATCTTCTAACGTACCAACGATGCCTCTTTTACGTTGATATTTATCACATAAAATTACGGCAATCGGTACTAGTAGAGCCGTTGAAATCGTAGCAACTGAAATTTGCGCTGTCGCTACTGCGGCAATGTCTTGATACACTTGTGCCTCTGCAGCGGTCATTAATCCTGTACCTGCTGCTACAGTTGCTGCTGCTGCAATGGCTGCAGGAGTTGCTACTGCATTTCCAGCTGTTGATGCCTCTGCCCATGGTGCAATAAAACTTTTTTGTCTGAAAATCTTAAATGCTAGTACCATGAATCCACCAGAGATTAATACTGTCATAAGAGCCAGTACAATACCTGCGACTACCACTTCTGAGTTAAAGAAGTTCTTTAAATTCATATTGGCACCTAATGCAAATGCAAAAAATGGAATGACAATGTTTTCAGCGGGAGCTAAAAAGTCTCGAATTTTTGGATCAAGATTACCTAACAGCATACCAATTGCAATTGGTAAAAGTACTGCTACGAACGCAATAATTGGAAACTGTGCACCCATCATCCCTAATGCCATTAATGTGAAGAATGGTCCATCATTAAGTGAAAGAACTGCTGTTGCTCCAACATCTGATCGGTTACCGTACTGTCCAGTTAAAGCGGCGAACATTCCACCATTACCATTTGTCATCGCTGCAATGATTGCAAGCGTGGACAATCCAAGGAATCCACTGACTGGATCTGATAAAACACCCCATAAGAATCCAACCGCTACACCTGCTGCGTATTTTGATGTTGTTAAAATTACACCTTTTTTTAGAGCCACTCCCCCAACGCGAAGGTTCATTTGACTACCTGCACAGAATAAGAACAAGGCACATAGTGTATTGGCACCATTTTTAAATAATGCCTCTGTAAAACCACCAATTCTTAAAAACTCATAATGCCCATCTGCTGTTGGTGAAACCCCTATTGATTTTAAGAAATCCATCAAAAATGGTAAGTGTAATTGGTCAATCGTGTTGATTAAAGCCCCTAAAAACAGTGGTACAATCATTAATCCCCCTGGAATCCGATCGATTGTATCTTTGATTTTCATCATATCTCCCCTTATATGAAATTGAAAAATCTACCCCTTTTTGCGAACGCTTTCAACAAACTGATAATTTTTCGGGCACTAATCTCTTACCTATACTTCTTTGTTATTTAAGACTCGAGGTAGGAGTTTAGTGCCCGTTATTATGAGAAAAACTATGAATTTACTTTTGCAGGTACAACAGGCACACCTAATCCTTCTGCACCTAATTCTGAAGTGACTGCTTCTGGACAATATCGTTTAATCATATCTACACCAATAGCAGCACGTCTTACTCGCTCACGAACTAATGAGATATTTGTCGCTTCCCATTGTTTACCTGATGGATAAACGTCTGGATGATTTCGCAGGCCAAATTTAATATAAACAGGGGATAAAACACGAATAATTTCTGGAATTTCGTAATAACGTAAGAATCCACCAAAATTGTCTGGTACTTCAATATAAATATCGATCGGTACATCTGTAGCCTGACGAATAGCAGCTAATTTTGACAATGTCAAACTTGAAGGCACGTTGTACGTATCTGCACCAATGTCTTCCATCAGTTTTACAGATACAGGATTACAAGCACCCATTTGCACAGAAACTTTCACAACAAAATCTTGCGGTAATAAGCCTTCTTCTTTCATATGTTTCGTCAATAGTAATAAGCCTTCATCCGCTACTAAAGCTCCACGTAATCCAAGATTTGCACCGCGAATTAAATCTTCCATTGCATAAACTAGTTGATCGACACCTTCATGACGAAGTGCTTGTGATTTACCAGCAGATGTTAATGGAGCAGCACTAATATCCCATGTTCCACGAGGTCCTACGAAAAGACTTAACTCCATACCACGTTCAGCTGTTAAACGGCACATTTCTTGAATTTCTTCATCCGTTTGTAGCATAATTCCACTGCCTTGAGAAACACGATGAATCGTAAGGCCATATTCATCTACTGCTTTTAGTAATTCTTTTAACGCTACTGGTCCCTCCACACTAGGTAATTCAATTCGATATTGTGCACCATCTGGAAAACGCTTTGTTGACGTTGGTAAATCTCTTACTTCTACTGCCGGATACCCCAATTTTTCTAACAAATTACGTGACTTTTCCATTTCCATCCCCCATTTCGAATATTCAGACCAACTATGATAAATACTAATAATCTAGAACAGCAAGTAATTCCCCCCATTGCTGAATAAAGAAAAGTTAGCAATTATTTCTATTATTTACTCTTAATAAATACCGTTTTAACCGCTGTATAGAATTCTTTTGCAGCTTCTCCTTGCTCACGTGTTCCAGTACTTGATGACTTCATGCCACCAAACGGCGCTTGTAGCTCAACACCTGCACTTTCTGCATTGACACGAACTAAACCAGCTTCCACATCGTCTATAAACTCTAACGCTGCGCCAATATTTGTTGTATATAGAGATGCGCTTAAGCCATAGTCAGAGTCGTTTGCAACTGAAATCGCCTCTTCTAAAGAATCGACTTTTATTAACGCGATCACAGGTCCAAAGATTTCTTCGCGTGCTATACGCATTGATGGTGCCACATCTTCAAAAATAGTTGGCTCAACATAGAACCCATTCGCAAGTTCCCCTTGCTCAAGTCGGTTACCACCGAAAATTAGGCTTGCCCCTTCTTGTTTCCCAATTTCAATGTACTCTAATACTGTGTTTAACTGACTCTCGCTCGCACAAGGCCCCATCCAAGTTGTTGTTTCTAGCCCGTTATCAATCGTGATTTTGGCAGATTCACTTAAAAGGTGCTCTTTAAACTTGTCGTAAATACCTGCTTCTAAAATCACTCGACTGGAAGCTGTGCATTTTTGACCTGTTGATTTGAATGCGCCACTTAACACACCAGCGACAGCGCTTTCAATATCCGCATCATTTAAGACGATTACTGGATTTTTACCGCCCATTTCTAGTTGGTATTTCACATTATTTCTACTTGCTGCTTCTGCGACTAATTTCCCTGTTTGTTCAGAACCAGTAAACGTAATTCCGTTTAAGTGTTTATTATTTATTAGGGCATCACCCACAGTAGACCCTTTCCCTGTGATGAAGTTTAAAACCCCTTTAGGTAGTCCCGCTCTGTTGAAGCATTCTACGATTTTAGCAGCTGTTACCGCACTTTCTGATGCTGGCTTGAATACGACTGCATTTCCGTAAACTAAAGCAGGAGCAATTTTCCAAATTGGAATTGCAACTGGGAAATTCCATGGTGTGATTATCCCTACCACTCCAAGAGGTGTTCTTTTTGTAAACATAAGCGCATCTTTTTCAGATGATGGAATCACATCGCCATCTTTACGCATACCTTCCGCCGCGTAATATCTTAAAATCGCAATACCACGACTAGTTTCACCAATTGCTTCAGGTAACGTTTTTCCCATTTCTCTAGTCAATGTCTCTGCAATATCTTGAAGGTTTTCTTCTAAAATCTCTGCTACTCTATAAAGATATTGACCTCTTTGATATTGTCCTAGCTTTCGCCAAGCCTTTTTTGCTTCAGTTGCTGCTTGTACTGCAATTTCTACCTCATCAATTGTAGATGCTTGAATTTGTCCCACAACTTCAAAGCGATTAGCTGGACTAATACTATCAATCAGCTCTCCACTTTTGCTAGATAGCCATTCCCCATTAATATAATTCTGAAAAACTACCATTTAAGCTAAACCCCTTTCTGTATTTGAGCTTTCCATATATCCCAATTCTTTAGAAATGTGATTGACGCAAATGCGTAAATAATGTTTATTTCTTTCTGCAATTTCTTCTGTAAAAATGGCTTTAGGTGTGGATATACTAACTGCTGCAATGACCTTTTTGGAATAATCCCGAATTGGTAACGCAAAGCAGATAATCCCTTCTTCATTTTCTTCATTATCAATAGCAAATTGTTCTGTACGTACTCTTTTTATTTCTTCCAAAAATTCTTCCATAGATTCGATGGAATTCGGCGTTCTTTTGACAAATTCATAGCCATTAAAGATTTTTGCAAAATCCTTTGAATCTAAATGTGCAGCTAGTACTTTTCCTACTGCGGATGAATGCAATTGAACGCGTTTCCCAATTCGTGAATGAACGACTAAGCTACCTGTTCCATTAATTTTGTCAATATACACTGCATCTTCACCGATTAATTGCACTAAGTGAACGGTTTTATTTGTTTGCTCGTTTAACTCTTCAAGATGTACCCGTGCAATGGAACGTAAATCTAGTTGACTAACTACTAAGTTTCCACGTTCATACAACTTCCAACCAAGTAGATAATCACTTGTCGCAGCATTTTGTTTCACATACCCGTAATGCATTAAAGTTTTTAATAAGGAATGAACAGTACTTTTATGAAGATCTAGCTTGTTACTAATCTCTTTAATGGATAACTCACGAGTATGTTCATCAAATAATTCTAGTATTTCTAAAGATCTTGCAACTGATTGAATAATTGGCATATCAAATGACCTCATTTCGTTTTACATTATAAAACGCCATTTTCAATATAAATATCAATGCGCCCATAATGATCAGATTAAAGGATTGTTTTTTTTATAATATAAAACGGCGTTTTTAAATAAATTTTCAATAAATAATATGATCAACAAAATAGCGCTTAGCCGTTTTATTATATAAAACACCGTTTTCACTATTAATCTTGTATTACTTCTGCACATAAATATATACCGAAGTTGTTTTACATTATAAAACGCCGTTTCTAATTTTTTGAAAAATAGGAAACGCTTACTTCCTTTTGTCAGAATAATCTTATAACGCAAAATATTCTATGTCAACGTTTTTTTATTCTCTTTTATCACTTTAATTAATTCGACAAAAATCGTGTTGATTCTATTTTTTTCAATAAAAAAAGAGTCGCCAATTTAAAATTGACGCTCCCCACATTTCATTGTTCTTTTATTTTCTGCATGACTTCTTTAGGTTGATGTTTAAATGATGAAATGCTAGCGAACAACTGTTGCTTTCTTTTTTTAATTTCATTTACTGCCCAATAGAAATTGAATAATTGGTTTTCTCTATAGGATTTCAGAACTCTACCGAATTGTACTGTGTCCTGTACAATTTGTCGGCCATTCTCCACAATGTCATGGGTCACTACTTCAAACAATGCGATGATAAAAACAATTGTAAAAATGATTGCTGCGATCAAATCATATAGCCCATTTGTTTGGTTCGGGTCGATCAAATGTTTGATATAAAAAAGGAACATATTAGAGCCAAAAACAAGGATAGGTATAAATGTTAACAATCGATTAGAACGCTTCTTCCCCCAAAAATAGGCAACACCAACAAATAAGCTTAAGAATAGTAAGTAGATCGCGATGATGAAAGGATAACTCATTCACTTGCACCTCACTTATATAAGATGGGTAGATAACCTTATTTTCCCATTAATTTTACCATTTCCAAATGAAGGAAAAAATATACCAAGGGTCCTGCATATAAAGCACTATAAAATTCTCATGATAAAGAGCAGACCTAATGAGTTGAGCTGGGGATTATTGGAACTTTGCTAACAAAATTCGTCACCTTCTAGTCAAATATTTTTATGGTGTATAGTTTTTCGCTGACTCCCCATAATAAAAGAGTATTTGAAAATGATAAGGGTGAGCGCATATGATGGAAAATTGGAATGTAGCAAATCTTACAGAGGAACAATTAACGATTGTTAAAGATGTGGAAAAGTCGCTTGGTGTGTCACTTGTAGCTTATGCGACAGAGGCAAACCATGAAGATCATAGCAAGGGTAATAAAATGGAGGAAAACTGATTCTATTCGGTTTTCTTTTTTTTATTTCCTTTTAAATCGAAAAAGAGAGGCCAACTAAAATAAGTTGGCCTCTAAAACGAGGGTAACTATTAAAGAAATTATATTGTATTCTATTAAATAGGAACTCAAATTATTCCTCTTTTAATAGAACTAATTATACTTCACAAAGAAAAAATGATTTATAATAGAATTTTGTTCACTATCTACTATTTCAAAAAGGAGTTCGACATTAATTGATACTATTAATAGACAACTATGACTCATTTACATATAACTTAGTTCAGTATATTCGAAACATCGGTGAAGAGTTAGTTGTCTTCCGAAACGACCAAATCACATTAGAACAAATTTCGGAGATCAATCCAGATTACATAGTCCTTTCACCAGGGCCTGGAAACCCTTCTACTGCTGGCATTTGCTTAAAGTTGGTGGAGCGGTTTTATCAAGAAATTCCAATCTTTGGTGTTTGTCTTGGGCAGCAAATTATTGCTGAAGCCTTTGGGGGCATTGTCAAAAAAGCAAAACAGCCCATGCACGGGAAGACTTCCATGATTACACACGACAAGCGTTCAGTGTTTGATGGCCTCCCTTCCCCACTAAAAGTAACGCGCTATCATTCATTAGTTGTAGATGAAGCTACGCTACCAAGTTGTTTAGTCGTAACTGCTAGAACTGAAGATGGAGAAATTATGGCGCTTCGTCACAGTGATTATCCTGTGGAAGGCGTGCAATTCCACCCTGAATCCATCATGACGGAAAATGGTCTTCAAATGATGCGCAATTTCTTTCAAAACACGATAGTAAAGGAAAGATAAATAATGAAAAATAGTAATGAACCTCTATTATCCTTTGAATTTGCACAATCGAACGGACAAATTCATCCCCTTACATTTCGTAATCCGTTGAAAGTAATCACTGCTGTTACACTAGAAGAAGTACTGCCATGCTTTCAACTTGTCCAAGAAGCGATTTCTGAAGGATACTATGCAGCTGGGTTTGTATCGTATGAAAGTGCACCTGCTTTTGATTCGGCATTTGAAGTAAGAGATGGACATACAATGCCGTTAGTATGGTTTGGCATTTTTGCTGAACCTCAAAGACAGGCACTTGAAAGTAGTGGAAGTTATCAACTTTCGAAATGGAAACCATCCGTCTCAATGGATGAATACCGAAATGCGATTTCGTCTATTAAACATGGGATTGAAGACGGTGTTACTTATCAAACCAACTATACGATTCGACTTAATTCAGTCTTTCAAGGAGACGACCTAGCATTTTTTAATCAATTAAGACGGGCCCAATCATCCAACTACTGTGCCTATATCAATACGGGCGAACACTGTATTTTATCGGCCTCTCCTGAGCTATTTTTCCATTTGGAAGAACAGCAGATCACCACGCGCCCTATGAAAGGTACTATTTCGCGAGGCAAGACCCTCTTGGAGGATCGTCAAAATGCAGAATGGCTCTTTCAATCGGAGAAAAATCGTGCAGAAAATTTGATGATTGTCGATTTACTTCGCAATGACTTGAGTATGATTGCAACACCACATTCTGTTGAAGTCCCAAAGCTTTTTAACATTGAGCCTTATCCGACAGTTCATCAAATGACATCAACCATCACTGCGACGATTGAACCAAATACACAACTAGTTGATATTTTTAAAGCACTCTTCCCTTGTGGTTCCATTACGGGTGCACCGAAAATTAGCACAATGGAAAAAATTGCTGAATTGGAATCCACTCCACGTGATGTGTATTGTGGGGCGATTGGTTACATCACGCCGAACCACGAAGCAATTTTTAATGTACCTATTCGAACGGTTGTCGTTGACCAAAAAACTAGTATTGCAACTTATGGTGTTGGTGGAGGTATCACATGGGACTCCACAACAGAAGATGAATACGATGAAATCCTAGCAAAAGCAAAATTATTAGAAGTAGAACGACCTGTATTTCAACTGCTTGAAAGCTTATTGTTGAAGGATGGTGAAATCTTCTTGCTTGAGGAACATTTAAATCGGCTTCGAAATTCTGCAGAATACTTTAGGTTTGAATTAGATGTAGATGCTGTCCGTAGCCATTTGCTTCAGTTTGCAACTGAAAATAGTGTAGGAGACTTCAAAATTCGTCTTTTAGTTGAGAAACATGGAAGTCTAACAATCGAAGGTCAAACAATCACACAGCCGAAAATTCCTTTGAAGGTAGTACTTGCCGACGAACCAATCGATCAAAACAATCCGTTTTTATACCATAAAACAACAAACCGCTCAGTTTATTCGAATTATCAACAAAAGTTCCCTGATGCTTACGATATACTTTTATGGAACAAAGATGGTGAATTAACCGAATTTACAAATGGGAATATAGTTTTGGAAATTGATGGAGTATATTGCACCCCACCAATATGGAGCGGTTTACTTGCTGGGACATTTCGTGAATCTCTTCTGCGCGAAAACATAATTCAAGAAAAGCGATTAACTGTTCAAGACTTAAAGAATGCTTCGAAGATTTGGTTTATTAATAGTGTGCGAAAATGGTTAGAGGTTGAGTTGGTGGATTGAATTGATACTTAAGAAGGGATCTTATTCCCTTCTTTTTTTTTGAAAACACTTTGCCCTGCTTCCAAAGTGTTTTCTTTGCAAAATATTATTCCTCTAGAACATAAGATTATTAGGTTTCTTCTTTTAGTAGTTTCAAACCATTGTATAGTCCTTCGACGAATGGGAACCTTATTACTATCATTTCAATCATGGAGGACTGATGATGTCAAAAGCTATTGGGCATTTACAGCAAAGATGGAGACTAGGGAGAAAGTATTTCATGCTCTCCTTATTGTTTGCGATTGTATTGATATTAGTATGCGGAAGCTTTCCTATTTCATACAATGCGGCGTTTAACGATTCTGATAGTAATTCAAAGCTAATTACCAAAAAGGAAGAAATCGATAGTCTTCGCCAACAAATTGAGGAATTTGGTAAACAAAATGAAATTGAACCTATTGATGCAAAAGTTGATAAGGTGTGGAAGGCAATCCCCGGATACAATGGATTGCGTGTAGATATTGAAGCGAGTTTGAGTAAAATGAAAGCAAAGGGCAAGTTTGATGAAAATAAGATTATTTATAAAGAAATTTCTCCTAAAGTCCATTTAGAAGATTTAGACCCTCAACCAATTTACAGGGGTAATCCGCAAAAACCTATGGTGACTTTGCTTATTAATGTTGCGTGGGGGAACGAATTTATCCCACCAATTTTGAAAGCGTTAAAAGATCATAAAGTCAAAGCAACTTTCTCCTTTGATGGCAGCTGGGTAAAAAAGAACCCTGAACTTGCCAAGATGATCTATAAGGAAGGTCATGAAATAGGAAACCATGCTTATAGTCATCCTGATCTTCAAAAGCGTTCTGAGGCAGAAACTATGGACGAATTGAAAAAAACGAATGATGTTATTCAAGAAACGCTTGGACTAACACCTAAGTGGTTTGGACCACCTAGTGGGAGTTTTAATCAAACAACAGTGAATGTAGCCCACCAGCTAAACATGAAAACCATATTATGGACGGTGGATACGGTAGATTGGAAAAAACCAGAAACTTCTGAAATGGTAAATCGCATCGTTTCTAATGTTGATAACGGTTCAATTGTTCTTATGCACCCTACAAAACCCGTAGCAGAAGGGCTAGATGCTATGATATCTGGTATTAAAGAAAAAGGCCTGAAACTTGGAACGATCAGTAAACTGATGAGTGAAAAACGGATAGATGATTAAATAAAGCAACAGAAGCAATGAAAGCAGAAATCCAAGATAAAATGTAAGCACATGAAAACTAAAAAAGTATTTTTAGCGTATTCAACATGAAAAATGGAATACGCATTTTTTGTGTAAGAAAATTACTATTCTTATAGTAAATTGATGAAACTATCAAACAGCAAACAAATTCAGGGGTAAACTTTCCTAAATAAAAAAGCACTCGATCAGAGTGCCCGACTTTCGTCATTTAGTTTCCACTTTTTTCATTTGGTAAGTGGTTTAAATAATTCCAAACCAAGTATAAAGAGCTATTACAACAAACACTGCTAATGTTTTAATGATTGTAATGGCAAATATATCACCATATGATTGTTTGTGTGTTAGTCCTGTTACAGCCAGAAGCGTTATGACTGCGCCATTGTGAGGTAAAGTATCCATACCACCTGATGCCATGGCTACCACACGGTGCATGACCTCGGGTGGAATATTCGCCGCTGCAATTGCACGGTTTAAGTGTTCACCCATTGCCCCTAAAGCAATTCCCATTCCTCCAGAAGCTGATCCAGTTACCCCAGCTAATATACTAGTTGTTACAGCTCCATTAACAAGTGGATTTGTAAAGGTACCTGAAATACTGCTGCTAATAGTTGAAAACCCTGGAAGTGCTGCAATTACTCCACCAAATCCATATTCAGAACCAGTGTTCACAATGGCAAGTAACGAACCACCTATACTATTATTAATGCCTTCTTTTATATTTTTTGTGACACCTTTAAAATCGTATGCAAATGCTGCAATAATCCCTACAACTAGTGCCATTTCAATTGCCCAAATAGAGGCGTTAGAAGCAACATCGACTGAATATTCCGGTAATCCTATAGATGCAAAATCGAAACCATTTGGATACCATGTTGGGATTGCTGTCGTTAAGTAGTTATTCATAATAGCAACTAAAGCTAATGGAACGAATGCTAAAACTTTTTTAAAACTACGTTGATTTACGCTGATTTCTGAAGTAGATTCTGACACCTTTACTGTCTGTTCTTGTATTGAAACCTTCCCATTAAAGCCGTAGTATCCTTTTCCAGCTCTTTTAGCCGAACGTTTTCTCCACTCTATATACGATAAACCCACTCCTAAGACAAAAATTGCACCAATAATTCCAAGACTAGGTGCTGCATAAATATTTGTCCCAAAGAATGTAGTAGGTATAACATTTTGAATTTGAGGAGTTCCTGGTAACGCATCCATACTAAATGAAAATGCCCCAAGTGCAATGGTTGCAGGCATTAATCGTTTTGGAATATCTGATTGCTTAAATAATTGAACAGCAAACGGATAAATTGCAAATACAGCAACAAACGAACTTACGCCGCTATAAGTTAAAAGGGCACCTAATAAAACAACGGTTAACATCGTTTGTTTTGCGCCTATTAAACGAACAATTGTCTTTGCAATTGAATCAGCAATTCCTGACAGTTCAATAACTTTCCCGAAAATGGCCCCGAGCAAAAATACAGGGAAATAGTTTTTAATGAAACTTACCATTTTCTCCATATAAACACCTGAAAAGAATGGTAGTACATTCCCAGGATCGATTAGAAAAACGGCAAGGAGTGCACTTATTGGTGCAACTAAGATTACAGAAAACCCTTTAAAAGCTGCAAACATTAATAAACCTAATGCAAATAGAATAATTATTAAATCCATAATATGTAATCGCTTTCTCTATAATATTAGTCAAGTTAAACATATATAAAATAATATAAAGTAACTTGAAAAACCAATATAACTCAGGTTTCGCGATTCGTATAATATATATTTTTCATAATTTGTATTCCTTTTTTTCATAGGTCTTATAATAAGAACCAATGCTATTATTTGTAGCGTATACTAAACTGATCCTTTCAAGTTCAAGTAGATTAAATTTATTACATGCTCTCCAGTAAAATATACATTTTTTGTAGGAAATTAACTGCCTTATTTCAAATTGAAAAGAGCTGCTGATCTATAACTGATCTGCAACTCTTTTACTTTTATTTACTATATTGATAGAGATAGTTATGAAATAAGCGGACTATTAAATAAACACTTTTGCATTTAACCTCTTGGCAATATTATATAGATCTTCCCCATTTAACTTAAAATCTGATCCCAATGAGATGGAAAGTTCGTATTCATTTTCTTGGCCTTGTCGGACTTTTCCTACTCCGCTAAAGACAATTTTATCGTTTTTAAGTAGCTTTTTCACTGCCCAAAATTTGTTTAGGTAGCTTTTATTGAATGGATCTTTTTTGAAGCTTTCTTCGAAAATAACTTTTATTTCTTTCTCATGGTAGCCTACAAGTATTTCTGCAACTGTGTCAATTACATCAATCTTCTTAACTACTCCTTTAATCACACGATGCTGTCCCATGTCTGATGGACCAATTTCATTGACAAAGCGAGATAACAGTTTTTTCCCCTTTACTACTGACCCATCTTCATCCATTTCTCCACCAAACAATTTCATTTGTACCGATCGTTCTTTAACCTCTCCATCTTTTTGCGGACTCTTATTGTGCTTTGGTTTTTGAACTGAAGTCGGGACGGATATTTCAATTGAGTCAGGATCGACCATCGATTTATAGGCGCGCATTAATGCATTTTGCTTTCGTTTGGAACCCATGTTCATAGTCATGTATTCATTTAGACCTTTGACACTTCTTCTTCCACTTCGGTCGAGATGATAAATACAATCAGGTGAATGATTACTGAAACGCCATGTTTTATAATATTTTTTTCTACCACTACAAAATGAAACTTTTGCCGGGCAATTTTCGGTTGGACAGAACAGTTTCCCTTTGTAAATCGCTTCATACTTCTTCTTCGTAATTTGTTTGAGTGTCACAATCTCGATGTCATCTTGCACAATATATCTAGCTTTAGAAATTCGCATCAATATACCTCCAATGACTTGAGTTTTCTTTTACTAACTGACCTTGACTAAATGAACATAAAAACACAACATCAAAAATTCTTGATGTTGTGTTTCCATAGTTGTTTATTCTACTTTGCGCTTTTATCAGGTTGATGAATACCAAAGATATTGCCTTCTGGGTCATGATAGTAGCCTTGCCACGCCATTCCTGGTAATGCGTATTTAGGTAAAGCAACTGTACCACCATTACTTAAAATTTTTTCTTCTGTTTGATCATAGTTTTCAACGCCCAATGTACAAGCATATCCATTTAAACTTTGACCAACTTCTGGAGCCGGACCTTGACGCTGCATTAAGGCGCCATTGATGCCCATCTCACTGTCATCACCTGTAACTGCTCCAAAGTATGGCATCCCCGCATACTCAGTCCAATCTTGAAATTGCCAACCAAACACTTCTCCGTAAAACGTTTTAGCTCTTTCCATATCACTTACATGAATCTCAAAATGAAGTACTCGTCCCATCATGACCTCCAAAAAATAAAGTCGATTATTCTATTCCAAATTTCATTATATCCATAATAAACTATTTCAAGCTTATTTATTGAAAGTCCTTCATATTAAACAATAATCTTCCAAATTATAAACCATTCAAAAATATATAACGTAATCCCTAATATTCCTTAGGAAATAATAGGAGAAAGGACTCATTGCATACTTAGTAGTAATTGACTCTATTTAACATATATTTCGCTTTCATCCAACAAAAAACCCCACAAATCGTTGTGAGATTTGCGAGGCAATATATTGGAAATGAACATTTAAAACATGAATAAAATATATATCCTATCAAATCTTTCTAAATTTTGTCTCTTCCCTTTGTGTCATTACATATTGCATCAACTTATATAGAAGTTCTGGCATTTCTTCTAGTCCGCTTTTTTTATGCAATCGTTCTGAAATTTGATGGGGATCTTTGCCGAATGGACCAACATTTAAGACAGGAGCACCAATTTTTGCAATGTCCTTAAACGGAATATCATAGGTTTTACCCCAAACTGGTGTGTTTCGTTCATAAGAATGCCATTCTTTCGTTTCATTAGATTGACAGTAGCTTAAATCACAAATGCCGTTAAAGTAGTGAATTTGTTCAAGGGGAATGTCATATTTCTTTGCTTCGTCTAATAAAATAGAGATGGCACCTTTTACTAAAGGATCATCTGAAGAATTTGCAGGTGGATAATAAGGTGGTGCAAATAGTAAAACAGTAGCTGGGGCTAGTTCTTGGCAGTTAATCATTAATTGGTCGGCAATTTTCAACGACTTTTCACGATCATCAAGGGAATTATTAATGATGACACTATTAATAATGTCATTAACGCTTTGTACTCCTAACTTTTCTAAAGCATATTTTTGTAAATCTTCAAAGCGTATGACCCGAATTTTCCCGACAGCTTTTGCTCCGTGGCGAGCACATACTTCTTCATAGCGTTCCTGACATTTTGCCATTGCAGTAGTTGCCACATCTTCGAAAATGGTCATAATTTCTTCTGCACTTCGTTTTAGTAAAAATACATTGTATAAAGAAACCGCTCGATAAGGTGTTTGAGTAGAATAGCGATCCTTCAAATCCTTCAGTTGTAAAGAAACGGGTAGTGGTGTCGTTTCCCCAAACTGTTCTTCTTTGAATTTTTCGCTCCATTCCATTTCAGTTGTTAAAAAGGCACTCATAAACGCAGCTGTCATGCCTTTAAACGGTTCTCCTACATGCGTTTCCTTGCCATAGAATAGTGCGGCTGGCATGATTTTACCAATCGTTCCTGAATAGATATATTCACTAGTATCATCTGGGTCTTGTGTAAAGGACGGTTCACTATTTAAAAATAGTACAATGTTTAAATCCTTTGCCTCCTTTAATGCAGCAAGATGTTTTACCGCCTGACGCATACCAGCTGAGTTCACTTCTTCATCAGGTACAGTTAGTAAGAGTAGATTTATAGGCCACTCTTCTTCGATTGCCCGTTCAAGTAATTGCATATGAAGGGATAGTCCCATCTTCATGTCCATGACGCCTCGACCGAATAAATAATCTCCTGATTGAAGATCTTTTCTTGCAGATTCATTTAATAAATTCGGATTTGCTAAAAATGCGTTCGTCAGTTCCTCCGGTTTAGTTGCCAAAGGTTTAAAAGATCCGTATTCATCGAATTGGACAGTGTCAAAATGACTAATCAATACAACGGTATCACGTATTCCCTCTTGCATATACAGAGCCGAAACAACTTGTCTATCATAATCGACTTCACTTACTTGCAAATGCTCTGGATGATGTTGAAAATAGGATAGTTCATGTAACTTTGAAACGAGCTTTCTTGAAAATTCTTGTTCGCCTTCGGTTAATGTTTCACTTTCCCAACTCACAAGCTCAAAAAGCAAATTCTTTAATTTCTCAGTCGTATTCCATTTCATATTCATCACCCTTCCATTTTCTTTTAGTCCATATCTTAGATTTCTCCAATCTTGATGAAATTTTATTGTTTACAGAATTTTCGAAATTCTATTTAGGATAATCTATGATGGAAATATGTGATTTATTTAAGATAAATTAAAACTGCCCAAAATTTTACAATTGGACAGTTTTATGAGAAACATTTTATTATTTTTGCCTATTGATTTAAAGCTTCTTTATGAGCATCTTTTAGCCCTTCTTTACGCTCTCTCGCATAATCTGCTGCTGCTGTAAAGACTATGTCTGAAGAAGAGTTTAATGCTGTTTCAGCTGAATCTTGAATTACACCGATGATAAAGCCGATTGCTACTACTTGCATTGCGATATCATCAGAAATTCCTAGAATACTACATGCCACTGGAACTAGTAATAGTGATCCACCAGCTACACCTGATGCCCCTGCTGCAGAAATTGCAGATATTACCATTAAGATAATGGCAGTCATTAAATCAATTTCAATACCTAGTGTAAATGCGGCAGCTAGCGATAATACAGAAATTGTAATTGCAGCGCCTTCCATGTTAATTGTTGCACCCAGAGGAATAGAAACGGAATAAGTATCCTTATCTAATCCTAATTTTTCACATAAACGCATATTTACCGGAATATTTGCTGCAGAGCTACGTGTGAAGAATGCATAAATACCACTTTCTTTTATACTTGTGAAAACAAGTGGATATGGATTTCTTCTAGCCCAAATAAACACTAATAATGGATTCACCACAAATGTGACAATTAACATCGAACCAATTAATACTAATAATAAGCTTCCATATTCCCCTAAAGTAGATAAACCGTTTGATGCGATTGTATCAAACACTAATCCCATGATACCGAATGGTGCTAAACTAATTACCCATTGTACAACTGTAGAAACAGCATCTGAAATATTTTGAAGAACTGTTTTAGTTGTCTCACTAGCTTTTTTCAAAGTAATGCCTAGAACAACTGCCCAAGCTAAAATACCAATATAATTCGCATCCGCAACGGCTGTAATTGGATTTGTTGTGACATTAAACAGAAGTGTTTCAAGGACCTGTCCTACTCCACTTGGAGGTGCTACATCTGTCGCTGAATCTTTCAGAGTTAATGTTGTTGGGAAAATATAACTCATCACAGCAGCTACCACTCCAGCTGAAAATGTCCCAAGTAAATAAAGTGCAAGAATTGATTTCATATTCGTTTTCTTACCACTTTTTTGACCAGCAATCGCATTAATAACTAATACTAAAACTAATACTGGAGCAACGGCTTTTAAAGCACTTACAAACAGCTTCCCAAAGATCGATACAATGCTAGCTTGCTCTGGTATCGTTAATCCCAAAATAATCCCTATTACAAGCCCGACTATGATTCTTTTAACAAGGCTAATATCATTCCATTTTTTAAATAACGCTTTCATATACTTCCCCCATCTGTGCGTTCTAGATGTATATTTGTATTTCTATAGTGAACATATTAGCACAGAACTAGTCTTTTCGTATAGACTTTTTTACGAAATGATAGATTTTTTGAAGAATTTTGTCGAATGCTAAATGTGAAAATTGATAAATATTTCTACTTTGGAATAAATAAGAAGTGAATAGATAGAAGCGATTTTTTTACAAACCGATTTGAGGCTATTCTTCGCAAAAATCATTTAGTTTAGATATGAATTGTGTTATTACAGGTGAGATAGTTTTAATTGGGGTATGAAGACGCAATATTGTTGAGGATACGAGTGAAACGGTCTTCATCAGGGTTATAAAGTTCTATTTGTTCGTTCTATAGATGAAAATGAACTTCATCAAAGGTATGAAGTTCATTCGTGAAGGAACTATTTAAAGTGCTTCCTAATGTAAGTACTCCGCAATTTGATGGCGTACTTCATTCAAATTAACTAACTTCCCAGGGCAGCTTTTTTGAACCCCTTCTAATTCACGGTGTCCAAGGACTTGGTGGGGGCTGAGTTGATATTGCTTCATAATATAATCACTTAATTTCAAAAACGATGTCCACTGTTTATAGGTTGGGTTCTCAATATCAAAATCTCCCGTCATGCAGATTCCTATTGATGTTCGGTTAAATCCGTAAGCATGTGCACCTACATGATGGCCTCTTCCTTCGACAATCGTCCCATCTTTTTCAATAAAAAAGTTATAACCAATACCACTCCAACCGCGCTCTTTTTGATGAAACTCATGGCATTGCTCGGCCGTCATATTCACACGAGATGTATGATGTACAATGATATTCTTTACCTCTTCCAACGGCTCGAATGGTTCAAGGAATTGAAAGTTCTTTTGTACGATTTCGATTTCCATATGATTTCACACCTAAATATAAAAAAAATTTTCTATCATGAATATTGTTGGTAAGGTAAAGCATTTTTATAACCGAAATGTATTTTTGGTCAAACTAAGCGTCATTACTTACTTTTTTGATAACAACCTGAATTGTATCCAATCTCCAGATGGAATATCTTTAACTTTCAACTCTTCTTTATTTGCAACATACACATAGGCGGTAGTTGACTCACCATTAGATGTGAAAATTTCTTGTTCTACACGGTCGTATAAATTGTCAGTTCCGTCTTCCTCATAATCTTCTAATTCATCTAACAGTTTTAATTCATAATCAGAAACCAAATAAAGCTCACCGTATGTTTTGTAAGTTGTCGAAGGAGCAATTGCTGGATAGCCGCAGCCTGTGTCATACAATAAGCCATAGGTCCAACAGTTCTTATCTAAACATATCGCATTGTTTAATAAATGCGCATTTTCATCCCCGTTACGTAATGTTCCGTAAACGAAAATTTTGTTCAACTATTCCACCTCTTATTTTTTTAAATAACGTTTAATCATTAAACACCCAATCGGGATTCCAAACGATTTCCCATAAATGTCCATCTGGATCTTGGAAATATCCAGAATATCCACCCCAAAAGGTACCGTGAGGTCTAACTGTAATTACAGCTCCCGCTTTTTCTGCCTGTGCTATAACTAAATCAACCTCTTCTTTCGTTTCAACATTATGGCCAATCGTAAATTCTGTAGGACTTGGTGTGATTTCAGTAATTTTTGTATCATGGGCGATGTCTTTACGATTCCAAATTGCCAGTTTCAATCCTGCTTGTAAATCGAAAAATGCAACGGCACCATGCTCAAATTCTTTTCCAACGATTCCTTCTGTAGATAGTCCTAGTCCATCCCGATAAAATTTTAATGATCTTTCTAAATTATCTACACCTAATGTAAGGACCGAAATTCTAGGTTTCATCTAATCATCACTCACCTTATATGTTTAATATTTTTTATTAATAACCTACTTCATAAAGTAGGAGCAGCAGGATCTATTTAAAGCAATCAGCACAAGTCTCAATAACATAATGCCCCTATAAAAAGTTTTCTATAGAGGCATGCGTATTTGTTTTGCAATTAATAAAAAGACGTTCTCACTTTTCTGCAAGAACGCTCCCCAATTGTTTATAGCTAAATAGTAATTCCAAATCATTTATTTATAAAAATCGTAATATAAATACTCGTTTAAGATATATGACATTTCATCTGCATCTTGGCCAAAGAAATAAATTGATCCGTAATGATTTCCGGTTCCTACCCGTACTGGCACTTGCATTGGTGAGTCAGGATTAAACATCTCATGACGAACATAATATGGGTGATTTTTCATTTTCTCCGGAATTGTGAGTTGATTAATCACATTAAAATGCGGATAGACCATTATAATTCCTGCGTAGCCTTTTGCCGAAACCACTTCTTGTGGGAAAAAGGCTTCTAATTCTGCATCAGTAGTATCGGGGTCACTGCAAAGTATTTGACCTTGGAATGGGTTAAAGCCATATACCCTTTCAATATGCTCAAATATATGCCCCCCCGGAACACGAGCCCCCACCTCTCCAAAATTCAACGTCCCATCAGATGTCACAAAAAATTCAGCATGTAGGATGCCATAATTGAATTCAAAGGCATCTACAAGTTTCTCTATTTCGCGGGTAACATTTGGTCTCCATTTTTCAAGGGATGGAGATGCTGGAACGAAATTAGAGTGGCCTAGTTTTACATACTCTGTAATATTTAAAAATCTAATCTTGCCGTTATGAACAAAAACTTCACAACAAAATTCTTTCCCATTTAAATGTGATTCCATCAACAGAGGGAATTCTTGATCATCAATTGCTTCAATGTCTTGTGCGCTTTGGATGATTCGATGACCAACAGTACCTGCTTTGTTAAAAGGCTTAACATGAATCAGTTCGTTCACCTCTCCATTAACCTTTAGCATCGCTTCATTCATTCTCTTTAAAAAATAATAAACATCTTGTTTATTTTGTGCTTCCTCAAATATACCAACACGCATGCCAGCTAATTGTGCTTTACGTTTCATTAACCCTTTGTCTCTGAAAAGCATTGATTGTTGGAATAGCCGCGGGTTGTTTTCAAGTTTTGCATTTATTGCGCCTGCCCACTCAACTGTTTCTTCATAAATCGGAATCGCTAATTTAGTATTCCAAAGTTTCAATGTTTCATAGAGTTGATGCGCTTCTTCAATAGCCCACTCAAATTGCCATGGGATAAATGGGATGCCAAACACATTGGCATAAGCTTGAAATTCTAACGGTGCTACGACTATATAAGGACGATTCATTTTGCCAATTGCTTCAATTGCTTGTTGGCTCCATCCTAGTATTGCGATTCTATCTTTCACATTCTCTACTATTCCCATCATTAATCCCTACCTTTGAAGTATGTAGTATGAGTTGATCAGTATTGAATTCTATTAATTTTTCCATATAGAATACGACAGTAAAAATTCTATTCTTTTGATTTTGATTAGATATTTTACAAATATTAAAAATGCTAGTCTATATATGTTAATTTGGATTTTTTTAGAAGTCAAGGAACCTAGGCTATTTTGACGAAATATTCGCATAAAAGAAATGATTTTATTTACTTCGGTATCTCTTTTCTAACTTCCTAAATAAAAGGGGTTGCCCAGAAAATTTCTGAACAACCCTATTTCATTCCTAGCATTTAAGCTTTTATAATAACATACGTAAATATTTTTCGAAGTTAATGCCTTCTACGGTTGGAATTTGATCCAATGCAGTATCATTAATCGCAGCAGTTAAAAACTCTTGAGCGAGCTGAACGGATTTTTCCAGGTTGTCACCGCGCATCATACTTCCCATAATTACTGATGCAAATAAGTCTCCAGTACCGGAATAACTTTGTCCATTGTATTGCATTGCATCATAATATGTTTTTCTTTGATCTAAATACATATTCCCAATCACTTGTTGATCAGGATTTGATGAAGGTGGATTTATGCCAGTAATAATCACTTGCGCCCCCGTCTCATGCTGAAGTGTCTTTCCTGCTTCCTCTACTGCTTTAAGAAAGTCATGTTCATTTGAATAGCTATGTAACTTTTCATAAGACAATCCCGTTAACAAACAACACTCCGTAACATTTGGTGTAATCACGTCCGCACTCTTTACAAGTTCCTTCATTCTTGCCAATAATTGATCTGTAAATAGTTTGTAGACTTCTCCAATATCCCCCATCACCGGGTCAACAAGTAAAGTTGATTTTTTTGTATGGAATTTATCAAGAAATTTAAAAATGTTATCAATTTGATCTTGACCTGTAACGAAGCCTGTATGAATTCCGTCAAAGGAAACGTTAAGTTTGTCCCATTCCTCTATGAACTGATCCATTTTAGAAGTAAAATCTTCGCAAAAGTAGCTTGAGAATCCAGTTTGCGCAGTCAATATAGCAGTTGGTAATGGAACTGCCTGTACGCCCATTACCGAAAGAACTGGGATTGCAGCCGTTAATGAACATTTTCCAAATGATGATAAATCCTGAATTACAGCGACTTTTTTCATAATACCCTCCATTACATCTATCCAACATAAACTTTCTACATATTACCACAACTTCAGAGTGGATAAAATCCCTGAAGACAGTTCGGCCTTTTTTTGTCTTCTCTTTTCTAGATTTTACGCTACTTCCGAAAACTGACCTTTATTTTTTTGTTTAAAGTGGCACTTTTATAGATACCAGTCTTTTGCTAAAGTTATCGGTAAATTCAAATAAGTAAGGAAGGTAGTCAAATGCAAAATACACAAACATATTCAACTGTAAAGACACGTAGCCAAACTTTTGATTTAATTATTACCGCAATGTTAGTCGCACTTGTTTTCGTTTCAACAGTTTTTTTGAATATTAAACTACCAATTTTATCAAAAGGTGGTTTAGTCCATCTAGGAACAGGGATGCTTTTCATTGCATCCATTATGTTCGGTCCTAAAAAAGGGGCTCTTGCTGGCGCAATCGGAATGGGGTTATTTGATATGGTTGGCGGTTGGCTAGTATGGGCACCAATTACTATTGTGGCTCGTGGATTACAAGGGTACATCGTTGGGAAGATTGCTTGGTCAAATAACAGAAAAGGAAACAGCATTGCCTTTAATTTAATTGCTATGATTGTTTCTATTCCTGTGATGATTGCTGTTTATTACGTTGGAGAAGGGTTTCTATATGGAAATTGGATTGCTCCGTTAGCTTCCATACCAGGAGACCTTACTCAAAATATTCTAGGAATGATCGTTGCGATTCCTGTATGTCTTCTTCTAAAAAAAGTACCTTTCTTTAAGCAATACCAACAATAATATAAATGAAGAAGAGGGGAACCAAAAGTCGTTTTAAAACTTCTGGTTCCCCTCTTTTTCTTCACTGTTATATTTTTTAGAATAAAAATGGATGGTTTACTCTTCAACAGGTTGTTTAGGTCCGTTCAATTCTAATTGGTAAAAAGCTAAGTCAAGCCAACGATTGAATTTAAAACCTGCTTTTTTAATAGTCCCTGAATATACAAAGCCAAAGTTTTTATGCATATAAATGCTTTTTTCATTTTGAGCATCAATCCCGGCAATTAAAGTCATGTATTCTCTTTCCCTAGCAATAGAAATTAATTCTTTTAGTAAAGCAGTCCCTATCCCTTTTTTTCTATAATTCTTATTTACGTAAATAGAATGTTCAATTGAATATTTATAGGCTGGCCAAGCTCTAAAAGGGCCAAACGTTGCAAATCCGACCACTTTCTCATCTAACTCAAATACTAAGATCGGATATCCTTCCTCTTTCTTTTGCTCATACCAAATTTGTCTACTTTCAAGTGTTTGGGGTTTGTACGTGTATACTGCAGTTGTATGGAGAATAGCATCATTGTAGATTTCTAAAATGTCGGATAAGTCTTTTGGAGTTGCTTCTCTAATCATGGTATTTTTCTCCCTTTCTTTGGTATAGTTTTAATTTATCTATTTAATATTAAAACGCTTCATAGAAAAGGTAAAATTGAATTTTTTAACCGCTTGCTATAGACTAAAGTTATAGCAAGATGAAAAAGCCCGACTAAATAAGGGATGGTGAGGACATGACGCTTCAGCAATTTCGCTATCTAGTAGAGATCGCTAAACATAATTCAATTAGTAAAGCGGCAGCAGCACTTTACGTAACACAACCTAGTATCAGTAAAGCAATCCGTGATTTGGAGGCGGAGTTAGGGATTACAATTTTAGATCGCACGAACAAAGGGGTCGTTTTTACAAAAGAAGGCACCGAATTATTGTTTTACGCGAAGATGCTTCTGGAGCAAATGGAGTCTGTCATTCATCATTTTGATAAAGAGAAGAAAACAGGCCTAACCAAGTTTTCCATTTCTTCACAACATTATGGATTTGCAATTGAGGCTGTTGTAAATTTAATGGATTATTTTAATGAGCGAAAATATGAACTGGCAATTTGTGAAGGCAAGTCGACTGAAGTAATTGATGATGTGTACACAAGCAAAAGTATTCTTGGAATTTTGACTTTAACCAATTTAAATAAACAATATTTCGAGCGTCATTTCACCTCGAAATCTTTAATTTTCACGCCTCTTGCCACTTTAAAGCAGCACGTCTTTTTACGTAAAGAGCATCCTTTAGCTCATGAACAGTCTATAACCATCGCTAAATTAAGAGATTATCCTTACTTGAGCTATCAGCAGGATGATACGCTTTTGCATTTTGCAGAAGAATCACTCAATGTTAATAATATAGAGAAGCTAGTCTATGTGACAGATCGAGGGACTATGAATAACCTTCTATCAAATACAAATGGCTATAATCTAGGAACAGGTTGCATCGTGAATAATTATATGAATCCCAATATTATCTCGATACCATTAGAGGAGAACCAACTAATTCAAGTTGGTTTTGTCAAACGTAAGGATGTATTTTTGCCAGAAGAGCTTCTGATCTATCTTGATTTTTTAAAAACAGCATTGGAGAATTCAAAACCAAATTAAAGCGATCCTTCTGTCAACACAAGATCGCTTTTTTTAATAAAATAAAGAATGTCAAAATAGATTGTTGTGTCAGTTTTGGCTTGGATTAAATAGTACCATTACAATTAGTTACCTAATATGTAATCACGGGTTATTTTAAGCATTTCTTCTTGTACTTTATCTGTATTTTTCTTCCTATCAATATTGTAACCGATGTGATAGACATATCCGTTATAATAAGAATAAATCTCATTTGCAGACGTTCCAACAACTCCTACTTGATCCTTGGCCTCATCATATTCATAATATCTATACAACAAAGCACTATTAGTAGTAATTACCTGTTGGAAAATAGGTAAATCTTCTGTTAACATCTCTTTTTTTAATTTGTTGCCAACTGTATCATATTCATCCGAAAGAATATATCCTTCAAGTGGATTTTCATTAACTTCTGTTACTGAGATGATAAAAAAATTATCTACTTTATCATATTCGGACTTGCTGAGATAGCTTAGCTGTACTTGATTCTTCACTTCTCCCTCTTCATCTTCAAATGTTACAAGATATGCTTTTTCCTCATCAACTTCGAAGGGCAACGGATCGGATCTTAGTATATTTATATCCTTCTGAACTTGTATAGGGAAAGTGGATTCTATTTCTTCATAGGTAAAGGCTTATAGTATGTAATATTACTTCTTTCATCAAGCCCATCAAAGGTTTTAAATAACTCACTATAGGTTACATTAACACCTTTCACTTTCTCCAAATCGTGTTCATTGTGAGAGCAACCGATTAAAAATGAACATATAATTAAAAGTAATAAATTGACTTTTAATACCTTGTTAATTACGATATCAAATCCCCCTTAAAACAAATTTAATGTCCAATTTCCACCATTATATCTTGTACTCAAGGTTATTACTATAAAATTCCATTCAACTTCTAAAGCATAAAGAAAGGCACTCGTACAATTTCTTGTAAGAGTGCCTTCTAAGCCTTGCTATACATTATGTATGGCAAAGCCGCCTTGCCGTAGTAATTATAGAAAGTTTTAAACCACCACTCCTCAAAGTGGGTGTTCGCAAAAGATATCCTGTATATCATCATTCACCGCAGTGTGACGCTCGCCATTCCATCTTCAATATAAAACTCCCTGTTTACAGTTAAAGGTTAAAACTTAATATGATACGAACAACGCAGCTTTAATGTTATATTATATGATTGTAATTCGATGTGCAAGTAAGCACCTTCAAAGAAAAAAGTCAAAAATTTTTACTGGTAAAATTGGATTATTTATTAGTTTTGAAGACATTAGTTATACAACTCGAGTCAGCCTTAATTATCCACCATAACTTTGTGCTTGCTTATAGTAAGTCTCTTCAAATGGTTGGACGATAACAAAGCCATCACCTTCAAATCTCATTTGAATGGATTCACCACTACCTCTTCCTAGGAATGTTTTAAGCGTGATATCTGTTTGGAATTCAGGTTGAAGATTTCCAGACCATGCAACAGTTGCATTAGGATCGGTAATGATCGGTTTACCAGGTGTTACACGTAATGTAAGTGGTTCATAATGAGAGGTAATGGCAATTAAACCCGTTCCCTCACATCGAATATTAAATAAACCGCCTGCCATCATTCCTGCAACTTTTTTCATCATTTTGATTTTGTGGTTGATTGATGGTTCGAAGGCAAGTAGGTCATTCCCATTAACAAAAATGGCTTCGTTCTCTAAATGGAGAATAATGATTTTTTTACCACTGTCCGCTAGATATAATTTGCCATCTCCATTAGCTTTCATAAGGGAAGCACCTTCACCAGTCAAAGCCTTTTTGAACATTGTACCAAGACCGTGTTCTAAAATACCTTCACGCTCAAACTTGATTTTCCCGTGATAAGCCACCATTGAGCCCGCCTTCGCCCAAACGAGACCATTCAAATTCACTTCGAGTAAACGCGGAGTTTCTAATTCAAAAAAACCTTCCCCTTTATCCACTTGCTCAGTATTTTTAATAAATTCATTTATCGAATATCGATTCATGCCTCGCACCCCCAGTTTCTTACATATACGTATATATGTCCAATTAGGTTTCATAAAGACTAGACAATCCGTGAAAATTAGTTACCACTATGAAGTTGTTCCATTTTTGGAAATGACGAAAATAACATGACATCTACCTATTTATAGTTCAAGCCACTTACATACATCTAGGAATAGTATGACTTTTTCGAGGAGGACACCTATTGTATTACTTATTTCACCCTATTTTCCCTCAGCTCCCTTATGTATATACAAATCATTACCCTGTCGCTCAGATGCACTTTGTGAATCCTAGCCTTTTGTATCAAGAGAATTATCAGAGAAATCATCAAATGGACCAACCTATTGTTCAACGGTCGAATCAACCAACAAATCAACCGGCAAATGAATATCAATATCCGCCTGTTGATCCTGATCTTTTGTATGAATCCGCAAATCATACGAAAAAACTTATGGAAGATGCCAGCAAAGTACTAAATTAATTAGCTTCATCAAAAGAATTTGGTGAGCAAATTATGAGTGAAGCTCAACGTTCTGATAAGCGTGAAGTCGACCGTTTAATTAGTTCAATTGACGTTAAATCTGAAGTAAAAGTTACTTACAATCCTGATGGCTTACGATTAGAATTCACACCAAAAGAAGCGAATTCAAATTGTTGCGGCTTAATTATTTCATTGCGTTGGCGGTAGAGTATGATCGGAGTATTGTTACGCTGTTCTATTCATTATTTTAAAAAAGATCTCGTCAACCAATTCGTGATTGACGAGATCTTCAACTAATTATCGTTCTACAATTCTGTTGCTATGGATTTTACAATTTCATCGATTGCGGTAACCGCCCCTAATTTATTTTGGACCAATACACTGAAAATGTACCATTGTCCACTACTTGCTTGGACATAGCCACTTAATGTACTAACTCCTGTTAAAGAACCGGTTTTTGCATGTACTTTACCAGCAGTTAGTGGGTCATTTAAACGATTTCTTAACGTTCCCCCTACCATTCGCTCACCATTTGCAGCTACTGGAAGGCTCGTAAAGAATTCATCAAACCAAGGTTCATCTTGTACTTTAAGTAACAACTCACTTACTACAAGACTTGGTACGCTGTTATCATGGGACATTCCAGAACCGTCTTCAAATTGCCAATCTGCCATATTTAAGCCAATTGACTCTCCATATTCTTTCAATACTTTTAACCCAGCATTCGTACTACCATGGTGTTTGAACTCTTTTCCAAGTGTTTTCACTAAAATGTCCGCATGCCCATTATTACTTAACTTCATATATGGAATAAGCAGTTCTTCTAGTGTCATCGATTCCTTTGATGTAATCAGTTGGGCGCTATTTGGTGTAGCAGCTTGGAACACTTTATCCTTTGTTACCTTGATTCCAGCTTCAGTAAGTACAGACTGGAACATTGTTAATGTATGGGTAGTTGGATGTTTTACAGTGACCCACTCTCTTTTTGTTCCTCCAACAGGAATATTTCCACTAATAACTACCTGGTTCGTTTGATATGTTCGTTCAATTGTTATGGTATCGCTTTGCCCCTTTTCGACTGTCACTGCTTCATTGATTACCTCTAAATCACCAATATGTGGAGTTACGTTAAAGGTAGGTTTTTCTCCCATTTCAGTTGCATTTACATCAACAATTAATGTACCCGAATCATAGTCTGCGTTTGGAGAGGTTGTTAAAGCTGAAATCGGCGCAGCATAATAATAAGATTCATCATCGGCCCAAATTCCAGGAGTTAATAGGTCCTGGTCAAACCACTGATCGTCGCCAACAATTCGACCGTCGATTTTGTTGATTCCTTTCGCCTTTAACTTGGCTGCAAATTGTTGTAAATCTTCAATAGATAGAGTCGGATCTCCTTGCCCTTGTAAATATACATCCCCTTTTAACACTCCATTCGAAAGTTTCCCCGTCGTATAAAGGCTTGTTCTAAAACGGTAATCCTGTCCAAGCATCTCTAATGCTGCTGAGGTCGTTAACAGTTTCATATTGGATGCAGGTTTGATTGGCGCTCCTCCATTGTAATCATAAACCACTTCCCCCGTAATCGGGTCTCGCACTGTAATACTTACGTCCGCTCCAGTTAGCTTATCTTGAACGATTGTGGAAATGGAATCGCTTAACGTGATCGTGTCCGTTTCTTGTGCTTGTGCGATGTGGTTAAATCCAAATAGACTTAAAACCAACACCCACGCAAAAAAGACGTTCATCAGATTTTTCTTCATACCTTTCGCCTCCATCGATGACAGAATTTTCAAACTTCTGGTTTTATTCTGCAGGAAAAAGGTAAATCCTTTCTTCAATAGAAAAGATGAACAAATTGGTGGAGTTGTGATGAATTGTTATCAACCAAAACGCCTAATAAACTTTAAAAATACGACAATTTTATCAAAGTTGAAGTACTAATAGGCATTTACTTAACATCACTCTGAAAATAAACACATTAGATTCAAGATATTGAACAGAATAATAGTAAGGAGTTGATGATACTTGGAAGAAAGTGAGAAGCAAGATGTAGAAAATGAAAATAAGCGATTGACCAATCGAGAGGAAGTCTCTGAAGAACAAACTTTTGAGTTGGAAGATCCAAATATGCGAATGAATGATTGGAAAGAAAACACGTTTCATATCATTCCTTTTTTATCCCACTTCCTCTAGAAGATCTCTTTCGAAGAGATCTTTTTTTAATTTTGGAGGGTTTTATAGGATGAATTGAAAGGCTTACAATGATTAAGTAAGAATCTTAGGATGAAGACTTTTTTCATTCGGATCACTACATATTCGGTCTTCATCCAGCACATGAAGACCCTTTTTCAATTGGCTCACTACTTAATTGGTCTTCATCCAGCACATGAAGACCTTTTTCCATTTGGCTCACTACTTAATCGGTCTTCATCCGGGTTATGAAAACCTTTTTTCATTCTGATCACTACATATTCAGTCTTCATCCAGCACATGAAGACCTATTTCCATTTAGCTCATTACTAAATCGGTCTTCATCAGTGGTATGAAGACCTTTTTTCAGTTGGCTGACTACTAATCGGTCTTAGTATCCTAAGGATAGACAACCACTATATTATTCGAAAATAAGGTTCTATTCATTTTGGACAATCGGTTCGGTTATATCAAGCTTTTCCGTAGTAACAGTAGAAAATTTTCAGAAATCTCCTCAAAATGTTTGGGTATCCGGTCCAGTGCTTGAATAAACTGTAATAAATCATCCACTTATAAAAGAAAGGTGGAATTTATGAATAACGGTTTTGATTTTACAGATACCTTTCAGAATTTAAGTCACAAAAATATGTCGTTTGATGAAGTATTTCAGAATATTAAGCAGTTTATTATGAAGGACCCCACCGGAAGTTTTAAATTAATGTTTGGTACAGATTCCCAAGTTTATAGTAGAGAAACGATATTTATCACAGGCATTGTCATTCAGCAGGAACGTAAAGGAGTTTGGGCTTGCTTTCGAAGAGTTGTCATTCCGAGAAGGATGACGAATTTACATGAGCGGATCTCGTATGAAACTACGTTAACTGAAGAAATTGTTTCATTGTTTACAGATGAGAAACGAGAGCAATTGATTAATATAATTTTGCCGAACATTTATAAGGGGGCGAACTTTGCAGTTGAAGGCCATATTGACATTGGCTCTGGTAAAAAGAATAAAACCCGCATTTTTGTCCAGGAAATGATATCACGTATGAACTCGCTCGGTTTAAAGGCGAAAATTAAACCTGATTCGTTTGTTGCAAGTAGCTACGCTAATCGGTTTACTAAACACGGTTAAGAGATTATACTGGAGATTATTTTTTAAAGATTGATACAAAGAAGCTTTATTATGAAAAACTTCAAGATGTTCGAAGCGAAGCGAGAAGACTTGTGGCCTCACGGAAAGCATCTGCAGTTGCAGAGAATAACGGTCATTGACTTGAATCAATCATAAAAGCCATGAAAATTATACCGAACGTACATTTTTCATGGCTCTTCACTTTTAAGTTGGGTCATGTCCCAACCTCTTTTCTTTAATCTATAAATTCTTGCACTGCCTTAATGAAACTTTGTGGATCTTCTAACATACCAAAGTGGCCAGTGCTTGTAACGATTTTATTGACTGTAGGGTTCTGAACTATAATAGGTTTTACTATTTTATCTTCTGCCCCTTCAAGAACTAGAATGGCTGTGTTTGTCTGTTCAACAAGTTGATGTTGGTTTGGTCTAGTTTTCATGGTATCGAGTGCGGCAATGAGTCCCTTTTCAGTTGCACGATATCCGATTCTTCGTGCAATATCTACCATCTCTTTTGTGGCATTTTGTCCGAAAAAGGCTTCAATGATTTCATCAACGAACCCATTTACCCCGATTTCCGGTATTTGTTGTTGTTGTTTTGTTCGCTTCTCTTTTTGTTCATCACTATCCGCCAAATCAGAAGAATAAGCTAGTATCACTTTTTTGATTGGGAACATCTTCTTTTCAAGAGCGGCTAATGTTATATAGCCACCCATTGAATGCCCAAGCCATATTGCTTCTTTTACTCCTTCATGCTCTAATACTTTCGTTACAGCTTTCGCATAATCATATACCGAATAACTGTCTTTTTCGAGCTGACTTTGTCCGTGACCTGGCAAGTCGACTGCAATGACATCAAATTGAGCGGTCAATTCTTCGATTACCTCATTAAAAATTTCCTTGGCACCTAAAAATCCGTGCACCAACACTAACGTTTGACCATTCCCTTTTCTTGTATAATGTAGCATAATCCTTCCCCTTTCGTTTTGTATTCTCCCATATACCCTTTCCTAAAAAGGATGCGGTAAAACCAATTTTGTGTCGTATTTTTTCGTTAAACTAATTAACACCAAAAAAGAGCTAAAATGAATTCAGCTCTATTGATCGTTCTATATTTATATTCGCCCACGGACAATCATGATTTTCTAAATTTTAAAATCAGATTTTTCCACGATTTTATGTGCCAGGGTTTTGTATAAAATGTGTTGCTCTATAGGTCCACGTTTTTTTAAAAACGATTGAACGATCTTGTACCCAATACAGTAGCCAATCCAATCAGGTAATTCTTTGGTCCCTTCCCCAAATAAAAAACTACGGTGATTTTTCACTCCCTTCTGATTTAATACCGGCACAAAATGCTTTCTCCAAATTGTCATCGATTCTTCAAAAGGATATCGCTTCGTCCAAGGCGACAGCCATTGTTCACCATATAATTCCTCTACCGCGCTTTCCGCCATCCCCTCAATGATGAGCGAATCTAGTAACAACATTTCCTTAGGCGATTTGTTTAAAAAAGCCAGCCGACAAATATGATGATATTCATGTGCTAATAAAGCTTTTAACTCCGTTTCTACTAATTCTGGTGTAACAAAAAGAAATAAAACACCATTGTAGGTAACGCCATTCTTATTTACTTCGATGCCCTCTAAAATGGGTCTATATTTGGTTAATGGATAAATATAGATTGGCACTTCGGGACCATTCCATAATAATCTTAGTCGTTCATATTCTACCTCTACAATTTCCCATATTTTTTTCTCTTCTAGTTCTTTTACCAACTGCTTTACATCTATTATTTCAGTAGCACCAAACAAACCGTTCCCTAACAGTTCGTAATATATTTGTTCTTGTGAAACGTTCGGAAAGAAAGCCTTCAACGGAGTACAGATTATGTCACGCTGAATGTCTTCTACTTTTCTATCTGACTGCTGATCCGACAATATACTAATTGTATTTAGTAGCTGTTGTGTATTTATGACAGCCATATAATTTCTCCTTTTTCATAGCATATGCCTTAGACTATTAACTCGTGTCTATCAATTTACGTTACATATATTATTTAGAATAAAAAAAAGGAGGTGTGTGAAAATGAATCACGGAGAAGTGTATGATTTATGTTGCCGCTTTAAAGGAAAAAGAGTTTGCATTACTGACCGAAATGGTAGAAAACATGTGGGACATATCACAAGAATTGAAAGAGATATGGTTTGGATTATGCCCGATGGAGATTGCGGCGGCTACGGTGTAGGCTACTTTAGAAGAGACAGATTTGGAGTCGGAATCGCTATTGGTTTCATTGCAGGCGTCGTTCTTGCTCCCCTATTTTTCTTCTAAAAACATTTAATTTTTAGTATTTTTATAAGAATTCATTTTGAATTTTATTGTTCAGAATGAATTCTTTTTTTATGAAAACAATTTACCTTCATAAATTTAAAATAAATATATTATCACGCTTAAGATAAACTCTAACTCCCGATCATCGGTTCACCATAACAAAGAAACCGGCTCCAAATTGAACCGGTTTCACGTAAACATTAGTATCTATGCTTTTTCTTGTTTTGCTCTTTAATGAATTTTCGTGCTTGTTTCATGCCACCCATGCCCTGAAACATTTCATTAATTTTTTCTTTTTCGATCATTTTGGAATTCAAACCATCATACTTTGTTTCCTTACTAAGTTTTCGATAGCTCTCTAACCGCTCTAGTGACAAACCACCATCCTGAATGGCTTTTTGCACTGCACAGTTTGGCTCACTTTTATGGGTGCAGTCATTAAATCTGCACCGCGTTGCAAGCTCCGCAATATCAGCAAAGGACTTTGATAAATCGGCACTAATAATGCCTAACTCACGCATTCCGGGTGTATCGATCACAACACCTAAATTCGGCAACGGAATTAACTCACGTCTCGTTGTCGTGTGTCGGCCTTTATCGTCATTTCGAATAGCATTCGTTTCGAATATGTCTTGGCCTGCAAGTCGATTAATCAATGAAGATTTTCCAACACCTGATGATCCTATAAATGCAACTGTTTTTCCTTCTTTCAAATAGTCCTTTAATGATTGAAATCCATCATTGGAAATACTCGATGTAACGAGTACATCAACACCTAATGCTATAGAAGAAATGTCATTTAGCCTTCCCTGGATTTCATTACATAAATCTGATTTCGTTAACACAATAACTGGGATCGCCCCACTGTCCCAGGCTATGGAAAGATAGCGTTCAAGTCGACGTAGATTAAAATCGTTATTGAGCGACATGCAAATGAAGATGGTGTCAATGTTCGTGGCGACGACTTGGGTATCAGCTGTAGTGCCTGCAGATTTTCGTGCAAAGACACTTTTTCTTGTGAGAATCTGATGAATTATCACTTTTTCATGAACATTTTCCGTGTGAGTAACCATTACAAAATCTCCAACTGCCGGATACTCAGATGCTCCACTAACCGAATGATGGAACTTTCCTGAAATCGTGGCCGTCAGCTCACCTTTTTCTGTTATTACTTTATAAGAATTTTTATATTGGGATGAAATTCTTCCAATTGTTAGGTTTTTATATAGAGTAGACTCCTGAAGTAAATCTTCTGTAAGTCCTAGATTTTTCATATCGATTAAATTCAATTTAATTGCCTCCTAAAGTTCAGTTCGATCTTACGGGAGGTTTTATGCAGAGATTAGTTTGCACATCCCTCCCCATCTATTACAATCTCCATGTTTTGTTTCGAATTCATATTGAAATCCCCTTTCTAACATTTATTGATGTAACTTTATCATAGTATTGAAACCCTTTAAATAATACTGTGTACTTTTATTTTGATTGCCCAAGATTTCGGCCAAAAAATAAAGCTATCCTACTTAGTTCTTTACTAAGCAGAATAGCCAATAATTATTTTTATTATATAGTTTTAGGTTTTTGATTAACGTTTTTTTCCACTTTCATAGTAGCTTCAGGCTGTTGATTCATTACTTTCTCTACCTTAACACGTTTTAAGAATAATGATAATACAAACGCAAGTAATGTGATTCCTGTTGCAACAAGGAATGAGAATTGAATACCGTCTAAAAGTGCTTGTTGACCAATTTGTGCTTGTAGGGCTGCGATTTGTTCTTCGCCCATCGGTGTTGTTTGGTTTGCTGCGGCTTGTGCAGCTAAATCTTCTCCTGTTGATGTGGCACGTGTGTTCATAATAGATACTAGGATTGCAGTACCAATCGAACCTGCCACTTGTTGAACCGTATTGTTAGTAGCTGTACCATGTGGGTTTAAACGAGCAGGTAATTGATTCAAACCATTTGTCATAATCGGCATCATAACCATAGAGATACCAAACATACGTACAGTATAAATGACAACAATCACCGTTGTACTTGTTTCTAAATTTAATTTAGATAAGTAATATGTTGCGATTGTTGTAATGATTAATCCAATCGCCGCTAATATACGTGGTCCAAATTTATCGAATAATTTCCCAGTAATTGGTGACATAAATGCCATTACTAGTGCACCTGGTAACATCATTAACCCAGCGTCAAATGGTTCAATTCCTCGAACACTTTGTACATATGCTGGTGTTAAAATCATCCCTGCAGTCAATGCCATGGATAGCACTGCGGAAATAACTGAACCTAGCGCGAACATTGGATGTTTATATACTTCAAGATCTAAAAGTGGATCTTTAATTTTTAATTGACGGATAATAAAGGAAGCTATTCCAATAGCACCGATGATCACTGTGCCATATACCCACGGATTACTCCAGCCTTTATCGCCTGAAATACTAAATCCATATAATAAACCGCCAAAACCGATTGTTGAAAGAACGATAGAGAAAACATCTAACGTCACTGGACGGTTTGGTAATACGTTTTCCAACTTCCAAATACTTAGAACTAAACTAATAATTGTAAATGGAACGATCATTTCAAATAAGATATGCCAATCATAATGTTCCACTAAAAATCCAGATAGTGTTGGGCCTATTGCTGGCGCTGCAATCATAACTAAACCAAATACACCCATTGCTGCCCCACGTTTTTCAACTGGGAAACTAATTAACATTGTGTTCATTAATAATGGGGCCATTACTGAAGATCCCACTGCTTGAATCATACGACCTGCAAGTAACACACCAAAATTCGGTGAAATTGCCGCAAGTATTGTACCGATCGCGAAAATAGACATCGCAATGATAAATAAAGGTTTTGTTTTAAATCTTGTGATAAAGAACGCTGAAGCTGGTATTAAAACACCACTTACTAGCATGTAGCCTGTTGATAACCATTGTACTAATGAATAAGACACATCAAAATCGACCATGATCGTTGGTAATGCCACATTTAATAATGTGTTATTTAAAAAGGCAATAAATGTCCCAACGAATAAAATGACAATCATTAAATACGGAGGCTTATTAGATTGACTTTCCATATATATAATTCCACTCTTTTCTATTTTTCATTTTTGTTCGTTTCACAACTGCTTAACCATTCTATACCATGAGTCTAATTTAATCAACAAAATAAATAACAAATTTATAAACGTTGATAAATAAAGGTTTTTATAATAGACTATGAGTATAAAAGTGAGAAAATTTAAAACAAAAGGTGAAGAAATGAACAATCGTAAGAGACAAATCATTCGCGCAGCTAGGACTCTATTTATTGAAAAGGGTTTCATGGATACGTCAATCGTGGACATTATTGATGCTGCAAATATTTCAAAAGGAACATTTTACAATCATTTCAACTCTAAAAGTGAATGTTTAATCGCCATTCTCGAAGAAACTCGAGAAGAAACAATGAATCGACGATATGAAATAGGCCTAAATGAAGATCTTTCAAATGTCGATATTCTGATCGAACAGATCTGTGTAATTATTCATGTTAACCGAAAAACAAATTTATTAAGAATATTCGAATCGTTATCCAGTGTTCCAGATCAAGGAATAAAAGAAGTACTAAATCACCATCTTTTAAAAGAAACAGTATGGCTTGCAAGACGACTAACAGATGTTTTCGGTAATGAAATTGAACCTTACTCTTATGAATGCGCAACATTAGTATTGGGCATGATGCATCAGACCATGCGCACAATTGTCATTGTACTCGGGAAATTTCCTTCACCAGAACAAATTGTAAAAATGTCGATTCGTAATATCGAAGCCATTCTCCCACTTATGAAAAAAAGCGATGAATTAAATATTACAAGTGAAATCTTTGACAAGATGAAAACGAAGTTAGCCTATAGAACGGTGACAAAAGAAACACTCATCAATCAATTAACCGGTTTGGTAGACAAGCTAAATGAGACAGATCCTGAAAGTGCCATCGAAATTGCTCATCATTTATTGCAGGTTTTAAAAGAACCTCAATTAAAATTATTTGTATTAGAATCGATTCTAATGTCATTAACAAAAGTGTTTCTTGGCACGCCACATGAAGCAGAAGCACGGGAAATCGCCAATTCATTTTGGCTGTTTTTGAGAAATGAACAAAAGAAGAAGTAAGCGTTGTTTTACATTTAGGGAATAACCAATGTAGATAAATCGGTGACTTATAGAAGAGGAAATGCGTTTCGTTAAACTTTCTAATTGGCTTAAGTTTATCGTTAAAAGATCGGGGTTTTTCATTTAATAGCAATAAAACCCCGTTCATTTGGGTACTGAGCGGTGTTTTCACTTTTTATCAAATTGGAAGCATTGACAAGAGCAAGACTTTTAGATTTGATTCTTCTGCAGTGTTCGAATGTATTGAATATAATCAGTTGAAATACCCCGATGCCCTTGCTGACGAATCATCGCGGCAATATTTCCGCGGTGGTATGTCCCATGATTCACAATATGTTGGACTATTTCAGATATCCTATTATTAAACTGTTCGCCTTTTGTGTTTTGGTAGACGATTTGATCATCAAAATCAGCGTCCAAAAGAAATTTGCGAAGTTCTGCATATAAACTTGTTGATTCAAAAACAATATCATCAACAGAATAGATTCGCTTTGGTTGAATAGACTTTATATGGTCGCCCTTCCCTTGCATTCTTAAGTACCATGTTTCATCTGCCGTAATGATATGACCAATCGTTTCAGCTATAGTGGGAAAAACACTATTTACTTTTTGAAGCAAAATATCTTCTGATAAATTCTTGAGATGTTGTTTAATTCTTTCATTCGCCCATACGTGATAATCAAATAAACGGATTAGTTCCTCTTTCATAACACTCACTCCATTCAGATATTGAATGATTTGACTTCAAGTTTGTCCCAAAAGTTTTACCTATTACTTTATGTACTTCGAATTTAGTTCATGATTTTAGTTATTGAAATTGAACTCAAAATAAAAAAGCACCTATTGATAAGTGCCTTCTTACATAGGACTAGTTGGATAAAAAGCGCTAATGAAGAACTGTACACGGCTTGCAGATAGCGCTAATGCTCTTATACAGACTGCATTTTGAATGGTTAACGCGAGTTCAGATTTGGTTGGGATTACCTCTTCCACTAACTCGCCTTCAGCATCTTCTATACTAATTAACACATCGTTTTCGGACTGGTTTTTTGCAATAACGGTCATGAGGAGTGAAGCACGAATGGGTTCTGAGGGTGCTCGATAAATCAACGTATAACTTTGACGAATGGTTACATCATCGTTAGCTGTTTCTATTTTCTCTTCAAACATCGATGATTCACCACTTGTTAATAATTCATCTTCATGCGGTACTTCTTCTATAATTAACGTTCGTTCCCCCCCAACAATCGCATTCACACAAAAGTTTTGCTCAATAATAAGCGAATTGCGATCAATGATCACATCATTGTCAAACCGATCGTTTCGATTACCATCCTGCCAATCTTTACTTGAACGACGCTGTGAACTCATTTGATCTGCCTCCTTTATCTAGTAAATGACGATTCGGACAACTAGCGAGGGCGAAATAATTAGTTGAACGAAATAAAATTGATCTTTGCACAATTACAAAAAAATTATTCGGAGCATTTCTTTTTTCTTTCCGCACAAAATAACCGTGCGGAGGTGAAACATCATGGCAAAGAAAGGCAAAACAACGTTTAGAAAAATGAAAAAACCAAAGAATAGTAAAAGTCGTGAAGAAATCTCACAAGAACAAAACTTCGAACGTGCTCTAAAGAAAATCGAAGTCCAAAACAATCAAATTAACGATTGATTTAATGCTCCACCTTTCAGTCACTTCTATCATTCAATCCCCGAATTAATATCCTTCTTTTTAAAAGGTCTCTTAGGAGATCTTTTTATATTGTTCATTTATAATTAAAGCTTACATCAAGAAAAGCAAACCGAGACTAGCTCTGTGTTTACCGTTTAAATGCAGTTTATTCATTACATAATAAAAGCGGAGTTGTTTTAAGAATTTTACGCTATCAAAGGAGGAAAAAGAATGAATGACACATATAAAGATTTACTATCGCCATATACTTTTCCGAATGGAACTCAATTGAAGAATCGTATCTTGATGGCTCCAATGACGAACTTTTCATCGAATCCTGATGGGACTGTCACAGAGGATGAGGTTAACTATTACGCACGACGCTCTAAAGGCGTCAGCATGGTCATTACAGCATGCACTTTCGTTACACCGAACGGAAAAGGGTTTCATGGTGAATTTGCTGGAGACCGCGATGAAATGATTCCAAGTTTAAAGCAATTAGCCACAGCCATTAAAGAACAAGGTGCAAAGGCCATTCTTCAAATTTTCCATGGAGGAAGAATGTGTCCCACAGAACTCGTGCCAAACGGGGAGATTGTAAGTGCTAGTGAAGTAGCTGCAACAAATTCAACAAATATACCAAGAGCCCTAACTGAGTCAGAAATAGAAGAGATTATTCATGCTTTCGGTGAAACAACTCGTCGCGCAATTGAAGCAGGCTTCGATGGTGTTGAAATCCATGGTGCCAATGGATATTTGCTCCAACAATTCTTTTCTCCTCACTCTAATCGTCGCGAAGATCGCTATGGTGGTAGTTTAGAAAAACGAATGACCTTCCCTTTAGCGATTGTGGATGAAGTGAAAAAAGCAGTTGAAACGCATGCGGACTCCTCCTTTATTGTCGGGTATCGTTTTTCACCAGAGGAAGCAGAGACACCTGGCATTACAATGAAAGAAACATTAGCTTTAGTTGATCGTTTAGCAGACAAAGACTTAACATATTTACATGTGTCTTTAAATGAATTCTTCTCCCTGCCAAGAAGAGGTGTAGAGGATTTATCAAAAACGCGCATAGATTATATACTTGAAGCAATTAATAATCGCGTGCCTCTGATTGGTGTTGGATCAATTTATACTGCTGAAGATGCGAAAAAAGCATTATCTTCAGGAGTTGCACTCATTGCATTAGGAAGAGAACTTATTATCGATCCTGATTGGGTTCAAAAAGTAGCAGAAGGTAAAAAAGATGAAATTATGACGAAACTCCACAAGGACAAGCAAGAAGAACTAGTCGTACCAGACCCATTATGGAACGCAATCGTTAATACACCAGGTTGGTTCCCGATTGCTTAAAGATAAAAGAAAGCGGACTCCTAAATTGTTGGAGTCCGCTTCCAATTTAAAATACATACTTATTCAAAATTGCAAGGAATGATTTACCAGTATTAATTAACGCTTCTTCATCAAAATCAAAGGAAGGATGATGATGAGGAAATTGAGTTTTTGGATCTTGATTACGCGCCCCTACTTTAAAGAAGCTCCCTGGTGTTTTCTTTAAATAAAAGGCAAAGTCTTCAGCACCCATTGTTGATTTCATCGGTCGTACATTTTCACCAAATATTTCACTCACTGCTTCTCTAACAATTTCTGTTTCGTTCACATGATTATATAAAGAAGGATATCCCTTTTCGTAAGTTACTGTTGCCTCTGCACCAAATGATTGAGCAATTCCCGTTGAAATTGCATGAATCTCTTGTTCTACTAAATTTTGCACATCTTCTTCAAACGTTCGCACAGTTCCTTCAATCACAACAGAATCTGGAATGACATTAAAGGCTTGACCCGCATGAAATGTTCCAACTGTTACGACCGCTGCCTGTTGAGGATTTACTTTTCGGCTGACAATTTGTTGTAAACTATTTACAACTGTTGTTCCAATAACAATACTATCAACAGTTTGATGTGGGTATGCTCCATGTCCACCCTGACCTTTGATTTCAATTTTAAAATGATCAGCTGCGGCCATTTGATAACCACTACCAACGGAAACGGTACCAACCGGACTACTCGTATCTAAATGTGCCCCAAAAATTACATCGACTTCATCCAATACACCATCTTCAATCATAAATTTCGCTCCGCCGGGAGGTTTTTCTTCGGCTGGTTGGAATAATACAAGAACATTACCTTTAAGTTGATCTTCCACTTGTTTTAGCACCTTACTTACACCTAACAATGCAGCCGTATGTCCATCATGTCCACAAGCATGCATTTTGCCATCGACTTTCGATTTATAGGGTGTATCTTTTTGGTCTTGGATTGGAAGGGCATCAAAATCTGCCCGAAGCGCAACAGTCGGACCAGGCAGGTTTCCCTTTAATCGTCCAACTAATCCGTATTTGCCATAATGTTCGATTTGTTCAAATCCATATTCTATTAGTTTAGTTTCTATAAAACTTGATGTTTCTTTTTCTTCAAAAGATAATTCAGGATGTTGGTGTAAGTAACGACGGTTCGAGATGATTTCATCTTTTAAATCATTTAGTAATTCTTGAGTGTTAAGAAGCGTATTTTCCAAAATGTTCCCTCCTAATTTTAAAAATCAAAATTATTTGAATGAAATTTAAAGAAATCTATAATTTGCATTATGTAACACAAATTCTTCTTGTTCATTTGCACCGCTAAATTGTAATTGATAAATGCCAGGACCATGATTTAATAAGAATGATTGAATCCGGCCTTCTCCAAGAGGTTTCACAAATTGTAGGTTTGTATCTCCAAGTGCCAACGTACGGCATTCTACATCTTCATTAAGGTTACTTTCTGCTTCAATTTCCTCTAATGCCAAGTAAGTTTTCCACTTTTCAAAGGATTGATCAAAAGAATGAACAGCAAAAATAACAGTAGAGATTTCAAGATTGCCTTTTGAATGATTTGTTATAAGACCCGTTTCTTTTAGGTCTTTTCTACGTTCTTCATCCGACACTCCCCAATCGATAAAAAATGGCAGTGGGATTTCAAGATCATCTTCACCTGCATACAATAGTTCCCAACTTAAGATCGTTCCTTCAGGAGTTTTACGACTTAATGGAAATGGACCATTTGCCGATACACCCTTTTCTCTTAAACTATTCGCCAAATCAAGAAGATTATGCGAACGAAGAGCCATCGTTATAAAACCTTCCCGATCTCGTCTATCCACTAAATGAGATAACAAGCTATATTTTTTAATATGAGGGATATTTTCTTCAAACGATTGGTCATCTTTTATTCCCAAATATTCAATATACTTTAAGCCAAAATAACTTAATGTATTAAAAGTCCCACCTTTATCGTGTTCTCCACCATACCGATTTTGAATCCCTACGTCACTTAATTCTTTTGTCATTTCTTTCGGTTCAAATACGTAATGAACAATATGATCAAATTGTAACGACATTAGACTGCCTCCTCAATTACATAATTTAGGATATAAATTTAGTATAAATGAAATTTACTGAAAATTATATCTTTTCACTAGGAATTTATAGCAGTTAGTCTATGAATATGTTGAATGATTGAAAATATGTATACAGAGCTATGATATTTCGAATGTTTGAACAAGAAAAGATGAATGAAAAAGGCACTTCCCTTAAAAGGAAAGTACCTTCTTTAATTGAACTACTAAACTCGGAAACCGACACTATACGATTCTAGTTCAGAATCCCAATTTCGTTTTTTATTATTTTTGTTATCGGATTGTAGCTGAGTACATATTTGATCGATATCAACTTCTCGATCATAGTGCCATTGTAAAGCAATTGATGTATATAATTCATTGAGTTGCGCAAAGGAAAAGCCATGTGTTTCCTTCACCAATTTTTCTACATCTACTAGTGAAATAAACTGATTGATTTCCTTTTTCAACAAATACTGTTCGCGTAATTCTTCTGTTGGAAGTTTTATTTCATAGGCTCTGTCAAATCGACCAGCACGGTTAATGAGTGCAGGGTCAATTTTTTCTGGATAGTTCGTAGTCCCGATTAGGAAAACTCCTTCTTTCGAAGTTGCACCATCAAGCGTATTTAAAAAGACCGAACGTACGTCTTCTGGCATTGAGTCAATATCTTCAATGACTAATACCATTGGCGCCATTTTGGCAACAGTTGAAAATACTTCGTGTATAGAATAACTAGACGTATATTCTGTGATTTGCCAATAAGCAACCGGAGCCGAAATACTACCTGCAATAGATTTTACAAGTGTTGTTTTTCCATTACCCGGTTTTCCATATAACAGAATTCCTCTTTTATAAGGAATATTATAAGTAGTAAAAAAACTTCCGCCTTCTGAGAAAAATTCATCAATCGAACGATAAATTTCCTTTTTCAGATTTTCCTCTAAGAATACATCGTCTCTCGTCACTAATGTCGTAATCTTTTCTTTTTTACGATCGATCCCATCATCTGTATCAGTAAATACAGTCACATGATTTTGAATATACTCTCTTTTTCGTTCTAACACATATTTTAGGAAAGCCACCATACAGCTATCATCTTTTGCTAATAGAAAATCATGAGTTAATTCGCTATGACTTTGGAATACGGATACCTGCGCTAAGGCAACATTAAAGTTTGGATAGTAATAAAGAGCATTATTAATTCTAGGCTTAATAATTAACTCTAACTTCTCTTGCGTGTGATTCGATGAAATCGTCGCAGTTTCAATTCCATCGTAAATATAGGAAATTAAATTCACTTCATGTTGGTTATTCTGAATGTCTTCCTCTAATACTTCCCATATTTCATTTGTTGTTTCATCATCTGCATACATCTTGAATTGAAACCCAAATTCCTGAAACAAAGTCTCTTTAATACGATTAACGACGTAACCATACTCATAGAAGTTTGGAATGGCCTGTGGATCAATTTCACGATGTTTAATAATATAATTTTGGTTATTCATTCAATATCCTTTCTTCTATAAACGATTATAGGTACAACACTAATTTTACTAATAAAAGGTTTCATAGAATAGCAGTAAATAAATCCATAGAGATTCAGATGCGCAACTACTTCACCATCATATGTGAAAAACTGCTTTATGATTCATTTTAACTTTGGATATAGATTTTGTTACAACACATTAACTAAAGTTAATAGGTTTAACAGATTACCGCTTATCTCCTTTCTTCATTATATCTGTTAGCTTTGTTAAGAATGTAAATAATTTGTATAGTTTAAGTTAAATATTGTAACTACTGTTTATAAGGTGATTCAAATAAATATTTTTCTTACTTGCTTTAACTTCCCTACCCATTCACTGAAGATCCCACTGCCTACATTCCCTTTCATATAATTCCAAAATAAAAAGACATCAACCTTCAAGTGATGTCTTTTATTAAAAGTTATGAAAATATCTCTACTAACACCAAGTACGCAATACAAAAAATATCCGCTGGGATCCATAAGAGTGTTCCTAGCTTCCAATTTACTTGTAAAAATGCAGTTATTAGTGAGTTTTTTAGTGCTAACTTTGCATCATTTCTTTGTTCTGCATCATCTTTCGGTACCTCTTCTAGATTATTTTCAACTTCCGGTTTTACCTGAGTCATACCGGGACTAGGATCTTCAGGTATCACTTTCGATAAGTTAGGATTTTCATAGTCAGCCTCTAAAAAAGCATATTGAGGATTAACGATCGACAAAATTACACTCCTTTGTATAATTTTTCAGATCCTGCATTGAGCAAATAAAACAGCACTATTTAACTATTTAGTTATTATATTCGTCGAGTATTAACGACATAACTCAACAAGATACGCTATTTCGTATTAACTTACTGAACGTGATGAATACCTGTTTTGAAAAAAGTTTCATTGTTTAAGATCTACTCAAAGCTACACACATCTCGTATATGTATTTTCGCGTTTCTTCATCAAAACTTGTAAATTTATGAGTAATAACGGTTTTAAGGATTTTGCTGTACGGAGGATATTCATTTTCTAATTGCTCTTTCCACGATTCCGGAATGTTTAATCGATTGAATCGTAAATTTACTACGCTTGGTGGTTTCTTTTCAAAGTCCTTGCTACCTTCGTATTGGATGGCACCAATTGGCTTTTCTATCCCATCCATAAAGACTTGCTTTGTTTGATAAGTCCCCTCACTTCTTAATTCAAACCCTACTTTAAGAAGAGTTCGACTTATATACTTAAAAAGTTCAGTTACCTCTACAGCCTCAACTACGTTTGGATGTATCATTATTTATTTCTCTCCTTAATTCGTACTTAAATGGATTTCCAATATATAACGGTCATAAACTCTTAAAAATATCAATTCTATTAGTTATTAAAATTTTACTACATATGTTTTTCAAAGCAACAAGAGAAAGAGACCACCCCAAAAGGTTGATCTCTTCAAAAATCTTACTTATTTAAATAAGCCCATGCATATTGTGCGTATAATTCAGCACCAGTTACAAGTGCATCTTCGTCAACGTTGAATTTACCGTGGTGGTGGGCCCATTCTGTGTCTTTGTCCGGGTTACCTGAGCCGACGAGTGCAAAACTTCCTGGGACTTCATCCAAATAGAAGCTGAAGTCTTCTCCTCCCATTGTTGGTTTTTCATAGTAATTTGCATCCTCACCGAAAGCTTCTGTTGTTACTTGTTGAACCAATTTTGCACTTTCTTCTTCGTTAATGACAGCTTGTGTACCACGAATGTATTCTACATTTGCAGTAGCTCCATATATACTTGCCACATTCTCCGCATAAACTTGAAGTTGTTTTTCGATATGATTACGTGTTGCAGCATCAAAACATCGAACTGTCCCTTCGATTTCTGCATTTTCTGCGATGACGTTAAAGCGTGTACCTACGATCATTTTCCCAACCGTTAGTACTGCTGGTTGCAGTGGATCAATTGTTCTTGAAACGACTGATTGTACGTTCATGACGAATGAAGACGCGATGACCGCGGCATCAATTGTATCGTGAGGCATTGCTCCATGACCGCCTCTTCCTTTAAACGTTACCTTAAAAATATCTGCGGAAGCGAAAGATGCACCAGGGTAACAGGATACTTTATTTGTTGGCATTTGTGACCAAATGTGAATACCGAATACATTGTCCACACCTTCAACCGCGCCTTGTTCTACCATTGCTTTTGCACCCGTCGCAGCTTCCTCTGCAGGTTGGAAAATCAATCGAACATTCCCTGGTAGCTCATCCTTGATTTCATTTAGTACTTTTGATGCAATCAATAGCATTGCAGTATGTGCATCGTGACCACATGCATGCATTTTTCCTTTTTCCTTGGATGTATAAGGAAGGTCTATGTTTAGCTCTTCAACTGGAAGTGCGTCCATATCGGCACGTAACGCAACCGTTTCTCCTGCTTTGCCGCCTTTAATTTCAGCGATAACCCCAGTTGGCTCTGTTTTACGATGTTCAATCCCTAATTCATTTAAATAGGATGAAACAAAAGCAGTTGTTTCGTATTCTTCCCATGATAATTCTGGTTCACTATGCAATTTTCGACGAATGGCTGTTAATTCATCGCTATATTGTTGAATGCCTTCTTTTATTTTTTCATTGATCATTTGAATCAACCTCCACTACTTTCTATTAAAATCGACTATCTGCCATAGAATCTCACAATCTACAAAGTCATTTATCCGATTAGATAGCCCGAGAAAAATTAGTTATAAGAATGTTACGAAAATTCCAGCTAGAATAACAGAAACAATTGTAACGGAGATGAATCCCCCAACTAGCATCGGCGGTAACATATGCTCTGTTAATGCTGCTCGTTCTTTTTCATCGGTTGTTAAAGCTTTAATAACCTCGTTTGTAATTACGTAGTCTGCTGGGAAACCGTATAATGCAGTTAATGACACTGCAAACGCTAAGTTTTTGCTCACTTTCAGTAATTTCCCTGCAACCAATGAGAAAATGTACATTCCGATGACCCCTAAGATTATACAAACAACAAGTGGTGTAATAATCTCCAACATCATACTAGGCGTTGCATTTTTTAAACCATCGAATATGAAAAGCATTAATCCCATAATGGCAAAACCAAATCCATTCGCTTTTTGTAAAGCATGCGTCTCTAAGAAACCGATACTTTTTGCAATAACCCCAAATACTAAACAAAGAACAAGTCCATTAATTTCAACCACTGGTGCTAAGGCTACAGATGTTAAGTACGCTAAGCAACCTACAATCGCGATTTTCAAGAATTTAAAGTATTCCGTATTATACTTTTCGGGCACTTGGAAGATTTTAAGCCCTTTTTTAGAATCAGTCGTTTCTTCTTGAACTTGAGCTTTAGAACTAACAGCTAATTCACCGTTACGGTACTGTTGTAAAAGACGCTTTCCTTCACGCTTTAACACAATTGATGTAATTGGATATCCAGCGAATCCTTGCATCACATAAATAACAATCGCAAAAACAGATAATGAAGTTAGACCTGCCTGTGCAGCACCTTCAGACATAATTAACGCTGACACAAGCCCCCCAACTAATGGAGGTATTGCAACAATGACTGTATTCATATCAAAAATAAGTGACCCAATACCAAATAGAATTACAATGATCCCTAAAATCCCTGATAAAGCAATGACAATTGTCTTCCATTGAGCCATTAATTCTTTCAATGAAAGAAGAGTACCCATATTAACAATTAATAGATACATAAGTAATGTAGCGACAACACTCGGAACTCCTGCTATTGCGACAATATCTGTCGGAAAAAAAGTCCAGAATCCAAAAAGGAATAATACTGCACACACGAAGACGGAAGGAACCCACGCTTTCGTTCGAATTGAAACAAAATCACCAATGTATAAGATTAATAGTAATATAACGATTGCGACCATCTGTGTCATAACTTAAAACCTCTCTTTCTAAATTATCAAAATATTATTTCAATTAAGTTTCTTCATAATATCACAAAACTATCAAAATTGTATACAATTATTTTTATAGTCATAATTCTTTCACATTATTAACATTTTCTTCTTTTTAAATCAAAATATTAATATTTTCAAATCGTTAATTATTATTAAAAGGATAATATTATTGTTGTTTTCCTATAACTTTAGTAGTCTTTAAAACAAGCGATTTAGCATAAAAAAAAAGAGAATAAATCAAAAATGTTGATTCATTCTCCTACTTATTAGGCTATCTAAAATGGTAGTAAAGCAATTAGAAACACCTCTATACGCTTAGTGGAATTTTTATTATGATATTTTTAAACTTAAACCACAAATCCACCTGTGCGAACTGAAGGACTGATTTTTGAACAGTTAGTTTTTATTTTCTTTTTGCAGTTTTTTCTCTTTCTCTATTAAACATAAAAACCCCACAAATTATAATTTGCGGAGTTTAAATGCTAGATCTACTTATCGATTAGAACGTAAAGATGTTCGAGTTAAATCAATCAGCTTTCTCTTAAAGTACACTCAAACTAGTTTCCTTAATATCTGTAATTAACATATGCCCAGGCGCATGGGTAATCATAATGGATGGCTTGCTTTCCATTGCAACGGCTTGAGGTGTTACACCACATGCCCAAAATACAGGTATTTCTCCTGGCTTGATCGTTACAGCATCACCGAAGTCTGGTTTTGAAATATCTGTAATCCCGATTTGTTCAGGATTGCCGATATGAATTGGCGCACCGTGTACGTTTGGAAAACGCGATGTAATTTGAATCGCACGAATGGCATCCTCTGCTGTCATCGGACGCATACTTACAACAGTTGGCCCTTCAAATACACCTGCTTTTTCGCAAGGGATATTTGTTTTATACATTGGAACATTACAATTTTCTTCAATATGGCGAATCGGAATATCTGCTTCAAGAAGTGGCGTTTCAAATGTAAAACTACATCCGATTAAAAATGCGACCATATCATCTTCCCAATAATCCGTAATATCTAACACTTCTTCTGTAAAAATGCCGTCTCGATAAATGCGGTATTTTGGTACGTCTTTTCGAATATCTCCACTTTTTGCAATTCTTGCAGGAATAAACGATCCTGGTTCAGTCACGTCTAATATTGGACATGGCTTTGGATTCCGCTGACAAAATAGTAGAAAATCGAATGCATGCTCTTTCTTTAAAATAGCTAAATTTGCTTGCGTATAGCCAATTGACATACCCGCTGTAGGTCCAGTTATTTCTTGTTTTCGAATCATTTGACGAATTTCATTTGGTTCAATTGTTCCATATACTGTCATCAAATTCCCTCCCAGTTTAAGTACAAATCATATTTATCATTAGGCAAATAATTGTGGCAGTTGTTGAATCAACGTAATCACACTCATAATACTCATGATGATTACAACAAGAACGCCAGTAATCGTTAACCAAAGTGGATGCTTATATGACCCAACAATTTCTTTTTTATATGCCGCAACAAGTAATGTACCTAAAGCTACCGGTAAAATTAAGGCATTTAATGCTCCCACTAAAAGCAATACGTTTACTGGTTTACCAACAAAGACAAATGTAATTGTTGACACTACGATAAAGGCAATAATAATCCAATTGTGATACTTTTCGATAGAAGGATGGAATGAACGAATAAACGATACAGATGTATAGGCAGCCCCAACAACAGACGTAATAGCTGCAGCCCACATGATGACACCAAACATACGGAAACCAATATCCCCAGCAGCTAATTGGAAAACAGAAGCTGGTGGGTTAGCTGGATCAATCGCTAAACCTTGAGTAACTACACCAAGTACTGCTAAAAACAATGCAATACGCATGATACCCGTAACAACAATTCCCATGACAGAGCTTTTTGTTACTTCTGGCAAATACTCTACCCCTTTAATACCTGCATCTAAAAGACGGTGGCCACCTGCGAAAGTTATGTATCCTCCAACAGTCCCTCCTACTAATGTTACGATCGCAAACCAACTAATTTGTTCAGGGGCAAATGTGTTAACGATTGCATCCCCAACAGGTGGTGACGTTTTAATTGCAACAAACATCATCAGTAAAATCATGACCCCACCAGCAGCTTGCGCAACTTTATCCATCGCTTTTCCGGCTTCTTTAATAACGAAAATAAAGATTGCAAATAATGCACTTATAACTGCGCCAACAATCGGATCTAATCCTAGCATGGCATTTAGTCCGAGACCTGCACCTGCAACGTTCCCTATGTTAAAGGCTAATCCTCCAATTACGATCATAACAGCAAGTACTACACCTAAGCCTGGTAATACTTTATTAGCAATTTCTTGACCTCGTAATCCAGAAACTGCAATGATTCGCCAAACATTCAGTTGCGCAACGATATCTAAAAGCAGTGAAATTAAAATAACAAATGCAAAGCTTGCTGCTAATTGTTGCGTAAATACCGTTGTTTGTGTTAAAAATCCTGGTCCAATCGCTGAGGTTGCCATTAAGAATGCTGCCCCTAACAACACACTTTTACTTGTCGTCTTCTTAACGAATTGACTTTTTTGGCTTTTAGCTGCTTTTACTACATCTTCATTGATTTTACTAGCTCCCATTTGTTTTACCCCTCTCTAATTGAACGAACTGCAATTTGCTGTTCTGTTAAGACTGCATGAATATACTTTGCAAATTCAACAGCATGTGCTCCATCCCCATGAATACAAACTGAATCTGCCTGTAAAGGTACTTCTATTTGCTGCTGAGACAGCACACGGCCTTCCTTCACCATTTTCACAACTTGCTGTACTGCTTGTTGCGAATCGGTAATTAATGCGTCTGGCTGTTTACGCGATGTTAAGGAACCATCCTGTTGATATGTGCGGTCAGCAAATACTTCATGTGCAGTAGGAAGCCCTATCTTCTCTCCCGCTTTCGTTAATTCACTACCAGCAAGTCCAAACAGCACAAGTTGCGGAGAAATATCATAAACCGCTTGCGCAATGGCCTCCGCAAGTCCTTGATTTTTAGCAGCCATATTATAAAGGGCTCCATGTGGCTTTACGTGTTGCATCGTTTCATTAAAAGTAGTTAAAAACCCTTGTAACGCCCCTACTTGATAAACGACCATATCATAAGCTTCTTGCGGAGTAATGTTCATTTCTCTACGTCCAAAACCATTTAAATCCGGTAATCCTGGATGCGCTCCAATTTTTACTCCATTTTGAATGGCAAGCTGAATGGTTTCTCTCATAACAGTTGGATCCCCAGCGTGAAACCCACAAGCTATATTGGCAGAGGTAACATATTTTAAGATTTCCTCTTGCTCCCCTAAACGGTAACGGCCAAAACTTTCCCCTAAATCACAATTTATATCTACTCGAAACATTTTCTTACCCCCTAAACTACCATCTCTCTAGTACCGCATTTCGGAACTTAAGTTTCTAAATTTAAAAACATTGTAGCACAGATTATTTTTGTCGAAAAGATAGATTTTAAAATTTTGAGAAAATTGTATAATATTTTTTATTTTCAATTAAAACCATCTTGTTTTTGAAAATTGTTAATTTATAATATTAATAATCCATTTTTTAAAACTTATGTACCGAATTTCGAAACAACAGGAGGTGGCTTTCATGTTTACTTTAAAAGAAGATGTACAGATCAGACCTCTAGGTGACGCTGCACTCGTACTTCAAGTTGGGCACGGAATAGATGAGGCAATACATAAAAGAGTAAAACTAATAATGAATCTCTTAGAATCACATCCATTCGAAGGATTAATAGAAACAGTTCCAGCCTATAATAGTGTGACGATTTATTACAATCCTGTAGATGTTTACTTTTCTAATAGAAAAAAGGACAATAAAATCCCCTTTGAGATTGTAAAAAATTGCATTTTAGAATTACTAACCAAATCCGTTTCGGTTGAATCGACAAAGGAACGCATTGTAAAAATCCCTGTTGTCTATGGAGGTGACATGGGACCAGACTTAGAATATGTTGCATCATATCACGGTTTAACACCTAGTGAAGTGATTGAGCTACATTCAAGTGGTGACTATCTCGTATTCATGCTGGGCTTTGCTCCTGGCTTTCCTTTTATGGGTGGCTTGAATCAACAAATTGCCACGCCTAGAAAAGATACTCCGCGATTAGCAATTCCACCAGGATCTGTCGGCATTGCGGGAAGTCAAACAGGAATTTATCCTTTAGAGACGCCAGGTGGATGGCAAATTATCGGACGAACACCACAAAGTCTATTTTTACCTAATCAAACTCCTCCAACCTTATTACAACCAGGCGATCGCATTCGATTTTATCCGATTACGATGGAAGAATATAATCATCACTTGGAGGTGGCAACATGGGCATAAAAGTTCTTCAACCAGGAATGCTGACAACCATTCAAGATTTAGGAAGATATGGTGTGCAAAAGTTTGGTGTCATCGTAGGCGGTGCTATGGACCCTATCTCTTTACGAATAGCGAATATTCTTGTAGGGAATTCACATGATGAAGGTGGACTAGAAGTTACCCTTTTTGGGACTACTCTTTTATTTGAAAGTGATGAATTGATTGCTATTACAGGAGGCAATTTAAGACCTACTCTAGATGGAGAAGAAGTGCCAATGTGGCGTCCACTGCTAGTTCAGAAAGGGTCTGTTTTAAAATTCCATGCTGCTGTTAGTGGCTGTCGCGCTTATGTATCCTTTAGTGGTGGCATTCAAGTACCAGAAGTGATGAATAGCAAAAGCACCTACTTACGAGCTGGCATTGGCGGCTTTCATGGGAGAAAGTTACAAAAAAAAGATGTGTTTGAATGTGGAGTGCGTTCTGCTGTAGGTGAAGAACTTTTTCAACAGCTACAAACGGAATCTATTTACTTTCCTTGGTTTGTCAATTACACATCCTTTGTTAATCTTCAAAAAACGAAAACGATTCGGATCATTAGAGGCTCTGAATATGAGAGGTTCGATGAGGAGAGTATCAAAAACTTCTTGTCCATGCCATACAAAATTACGACCCAAGCTGATCGAATGGGATATCGGTTAGAAGGTGAAGAAATTCAATTAAAAGCGCCGTTTGAGTTATTGTCAGAAGGAGTTACGTATGGAACTATTCAAGTACCTTCTAATGGACAACCGATTATCTTAATGGCTGATCGCCAAACGACAGGCGGTTATCCGAAAATTGGACAGATCATTTCAACAGATTTGCCATTTTTAGCACAAATGCAAGCAACCGATACGATTCATTTCCAAGAAGTGACGTTGGAAGAAGCACAAAAAGCTTTATTACATCAAGAAAAACAATTAAATGAATTAAGAATGGCACTTCGTTTTAGAAGATTGCAATATAAATAAGAAAAGAGGCGCTACACATTAGGCGCCTCTTTTTAATACGTTAGAAAGTAGAGATTTTCGAAAATTTTAAGAGTGTTCAGCTTCAAACTCCGGCGTTCTCCGCTTTTCTTATTGTCTTGCTTCGCGCGTTAGCCGCTCGAGGTCGCTTCACTACTCCTGACGAGGGCAAAAAGCGCCCTCACCAGGTGTAGCTCCAGCGCTTGTCGCAGCTAAACGAACGCGCTTCGCTTTTCTTATTGTCTAGCTGCGGCGGCTACACCCTCGAGGTCACTTCGACAATACCAGCGAAGGCAAAAAGCGCCTTCACCGGTATTGTCTCCAGTGCTTGTCGGGTGTGAACGAGCCGCCTCCGCTTTTCTTATTGTCTAGCTGCGGCGGCTACACCCTCGAGGTCACTTCGACAATACCAGCGAAGGCAAAAAGCGCCTTCACCGGTATTGTCTCCAGTGCTTGTCGGGTGTGAACGAGCCGCCTCCGCTTTTCTTATTGTCTAGCTGCGGCGGCTACACCCTCGAGGTCACTTCGACAATACCAGCGAAGGCAAAAAGCGCCTTCACCGGTATTGTCTCCAGTGCTTGTCGGGTGTGAACGAGCCGCCTCCGCTTTTCTTATTGTCTAGCTTCGCGCGTTAGCCGCTCGAGGTCGCTTCACTACTCCTGTCGAGGGCAAAAAGCGCCCTCACCAGGTGTAGCTCCAGCGCTTGTCGCGGCTAAACGAACGCGCTTCGCTTTTCTATAGTTGTTCATATCCTAATTGTCTGGAAATTTCTGCAGTGGCTTTCTTTAATTTCCGGGCGAAACGATCAACATTTTCTCCTTGATAATTCGCTTCAATTCCTGCAATACTCAATCCTGCCACGACTTCACCTAAATGATTGTAAATTGGTGCAGCCACAGCAGATGTATGATTTTCTAATTCTGAATGGCTAATTGTATAACCTTGTTCCTTTTCCTGCTTAATCTTCACTAATAACTTTTCTCTATCCGTGATCGTTCCATTTGCATAAGATTTTAGTTCTACGGAATCAAGATAATCTTTGACTTCGTGCTCAGGTAAAAACGAAAAGATTGCTCGAGGACAAGCTCCAGCATATAACGGACTTTTTCGACCAACGGCTGTATAAAGCCTCACCTTTTGCTTCTCATCAATTTTTTCAATATAAATCGCTTCTTCGCCATCACGAACAACTAAATTAACCGCTTCTTTAACATCGTTATGTAAGTCTTTCATAATCGGATAAGCAATTTTCCGCACATCTAGTCTGCTTGAAACGAGATGACCAAATTTAAGAAAAAGCATGCCAAGACGGTATTTGGCATCGGGTCCCTTTTCTAAAAACTCCATCTCCTCTAATGATTTCAACATGCGATAAACAGAGGTTTTCGGGATTTCAGATAACTCTATGATTTCTTGAAATGTTAATTCAGTGTGTTCTATGAATAGATTTAAAATGTCCATGGAACGGACAACTGTTTTATTTTTATTTGTCAATTCGGATGTAACTTCCTTTCGATGCGAGTTTCTAGCTAATAATAGTATATATTGTTTTCTTTAAGTATCTATTAACCATTAGCTTACAATATTATGTTAATGGTATCAAATTCTACTTTTTGAATAACCACGTCTAAAGAAAAAGAGCCTGGGACAAAGAGAAACTGATGTTTTTTGCTGTTGATTCTAATAATGAATCTAATAAAGTATCCGGTGAGAGCGGACTAAGAGGCCAACACGACGTTGGTCATGGGAGCGAGACATGCGGACGTGGCGCTTTCGCTCCCCACACAAGCCGCAAAGCCACGTGGTACGTGTCTTTACGACTTGTCTTTGTGCTTTGTGTTAGGTCCGCTCACATAAAATTTATCCTTCTAAACTTTCCGGAAACTGGCGCGGCTTACAGTGGTAGGCCGCGTTTTTTCAAAGAATGGCTAATACTTATTGCTCTCAAACTATAAAGTAGCAATATCTTATTATAGATAATAGTGGCTTTTCTTAAAAATTCTACCTATGTCCCGGCCTCGGGAAACTAATTTTAAATTGAATCAAATGATTGCATAAATGTTAGTGGTGGAATGGAGGAAGCATCTACGCGCAAATCTAATAATACGCTTCCTTTATGTTGAAAAGCTTCTTTAAGTGAACTTTCAACATCACTTATATGATCGATTACCATTCCCCTCATCTCACAAGCCTCAGCAATCTTTACATAATCAATTTTTTTAATATCTATGGCTGAGGTATGTTTTCCCCATTTCGAAAGCTCCGCATGTTTTTGGTATCCGAGTATTCCATTATTAATAACACCAATCACGACATCTATGCCTTCTCGCATACACGTCTCTAACTCACTCCAAACATGTGCAAAACCACCGTCTCCACAAAGACAGAATACTTTTCTCCCCGGTTCGGCGACTTTTGCCCCCATCGCCATTGGTAGCCCCCAGCCTAGACCTGCAATTCCTCTAGGGAATATGAATCTCCGCTTATCTGAGGCATCTATAAAATTCGAAATCCAAATGGAAGAATAGCTAGCATCTGCCACTACAATATGATCTTCCTCCAATTGTTTATTGAGCTCAACAAGAATATGTTCGATGTGTAAGACTTCGTTTTTCTTTTCTAAATAAGATGCCACTTCTTGTGAGTACTGTTGACGAGAATGTTGTATAACCTTTCTTACTTCATCTCTAGGCTCCTGACTAGCCCCTTGTTCTCCTAGAAGTTCATATAATTTTTCCAACGACATTTTAGCATCGCCCGCTAAACGAAGCGAAGGGTAATTTCGCCCAATTTCAGATGGAGAAATATCGAGATGAATGTAAGTGGCCTCATTCGGTAACAACGTCCAACTATCCGTTCCATTTTGATTTGTACGATTACCAATTAATAAAATGACATCCGCTTGTTTTACGTATTCTCTTAAATACTTCGTACGACTACGATTCCCCATATAATAACCGATTGGTCCGAGTGTTAGCGGATGATTTTCATCCACTGCACCTTTTCCCATTGTTGTAGTGGCAATAGGAAGGTTAAACTCATCTTGGATTTTTCGTAAAATATTTTGAGCGCCTGAGGTATTCACCCCTCCACCTGCGTAAATCAATGGTCTTTTTGCTTTACTGATAAAATCTGCAGCTTTTTGCAATTCATCTAAATTGGCACAAGGTCGATCTAATGGATAATGAGAAAAACTTGTTTTAGAAGTTGGGTTTGCTTTGCTTTTTTTCGTTGAATACATAATGTCCTTCGGGAAGAGTAAAACAACAGGCCCCGGTCTTCCACTAGATGCTTCAATAAATGCACGATCAATTAAGGCTTCGATGCGATCAGGATGGCTTACTCTTTTCACCCACTTCGCTACCCCTTTAAACAATTCAAAATGATCCAGCTCTTGGAACGCATTCCGGTCTTCATCACGCAATGGGACATCATCGACAATTGCAACGATTGCATGGGAGGATTTATGCGCCTCTGCCAATCCAGGAACTAGCAAAGCGGCTGCTGGACCATTTTGTGCTCCAACAACTGGAATCTTGCCACTAACCATACCATACCCTTGCGCCATATAGGCCCCAGCATTTTCTTGTCTAAATCCAATTTGTCTGATCCCTAATTCTTCACAAGCAAGCATAATGGTTTGTGGATTACTTTGACCAAAAATTTCTCGCACACCGTTTTTATATAAGGCACGAGCAGCTCTTTCAGCATTCGTGTATTGATTCTCTACGTCTAACGTCATTCAACTACACTCCTTTACAAATTGCTCCTAAAAAAAGTTCGAACTCTCGAATTGAAAGTCGAACTTTTCATTTATTCAGTTTAAATCCCTTTATAACTAGGCTTCCTTTTTTCAAAGAAGGCTTGAATCCCTTCTCGATTGTCTTCTGTTTGAAGTAATAACGATTGAATCACGTTTTCTTGCATCAAACTTGTTTCATTAGAATATTCGTTGGCATGTTCCACCAAATATTTTACAAATTTGTTTGCAAGAGGTGGCGCAGCGACAATAAACTGTGCATATTCAGCAGCATCCGCCACGACGTCACCTGTAGCTACTTTGTTCACTAATCCATGTTTTGAAGCTTCCTCCACTGACACTGGGCGTCCTGAGACAATCCATTCTTTCGCTATTGCAGAAGGAACTCGACCATTCAGACTTCGAATCAATCCAAGGTCTGGAATTAACCCGACATTTGTAAAGCTTGAGATGAAACGTGTATCAGAATGTGCCACTACGAAGTCACATGCAAGTGCTAGACTAAATCCAGCACCAGCAGCAAATCCATGAACTGCTGCAACGACTAATTTATCTAAGTTCTTAATGGTATTTGTAATTTCTGAAGCACTTTGCATGTAGTTTAATAAATCAGCAGTATTTTCTAACGCTTGTAATGTATCAATATCGCCACCTGCAGAAAACGCTTTTCCTTCCCCATATAAAATGATGGCACGAACTTCTGGATTTTTTTCCGCATCACGTAATGCCCCTAACAATTCCTCTACAAGCTCTGTCGCTAAAGAGTTTCGTTTATTTGGACGGTTCATCCCGATATAAGCAATTTGATTTTCAACTTTTACGTTTACATTGTTTCCCATCATTAAACTCCCCTTTTCTATATTAAACCTATCAATCTACTATCTTAATTCATATAAATACCACCATTTACATCAATCGTTGCCCCTGTAATGTAATTTGCCCCTTCTGAACAAAGAAATAAAACGGCAGCTGAAACATCTTGTGGCGTACCACTTTTCCCTAATGGTACTTGTCGTAAAAAATTCTCTGCCACTTGCTCTGTTGCCATCTCTGCCATTTTAGATTCAATACGTCCAGGAGCTACATTGTTTACCGTAATTCCATACTTTCCGTATTCCGAAGCGACAGTCCTTGAAAAGCCGATTAGTGCACTTTTCGTTGCCGCATAATGAGAGCCCGCAATTTTACTTGCTTGTCGACCTGCAACTGAGCTTATATTGACAATCCGACCCCAACCTTTTTCCATCATCATTGGCAATACACCTTTAGTAAAAAGAAACGGTGCTGTAAGATTCACTTTAAGTACCTGTTCCCACTCATTGATTGGAATTGTATGTGTTTCCCGTCGAACCCCATCAACCTTTGGCGAGATCCCCGCGTTATTAACTAATATATCAATCTTTCTTTCTGACTCTCGGAGTTGTGCAAGAAACGACATCACAGCAAAGTCATCTGTCACATCTAATACATAAGATTGAACATTTCGTTTTGAATTTGTTAACAGCTGTTGGGCTTTTGCCAATTCCTCTTCTTCTTTATCAATTAAGAGTACGGTTGCACCTTCCCTAGATAGTTTTGATGCGATGTTAAAACCAATTCCCCGCGCAGCACCTGTAACGATGGCTACTTTGTCGGTTAGCTCCATGTTTTACCACTCCAATTGTGCTATAAAATTGTCCGTCCACCATCTACATAAATAATTTGGCCTGTAATAAAATCTGATAACTTTGATCCTAAGAACAATGCAGTGCCTTGAATGTCGTTTGCCTGTCCTATTTTCCCAAGAGGTGTTGACTCAATTACCGTTTCATAAACTGCAGGATTTACAAAGCGCTCTTTCACTGGACCAGTCTCAAAGTAGCCAGGTCCTATTGCATTGACATTGACGTTATATTGCGAAAATTCTTCTGCCAACGCTTTTGTCATCATATTAATGGCACCTTTATTCATGTTGTAAATAGGATTAGCAAGACCTTTTCTGATCAGTTTTCCAGCTGCAGATGTTATATTGATAATTTTCCCTGACTGTTGTTGTACCATTTGTGCTCCAAAGGTTTGGGCTACAAAAAAAGCTCCTTTTACATTGACTGCGTTCATTTGGTCAAAAAAGCTCTCATCCACTTCAAGAGCTTTTCGTTTCCACACTAGACCAGCATTATTGACAAGTACATCCACACGTGAAAATTCATCGATGACAAATTGTAACGTATCTTTAATTTCAGATAGATTCGTTACGTCCATTTGACGCGCAATCACTTTGCCTCGACATTCTTGTAATCCATCTGCAACGTCCATACATTCATCAAGATTAATACCTGTTATTACGGTGTGGGCACCAGCTTTGGCAAACCCTTCCGCAATCCATCTTCCAAGTCCTGTACCCGCACCTGTAACAACGACAACTTTGCCTTCAAATTCATCATTCAAATGTACACACCTACTTCAAGGTTTTTTATCGAGGCATTTCTAAAATACGTTCGGCAATAATATTTTTTTGAATTTCGGAAGTTCCAGCGTAGATCGTTTCTGCACGTGAATGTAGGAAAATGTTTTGGAATTTCCCATCTAGTAGTCCATCTTCTTCCCAGAAAATACTTAAGTCACGTTGGATTTCCATTGCTAAATCACCAAATCGCTTATGGTATTCACTCCAATAAAGCTTTTGGACAGAAGATTCAAAAGTAATTTTTTGATTATTCATCAATTTATTAACGACCTCATAGCCCATATATTTCATCACTTCAAGTTCACTAAAGGCTTTAGCTATTTTTTGTTGAAAATACGGATTATCTGTTATTGAATTACCATTTTCATCCTTAATTGTTTTTGCTAATTTTACTAAATCCACTAATTCTTTATGGAACTTTGCTTGTTTACCTAATGGATTTGTCCCACGTTCAAAAGATAGTGCTCTCATGGCTACGTTCCAACCATCATTCACTTCACCAAGTACTAGATGTTGATCAAGTTCTACGTCGTCGAAAAAGATTTCGGAGAATTCCTTCTCATTATTCATTTGGACTAGTGTTTTTACCGTAACCCCTTTTAAATTCATTGGCACAAGGAAAAACGTAATACCTTTATGCTTTTTTGCTTGATTGTCAGTTCTAGCTAGTAAAATACAATACTGAGAAAATTGCGCCCAACTCGCCCATATTTTCTGACCATTAATAATCCACTTATCGCCTTTTAATTCGGCTTTTGTGGACAGAGATGCTAAGTCTGAACCTGCGTTTGGTTCGGAAAATCCTTGGCACCAAATCTCATTTCCTGAGACTATTTGCGGTAAAAAACGTCGCTTTTGCTCTTCTGTTCCATATTCTAAAAGCGTGGGTCCTAAAATATTGTTTCCAATGACGTTAAGAGTAGCAGGGGCGTTTACTCTACCACATTCCTCGTTAAAAATGATTTGATATACATTTTCTTTCCCTTGCCCCCCGTATTCCTTTGGCCAAGTAAGACCTGCATACCCCGCCTCATAAACATTCTTCTCCCAAATCTTTTTATTAATAATCATATTTTCGAAGCGATCAGGCGAGTGATCATTTTTTGTCACTTCCGGGATTACTTCATTCAACCAATTTTTTAATCGTTCACGAAATTGTTCTTGTTCAGGAGTAAATAATAGATCCATCTTCCTCACCCCTCCTTGGATACAAATTTGTCATCACGATTTGTAATGAATTCTTTAATACTTTTACTTTCGCGGCGACTTTGTTCAAAGTATGTTTGTGCTTCATCCGACCAATGGGACATAACATGTGTGTCAAAGTGGGCATTCAATGAATTTTCAAATCCTTGCATATCCATCGTACGATTGATGGAGTTTTTAATAATTGAAACGGTAAACGGTGGCATTTTTGAAATATGCTCCGCTAACTGTGTCACTGTATTCTCAAGTTCCTCTAATGGAACGACATGGTTCACCATACCTAATTCATAGGCTCTTTGGGCAGTAATATAATTTCCTGTAAATAGCATTTCCTTCGCAATCCTTGGTGGCAATACCCATGGATGACACAATATTTCTGCTGCTGCAGCTCCCATACGTACAACAGGATCCCCAAACTGTGCATCGTCTGAAGCAACAACTAAATCGCACATATTCGCGATCATAAAACCTGCTGCTAATGCATGGCCTTGGACTTGTGCAATAACTGGTTTTTTTAAACGCCAAGAACGCAGTAATTTATCATAAAAGTAATCTCGTTCGTAATACCATTTTCCTTCAATATTTGGCGGACGATTGATTGCCCCTTCTTCTACGGGATATAGTTTTAAATCATGCCCAGCGCAAAACGTTTTCCCTGCGCCTGATAAAACTACTACGCGAATCTCACTATCTCTTTCTGCATCAACAAAGGCAGTATCCATTTCTTCAATCATTCGACCATTTTGCGCATTACGCTTTTCTGGTCGGTTCATAATAATTCGTGCAATTGGACCTTCTTTTTTATAAATAATCGTTTCAAATTCCATTTTCATCCCCCTATTTGGATTCATTTATTACGACTACTTTTCCTAATTGCCGCTCATTTTCAAGGTAGTGCAACGCATCTTTTGCTTGCTTAAAGAAAAATGTTTTATCGATAATTGGCTTTTTATGAATCCGCTTAAGATGATCCATGACATTTTGTAAATCCTTTTTCGTACCAGATTTCGCTCCGTATATCGCTATTTGTTTTGCAAATAATTTTCCTAAATCAATGGTTGCCTCTGCACCTGAACTTCTCGCACAGTTTACATGTCGACCATTATTTTTTAAGAGGTCAAGGTTTTTTGACCAGGCTGCTTTACCAACTGGGTCAAAGATTACATCGACCCCTTCATCCTTCGTTAATGCCATCACTCGTTCATACACATCTTCATTTTTATAATTAATCACGTGTTTGACGCCAAGCGATTTCAACTTTTCTACTTTTTCTTCGCTACCAGCAATAGCGATTGTATTTTGGTATTGATTGAATAGTAGAATTCCAGCCGTACCAACGCCACTAGTCCCGCCCCAAAAGAGCACTGTGTCCTTCTTTGTCACTTTGGCTTTGTTGTAAAGCATGTTCCAAGCCGTTAAATACGCAATTGGTAAAGCCGCCGCATCTGCGTAATCAAAGTTGTCAGGGATTTTTAATAATTGATTTTGAGAAATCACAAACTCTTCAGCTAACCCACCTAATGCAGATTCGTATCTATTACACTTGTTTTCTTCTTCGCGCAAGCATTGCTCGCAATCACCACATCCGATAATGGGTGAAACAACAACTCGATCGCCAATCTTAAAATTTGTCACTTCCTGCCCAATCTCAACAACAATCCCGGCGATATCACTTCCTAAAGTCAGAGGCGGTGACATCGTGCGGAAATAGACGCCTTTTGAAATGAATAGATCTTTGTTGTTTAAGCCACACGCTTTGATTTGGATACGAACTTCGCTCATTTTTATCTTAGCGGAAGGAACATCTTGTAATTTCATGCTAGCCGGACCGTCAAATTCTTGTAATACCCAAGCCTTAATAATGAACGCCTCCAGGTTAATTATTCAGGTACAGATTTCTTTGAAACTTTTTTCATAAAAATTGCAATCCCAATTAGAATCAATGCAGTAATGATGAAACTCGGTTTTAATAGTATAGATGCATCATTTTTGACCATGACATATGAACGTTGAAGCCAGCCTTCAAGTGGTGCACCTAAAATAAATCCAATAATAAAGGCTGGAACTGAAAAGCCATTCATCTTCATGACAAATCCAATTAAACCAAATGCCACTAACACCATTAATCCGAACATACTACGTGTCACACCGAAAGTACCCGCTAGCATTAAAATGATAACTGTCGGATATAAGTAACGTGTAGAGATTTTAGTTAAAGGTTTTGCAAAATATCGAACCATGTATAATCCTAGGAAAATTAAGACAATATCAGCTACAATCAAACTAATAAAAATCCCATAAACTAGTGGACCATCAGAAACAAATAATTGTGGTCCAACTGTGAGACCATGTAACATTAAAGCACTTAGAACAAGGGCTGCCTCTGCGTCCCCTGGAATTCCGAAACTAAATAACGGAACAAGGTTTGCTCCAGCCACTGCGTTATTCCCTGCTTCAGCTGCTGCAACACCAGATAAAGATCCTTTCCCAAGCTTTTCGGGATCTTTTGCTGTTCTTTTTGCCGCACTATGTGATAAAAACGCACCAATTGTTGGACCTAATCCAGGCATCATTCCTATAAACGCCCCAATCACACTGGATTGGAATGTTGTTGGGCCGGTATCTTTAAAGTCCTGCCAAGTCATACGACCATCCGATTTATTTTTCGGAACTGGAAGATGACCCTCTTTACTTTGCATTTTCTTGTAATATACTTCATAAAAAACTTCAGATAATGCAAGAACCCCTAATAGAACAGGGACTATATCTAGTTTTGCTTCCAATTCTAGAACGCCAAAACTATATCTAGGTAAACCTGTCGTTGGATCTGGACCTAAAAGGGAAAAGAATATACCAAGCAGTGCGCTCGCAAACCCTTTAATCGGGTTACCTGCCGTAAATGAACCTACTGTTAACATCGCAAATACGACAATTAACAACAATTCTGGCGATGTCATATTTAATGCGATTTGTGCCATAAAACCAATGATTGAAATTAATAAAATATCCGAGAAAAGAGAACCTAAAGCTGAGGCAATTTGTGCTGTCTCAAGTGCCTTCCCAGCTTTCCCCTCTTTCGCCAATGGATACCCATCTAATGATGTAGCAGCTGCAGCAGCCGTACCTGGTGTTCCAATTAATATAGAAGCAATCGAACCACCAGATAAACCTCCTTTATAAAAAGACATTAAAAGTGTTACGGCTGTAACGGGTGATAGTCCATATGTAAATGGAATAACAATCGCAATCGCCATTATGGAACTCATTCCAGGTATCGCACCTAAAATTTGCCCTGCAATTAATGCCAAGGGAATTAATAGTAAATTTTCTAGAATAAAAAATTCCTTAAACGCTTCTAAGAGTAAATCCATCATTTCACCCCTTTACGCTTGATCTATTCTTAATAAAGAATGTTTTCCCAGAATCCAAGTGGTAAATAAATTTCAAGCGCTCGATATAAAAGCTCAATAAGAATAGGCACAATCACACCAATCAAAATAACCTTATAAAGCGGTCTCACTTTAAACGCAATAAGTGTAGCGATTAAAGCAATAATCGCAGCAAATGTGTACCCAATAAATTCGGACGCCAATAGAATGAATATACATACCCCAATAAATATCAATAAGTCTCGTAAACTCTTTTGACCTTTCCCTTCTTCACTCTCATTTTCTTGTTGTGTTTCCACATTCTCTTTTTTAAATGATTGGAGTATGAGAATAATTCCGAAGAATCCAATAATCGTTAATACGATATATGGTATAAACCTTGGTGAAAGGGCATCAGATCCTTCATATAAATCAATTTGTGCAGGGGTAACAGCGATGAAGAATAGAGCAAATACAACGAGAAATAATCCTTGGTAAAATGAGGCATTTAATTTTTGCAAGTTCAATCTCCCCACCTCTTCTCTAACGCAAATTTATTACGTTAACTTTTAATACGATCTTTTTCACTTTGAGCACTTTCTTTAGTCAACTGTAAAATTTCTTGGAAAAGTTTTTCACGATGTTCGTATATATCCCCATACATCACTGAGATTCGACGAGCACGCTTGTAATATAGGTGTACGTCACTTTCCCATGTAAATCCTATCCCACCATGTAGTTGAATGGATAACCCCATGAGCTCATTACAGCAATCAGAAGTATAAGATTTTAATAGATGCGTTACTTTTTCATATTCATCCGTCATATTCGTTGAAAATACACAGCTAGCATATTTTAATGCGGCTTTTGAACTTTCTAGCAGGACATACATTTCTGCCGCTTTATGTTTGATTGCTTGGAATTTTGCAATCTCCTGGCCGAACTGTTTGCGTTCCTTTGTATACTCCACAGTCATATCTAAAATTTGACTACTTGCACCAATGATTTCGGCACTGGATAACAGTGTAGCAATTTGATTCATGACCGTAGAAAGTTCATTGGCATCTCCTTTTGTCACGACATTTGAATCTTGTAATTTATAATCATTTATTTCTACTTCATAAAGTGGATACGTTTGGTCCATCGATTTTACTTTTTTCGTTTTCACCGATTCATCCTTTAAATCGACGAACAGGAGATGATCTTCAAGTTGAATTAACATAAAGTCAGCACTTTTTGCAAAAGGAACAAAAGCAACTTTACCTGAGATCGTATTATTAACAGATTGTTTCACATCTATATTTTTCCATCCAATGGTATAAAGGCTCTTCCCACTACTTAAAGCATCATTATGCTCACTATCTGCAGCAAACTTATTTAATATATAAGATGTCACATGGGTTTCTACGAGTGGTAGAGGTAATGAAACTCTACCAGCCTCTAAAGCTGTTAATATGGAATAGACTAAGCCTTCATTTATGTTGCTAGGATCCTCAAAAAGGAATCCTAGCAAACCTTGTTCTACTAACGTTCTAACTAGTTCTTTTGAAATCACATCGTCCCCTTTTTCAAGGAATTCCCGACTAAACGTAATCGGGAATTTTTTTTGAAGTAGGTTTCCAATGGAATTTTGTAATAACTTATGATCATCTGAGTAATCAAAGTTCATGCACGTACCTCCTACCCTTATTTGCCAACCATTGTTTTAAATGATTGATCTAAATTAAGTAAATAATCTTCAAAATCCTTACCTGTTTTGAATGACGGTTCAGTTGATAGACTTTGTAAAAGTTCAACAATTTCAGGATCTTCAAGTGTCGCTTTTAATGCATCTTCCCACTTTTTCACGATTGGTTCTGGTGTGCCTTTAGGTAATCCAATTCCTAAGATCGTTGCAACCATTACATCGTCGTACCCTTGCTCTTGTAATGTTGGTACATCTGGCGCTACAGGCCAACGAAGATCCCCAAGAGGAGCAATAAACTTAATGTCACCATTTTCAATACGAGAATTGTCAACTGAAGTTAAACCAACACTGAAATCTGCAGAACCATTTTGCACCGCCATTGAAGTATCTGTTGCGGAATCAAATGGAATCGTACTAAATTCAACACCATGCTCATTACGTAACCATGTATAGAAAATTTCATATACATTAGAAGGAATTGTAGAAGCAACAAGATGCCCACTATTCTCTTTCACATAAGATAAAAATCCTTCAAAATCATCGTAAGGCGCATCTTTTGGTGCAATGATGCCGTATAAATAAGCCCCAACAGAACCAACAATTTCATAATCTTCTAACCCAACAGGAACTTCACGGAATAAAGGTGCCATGACTGTTTGACCTGCTGATAATACCCCAGCTGTATAACCATCTGGCTTAGCATCAGCTAATTTTTTAGCCCCTTGAATTCCTCCACCTTCCGTAATATTTTGAACAACGATTGTGCCACCTAACTCTTTTTCCATACGTTGTAATACTGGACGGTACACTAAGTCAGTTGCTCCCCCAGCACCATATTGAACGATAAATTCAATTGGCTTTTCTGGATAATTTGCATATTCATCTGACGCTTCAGTTGATTCACTAGATGGTTTAGTAGATGTCTCCGTTTTGTCATTTCCTGTTGATTGAGAAGACGATGAACTGCCGCCACCGCTACAAGCGCTTACAATTGCCGCAACTAATACTAAACAAATCATTAAAATCCATTTTTTCAAATAAATTCCTCCCCTATTTTCTATCCAGATCTCATTTCTCTTTCTTTAATTAATCAATTTTCCCAATGCTACTTCGTTATTCAGCATATCCCGTAAGATGAACTTCTGAAGTTTTCCGGAATGTGTATACGGAAGCGCATCAACGACTTCTAATCGCTCTGGCCATTTTTGTTTTGCCACTTTTTTCTCCGCTAAGAGTTTCGTTAAATCACTTAATGTAATCGTGTCATTTCGTTGATTTAACACAACAAAAGCACAACCCCGTTCCCCCATCACTTCATCTTTATATCCAACGATGCCTATATCCTTTACTTTTGGATGTGCAATCAAGATGTCTTCAATTTCCTTCGCTGAGTAATTTTCACCTCCTCGAATAATAATGTCTTTTTCTCTACCAGTAATTTGGATGAAACCGTCTTCATCGAAAAGTGCCAAGTCTCCAGTTGAGAACCATTCCTCGGTCATTGCTTTTTCTGTTTCAACCCAGCTTATATAGCGAATAAAGAGTTGTGGACCATAGACCATTAACTCTCCACTACCATTTGGCAAATAGGATCCTTCTTTAATTTTTGCTTTACCAGGTGAAGTTGGTCTTCCATCATGTGTGAATCGTTTATTTTCATCATAATTTTGTTTAAATTTCGAGATTCCTGGTGCTTCAGTCGAGCCATAAATTCTTGAAAATGTACAATGAGGTAAAATGGATTTGGCACGTCTTAATAAATATTCAGAAACATCTGCCCCTCCACATGCGAAATAGCGCATTGTTTCCATCCCTTTACCTTGCGCCTCAACCTCATCAATTAACTGACTTAGGAATGGTGTAGCTGCCATCACATATGAACATTTTTCATCCTCAATAATTTGCAAACACTTTTTCGCATCCCATATTGGCATGAAGACTGTTGTTGCTCCTAGCTTCATTGGACCTAAGATCCCTACAACTAAACCTGTTATATGCGTGACCGGACTTGGAACGAGGAATACACTATTAAATCCTGTTGTTTCAATACCATCAAACGTAGAAATCGCAACACCAAGCGTCCCATGAGTATGCAAAACACCTTTCGGACTAGAAGTAGTACCAGATGTAAACATTAATAAGCTGTATTCTTCTGGGTCATATGCTCTTTCTTCTAATCTCTCAGCATTCGGATTTTTTATATAATCAGACCATTCTATAAAACTAGTTCCCTCTGTATCTCTTTCATTCGGAATCTTAACCGCTACTTTTGGAACATTGTTTAGTTGCTGGATATTTTCTAGCATTTTAACGTAGTCGTTATTTTTAAAATATTGTGGAATAAAAATCACATCTGGTTGGACCTGCTCTAAAATTGTTTTGATCTCGGCTTCGCGATAAATCGGAGTAACCGGAAGTACAATGGCACCCGCCCGTAAAGCTGCATGGAAAACAATCATTGACTCAGCTACATTAGGTAATTGAATCATCACGACAGAATTTTTCTGTATGCCATTTTGATGAAAGGTCACAGCAAGATTATTAATGGCATGGTCAAGTTCTTCATAAGTTAAGCGGTTCCACGGATCAACGAGCGCAATCTTAGTTGGAAACTCTTTTGCGAATTTAGCTAATCTTTGTTCTAATCTTTCTTGAGGCCAATGAAGAAAATCTTCTTCTATTAATTTTCTTCTTCCTTTTGGATTATCTAACAATAACAATTCATGTTCCCCCTTATATAACGATGTACTTATTGGGTAATTTTCGATTCATATGGAAACTCGTAAGCTTCAATTTTGAGTTGTATTAAATGCTCATTGCATCTGTTTGTAACCTCTTTCAAAACTGTACAAAGGCGCTGTTCCTCCGCTTCGTCAATAAGCGATGAAACGCCAACTAACGCAATCATGCCAAGTATTTGGCCTTTCCAATCATAAAGAGCACTTGATATTGCGGTAACATTATTCGTATATTCTTGACGGCTGACTAAAATATTACTTCTCTTTATTTCACTCAATTCATCGATATATTTTTGTAGATTCGTTCGAGTATATGAAGTAACTTTTTTTAATCCTTCTCGAAGGTGGTAATTTCTTTCCTCTTCTGAAACATTGGCCAAGATCCATTTTCCGTAAGAAACTTCCGTTAGTGGAAAACGATTTCCCACTGATATGCTAAGCCTTGGTTGGATCTGTGTTTGATATTGACTAATAAACATAACCCGATCAAAGGACACCCGTTGTACAAGTGCTGCCGTAAGACCAGTTAGTTCACAAACTTCTTCAAGAAATTGGTTAATGATACGAAGATAATCCAAGTTTTCTCCGACTCTCTTTCCGAGAACTGAAATATACGTACCTAACGAATACTTTTTTGTTTCCGAGTTATAATAGACAAAATTATTTGCCTCAAGTGTTTTTAACACTCGTAAACAAGCACTCTTATTAATGTCTAGATTTTTACTAATTTCAGTTAAAGTGGATTGTTTGCTTTTATATCTGCTTAGATAAATAAGGATTTTTGCTGCATATTCAACAGAGGGGGCAAAATATTTAGTAGTACTCATGTGGTTCCTCCTCGTAAATGCGGGTCAAAAGTAAGTTCAGGACCTGTGACCACACGCTTATTTTTCTGTTCAAATAATTCACATATGAAACGTTGTTTTATATGTGAAATTATATTCACTAACAGGAGGCATTATTTCACAAATTTGTAACTTTTCTAAAAAAAACTGTAAATCCCTTTTTAAAATCATATTTTTTTTAGGAATTAAGTATTGGAGGATTACACTCCTTTTGATGTTCTTATAGAAAGAAGAAAAGAGACCAACCAAAGTGGCTGATCTCTTATACTTGTACTCATTTAAAACAAAATGATTTTTCATTATGATAACGTTAAACACTTTCTAGCTCGATTTTAATAATAAAAAACTATTAATAAAATTAAATAAAACTTGATTTTATCACAAAAATATTATATTATAGTTATAGTTCTTGTCGTACTAGGTGGGGAGGTAGCGGTGCCCTATAACTCGCAATCCGCTCTAGCGAGACTGAAGTCCTTATCTGAGGCTGTACGCATGTAAGGCCTGCCTTTTGCACGTAGTGTTGACGGTTGGGTCCTGCGCAATGAATACCCATGAACCATGTCAGGTCCGGAAGGAAGCAGCATTAAGTGGAACCATTCATGTGCCGCGGGGTAGCCTAGCCTGAGCTGGCGACAAAAGTAACGCTTATGTTCGGCAGTCAAAGTGAGGTGTACGGCATTAACACGTACATAATAGATTTTTCAAAAAGACAAAATCAACTTTTATAGTTGATTTTGTCTTTTTTTATTTCCTAGTTAGAATTAAAACGTTTATGCTTAATTGTTTATCTTTAACATCTACTTTATCCTTCATTTGAAACTTTACCTTTTGTACGTTGAATTATTACACCTAAGATTGTTACCCCGATTAAATAAGGAATAATGAATATACCATAGCCTGTACCGTACTCGGTAATATCTGACGTAAAGTGAAGAAACACTCCCCACAGGATATAAAGGATATATCCAATGATCATCGTTATGAACCATACCCATTTCCTAGCGAGCAGCGGAAACAGTAGCGGACAACCGATAAAAATAAATAGCAAGATTATTTCTGAAAAACTAATAGACATAATGTGCCTCTTTCTGAAATTCTAATTTTTTATGTTCTACCTATTAAACTCTTAATAATTCCACAAAAAAAACGTTAATCCTTCTTGGATCAGCGCACACACATAAAAAGTGGTGTTTTTTTAATCCCCTTCCCTGTAATCTTTGAAACTGAATGACAAAATTTTTATCCACTTAATGCTTACCAATATATGTATCATATTCAACGAAATAATTAATGTCCGCCATCTAAAACTTATAGGTTAATGAATTTAGTAAATATATATTTACCTTAAACTTGAATGATTGTTGACAAATATTAAATTTAGTAATAAGTTATTTACTACATTCTTATAAAAGTGGTGACAGTGATGGGAAATGATAAGATTGCTGAAGAATATATTGCTTTGATTCCAAACTTATTTCGGAGCTTTAGCGACCTAAACAAAGATTCAACCGTTTTAACACATACACAGAATCATGTAATCGAGTTTTTATATATGCAACAAAGTGCATTGAATATAAAAGATATTAGTAGTGGTCTAAATATGACGAAACAACAACTAACCAATATTATTAGTGATCTAGAAGCTCAAGGTTATTTACTGAAGGAGCCTGATATTAAAGATAAACGTGCAGTTTTAGTTTCATTAACCCCAAAAGGTAAGGAAATTCAAACTAAAAAGTGGCATGAAATATATCAAAGATTCACAAATAATTTAGCCAAAATAAGTGCCGAAGATAAATTAGATTTAGCCTACGCTCTCCATAAGGTGAATGTGTTATTAAAAAAAATGGAAGATTAAAAAGGAGATTATCATATGACAACATTAGGAATAACATTTGGAATTTACCCATTAAGCGTTGCGGGTACGCCTTTTGGTTTAGCAGTAGGCCCTGCCGATGACTATAATAAGATTCAATTAGCGTTAACTGACCTTCAGGGTGACTCAAAACAGGTGTATCCAAGAACCTATCTTATTTATTCAAAGGAATGGGAGTCAAAGATGTTAGAAAATGCCGAGCGTTATTTTGAGTTCAATTTATTAGGAGACTTAACGATCGGTTGTGGAGATTGGACCAATAATGACGAACAAGAGATCGATTTAAATAACTGGCTAAAATTTATTCGACAAGTCATTAACAAATACGGCTCTCAATTAAATTCAATTCAAATTACAAACGAACCTAATTTATCTTTTATGGAAGGTTCTAAGTCATATATCATGCAAGCTTTAATTGAAGGTGTCATTGCAGCGAAACAAGAAGCACAATTACTCAATTTACCACTTAAAATTGGATTTGGCTCGGTTCCAGAAAGCCCTGCATCTGTCCCACACTTTTGGACAAACTTTGCTAAAGCAGTAGATAGTACCACATTTATCGAGTCGGTTGATTTTGTTGGACATAATTTTTACGTAGATGTATTCGAAGACAAACCACTCGATTTAAACGAAATAACTGCTTCTATTGAACATACACTTCGCGATTTAAGGGAAAATCTTACTACCGTGGGCATTCCCGTTTCAGTCCCTATTCGAGTTACTGAAAATGGTTGGCCAACAGGAATGAACCCTGTTGCCGGTATTGAAAGATCTTATGAACGCCAATCTGTAGTTCTTCATACAGTTATTCGAACAATCTATGATTTGCGCATGGAATTCAATATCACGCATTACGCACTATTTGGGCTCCGAGATGCAGATAGTTCCAAAGATGACCTCTTTCATCAATATGGAATAGTACGTGATGATTATTCGCCGAAGCCTGCCTACAATACGTTCAAAAAGTTAATTCAAGTATTGGGGCTCTAAAACCCCCCTATCGAAAAGATAAGGATAGATGAACAGGAATTATCCTGCTTGCATCTATCCTTTTGTACGAAATATTTCTTCATCAACTAAAGCTACCGTTTGCTGAACTCTAGGAGCCATCTACTAAACTGATTAAAATATCAGAGCGTATTTGGTCTATATAAAATACGGATTCTAAATGCTCTCAGAGGCTAATTGACCTTCCTCCCCTTCTACAACAAAATAGTAGCACAAACCATGGCCTTGGTTTGTACTACTAATGTTTGGTTATTTAGTTTCTTGATATTGTAAGGTTTAGCCATCCAAATATGATTGTAAGGAGTGGACTTAGTAAGCAAAAGAACGCAAATGGCAAATAGTCAATCACGGAAACGTCAAGCATGGAGGCAATAAATAAACCACAAACACTCCATGGAACAAGCGGATTAACGACTGTACCTGCATCTTCCATTACTCGGCTTAAATTTTTAGGTTGTAAGCCTAGTTCTCTATATTTTTGCTTAAAGGCTTCCCCTGTTAATAAAATCGATAAATACTGCTCTCCAACGACTATATTAATACCAATTGCAGTTAAAGCCGTCCCTGTAATCAATGCACCAACGGATTTTAATAGATTTTCAATTTTGCTAAGTAATGTTTGAATAATACCTAAAGCAAACAATAACCCACCCATGCTGAGGCTAAGCACCACAAGCATAATGGTAAAGAACATACTACTGATTCCACCACGAGTTAAGAGTGAATCAATTACTTCAACCCCTGTTTCAGAAACATAACCACTGTATAAGATTGTACAGTAATCACTAATTGATAAAGACGTATGAAATAGTGATAAGAAAAGCGCTACAACGGAACTAATAATAAGCGTTATAAATGCTGGCACTTTCTTCAATGTGCAAACAATTAAGACTAGAAGTGGCACAATAGCATACCAATGCACAAAATTCGCATCTAGTAAACTAGTCTTATAGAACTGAATAGTCGTGTTATCTACGCCTTCAACTGAAGGGGATAAAGTAGCATATAGTACACCGCTAATTAAAAACGCAGGAATGGTTGTCCAACTCATATTTTTAATATGTTCAAATAAATCAACATTGACGATGCTCGCAGCTAAATTGGTTGTATCTGACAATGGAGACATTTTATCGCCAAAAAACGCTCCCGATACAATAGCGCCAGCCGTCAATGCCAGTGATGCATCAATGGCTCCTGCAATACTTACAAAAGCAACCCCGATTGTCGCAACTGTCGTCAATGAACTACCAATTGCTGTACCGATAATTGCTGTAATGATAAATACAATCGCATAAAAGAAACTAGCCGATACGAGAGAAAAACCCATATATAAAAGCGTTGGTATTGTACCGCTTACAATCCAGCTACTAATCAAGATACCTATTAAAAAGAAGATATAAATAGCACCGATTCCTGATATAACTCCAGATCTCATACTTTCTTCCAACGCGTTAAATGACACACGTTTTAGCAAACCATAAAAAAGGAGAAGAATAATTGAAAAAAGAATGGGGATATGTGGTACAGCACCCAGCTTTCCTATTGCAATAGAAATGATTAATATCACTACTATTACAATGGATAATGCTTCGAATACTGACGGTTTTGTTTTTGCCTCAATTGAAAACATATGCATACTCCTAGATGATATAAATTTACGTTTCAACTTCAATACTTCGACGCTTCAACGCGCCGAAGTCATTTTTTTATTCTAGCATGTATTAGCTAAATGTCAATAGTAGTAGAATTTTAAGAAATAAAAAAGGAAAAGAGTAATTTCTCCTTCCCTCTTTCTCACCCTTATTCGTAACGAAAAATTCTATCTCATTTTTAGAATGAGAACAATTTCCATGTCACCCTTTTTACTTGAAAGTTTTATGGTAAGTAATACTATGGTAGTTTACAAACTCCTGTAAGCCAGACACTCCTCGTTCCCAACCAATGCCACTTCTTTTTACTCCACCAAAAGGAACAATATTCATACCTAGAGGAGAATCGATACTTCCATTGATGCCAGTGCAGCCAGCTTCGATTTTCTTAGCAACTCTAAGCCCTCTCTCGTAATCTGATGTCCAAACAGAAGATCCGAGTCCATACTCTGTATCGTTTACCATACGGAGCATTTCTTCTTCGTCTTTGTACGATATTAATGGAACAACCGGACCAAACTGTTCACTTTGAACAATTTCTTCATGATTTTTTACATACGTAACAACCGTTGGATGGATGTAATAGCCATTATTCCAGTTTTCTGGTTCAAGCTTCGTCCCTAATTCTGTGACTTGCGCATATTGCTTTGCCCTTTGAATGAGGGAGGTAACATACTCATACTGATGTTGATTATTAACCGGTCCAAATGTCGCATCTGGGTTTAATCCATGACCAATCTTAAAACGATCAACATAGCTCATAAAAATCGCACATGCTTCTTCGTATAATGTTTCTGGAATATAGATTCTCTTTGTTGCTACACATACTTGTCCAGAACGTCTAAATGTTAACTCGGTAATTTGCTTTAAAACCTCTTCAAGATTAGCGTCATCTAAAATGATGGCAGGGTCATTTCCACCTAATTCAAAGTGCACCCGTTTTAATGAATCAGCAGCAGATTTCATGATGCTAATAGCCGTTTTTTCTCCGCCAGTTAACGTAATTTTTCGTACAAGTGGATGGGATGTTAACGCTTCACCAACTTCACGTTCTCCATGAACAACGTTTATGACACCAGGAGGAAATAGTTTTGATATTTCTCTAAAAGCAAGAGTAACTGCTAAAGACGCGTTAGGAGATGGCTTTAGTACAACTGTATTTCCCGTTATTAAAATGGCAGCAACTTTCGCCATCGCAATTCCCATCGGTACATTCCAAGGTGTAATCGCAGCTACGACTCCTAGCGGTACCTTTTCAATACTGATTCGTGTATGTTCATCTTCCACATATTTAGGTTCGAAAAATTCCTGCGCCAGTTTTACCGTTTCCCGTATAATCATGGACGATATCATCATATCTCCGTTACATGCAGATAAAAGCATACCAGTTTCTTTTGTCAACAATGTGGCATATTGATCCTTGTTTTTTTCTAGAATACTCGCTGCCTTTAATAGCAGTTGAGCTCTTTGTTCAAGAGTCGTTTCCCTCCAAGAAAGAAAGGCTTGATGTGCCGCTTTAACCGCTAGATCCACGTGATGGGCGTTTCCTTGAGCAACGATTCCAACAATTTCCGTTAAGTTGCCAGGATCAATGACTTCTTTATACTGGTAGGTTTTCACATCTTCTTGATTAATCCATAAATCAATTTGTTTTACATCAACTTGACTGATATTCATTCTATTAACCCCTTTTCCTATATATTTCTAAAATATTTCGAAATAATCACCCTTTTCACTGGGGCTTAATAGGATTTATCGCATTCGGATGATTTCATTTCATAGAACGTTTTTTACTGCACAACACATTTCAAACATCATATCAGTAGACGAATCTTACCGCGCATCTTAAGTTCCAATCGCTAAAATTAATTTGTTTGGGCTTTCCATTACACTTGGCATAAATTACATTTCTCCTTTAACCTTTCCCCCTATACTAGTAAACTCCTAATAATCTCCCCTTTTTATAGAATTAATAGATTATATGATCGATTAATCAGTATGCTGACTAATTGGGATAAATAGTTTTATCGCTTCCAGTGACTCAATTCGATCTTTACGTACTATATCTTATCTTTTTAAGCATAGTGAGTAGGAATTCGCGTTCCTGATCTGTTATATCTTTCGTTAAAAATTTATTTACCTCAACGGCTTGTTGTAGCATCACATCTTTAATAGAAAGCGCTTTCTCTGTTATGAAGAGCAAACTAGAGCGTTTGTCAAATGGATTCGTTCCTTTACTTACATAACCTAAAGTGACAAGTTTATTTACAATTCCACTTACTGTCGTTCTATCTTTTTGAATCATTTCCCCTAATTGCAGTTGGTTAATTCCGTCTTTTTTAAATAAGTAAGTAAGTGCAACGGCTTGTTCTGGCGTAAGATTAAATTCTATCAATCTCTCTTGAGCAAGTGCAAAAGCCTTTTGGTTACATTTAGAAAGTAAGAAAGATAAGCTATCGTTTAGTTCAAACATGATGATCACTCCAATCAACATAGGTTCTTTTTGATATCGTTGTATATCTGGCTAAGTTAAATTCACTTTAAATAATCAGTATACTGACTATTTAAATGGAACACACCGAAAATAATTGAGTCAATATTTAGAATATTTATAAAATATAATTTGATGTGTGGTTATCCACCCACCTCAATTGAATACGCTTATCGAAAATGTAACGTAGTAAGAGTAAGTTGCACGCTTTTAAAATTAGTTGCGTGAAACAACTTTAAAAGCCTATTCGAATCATATGAAAATGTGTATTTTCCCCTCCTTTGTAGTCTTCCCTAAAAGCAAAAAGAACGCCAATTCCTTGAAGAATGGCGCCCTATGGTTTAACAATTTTATTTATTTGCTTTCATTAATATTGGAGATATTAATAGAAAATTCCTCAAAACTCAATTGTCCTAAAGCAAACATCGTACTTTGAACAAATATACGTTCTTTTTTCGTTAGTTCACGTTTTGGAGCCTTTTCAATCCATTCATCTTCCATGTCTAAAATATCTAAAACATGCTTTTGTTTTGAGAAAGCTTCATAGTATCTTAATCCAAATTTCCTTTGCGACATCGCATTAATATGTATGCCATCTGGATTGGCAGTTAGGCCTTTTGCTGTGACAAAATAGCAATTTTCTTCGGTTTGAGCAACTTTAGATAAGATCTCGTTTATTTGTTTATATTCTACAGCGCTTTTTCCAAATCCGACCTCTCCCAGATAATGTCCCAACTCACCGATTATAATTGGGATATCTGGTGCATTCAATTCTTCTCTCAAGTGTTTTAATAATGAAAGTAATTTATCTTCATATGTTTTATATCGTTCTCCGTAGCTGTCGCTTTCTCCTTGATGCCATAGTATTCCGACTAATTCACTTGTTTCCATAGCAAATTTTGCTTCAGAAATCGCATGTCTTGTTAATAGTCCATCAATTGCCCATTCATCAATAGAGCTTCCTCCCTCTGCACATGGTATGATCCCAATGGACTCACCCGGATGATCCGCCGTCCACGCCTGTGCAAAAGAGGCTGCCGGCCCAATACCAGATACGTGTCGATCAAAATTAATGGGCTCAGCCATCATTTGCCATCTACCGTTTCGCAACATATTGATATGCTCATTATAAATGGGTGATACATCCTCAATAAAACCTCTGCCTGCCATATTTGATTGTCCGATTAATAATATAGATTTCATAGAAAAACCTTCTTTCTTCATTTTCAAAGGTCTAATTAGATAAAAAAATGGTACGAACTTTTGTTGAGAGACCTCCAAATTATGTGTCTAGACCAAGTAGTCGGAGTTTAACGATAAGTAAAAGTGCCCCGACTCAGCAATGCAAATAATCTTTCTTCGTCTACACATTTTTTGAAAAGTCTTCTAAGACGACCAATTTTGTGAATTAACTCTAGAATTTTTAACTCCTAACACTATTTGGTATCACATTATTTACCCATAATAGTGTCTTTATAATAACTTATATACGTGGTTATTTTACAGGAACCCAGATTTCTGATTGGGCTTTGGGACTGTTTGGATCGTGGCTTTTGTGGACTTCCAGTGATGGATCGCCTCTATGTACAAAATCCTCAAAAATCTTGTTGAATTAGACCCACGCCTTTTAAACAAGATAAATCACATTTATTATTTTTCTAATTCACAGTTTCTAGACTGTAGTACTTCTACAATTCGAACTAATAACGATTCTAGCTCGCCTTTAGTTTGGAATGTGTATGTATAGCCGTAATTCGATTTAAGTGTGTTCTCCTCAACCTTTCTCGGAAACCTTCTTAAAGCCGTACTCTTAAGTGGTTTAGATGTCACGTCCACCCACTTCATTGTCTGTTCAATCAACGTAGGATGAACAGCTATTGTAGGAGTTACGTTATCTAACAGATAGACGTATGCCTCAGTGTCTTCTTCCTCAAACTCCTTATATTTGAATTCTGCAGCCTTTTTCGATAAATTTTTCCATTCAAAATTTGCTGTTTCAAATGTAACTTGAAATCTTTCAATCGGGACACTACGTTCACTATTATTAGTAGAGTTGGTGCTTATTCGAGAATTCATTTTCCGTTCTTCTTTGACTGAGATTTGTTGTTGCTTCTTTTCTTGCTTTAGTTGTTCCAGTTGTATTTCAATCTCGGCAATCCTGTCTTGATATTCTTCCATCCATTTCTTCACAATTTGTGGATCTTGAATTTGTTTAGATGGCAATTCATACTCTGGTGCAGTAAATGTATGGCTAACATAAACTTCCGCATACCAAACACTTAGATCAAAAAGGACTTGGTGGGCTTGTTTTGCCACTTCTAGATCCATTTCTGAAACTTGATGCACAGCAATATTACCATTTTTTCTTATGTATTCGAACTTTTTATACATGTCATCTTGAATTATGTCATGTCTATACAATCTATCTATCTTTTCCCATTGTTTCAGAGGGTACACTTCATTCATATTTTCTTGCTCAAAAATCATTGAGACTAATGTTTCCCCAAACAAGCGTGCCTTCATCATGGCTTCTTGTGGTTGGTCCCATAAAAGGTCCTCTACACGTAACGCTAGCTCTTCAAGCGTACTAGAAAATTCCCCAAGAAAATTAAATATACTAGCCTTCATTCACTTTCTACATCCTTTCCTTTAACCATCTATTCGTTTATCATTTTTATTTTATTGGAATCATTTTGAAATGACAAACTGATATGTTTCTTTTCGTTTATGTGCAAGATGCAAAAATATTTCAACAAATAAAACAAAAGAAATTCTCAAAGAAATCCTTCATGACATCTTTCCATTCATAATGTAACCAAAATGCATACTAAGAACACCACGTGGCAAACTAAAATCATGGAGGTGTTTAAAGTGACTAACAACCGGAAGAGCAATGTAAGTGATACTATTAGTGATAAACAAGCGGTAAGGAAGAATTTACCGAGGGAGTTTGATCATGAATTAGCAAACGATCCTTTGTCAGCCGCAGAGAGAGCTAATAATAAGAAAACTAAGAAGCGACAATAATACCACTGATAAATTGATGCAGTGGTCAACAACATACTAAATGACACCACGCCCCCATCTAGTATGGTGGGGGTTATTTTTCATCTAAAAATGCCCTATACTAGCGCAATAAAAAATCTATGATCCATTACATACTTTTCACCATCAGCTTTTCTTACTACTTGAATCATATAGAAAATATTATTTTCAAGATAAAAAAATATATACCAAGATTAAAAAACGAGCAGACGTATACTGAACTGCTCGTTTTTATTATATAGAAATCCAACTACGAGATTTTGAAATCAATAAAATAATGAGTGAAATAAGTGCGAAGCTTAAAATCGTGATGGCAATTCCATTTACATAGCTAGCCCATTCTAACGATCCTATTAGCATTGCTAAACTTCCAACAATGGTAAAACCGAAGTTCATCATTGCCGCAGCCGCACCAATATTTGTCGATTGCGACTGTAAAATTATCCCTGATATCATCGGGCGGAAGAACATAGATGCCATTGGAAATGGAACGAAACTTATTAGGAATAGGATGGGACTAATTTTACCAATTGTTAATAATAAGATGCCCACGATCATAATGACTGTAAAAATAATACTGTAGGTTTTCTTAAAAGATTGCGAACCAATCTTCATATACAATAGTGGACCCACTACTGCTAGTGCAGAAGTAATTGCAAAGTAAATACTAAATGCTGTTTCTGATATACCAAAGCCCTTCACGTAGACATAAGATGCAACTGCGATATAAGCCATAAACGGTGCCGTTAATATACTTCCGATCAGTAAATAGCTCGTAAACGTTTTGTTTTTCAACACTTTTGTAATACTCCAAATGGATTGAAAAATACCATCATTTGTACGTTTTTCTTGAGGAAGTGTTTCCTTTAGTAAAAGTGCAGCAACAAAAGAAATAGAGTTCAATAAAGCAAGTGCAATAAATGTCTTTCTCCAATCAAAATACGTTAATATTAAAGCACCTAAAAGTGGCGCAAGCATCGGTGCTAACATCCCTAACGATTGTGTGATTGATAACACTTGCGACATCTCCTTGCCGTCAAAGCTATCCTTGATGAGTGCAGATGCAATCGAAACCATCCCACCCGCACCAAGTGCTTGAATGGCCCTCGCAATAATTAAAAACGTAATTGTTGGCGCAAACGAACATGCCACACTAAATAAAAATGTTAATAAAATGGCATTGATCAACATAGGTTTACGCCCGAATTTATCGCTTAATGTACCGAATAGTAAAATACCAATGGCCATACAAACGAAGAAAATTGTCATCGTCAACGAGGTCATTGTCGTTGTCGTGTTAAAAACCGTCACCATTTCTGGCAATGCCGGCATGTATAAATCGGTAGCAAGTGGCGGAATCATCGATAAACTCGTAATAAAGGCCACAAAACCCCATTTTTTTAAATATGGTTGCGTCATAGTTTTCTCCTTATTTATTTTTTCACTATAATAATAGATTACAGAATTTTGCCCGATAATCGAATAATGTTTACCTTTTATTAGCTTTTAGTTAAACGAGAACCCCCATCTTACAAATGTTATTTTAGAATCCTTTCCTCTTCCAAAATCCATTTATTCTTATGTAATTCAAAAGATTTAATATCATCGTGGAAACAAAAATAAAGGAGATAGCAAAAGTAGTTCTTAGGCATCTCCTAAAAAAAATTTATGTACTAATATAGCATACTTTTTAGACACCTCATTCTAGCGTTTTTATTGTTAGAATAGTCAATTAATTATACAAAATTTCATTTCAATTATGCTAGCTATTTTTTTAAATAGTCTATCAACTATACAAAATTTTATTTCTAATATGCTTGCTTGTACTAATGAAAGTACTACAAAAATATCCCTTTAGATTGCAACGTCCAAAGGGGTATTTTTTCTTTTATAATCAAGCATCTAGAATCCAAACAGATTTTTTTATGGCTCAGTACCAAGATCTCAATCTATTAATTGACATCAGCAGCGTCAGCAATAACCGTAACTTTCTTATGTCTATGTAAAATGGATGCTGGAAACTCTTCACTTATTTCTCCATTTAACAATCGATTTAATGCAGCAGCTTTTTGTTCACCTGAAGCAAGTAGTAGTATTTCTTCGCTTTCCATAATCGTTTCAATCCCCATTGTAATGGCATGAGTTGGAACATCATCTATTGATGGGAAAAATTTTGCGTTCGCTTCTCGTGTTGACTCATCCAATGCTATGACATGAGTTCGACTTGTAAATGCTGTACCAGGCTCGTTAAAACCTATATGTCCATTTAAGCCGATTCCTAATATTTGAATATCGATTTTCCCCACTTGTTTAATTTTATTTTCATAATCTAGACACTCTGCCTCCAAATCTTGCGCTTTACCATTAGGAAGATGAATCTGTTCTTTTGGAATATCGATCCAATCAAATAAATGCTTTTTCATATAATAATAGTAGCTATTTGGATTCGTTTGATCGAGATGAATATACTCATCTAAATTAAAAGTTTTTACATTTTTAAATGATAGACTTCCATTTTTATATGCCTCAATCAATTGCCGATATAAGCCTTCCGGTGTTGATCCTGTAGCTAATCCAAGGACAGGTTGCTCAATGTTTCCCACTTTCTTTAATAAGTAAAAACATGCTGTTTTACTCATCTCTTCATAATCTTTTACTTGTATAATTTCCATCTACTTACTTCCTTTTTAGTAATTTTCTTATTTCTAATCCTTTTTACAACGGACTAGAAGTCATAAAAATATTAAATATCAACCCATTATACAATAATTTTCATTTTTCCAAATACTTCCATCAATTGTTACAATATTTAGGTAAACATGTTTCTTCTTATCCGATCTAGGAACATACCATGAAAAATATTTTGTTGGAGATTGTGGAAATAAAGCTTCATTCACGACTGACCCGCGTCCCTTGCCACCTCACAAACATAACAAGGAAATTGATGGGTTTCTTTTAGAAGGTCTCGAAAGGTTTTTGTTTGTTTTGTTTCTGGGAAATAATATAGAGATTTGTCCATCATTTGGTTATGACAGTTTGTTAGTTTTCTTACTTTTTGTCCGTAAAGCCTTTCATGGTAGGTTGCAACTTCAATTGCATTGTGGCCGAAATAAAATATGTAGTTGTTTTGTTGTTTCACCGTGTAGAGTTGAATTTGTCTTAACTTTAAGAAATCCTGTGTTCGCATTTGGTCGAACTCTATTTGTTCGCTTGAGGAAAGTTCTATGGTATCTAGTCGTTCATCTGAGTCATTCATGTTTAACTTCCCTTTTTGAACTACGTAATAGATGAAATAAGCAAGATAAAAGCCTTGGCAACGCAATTAACCAAATCCAAAAAGCAAACGAAAACCATACAAGACTTTTTCAGTTTGTTTTAGTCTTTTGAAGAGATAAAATATCCTTCTTGTTCCAGCTTGGTAATAATTCGAATAATCGTTCGCTCCGACCAAAATGGAAATTGTTTTTGCCACTGTTGAAACGTATGAAAAAACCAATTGTGACCGTCACATAGGATTGATGATTTTTGTAATAGATAGTGTAATTGCTGCAATACAAGTGCTTCGTTCAATCGTTTATGTTTTGTTTTAACTGTTCTATTTTTTGATTCAGTTCGTTAATGTAAGTTTTAATTAATTCTTCTGTACCATAAAAATAATCAATACACGAACAAAAACCTTTCCAGGCTTGATCACCTTTTAGGTTCTGTACTTGCAAATAGGCGCCATATTTTGTCCAAAGATAAAGTACCGATGTATGTTTCAAATCAATTTTGTTGGAAAACAGGCATTTAAGTTCGTCTAATTTCTCACCAGAACAGACAAAGTAATGGTGCCCGAGTTCATACTGATGTTTCCTTTTTACAAAATTTTGATTGATTCTTACGGATGTGGTACCAAACATGGCTGCTAATTTCTTTGTTGTCACTACTTGCACACCGTTATATTCCATTTCATCCCTCCTTTTATCCAGAGGACATTCTTTTCTATCCTCTTCACTTACTTATATAGGTTTTAAAATCCAAAAAAGAGACATCGATTTTAAAAAATTTTTTAAAAAAGAAAAAAGCTCTACTTCACAACGAAGTAAAGCCTTATATTATGTATATTTATCACTTAGGAATTGAAGAAATTTACCACTTAATTTTTGCGTATGAAAAATCTAATAAAGTGCATTCTATATTTCACAAGGAGGTGATAGACATGGCATCTAACAACAACGGTAACTCAAACAAACTTTTAGTACCTGGCGCAAACCAAGCTTTAGATCAAATGAAGTATGAAATCGCACAAGAGTTTGGTGTTCAACTCGGACCTGAAGCGTCTTCTCGTGCAAACGGATCAGTCGGAGGCGAAATCACTAAACGTCTTGTGCAAATGGCTGAATCACAATTACGTGGTACTTCTGGCCAATAACAGAAGTTAAAATTACAACTTTTGCAATTTTCACGAAAAAGTAAACTGCCGTGGTGTTCTACTACATTTATAGGCAGTTTGCTTTTTTTTAATCAAAAATTCAGATAATAACTTAAATAGTTTTTTATACATATAATGAAAATAAAATATTCAAATTAAAATTAATGTAAATAGAATTTTCCAAGTATTTTCATTACTGTAATTAAAATAATATGTATATAAATATTTAAAGGCGCTGCTCGTGTTTTCTATGCTTGAGCAGCGCCTTAATCAAATGAGTCTAAATCATCGTACAATTCAATTTGCTTTTTCAATTTTTTATGTTGCCTCCCTTAAGTATGTTTTGTTATTTTCTAGAATTTTGATAATTTGTTGAAGGATCTTTTCTTCTAAAATTGGTGAGGCATTCACCTCTTTTGCAATTATTTTGTTTAATTCTAAAATTGTGCTTACGTCGAGCTTATGTTTCTCAGCTAATTGAAACGCTCGCTCTAACTGACCGGTTATCATCGGCATTCCTCCCTAAAAGTGTATTACTCTAATTTTATGCTATTTTGAATAATATTTCACCTATAAACGCTGAAATTTTTAAAATTTTTCAACACTATTTCAAAGTATTAAACGCTTTTTTATCAGGATGTCTATTCCACTCCCCTTCTCTTCCTTGTTGATTTAGTATAGTTCGATCCCGATTTCTTATACTTTTCTCAACTTAAAGGAAAGACAACCAGGTTCCTGCCTTATAATTTATTCGCAAAAGCATTCAATTTTGTTGCCAGTTCTTGAATTTCCCCCATAAACGTGGATGTTTGTGAAATGGAATCTGCTTGCTCTTGACCGATTACGGCTATTTTCCGAATCGATTCACTCATAATATTTGTGACTTCCATCATTTGATTCATTGTTTCGTTGATACTTTGCGTGGATGTTACCGTTTCCTTTGAAAACCTTCGAATTTCATTGGCCACTACTTCAAACCCTCTACCCTTTTCTCCAGCACGTGCCGCTTCAATTGCTGCATTTAGTCCAAGTAGATTCGTTTGGTCCGCTACACGTTTCATCATCGATAATACTTCTGTCGTTTTCCCTACGTTTTCACCTGCTTGATGAGACTGATTCAATAATTCCTGTGAGAAATCTGCTAATGAATTTGAGCCTTTCATTACACTTAAAATTTGTTCATTTGCTTGGGATAAAGACTCCGAAATTTGATCTGCAATCTCTCTTAATTCAGTTTGTCTTCTTAATTGAACAGCAATTCCGCCGATGATTTGGCCTTTTTGATTATGTAACGGTGTTGCAGTTCCCGTGAACTCAAAACCATAGAAATCAGCTGGAACGTTCGCTTTTAAAGATTTATTCTCACGAAGTGCAATAGATAGTGGTTCTTCCGGATTTAATGGTTGATTTACTCGAATATGCAAATTTATGGACTTGCCTGGATAATAGGCAATAAATTTTTCCAAGTCACAAATAGCAATAGATAAATCGGCAGGAATGGATATTTTTAATAGTGGAATCAAACGGATAATATCTTCTAAAGAATCAATTTTGTTAAACATTAAGAGAACGTCCTCATTTCATTCAAAATATATCGGTGAATTTATAACCATATTCATTATATTTTAACATATTTATCATTTTTCTACTAAACCGACATACATATATAGATTTTTTCTATGTTAGTTCTGTTAATATATTTGGATTTAATCATATAGCATTTCTCCTTTACATACGCTAGAAAAGGTAATTTATCACTTAATCTTAGAAGCTTTTCATCCATTCACCAGAAAACTATCTTAACTAAACCCTATCTATATAAAACCAACTGGAGGAAATATTATGGCTCATCACCATCACCACCATCATCATCACCACACCCAAAATAAAAAGATTCTGTTCAAAAGTTTTGTGTTAATTACGGCTTTTATGATTTTGGAATTTTTCGGGGGCGTATTAACGAATAGTTTGGCGCTTCTGTCGGATGCTAGTCATATGTTCAGTGATTCGGTATCACTCGGCGTTGGGTTGCTTGCCTTTATTCTTGGGGAAAGAGCCGTGAATAGCCGGATGACGTTTGGTTATCGACGAATTGAAATTCTAGCGGCCTTGTTTAATGGATTATTGCTTGTAGGAATTTCTGTTTTTATTATATGGGAAGCTCTTGAGCGTTTTGCCGAACCACAAGCGATTGTCAGTACTGGTATGTTGGCGATCGCCATTATTGGTGCTTTGGTGAATATTTTTGTCGCATACATTATGACAAGAGGCGATACGAGCGATAATATCAATATGCGCGCAGCATTTATGCATGTCATTGGTGATTTACTCGGTTCTATTGGTGCCATTGTTGCTTCCTTACTTATTCTCCTGTTTGGATGGACGATTGCCGACCCAATAGCGAGTCTGATCATCTCCATTTTAATCTTGAAAAGTGGCGTCGAAATTATCATCATTACCTTCCATGTTTTGATGGAAGGCATTCCAATGAATATGAATGTGAAGAAGATTCGTACGGCATTACTTGAACTACCGGGCGTTGTCAGTATGCATGATTTTCATGTTTGGAGTATTACCTCGGAATTTTCCGCGCTGAGTTGTCATTTAGTTATTTCGAACAAAGAGCACGATCAAATCCTAAAAGAAGCATTGAGAATTTTGCATGATCAATTTCATATCGAACACGCTACCATTCAAGTGGAAAGTCAAGATGCAAATTTGGAGCAGTATGAGCATCACCGCTGTAATGAATTTGGTGGGAATTAAAAAGAAAGGAGGCAGGGACAAAGTAGAATTTTTAAGGAAAGCCACTATTATCTTTAATAAAATATTGATATTTTATAGTTTAGAGCAATAAGTGTTAGCCATTCTCCGAGAAACCGCGGCCTACCACTGTAAGCCTCGACGATTTCCGGAAAGTTTAGAAGGACAAATCCTATGTGAGCAGACCTTACACAAAGCACAAAGACAAGTCATAAAGACACGTACAACGTGGCTTTATGACTTGTGTGCTTAGTCCGCTCTCACCGGATCTTTAATAGGATTCATCAATAGAATTAACAGCAAAAAAACATCATTTTCTCATTTTGAGAAACTGATATTTTTTGGATCTGTCCCAGCATCTTTTTGTCGTCTTAATCATGTCTTTCCTCTAAAATATCCTGAATAATTTCAATATGTGAGGCAGCCCAAGCTTGCTCACGAAAATGTACAAATAAACTAAACGTAATCGCAATGAGGTAAATAAACATAAAAATAAAAAACATCCAATAGCCTCTACCCTCTGCGAAAAAAAGATCATGTAAATGATTAGACAAGATCATAAGTAAAAATGAAAAAGCAGACACGTAAATCGGGATCATGCCTGAGCCATTCTTTTCTTTAATGAGTCGATAAAAAATTAACCTTAAAACATCACTTTCAACGGAATCATAAAACTCTTGAACTTCTCGAACATCCTTTAAATATTTCGACTTTCTAATGTTGTCTGGGTTCTTTTTTAAACGACAATAAATTTTATGCGCATCGCCGCGAAACAAGTTCATAGAACACTTCCTTTGTATTCAACAGCTTTGTGATAAAGATTTTGAGAAATGCTGTGTTGATTTTTAAATTTATAGTGTGTTTCGTCAAAAATTTTATACTATCTAAATATGAGAACGAAATAAGCATTTGATGATGAACTCAAATTGCATTGCGATGAAGAATACTTTATGATAGTTAACTAAGTTGATGTTACTTTGCATAAATTCATCCTTCATTTCCAACAAAAAAATTTGACTTTTTTCTTTATTAATACTTACTTGCACAAGATAATACTTTTGTATAATATATAGTTAAAGCTGCGTTGTACGTAGAATATTAAGTTTTAACCTTTAAGCTGTAAAAGGGAGTTTTAGATCGAAGGTAGAATGGCGAGCGTCACACTGCGGTGAATGACGATATACAGGAAATCTTTTGCGAACACCCACTTTGAGGAGTGGTGGTTTAAAACTTTCTATAATAAATACGGCAAGGCGGCTTACCATACATAAACTTATTAACACTCCTAGCGAGTGTTTTTTTATTGCCTTTAAGGTAACTAAAAACTAATGTTCATATCAAAAAAGGGTTTAAATTTTATTGTATAAAAAACTCACCACTACTCACAATATATGAGCTGGAGGTGAGTAGAATCATGGATCAATATAACAAACAACCCCAAAAACAAAACAATCGTGAAGAGTTCGCTGAAGATTTAAACTTTAACCGCAATGAAAATCAAAAAGCAAATAATCGCGAAGAGTATGCAGAAGATTTAAACTTCAATCGCAATTTGAATCAAAACAATTATAACCGTGAAGAATTCGCTGAAGATCTGAACTTCAATAAAGATCAAATCGAACACAACCGTGAGGATCGCTAAGATACTTGGTGATTCTCCAAATTACCAATGTTATGTAAGTTGTTAGTAAAATGTACATGTCTTAACTAATTCCCGAACAGACACTTACTAAAAGTGATTGTTCGGGAATTTTTATATTGAATTACTTCTACTTGAACCAAGCGAAAACGCATAAACTTCTTCCGCACGCTCATAATAAGCTTGGATTTATAGGGAGGGAGTTTTTGATGGAAATACCAGCTCGTGCAGGTGGTAAAAATGACAAGAATGGAAAAAACGGTGAAGCAAAATTAAAGTGGTGGCAACTCTCTCTTATTGGTGTTGGCTGTACGATTGGAACAGGTTATTTTCTCGGTTCTGGAATTGGGATTGCCAAAACTGGACCGTCCATCATCATTTCCTTTATACTTGCCGGACTTACAGCGATGATTGTTTCACAATGTTTAGGAAAAATGTTTATTCAGGACCCACAAAAGGGATCATTTCGTGCTTATGCCAAGAAAGCTTTTGGTAGCTGGGCTGGGTTTAGTAGTGGTTGGGTTTATTGGGCATCCGAAATCCTAATCTCTAGTAGTCAACTAACCGCCCTGTCCATCCTTACCCGCTTTTGGTTTCCAAATATACCACTTTGGATTCTTGCATCCATTTACGCAGTATTAGGAATTATCGTCGTCCTAATTGGTACAAAAGGGTTTGAGCGGACCGAGAACCTTTTTGCCGTAATTAAAGTAGCTGCTATTTTAATGTTTATCATCCTTGCCATTTTAGTTCTTTTTGGTTTTTTCGGTGGAAGTAAGGATGATTTTACAATACCCAAAAAATCTGATGAAATATTTGCAGAAGGGTTCCTCGGTTTATGGTCATCCCTTATTTTTGGTTTCTATGCGTTTGGTGGAATTGAAATTATGGGGATTTTATCAGTAAGACTTCAGCAAAAAAAAGAAGTAGTCAAATCGACTACTGTCATGTTAATTATCTTAACAATGATTTATATCATTTCAATTTTTTTAGCATCCGGTTTTGTTGCTTATAATAAATTTAATGCAGAGGAAAGTCCGTTTGCGATGGCCCTTGCAGATTATAATTTATCCTTTTTCCCACATGTTTTTAATGGAGGAATTATTATAGCAGGTTTTTCTACAATGGCAGCCTCACTTTTTGCCGTTACGAGTATGCTCGTCATGATGGCAGAAGAAGGCGATGCACCGAAACTTTTTGCTAAAAAAGGAAAACTGAAGGTCCCTCCATTTGCTTTAGCCTTAACGATTTTTGTATTAGTCATTTCGATTATTATCTCAAGGCTCGTACCCGATCGAGTATATGAGTACATTACTACTGCTGCTGGGTTAATGCTTATTTATAATTGGTTTTTCATTCTTATATCATTTCCTAAACTCATAAAAGCAACTAAATTTGATCACGTAAAAAGATACTTAGCTATGCTCCTCATACTGCTTGCCGTAAGCGGTACCATCCTAGATAAAAATAACCGCATGGGGCTATTAGTGAGTGTACTCTTCATTGTCATCGTCGTAATTGTCATTCTAATAATGAATAAGACGAAGAAAAAGAATAAAAACGAGTATCCTAAAGGCATTTAGAAAAATAAAAGTTTGACTGCTTGTACACCAAAATACAACCCAAAACCAATTAACGATACCCCCGATAAAGCAGAAATAACAACAAGCAATTTGGACGTTAGGATTCTTCTGAAGGTACTCGCGATGGTCGCCATTGTAATATCCCAAACAAATAACCCAACAAAGATGGCGGCACTATAAAAAATGATATGATTCAAATCATATGTTGAAACAGTTTTTGCCAAAACGGATCCAAAAATCCCTAACCAGAACAACAATGATAATGGATTCGTGATGGATAATATAAAGCCATAAAGAAAAGATTTTCTTAAGGAATTTCCTTTAATAAATTTCATCTCTACCTTTTTTCTAGCACTCAAGATGCTATCAACGCCGGTATAAATAAGAACAAAACAGCCGAATGACCATAATAATGTTTGCATAAATGGGGTTTCTAAAAAGTGAAAAACACCCAAATATACGATGAGCATTAAGATAGCATCTGCTAACATGGCACCTAAACCAACTAACCAAGCATGCCAAAAGCCACCATAGATTCCTTTTGTTAATTGTGCCGCATTAACAGGACCAATAGGCGCTGCAAGGGAAATCCCGAGGAAAACGTAACCCAAAAATACACTCATTAATATGCTCCTTAAGTCTTGAAGAATCGTTTATACATCATATTCAAACCTTGTCCATAATAGGACAAGGTTTGTACTTAAGCTCATTTTGTCAGTTGTTTTTCTAAATCCCCTTCACTATTTGGTGATTCCCTAAAATCGGATACACTTTCCGAAAGCTCATTTGAATGTAATAACAATACACGTAAGGAGTAAAAGCAATGGCCGTTTATGTTTATCAAACTTTTGAAATTAAACAAGAGAAATTTAAAGAGGCAATTGAAAATTTACAAGAGATGAAGCAATACCGCAACGAAAATTACGACCATACAGTGGAAGTGCTCATTCCAATATCTGGTCATGATTATACGTACGCGATTCATGCCACATATGATGGTTTAGCTGAAATGGAAGTCCAAAATAAAAAGATGTATGACGATGATGAATATTTGAAGTTGGTCGGTAATTTCTTCTTAGATCATGTCGTTCAAGGGACGATGTATACACAAATTTATCGAGGAATTAATAAAAAGATTTCAAAAAAGGAGGAAAAATAAAGGGAAATTAATATTTTCCTATCATGATGAGTGAAAGCATTTTCAAACAATAAAAGATGCAATGCCATCATAGCACTGCATCTAAAACGTTTATTTCTTCATGCTTTTACGGCAAGTTAGCCACGCCCAAACCTTCCCACTCTACTCCCTCTACTTCACTTTCAATCGACTATATTCATTGAAACTTGCTTCAATTACTTCACATTGTTTATCCTTAAGCGTTTGGTCTACCCATGCTCGGTCCCATTCGCCTTTTGCGATTTGTTCCATGAACGTTGCTTCTGTTTTGTGAACAGCTTCTACCTTTTCGTATAAGGCTTCTGCATCCGCCTCACGGAATGCCACAATTCCATCTAAATCGCAACAAAGGATATCGCCAGGATTAATAATTTGACCACCAACACTCACCGGCACATTAATTTCACCAGGTCCATTTTTATAAGGACCATTTGGACTCACACCTCTTGCGTACACACCAAAATCCAGTTCCTGTGCAGTTTCAACATCGCGAATTAAACCATCAAGGACAAAGCCTTTAATGCCTTTAGTGATGGCGTATTTCATCATGATTTCGCCGGCTAGTGCGCGATCGATTACGCCATCACTTTGTACGACAATGATATCTCCTTCTTGTGCCATATCAAGTGCTTTATGCAACATTAAGTTATCTCCAGCTGGTGCTTTTACTGTGAAGGCAACACCGACCATTTTCACTCCATTTATAGATTTAATTCCACTATCAACTGCAGCAATTCTCCCCATACAATCATCTAAATTGGCAACTGGTACGTTTTCAAACTTCTTCACTAGTTCGGCAGAAGGACGATTGATCTTGCTAAAAATACGAAAACCTAGATTCGACATGAACATACCCCTTTTCATCATAAATTGAACCTAATAAACTCCAAATTACCAACCGAATAAATCAATTACTCCTTTCATTGCGGCTTCTTGTTCTTGTAATGACTGTAAGTATTCTTCGCCATTCATTCCGTCAATTTTCATACCCATTTCTTCAATTTTTGCTTTATGTTCAGGGTTGTTCATCGCATTTTCGATTGCCGTTGTTAATTTTTCTACAATCGCAGGATCCATGCCTTTCGGTCCCGCAATCCCACGACTTAATAGTTTCGCTACATTAGAACCCATTGCTTCGTTAACGGAAGGTACATCTGGTAAGTTAGGGTTTTGATCATTACCTAATGTAGCAAGAACTTTAATTTCCCCACTCTTAATTAATTCTTTTGATGCCGGATAATCAATGATTGCAACATCAATATGACCACCAAGGAGTTGTGTAATAGCTTCTGCACCACCATTTCCATGAACAAAACGTAATTTTGTGTCTAATTGGTCATTCAGTTGTACTCCAGCAAAATGTGGCGAAGAACCGACGCCGCCAGAGCTTGAAGCTAATTCATTTTCTTGTGCATACTTAATGAATTCTTCAATTGTATTGAAGCGATCATCGTCACCGCGCACTGCAATTAACCCGGAATCTTCATGGTGACTGATTAAGAATTCGTATGAATCCAATGTTTCAGTACGACCTGCAGTTGGATTTAAATACCCAGTAAAGATGTTTGGAAATACCATATATCCAAGTGTGTATCCGTCTGGTTTTGCATTAGCTAGTTCACCCCAGCCAATCCAACCACCGCCGCCTGTTACGTTTTCGACCACGACGGAAACACCTAGTTCATCTTCTAAATACGGTTGTAATGCCCTTGCTGCTAAATCTGTTCCTCCTCCTGCATTGAACGGAACGATGAAGCGAATTGTCTCTTTTGGCCAATCAATATCAGCAGAAGCTGTTTCTCCCGATCCTTCAGCAGTCACTTCTTTTGTGTCTTCATTTTCAGTAGCTGGCTTTGTAGTGCCCCCACCCGAACATGCAGCTAGCACAAAAACGAGTAACCCCATTAATAAAAACAAAACTTTCTTCATCATATTCCCCCTGTTATTTATTAAATTGTAATCTCCATTAAAGACGTCCTTAAATTTCTACGTCATCCACCCCCACTTTTTTGCCTCTAATCCCACCATAAATGCTCCACAGTAAGGAGATGATCGCTATAGCTAGAATCACTCCGGAAATTGGTCGAGTAAAGAATTCAAAGAAGTTGCCTTCAAACATCGTCAACGATTGAACTAATGTCTTTTCTAATACACTGCCGAGCACAAATGTTAAGATGACTGGCGCAAGCGGAATATCTATTTTTTTAAAGAAGTACCCGATCACTCCAAAAATTAACATCACCAATACATCGAATAAATTATTACGGATACTAAACGTTCCAACTATTGTCACCATTAGAAGAATTGGTAACAAGATTTTAAACGGAACTAACGTAATTTTCGCCCACACACCTGCTAAAGGCCAGTTCATAATGAGTAAGAGTAGATTTCCAATAAACATACTTGCAATAATACCCCAGATGACAGTCGGGTTCGTTTGATATAAAGTTGGCCCAGGTGTTAAACCATGCATTACAAACGCACCTAGTAAAACAGCGATTGTAGGTGATGTAGGAATACCTAAAGTTAATAACGGAATTAACGCACTTCCTGAATAAGCATTGTTCGCAGTTTCAGGTCCTGCAACACCTTCAATTGCACCTTTTCCAAATCTGTCAGGTGTTTTGGACATCTTTTTTTCCATTGAATAACTAATCATGGTCGGAATAACGGAATTTAATCCTGGAATTAGACCTAGTACGAACCCAAGCCCACTCCCTCTTCCTATCGCTTTTAATGAGGGGTACCATTCTTCTTTTTTCGGTAATAGACCTTTAATTTTAGCAGGGGTAGAATTTTTATTGTCTAATCCTTTTTCTATATTAAATAAAATTTCAGAAAATCCGAACAATCCCATTGCAATGGCTATAAACTCAATCCCACTCGTTAAGTTCGTGACACCAAAACTAAAACGAATATAGCCTGAGCCCGGATCTTGACCGATAAAGGCAAGAGATAATCCAAAAAGTGCCGCAATTAACCCTTTAATTAACGATTTCCCCATTAGTGCAACGAGTAAAGTTAATCCTAAAACGACTAAGGCAAAGAATTCTGGTGGTCCGAATTTTAGCACTTGGTTCGCTACAATTGGACCGAAGATAATTAGTCCTATAAGCGATAAAGTACCACCAATAAAAGATCCTATGGCAGCAATTGCTAGTGCTGCACCGGCACGTCCTTGCTGTGCAAGTGGATAACCATCTAGACAAGTAATAACCGACGCTGCCTCACCTGGTGTATTAATTAAGATTGACGTAATTGTCCCCCCGTACATGGAACCATAATAAATTCCAGCAAGCATAATAATGGCAGTAATCGGTTCTAATCCATACGTTAAGGGTAGAAGAATCGCTGTTCCTGCAGCTGGTCCTAATCCAGGAAGCACTCCTACGAGCATTCCAAAGAGAACACCAATTGCACAATAAAACAAATTATTCCAAGATAAAGCCGTTTCAAATCCTTGAAGTAATAATTGTAAACTCTCCATCGCAGCACCCCCTTGTGAGTGTTTTCAAAAGTCGACTTTTTACCAACCAAATTGATTAACAGGTAATGGAACACTTAATAATTCTTTGAACACAAAGAAAATGACAATAGATACAATAAACGCAAACGTTGCGCTCCAATACCATTTAAAACTTAAAACAAATAAACAAAATAGGACGAGGATGGAACTTAAAGTAAATCCTAAAAAATTTAAAGTGGTTAAAAATAAAATAGGAGATAAGATCGTAATGAGTAAGTGAAGACGCTCTTTGTGTTGTGGTAAAACATCTTTGATAAGTCGTATATCTTTTTTGAAGGACATGATGAAGAGAATAAAAGTTAGAATAAATAAAATGCCATTTACCCACACAGGTAAAAAACCAGCTCCCGGTCCATAATCGCCCCCATACTCGAGCTTGAATGAGTCAAAAAGCATGACCCCGGAGAAGATTAATAACACTAACGAAATATAAATCGAGATATTTTTCATAGGTTCACTCCCTCGATATAAACGTTTAAATTTGAATCTATTCATCTTTAAAATTAAATTGAGATCGATAGTCTACGAAATTACCTGCTCCACGACTGATGTGATATCTCATTGCTTCCGCTGCTCTTTCTGGAGAACCTGATTTTAATGCTTCGATTATCTTTTCATGCTCTTGAATTGATTTTTCCATATGACCCGGTACGAGCAGTGGGATATCGAACATAATGCCGTTGAAAGTTTGATTTAATAGCACTTTGAAACGATTCGACTGGGAATAATCCCAGATGGTTCCATGGAAATCTATATTTGCTTGGACATAGGTTTCTAAGTCTTGCTTTTTGATTGCTTCCTTCATTTTTTCTTGAATTTCTTCTAATCTAGAAAAATCTCTGTGATGAATACAAGCACGGGCTGCTGCTTCCCCCTCAATGACGCTTCGAATGAACATATTGTCCTTGAAATCATCCTCGGTGAATGCAAGGACCACTGCTTTTCTAGTCATGATTTTTAGTAATCCATCTGTTTCAAGAATTCTGAATGCTTCTCTGACAGGCATTCTTGAAATCCCTAGTTTATTAGCAATTTCTTCTTGCGTAATTTCCTGACCATCGACTAATTCACCTTCAAAAATTGCCTTTCTTAATGCGGTCACTACTTTTTCGCGAACAGGTTGCATTTCTATTTTTTCCACATTCATCTCCCCCTTCACTATGTTTACTGGATTGTGGATTTTGTATCCAAACTTAGCGTATAAAAAAGCGCTTTCAAAGCCGTTATTATTATCGGACAATTCAGAACAAAATACTTCGTGTGCTATATTTTGTGATTGAGGTTCTGTAGATTAAAAAATTAAAAGCCTACAAGAGTTGAATTTGTAAGCTTAATCTCATTCATATTCATAAAGTTTTCAAGTGATGACTTTATTAGAAAATTTTTTATCCGCGTTGAATCAACTCAATTTTCTGTAGTGACTCAATCGAACTTACACCAGCTAATTGCATTGTAGTAACTAATTCATCATAAAAGTTCGACATCACTGTCTCGACTCCCGTTTGGCCTGCATAAGCTAGTCCATATACATATGGTCTACCAACGCAAACTGCATCCGCGCCTAAAGCTAATGCTTTGAATGCGTCTAACCCACTATAGATTCCGCTATCAAAGAGTACTGGCACTTGACCGCCTACCACTTTTACAATGTTCGGTAGTGCATCTAGACTACCAATAACTCCATCTAATTGTCGTCCTCCGTGAGTAGAAACAATAAGACCATTCACTCCAATTTCCAAGGCTTTGACAGCATCATTTGGATGTAATACACCTTTTAGTAAAATTGGAAGTTTCGTATGTTTTCTTAATTTTTCTACATGGGACCAATTTAAATGTGGATGATTTACATTACGTAAAACCCCATCGACGAAATCTTTATATTTACCATTCTCTAAATCCTTTAGGAAGATTGGATCTTGTAAGTAATTCCCTTTTGCATAACCATGTAAAATTGGAGAGAATTGATTTTTTCGATCCCCTTCACGCCATCCGCTCACTGTAGTATCAATCGTTAAAATAATTGCTTCATACCCTGCTGCTTCAGCACGGGAAACCATATTTAACGCTAATTCATCCTCCTCCGACCAATATAATTGGAAGAATTTCGTATGTTCTGGGGCAGCGCTAGCTACTTCTTCAAGTGAATAACTTGAAACTGTGCTTAGTGAATACGGCATTTTTAATTTCGCTGCCGCCTTCACTACAGCCGGCTCACCATCTGGATGTTCTAATAAATTCATGCCGACAGGTGCGAATATAAAAGGTGTAGGATGAGTTTTTCCAAAAAGAGTAATGCTTGTATTTACAGCTGATGTGTCATTCAATAACTGAGGGATAAATGAATAGCTTTCAAAGGCTTGTCGGTTATTTCTCATCGTTTGACCTGAACCGGCTCCACCTTTTATGTAATCATAATTCGGTTTTGGAATCTTTTGTTCCACGGCTTCTTGTAGATCGTTAAAGTTTACTGGAAACACTTCTTTTACAATAGTAGTTGCATCATTTGATCGCTGCATCGAGTACCCTCCTTCAGGGGAATCTATTATATTACATTTCATTTTAAAGATTCTAACAATTCTAATTCTACGACTAAAGTTACAATAATATTAAGTGAAAATCAATAAACAGAAATTACATTCCCCCCTTCATCAAGCGAATTATCATACAATGCTAAATTCTAGTCATTTGACATAGATTGATATCATATTTTATTTTCATGGTTTATAAATGGAAAACACATCTTATTCATAGGTAAAGGAGAGGTGTAAATGAATTCTATCTTTCTAGTTGCTAATTCATTCGGTGTAGATCAGGTAAAGGAAAATGGTCATCAAGCCTACTTACCTGCCATTGGTAGTAGTGGAGCGAATGGATTGGAAGTTCGACGAGAGTTACTTAAGTTTGAACAGGCTGAATTAAGCAATTTACGAGAGGCCTTGAAATCTCATAGTTTAGCATGTATTTATTCTACACCGATTGAGTTGTGGAATGAGCAGTTTGAATTTAATGAATTTGAGTTTTTTACAGCGCTGATGGAAGCAAAACTATTAGGGGCACAACTTGTGAAGTTTTCTCTTGGTCATTACGATGAGAACCAATGTGACTTGGAATCTATTAAACTTGCATTTGAAGATGAACAGTTCCCTACTCAGTTGAAAATTACAATAGAAAATACACAAAAACAGCCAGCTGGTGATCTAGAAAAGATTCATGCGTTTTTAGTAAAATGTGATGAATCAAGCATTCCAATTAAATTCACATTTGATATTGGCAATTGGGTTTGGAATCATATTGACCCAGATGAAGCAACTTCAAAATTAAAAGACTATGTAGAATATGTTCATATTAAAGATGTCGACTGTACAACAAACCCGCCAACTGTTCAACCTCTGCGTCCACCTGGCGAAAATGAACTTGATCTTAAAAGAATTCTAAAACATTTTCGAAGTGACGTCCCAGTTGGTTTTGAATTTCCTATTGGGGAACCAACCACTCCCCCATCTGGATTAGATATGATTTCGAGAATTAATGGGTATGTTAACTTATTTAAGAGATATGTATGACATATAAAAGATAAAATAAGTGGAAAATTTCGGGGAATGTAACTATTGCTCATCATATTTTTTGCCCCACTTTATTTCATGTAATGATAAGTTGATTGGAATGGAGGGACCGCGACTCCCCCGGGAACAGCACGGGCGGGAGATCCACTAAATGGCGCCTCCCGATGAATCGCCATTTAGCTAGCTGAAGCCGTGCCCGGGGAAAGCGTCGGTACCGGAATGGAAATCAACAATTTAAAAAAACTGTAAACAAACTCTACTTTTTAAGAGTTTATTTACAGTTTGTCACCATTTTTTCTATAGTAAATGGTGTTGTCCAATGCTCAATTCAAACCTAACTATTCAATATTAAAAATCAAAATTGTCCGGGTCTGGACCTACACGAAGGTTTTGATTTAACCCATGAATAACTTCCATTTCCTCATTTGTTAATTCAAAATCAAATATATTGGCATTTTCAATAATTCGATGTTCTTTTGTTGACTTAGGAATCGTTACAACGCCATTTTGTAAGTCCCAACGCAAGATAATTTGTGCTACTGATTTATTGTGTTTAGATGCAATGTCTTGTAAAACTTCGTTATCCAGCAGTTGACCTTGCATTAATGGCGACCATGCTTCAAGTTGGATTCCATGTTCCTGACAAAATGCTTGTAGCTCTTTTTGAGATAATCTTGGATGGTATTCCACTTGATCGATCATTGGTTTGATTTCAGCATCTTTCATTAATTCTTCTAAGTGATGAATATGAAAATTACTTACACCGATTGCTTTCACTCGTCCTTCTTTATAAAGCGTTTCAAGTGCTCTCCATGCATCTTTGTATTTTCCTTCAACTGGCCAATGAATCAGATATAGATCTAAATACTCTAAGCCCAGTTTCTCTAAACTTTGTTCATATGCTGCAATTGTTGCATCGTATCCTAAATCTGAATTCCAAACCTTTGAAGTGACAAATAAGTCTTCTCTAGCGATCCCTACTTCTTTTAAGCCTGCTTGAATCCCTTTGCCGACTCCTACTTCATTTCCATAAATCGCTGCTGTATCCACACTTCGATATCCATTTTTGATCGCTGACTTCACAGCATTTTCCAATTCCGGACCTTCTTCTACTTTAAAAACACCAAGTCCAAACCAAGGCATTTTTACCCCATTATGCAAAGTTGTTGTATCTTGTAAATTTTTCATCATGTTTTATTCCTCCAAGTTTTTTGTTTATATTTTAAAAGTCCCACCATCATTAGATGCAACTCTCGATTTCAACTTAAGATGTTGCTTGTTGATCCTTTTTTTCAAAATTTCTACTTACCCAAGTTAGAATAGCTGCCACTAAAACCATGAGTGCCCCGATCCAAGAAGTATGGATAAGACCAATAGAATCTGTAATAAGCCCACCAAAATAAGAGCCCATCGCAATCCCTGCATTAAATGCTGCAATATTGATTGCTGACGCTACATCAACAGCACTTGGAACAAAGCGTTCTGCTAGCATCACCACATATACTTGAAGTCCTGGCACATTCATAAATGCAAACAGACCCATGAGAAGTATTGTAGCTAAACCAACAATTTTAAACGGTGCAGTAAACATCAAAATAAATAAGACAACTGCTTGTACAATAAACATATAAAACAAGGCGTTAATTGGATTTTTGTTGGATAATTTCCCTCCAATCATATTGCCTAATGCAATAGCGATTCCGTAAACTAATAAAATGACTGCCACACTTTGTTCTTTAAAACCTGTAATTTCTTGAAGTAAGGGTGAAAGATAAGTAAATACAACAAATGTTCCACCATAACCTAATGCTGTAATGATGAACACTAGTAATAAGCGACCATTTGTCACAAGCTTAACTTGATCGCGGAAGGATGTTTTTGTTCCTTTTCGTAAAGTCGATGGAATCAGAATGCCGTTTGCCAACAAAGCAATGACGCCAATGATAATAATGACAATAAACGCAGCTCTCCACCCCATTTGTTGCCCTATATACGTTCCAAATGGTACACCTGTAACGGTTGCTACGGTAAGACCTGTAAACATAATAGAAATTGCACTTGCTCTACGATCTTCAGGAACTAAATCCGCAGCAATCGTTGAACCAATTGACATAAAAATACCATGTGAAAATGATGAGATGACACGCGCAACTAGTAACATACCAATTGAAGTAGAAATAGCAGCAAGACTATTTCCGATAATAAATACAATCATAATTCCAAGTAGTAACGTCTTCCGTGGTATTTTCGATGTTAAAGATGTTAAAATAGGTGCTCCAAAAGTAATTCCTAGAGCATATAAAGAAACCGTTAACCCTGCAGTTGTTACCGGTATTGTTAAATCTTCAGCAATCAGTGGTAGTAATCCCACACTGATAAATTCGGTCGTACCTATTGCAAATGCACTAACTGCTAACGCGAGTAATGCCAAGGTACTCTGTTTTTTACCTAAAGCCATCATGTTACCTCCTTTTGTAAATGATTCATCCTAAACTTTTTAAAATGAAGTCTAGTAAGAATCAGCCGGCAAATGTTATTATGGATTATACAAACTACAAATAAAAGTACGCACTTTAAAGTGATATAGACACTTAAAAGTAATATAGGTACTTTTTAGTGCCTATACAGGAGGAGTCAAATTTGCAAAAAAAGAAATATAACATATCGGTAGAAGCTACATTAGAAGTGATTGGTGGTAAATGGAAATGCGTCATTCTTTGTCATCTTACACATGGTAAGAAACGAACAAGTGAACTAAAACGCCTTATGCCAAATATCACGCAAAAAATGCTCACACAACAACTGCGAGAACTTGAAGACGATGGCGTCATTAATCGCATTGTGTATAATCAAGTTCCACCAAAAGTTGAATACGAACTAAGTGAATATGGAAAGAGTTTAGAAGGAATTTTAAATTCTTTATGTAATTGGGGAGAAAATCATATCATGAAAGTTTATGGTGATAAATCAGAGGTTTTAGAGGACAGCATTTTAAATCAATAATCTTGCTTTTTTAAGTGGAATTAACAAAGTAGAAAGCCTGGGGACAAAACTAAAAAAACATTTTTCTTATCGAGAAAAATGTTTTCAGACTATAGACAAACCCTTAAAAATAGAGTTTGTCTATAGTTTTTTTATTTTACAATTGAGTGTAATCCTTGGAAACGTTGATTTCTATTCCGGGACCGACGCTTTCCCCGGGCACGGCTTCAGCTAACTAAATGGCGCCTATGACGAAAGGCACCATTTAGTGGATCTTCTGCTCGTGCTGTTCCCGGTGGAGTCGCGGTCCCTCCATTTCATTCAACTTAAAATTCTATAAAATAAAGTAAGGCCAATGTTCCATCCTCTTTAGTTATTTAAAATACACAACCGGAAAATTAAAACGCAATGGAGATATATTTTGTTTCTAAGTATTCTTCTATTCCCCAATGGCCACCTTCACGACCTAATCCACTTTCTTTAAAGCCGCCAAATGGTGCTTGAGCTGTTGAAGGAACTCCGTCATTTAAGCCTACAATTCCATATTCAACACCTTCAGAAATTTCAATCGCTTCTGCTAAATCTTGTGTAAAAATATAAGCAGCTAAGCCATATGGAGAGTTATTCGCTCTTTCAATTACTTCTTGATTCGTTTTATATGTTGTGATTGGTGCAATTGGTCCGAATGTTTCTTCCGTCATACATTTCATATCATCCGAAACATTTGTAAGAACAGCTGGAGTAACAAAATATCCTTTCTCTGAAGGGACACTTTCTCCACCTATTTCTAATGACGCTCCCTTGTTAACTGCATCCTCAAGATGGTCTTTTACCTTTTTGACTGCAGATTCATTAATAAGAGGTCCAATATCTACTTGCTCTGTTAGGCCATTCCCTACTTTTAATTTCCCTACTTCAGCTTTAAAGAATTCGATAAATTCTCTTTCAACCGATTCATGAACATACACACGATTTGCGCAAACACAAGTTTGACCCGCATTTCGATATTTAGAAGCAATTAAGCCTTTCGCCGCTTTTTCAAGGTCCGCATTTGCCGTAACAATAAATGGAGCGTGACCTCCAAGCTCTAATGATACTTTCTTTACTGTATCAGCCGCTTGTCGCATTAATAACTTCCCGACTTTTGTCGACCCTGTAAATGAAACTTTGCGGACTCGTGAATCTTCCATCCATGCTGAACCAATTTCCTGCGCATCACCTGTCACTACATTTAACACACCATCCGGAATACCTGCTTCTTTTGCAAGTTGAATTAATCGAATGGCTGTTAATGGCGTATATTCTGAAGGTTTGATAACAGCTGTACATCCAGCAGCTAAGGCAGGGGCTACTTTACGCGTAATCATGGCAGCTGGGAAATTCCAAGGTGTAATCGCCGCAATAACTCCAACAGGTTGCTTTTGAACAAGCAATCTTTTATTTAAGGCAGAAGCTGGCACTGTTTCTCCGTAAACACGCTTCCCTTCCTCTGCATACCAGGAAATGAAACTATTTGCGTAATTCACTTCGCCAATTGCCTCAGCTAAAGGCTTGCCTTGTTCTGTTGTCATAAGTTTACCGATTTCTTCCTTCTCTTGCTCAACTAAATGAAACCAATTCATTAATAACTGACCACGCTCATTGGCAGTCTTTTGTGACCATGCTTTCAATGCGTTTGCTGCAGCGTTTACTGCTTGCACTGCTTCAGCTTTTCCGCCATTAGGTATTGTAGCTATTACTTCTAAAGTAGCAGGATTGGATACTTCAATTTTTTCTTTTGTATCTACTTCTTTACCATTAATGATCATTTGCCAATGGTTCATATTAAACACCTCTTTAGTTTATGTTGACGAACTAACTGTTTAGATTTACTTTACAAAGACACGTCTTATATGGGTTAATTTGGAAGCCCAATATCAATAGTATAACAATTCAACTATACTTTGAGAATTGCATTTTACATTCTTAGCGTGCCTTTATTTTATATTCTATCGTACATCGCTTTTTCTACCTAATAAAACATATTTCAAACAAAAAGGCACTTTCTGTCCATTATGAACAGGAAGCACCTCTTCTATTACTCTAACTTGAACGTACATTATTTAATAGATTAAAGACAAATAACAATACACCTAATACTACAATCAGAGAACCGATGATAATTCCAATAGTTAATCCACCATTACCTGTGAGTATTTGTAAAAATAGAGACCCTTGCATAATAGGTAAGCCGATATTATGAAGCCAGAAGTGCGTGTTTGCCAATTTTGTTTTTCCTGCGTTTGGGAAAAGACAATAAATAATTCCGAAAAGAGCCATAGAAACCCATCCTAAGAGATTTATGTGGGCATGAACAGAGGAAAATGCAAAATTATGAATTATTCCCATTACAAGTCCTAATATCACCGCAATAGCAAAATAAACACTTGCTATTTTAATGAATCGAACTCCCATTCCCCATCCTCCTTTTTCACTAGTGATGATTAAATGTATAACTTTAGTTGTACGAATATACCTATATTTACTTTGTTTTTACAAAAAATTTATTCTTATTTTTTCAAAATCCTGATACAACGTTCATGCCACTTTCCCCTTAATTCTCACAAATAGTATTCAATTAACAAGTTTTCTAATATAATGAATACCCGAGGCCGATTCATCCTAAGAAAATAAACTTGAATCTCACTCCTCTTTTTCACCTAGTAGATTCACAGCAAATTATTAATTGAAGGAGAATATAATGAATGAATAAACCCGCGCATTTATCAGTGGGCTTGACAGTAGGAATTGCTACCGCTAAATATTTAATGGAAACAATTCAGTATAGTGGAATAGTGGAAGAGATTGTTGGCGTTACCGCTGTCATTTGTGGGGCACTTTTTGGCTCACTTCTCCCAGATATTGACCATCCAAAAAGCTATATTGGTAGAAGACTTAGAATGACTTCTTTCATGATTAGTAAAACTTTTGGGCATCGTGGAATTGTACATACTCCGATCGTTGTCATAGCATTTACAGCATTCCTGTATTTCCTAACGTTGCAATTAAGCGGCATCATGCAAGACGTTTCACTTTCCTTTGTCATAGGTTTAGGTGTTGGAATGCTCAGCCATTTGTTGTTAGACATGATGAATAAAAGAGGTATTCCGTTTTTCTATCCTTTTACCTCGAAAACCTTTCATATCGCAACATTTAAAACTGGTGGAATTGGTGATACGATTACCAATTCTGGATGTATTCTATTAATTATTTGGATGTTACAAGATTTAGTGGTCGGGTTAATCAATAGCTTGCTTTAGCTTTTACATTTTCAGATGATGATTTAGATTTCGAATGTATTAATTTATTTATGTATAATCCAATACGTACAAAAACAAGTGCATTAACCGCTGCCAATGAAGCACGAAAATGCACTTGTAGGTTTAAAATGGCATTGTTATTTTCTGTTTCATAGATAGGTCGAAAAATCGGAAAAGGGATGTGCTTAAAAAATCTTAAACGATGGCACTTTATATAAAATTTGGTCTAAACCATTGTGGAACCACCATCAACATTTAAACATACGCCTGTTATAAATGAACTTTCTTTGCTGACTAAAAAATTCACTGCTGTAGCAATATCTTGAGGCTCTCCCCATTTTTGAATAGGTTGATTTGAAAAATCATAATACGCATCTTTCGTCATCTCTGTTCGAATTACACCAGGTGCTATCGCATTACATGTGATACCATATTTCCCCACTTCTCTAGCTATCCATTTTGTCATATTAATCACACCTGCTTTTGAAGCTGCGTATGCGATGCCAGATCTCCCACCTGATCCATCTTCATATACCGGTCCTACACCACCTGTCAGGCCTGAAACAGAAGCAATGTTAACAATCCGTCCGAATCCAGCCTCTTTCATATAGGGATAGATTGCGGATTGACACATCAGAAATGTCCCGGTCATGTTTGTTGCAACATCCAAGTCCCAATCTTCTAATGTCATCTCAGAAAAGGCTTTTCTATTACATGTCCCTGCAACATTTACTAAAATATTTACGCTTCCGAAATGTGAGTTAACCTCTTCCATAAAACTTTTCACTTGATCTTTGTTACGGATATCTAGTTGATAGCCTTTGGCAGTTAGTTCATCACCAAATGACTCTCCCACAGTAAGCACATCTTCTAAAATATCAGCTAGTGCAACCTTATACCCTTTTTTAATTAGATTTTCGGCTATCCCTTTACCAATTCCTCTTCCTGCTCCAGTTACAATGGCTACTTGTTTATTCATTTATTATTCTCCTTTTCTTCTATTAGATTTGGGAGTTAACTATTAACACTTTATGTTTGATCGTGTCCTTTATATTATACAATTAATATTTTCAGAAATTACAGAATTATGAATGAACTTTGAAATAATTTCATCGAAGAAGTTTAAATCTAGAAATCCTAGGACCTATCGTTAATTAAATAAAAATCTCTCTTTTTTTCACTTTATGTTATCTTGTATATTTGGTTGGGATGATGATCACTAATCTGCGAAGATTTGCATTACAAAAAAATAAAGCCATCTCTTTTAAAGAGATAGCTTTTGTCAGAAAAATTGATAGCTTACTCATGAACCCCCTTCGTCTCTAACACAGGATGAATGGTTTTCTTCATGCTCCAAAAATATGTTAGTACAAAACAGCTTAATAGAATTAATGCGCCAAATATATAAGGTGACTCCATCTTCCAATCGTACAAGAACCCTGCACAAATTGGTCCAACCATGTTTCCAAGACTCATATACGCATTATTCATACCCGCTGCAAACCCTTGCTCGGCCCCAGCACTTTTACTTATGACCGTATTTACTGCAGGTCGAATAAACGTTGCTGCAACTGTGTTTAAGCTAGCTACCAATAAAATGATGAAAAAGTGATTCACATAGATGAGTAAGAATAATGTAACGGCAGCCATGACTAAATTAAATAGAATAATCTTCACTTCACCAAATCGGTTAAATAATCTATTCATTATGAATAATTGGAGAATGACCCCTGCAAATCCACCGACAGTAAAAATAATTGAAATTAAAAACGGTGTATATTGGAATTTATCATTTAAATATAACGACATCGTTGCTTGATAATTTGCAATCCCGAAACTAAAGGTGAAAACTACGATTAAAAAGACAAAATAGGGTACTTTGACGGAAGTGATTAATTGTTTCACTAAATTTTCGCGCGGTCGTATCACTTGGATGTTTGTATTGCGCTCAACATTTGGTATGTAAATCCATGAAAAAATTGCTGCCGCTATGGCCATCGCACCTGCAAAATAGAAAGGAAATTCTAAATTAATTCCCGATAAGCCTCCACCAATTCCTGGACCAACTGTAAAACCAAAACTGATGGCCGCACCAACTAAACTCATGCCCTTCCCACGTTCTTCCACCGTTGTAATATCAGCAACATATGCTAAAATCGTTGGCATGACAAATGCTGCTCCTACCCCACTAAGTAAACGAGAAACAAATAATAACCAAAGCGCATTTGCAACACCGAACAGGATCAGTGATATCCCATAGATGACTAGACCCATAACAATAAAATTCTTTCGGCCAAAACGATCAGACAAATCACCTACGACTGGAGACATAATTAATTGGGCAAAGGAAAAGGTCGCAATTAACAAACCATAAACCTGACCACCCGCGTTGAAAATATGCAAATAGGATGGCATGACAGGGATAATGATTCCTAACCCTCCCATGGTGATAAACGCATTAAACATTAATAAATAAAGAATTATTTTCGTATTGCGTGACATTCCCCTCACCCTTATCTTTTTAAAATAAGAAGAAGTTGTAAACACCCCCGAAATGCCCGAGTCTGTCTACAACTTAATCTCAAAATTACCTAAAATTATTACCCCAATACTGGTGATGGGTAATCGAATAAATGTTTACCATAAGCTTCTACAGCATCTTCATATAATGAAGTTACATGTGTTCCAATGGCAATTAAATCACGTGTAATCATTTCAACTGGATTCCCTTTGACTAAAGCAAAGGCTCCTAGTGTTAGGATCGTTTTTACACTAATATCTACACAGTTTTGAATAATTTCCGCGCGAATCGCTTTAAATTCACTCGGATGAACTCCTTCGTCATTCTCAAGCATTTCAATATATGTTTTCATTAAGCTTTTCGCTGATTGCAATTTTAGTGTTAAAGTTGCTAAAACCCGTTGACTTCGTGGACTTGCCACTTCTTGTTCCCCATTCATACGTACGCGCCCTTTTGTTGACTTTTTAAATTCGTCGAGTACTCGTTCTGCAGCACCAATTGCCATTGCAGGGAACCCAACAAAGAAAGCAGGATGAAATGGAGCATTATAGTATAAATAATCTTCATCATAATCCTTAAGGTCTGGTTTACGATTTGCCGCCATTGCCCCTAAATCAATAACCATATCATCTGGAACAAAAACATTGTCTACAATAATTGTATGACTTCCAGATCCTCTTAATCCCAAAGAATTCCAATTTTCGATTATTTCAAGTTCCTTCGTATTAATAACAAACCCGTGCATCGTCTTTTTATCTGAACCCTCGCTTTGATGTAAGGCACCCACACCAACCCAACCTGCATATTTAATACCGCTCACAAAATTGTATCTAGCACTAATGATAAATCCGCCATCAACCTTTTCAAGTTTTCCAATAGGAGCAAAGATATCTGCCAGTAAGCCTCCCGACTGAACAATTTCTTTTTGACGATGCTCTGGTAAATAGGCTACCCATGCATTATGAAGAGAGAAGAAGTACGTGATCCAAGCCGCCGATAAATTATAATAGCCAACTTCTTTCACCATATCTGCAAAAGTGGTGAAATCAATCTGTGGTCCACCGAAACGCTTCGGTAAGATTAATTTATTAATCCCCTCTTCACGTATTAAGTTGATGATATTTTCAGATATTGTTGAATTGAGATCTGCTTGCACTGACTCCGCTTCTGCTGCTTGCCCAATTCGTTTCGCACTTTCCATTAACGTTTTATAAACATCAACACTTTTCACTTCTAGAACCATTCTCATAACCCCTTTCACCTTTGTATTTATTCATAAATCGATTGTATTTGTAAGAAAAACGCAATTCCTTCATGCGACTGAATTGCGTTTTGTCCTTATTCGTTCCTATGCTTAAAGTCTCTGAACTTATTTCACACTCGATCTAATAAAGCCAGCAGTTAAAGTTGTTTCGTCATCTTTCGGGTTGTTTAAGCCTGATTGCTCTCCCCAATAAGTGAAGCCCGTTGACATTTCATCGAATGTCCATTTAATTGGCTTCCAATCTGGTTCGAAAATTAAGTAACCATTTGAGAAAATCTCTAAACGTACGCCACTGCCTGGGTCTTTTACATAAATGTACATCGCTTGAGAGATTCCATGCTTTCCTGGGCCAACAAAGACAATTTCATGTTCGCATAAAATATCTGCAGCACGTAATACATCTTGCGCATTATCTAGCCAATACGATAAGTGGTGCAATTCATGTGGTGTTTTTGCCGTTTGCGTTTTCATAATGGCTACATCATGCACTAATGGTGTAACACTCATCCAACCAGAAATTTGGCTATCATCTGGTGCTACTAAATATTCGCGCATTTTAAATCCTAGTTTTTCAGCTAAGAAGTCTGTAATAATTTTAGAATCCATACTTGTTGCTAGATTCACATGGTCAATTCTTCGTGGTGAAATCCCTTTTGCCCACGCTTTATACGTTTGATTTTTTAAGACGGCCTTGCGATGAAGCTCCGGCTCTGGTTTTTCCATCTCAAAGTAAATTTCAAAACGATGGCCACTTGGCAACTCGAAACGAATGGCATCCCCTTGACCGGCTTCCTCACCCGCAACAATTTTGTCTACTTCTACGCCTGCATCTTGAAGTAGCGTCGCAAAATTTTCTACATCTTCACTACGCTTTGCTTTCCAACCGATATGGTCAATACGAGATTCTGGTCCAGCTGTAATGGATAACGTATGGTGCTCGAAGTCCCCCCAAGCTCTTAAGTAATGAACGCCATCTACTTCTCTCGTTTCCTCTAGCCCGATCACATCTCTAAAGAACCATAATGATTTTTCTAAATCTGCGGACACTAATGCCACATGTCCTAACTTCGCGATTTCTGGTGGATAATTAAACTTTGTCATATAATCCCTCCAACTAATTGTCTATTATTCTTTTCTACCATTTACACGGTTTCATTAGAGTTCCAACTTTGATGAAGCAGCTTTACAGTCGCAGTACGATTAATGTGTGAACCCCCTGTCATGTAAAGTTCTTATTTGACAACGCTTACAAATTATTGTTTAGAAAAAATCCATCATTATGCCTTATCTAAAGCTGGTTCCGCCTCTACCGTTACATCCGGAATCTCTTCTGATAGCGGTTTCATTTTCATCAATCCTAAACTTAAGACTGTAATTCCAATAAAGACTACTAGATTAATAATCCCAAGCGTATTAATCCCCGCTGCCACACTCTCCGCTTGTGCAGAAGTTAATAAATCCGTAATTTGGACATTCACCTGCGATAAAATACCCTCTAATTCTGTTGGGACTTCTCCTGAATTTTTCGCTTGTATTAACATCGATGTTTGATCGGCATTTAAACCTAAATTGCTTGCTCTTTCTGATATTGCACTATCAAATCCACGAGAAGTTGATAGCCCATAAATTGTTAGACCAAGCGTCGAGCCAATTGGTAAGCCCAAATCTTTAAATAATGTAAATGTCCCAGTACTTACACCTTTCTTATCTTCAGGTGTATAGTTAATGACAATTTTCATTAGGGAAGCATTTAATAGACTCGAACAAAGCCCAACAAAGCCCATCACAATCAGAATCGATAACATCGTGGAGCTCATATCCACTCGAAGGTATAAAATGATGCCTACTATACCGGATATTAGAGATAGATAAACTAGGTAAATAGGATTGTATCGATCTAATAAGAACCCAATCAATGGTGAAACGACCATGGCAGTCGTGAATAAAACGGTTGTAATCATTCCCACTTGAAGAGCATTCAAGTTCGGATTACCAGATGCTAAAAACGTTAAGGACATTAAAATACTTAACATCATAAAGTTTTGAACTGCGATTAATATAGAAGGAATATAAACACCTTTAAGTTTTAATAACTTTAAATCAATCGTAGGATACTTCTCTTTTTTCTGTAGTTGTAAGAAGAACGTCAGTAATACAATAACGACCGCAGCCCCTCCTAATAACCAGCCCACTCCAAAATTACTAAATATGAGTGGTAATCCTACAAGGATCGAAATCGTAAGCAGGAAAATCGTGCTACCTTTATAATCCAGTTCTGATTTTCTACCTTTTTCACTTTTTGGTACGATAAGACTTATGAGAATTAATCCAATAGCTGAAAATGAAGCACTCACAGCATAGACTGAACGCCAGCCCCACGTTTCAATAAGTGCACCTGAAATGGCGCCACCTGTTCCTGTTGCGATATAACAAAATAACATAAATAAACCAATAGCTTTTCCTCGTTTTTCTTCTGGGAATAACTCAGGAATATAGGCAAAAATATTCGGGAAAATCAATGCATATCCAACGCCTTGGAATAATGCTCCAACTAAATAAAGTGATACATGCGGTGTGAACACTTTTAATGATTGTGCAGCAACAAAAATGATTAGACCAGCCACGATTACCTGTTTTCTCCCTATTTGATCGCCTAAACGACCAAATAATGGAGACAACGCAATCGCAGCTGCGCTTGCTAAAAGCGTTAAAACTCCGCTATTTGCAATGCTGATTCCAAAATCAGCACTGATATAAGGTGTAGCTGGAGTGGTGAATGCATTTGCCTCAAGTGCAACGAAGATCCCTAGCAACAAGATTGAAAGTATAAACCATGGATTTCTTCTCATATTTCACCTCTTATTTAGTTAGTTGTACTGCTTCTGTTTGACCGATAAATTGGTCGACTAACTGAATGAAACGGTCAAATTTCTCAATTTGTACCCAATGTCCACACTGCTTTAACAACACCAATTCCGCATTTGGAATATGTTCTAAAACCGCTAAACTTGACTCGTGAGGCACAAATTGATCTTCATACCCGTGAATTAATAATGTAGGTTGTTTAATGCGACGTAATGCACTTGGTGGAATTGTTAACTCATGTGGCATTGTCGGGAATAATTTTGGATATAACTCACGAACTTCTGGTTTCATAATGATTTCATAGCGTGTTTTCACAATATTCTCAAACTGTTCTTCCACAACCGACTCGTCGTACATAAACCAACTAATTAAATTACGGAAAGCTTGAATTGTTGGATCTTTAAAGAAGTTCGACATACGAACAATTTCAGGTGTCGGGCCAGCGTTGTTTCTTGCTCCTCCACCACTTCCCATTAACACGACTTTATCAAATCGACCCGAATCATATAAAAGGGCATTTAATGTAACAACCCCACCCATAGAATTTCCTACTAAATTGGCCGTTTTAATATTGTTATAGTCCATAATTTCAAGAATTTGTTGAACGCGAGCCGTTGTCCACTGCCAGAAAGTCAGGTTTGTATCATCCGGTAGATCTGTATTTCCGAACCCAACCATGTCCGGTGCAATGACGTGGTATTTCTCACTTAATTGATCTAGTACGCGGCTCCAGTTTGACTCTGAATTAGCTCCTGGGCCTGAACCATGTAAAAAGATAATCGTTTGGTCATTACCAACCCCGCCCTCACAATAAAAACTATTAAAACTACCAGTATTCACTTTTTTCGTTACATAACTTCCCATGTAATAAAACCCCCTTAAATTAGTTAACGTATGTCCGTTATTACTATTAATCTTACTTGGTTAAAAACTAGTTTTTAATACTTCTTTTCATTGTTTATTTAGAATATTTCGATAATTTTACTTGTTTTCTTTACAAAACTAAGTAAAATAAAGGATATATCTTGCTTGAGGAGGAAATTGAATTTGAACAACTCAATTTCAAATGTTGATTCTTCGGATTTAATCATTACGTCGCAAGGATTTGGACTTCTTCGAAAAGCTTTAATAGAAAATATGGGGAATGAAAGAGCCAAAGTCTTTTTATATCGGTTCGGTAAAGTTTTGGGGAATTCAAAAGTAGAAGAATTAAAAAAGCAATATACTTCAACAAAGGATTTAGTAGGACTTGCTTCTGAAGTACATACAAAACTCGGACATGTTTCGTCTATTGAATCTAATGGAGAAATCATTCAGTTAGAAGATGGTACATTAAAATTTGAAAACGTCCTCGGAAAGTGGTTTGATTCATTTGAGGCAAAACTACACGTTGAACATTATGGGAAGTCATCGGAATGTTCATGCTATACACTTGCAGGGTTTGCAAGTGGCTATTTATCTACCATTTTTAATAAAGAAATTTATGTAAAAGAAACTTATTGTCAATCAATGGGCTATGCAGAATGTACCTTCGAAATTAAAGAGTTGCAAGATTGGCTTAATGAAGATCCACAAATAGTAAATTACCTACAAAATCAAACCATCTATGAAGAACTAGAACTTACTTACGATACATTACTTGCTCAAAAAAGTATGTTAGATAAGATTGCAAATTATCATAGTGATTTAACACAATGTATTGCACGTGAAAACAGTTTTCACCACGTGTTAACAACTGCCTTTAACGCCTTAGAAATCCCCATCGTGATCAATAATTCTAATAATAAGCTCATCGCCACAACAGGAATCACTGAAACTGAATATTTGGAGTTGACGAATTCATCAAATAAAAAAAGTATTGTATGGCAACAAAATGAGACAATTTATCAAAAAATCGGTGACATACATGAATTAAGTACCCCTATCTATTTAGATCATAAATTATTTGCCACTTGCTCTTTCATCTATTTACAACAAGACCAGCTAGATGATCATGATTATCTATTTTTAGAACGACTCGCTTCTGTTGCAGCTCTTTGTTTTTTGAAAGAAAAAATTAGTATCGAGACGACGGAGCGCTTAAAACTTTCCATCTTAGATCGCCTAATTAATGAACAATATTCTTCCATTCAAGAAATCACATCACAACTCAAACTGTTATCAAGCAATTTTGAAAACCCGTATTATGCACTTTCCATCAATTGTTCAGCAACTAAAAACAAGGAGTTACCAATTGACATTTACGATCAATTACTCCAAATCTCGCAAACTTTCAAATTATTTTCGATTGATAGTTTATTAAGCATTTTACAGAATGAGATTGTTGTCCTCATTTATAATGGAAAATCCAAAAGTCAATTAGTGGAAGATATCGATAAGGCATTGGTCTATATCAAAAAAAATAATCCGACGATTCAATATAAAATTGGTGTCAGTACAGAGTTTTCTTCTTTAACGGAAATATCAAAACATCTACAACAAGCAAAACACGCAGCTCGATTACCTCGCGACCAACTCATTATTCAATATGAAGAACTCGGTATATTAGGACATTTTTTAAGCCATACAAACATTGACAATATTAAACGAACTGCTATTAACGAACTTGGGGACTTACTCAAGAAAGATCCGAAAAGTAAAGAACTACTCTATACTCTCTATACCTTCTTAATAAACGGAAAACGCTTAGAAAAGACGATGCAAGACTTAGCCCTTTCCATGGGCGGCATCCAATATCGAATCCGTAAAATCGAAGAAATTACCAACAAAAACTTAAAAGACTTTTATACCGCTTCATATTTATTGTTGTTAATTGAATCCTTAATTACTTTAGGGGAAATTGAGTGGGACTAAGTGACTTTTGAAGCTTGTTTTTCCTAAAAGTAATATTTTCATAGTGGAAATATTTACAAGACATAAAATATAAAAATGTAGAAAGCTGGCACAAGTTATTGGCCAGCTTTTCTAATGATTATTTAAATACAAAACCCAATTTTACCGAGCTGTTTTCCTTCATCCATTTTAGTAAATGCCTCTTCGAATTCTTTTATTGAAAAGATTTCATCGATAACAGGTTTTATTTGATGAGTTTCCATAAACTTTAACATTTCACGATATTCTGTCGCACTTCCCATCGTTGTACCTAATAGATTAAATTGACCATAGAAGAAATTACGTAGATTTATTTCTATTTGATCACCCGTTGTAGCACCGAACGTGACCATCGTACCGCCCTTACGTAATTGTTCTAGTGAACGATTAAAAGTGGCTTCGCCAATACTTTCAAAGACAACATCCACTTTTTCTCCGCCTAGTGCCTCAGACCAATCACTATTACTATTAATGGCGCAATCGGCTCCAAGTTCAAGTGCTTTTTGGCATTTAATTTCGGAACGGGAGGACACATAAACTTTTGCATTCACTGCTTTTGCAAATTGTAATAAAAAGAGAGCTACTCCACTACCAATTCCAGGAATAAATACCGTATCCCCCTCTTTTACACCTGCTCTTGTAAAGATTGCTCGATAAGCAGTTAAGGCTGCAAGGGAAAATACCCCTGCTTCTTCCCAAGATAGGTACGTTGGTTTCAATTCCACATTATCAGATGAGATCACAATTTTTTCTGCAAAAGTTCCATGGTCAGGATTTCCTAGTATTTCAAACTCTTTCGGGGGTGCTTCCGTTTTCTCAATCCATCTAAGACCAGGGTTTATAACGACCTCATCACCAATTTTAAAATTCTCCACTCGCTCTCCTACAGCATCAATAATACCAGCTCCATCAGAACCAATAATTAAAGGAGAATCTTGTTCATTTCGTCGACCAATAACAAATAAATCGCGATGATTTAATCCTGCTGTTTTTATCTTCACTCGTACTTCATGTGATTTAGGTTCTACCTCTTGGAAGGTAGTATACGATAATCCGGCTAAACCGGACTTCCCTGCATGTACAAGAGCCTTCAATTTTTTCATCCCCTAACTTAATTATTACGAAGAAAGAATCTAAAAAATATCTCCGTATATGCTACCCTGTTCTAAACATAAAAAGATTCCTTTATTATGGTAAAAGTCAGGTTTACACCCGTTCAAATCCATCTTAAAGGAACTAATTTATGGACAAGAGACCTCTTCAATCCACCTATTTCTTTAATTTTTTATGTCTTAAAAAAGAATAAACTTTATGGTATATAATTATTGGTCATCAATCATCCACATAATTAATTCTGGGAAGACCATGATCAAAACTAGCACAAACAACATAATAAAGACAAATGGTGTTACTCCCCTATAAATCGTTCCCATTTTAATTTCCTTCGGCACGATACCTTTCAAGTAGAACAAACTTCCTCCAACAGGCGGCGTTAAGAATGAAGTTTGTAGAGCAACGGCAACACATGTAATAACCCAAACCAAATTAAAGTCATATAACTTTAATAACGGAATAAAGATTGGGAATAAAATAGATACAATTCCTGGCCATTCCATAAATATTCCAAGAATGAACGCAGCAGCAATTAACGCAACAAAGATAGCCGTCCCAGACAATCCTAAAGATTCGATGATATGATGGATCGTTTGATCACCATTTAGTCCTAAGAACATCGAAGTAAAGGCATCTGCACCAATAATAATAAATAGAACCATCGCTGTTGTTTTGGCCGTGTCATAAACTGCCTCTTTTAACATTTTCATATTAAACTGTTTATAGAAAATCGTTAACAATAAGGCAACCGCCGCTCCAACTCCAGAAGCTTCAGTAGGTGTCGCAACCCCTGTGTAAATAGTCACTAATACAGCAACGATTAACAACGTCATCGGAACGGAACTCACAATAAAGTTTTTAATCATTTCCGATGTTGAAACTGTTGCAAGTTCTTCTTTACTAATGGCAGGTCCTAAACTAGGATTTTTCCAACAAATAAATAAGACATATATTGCATAACAGAGTGATAATAAAAGACCAGGCACAATGGCTGTTTTGAACAGATCCCCTACAGAAACTTGGGCATATGATGCCATCACAACCAACATAATACTTGGAGGGATCAGTATTCCTAGAGTACCACCTGCTGCAACAACCCCAGTAGTTAACTTTTGATCATAGCCATATTTCAATAACACCGGAATGGAAAGCATCCCAATTGTCACAACCGAAGCTCCTACAACACCCGTTGTTGCAGCAAAGATCGTTGAAACGATAACTACGGCAATAGCTAGTCCACCTGGTAGCCTACCGAGACTAAAGCGCAATGATTCAAATAGCCCATTCGCTATTCCTGAGTAAGACAAGAAATTCCCCATGAGAACAAATAAAGGTATGGCAATTAATGTGTAGTTATTCATAGAGGTGTATACCATATTTACAAATATGGAGATAGATTCTGGTCCCCATCCGATGACTGACAGGAGCACTGCAATTCCACCCATAGCAAACGCCATTGGATGCCCAGTCAATAGTGCAGCAAAGAGACCAACAAACATAATAATTAGGAAAATATCTTCAATCATCTTACTGCACCCCCTTCTTCAATCTGGGGATTTTCTGGATTTTCATTATCCGTGTCCTCGTCTGGATTTTTGCCAGTTTTTAAGATCAGCACTTGCTTTAGCATTTCAGAAATACCTTGTAGGATGAGTAACCCGAATACAATCGGTATAATCGTTTTATATAAGTAAACAGGTGCTGCAAGTAGAGAGTTTGACGTTTCTTTAATGGCCCATGCTTTTGATACAAATTCAAGGCTATAGAAAAATACCCCACCAACAAATGGGAAGTATAAAAAGATATATGAAAGGATATCTAATATTGCTCTATTTCTAGTTGAAAACTTTTCATAAATAGAGTCAACAGAGACCATTGCTTTATGAAGTAAAGCATATGCAGCCACAATCATAAAGTGGAATCCATATAACATTGTTAGTGTTTCGAATGTCCAAATTGTTGGTGCATTGAATACCCTTCTACTCACAACTTCGAAAACGACTAAAACCATAATAACTAAAATTGACCAAGACCCGATTTTCCCTACCCAATCACTGATACTGTCAATGACTTTTATGATTTTCTTAATTGCCCCCATGTGCTCCCTCCTTTATTATTTAATTTATTAGGATCTACTCGAAGTTTTGGTCGTGTTGATAGTTTAATAGAATTGAAAATTGAAACTCGAATGTTTATTATTCATCATAGAATAATAAAACTTTACCGCAGCTCTTATTCTCACAAAGTTCAAATGCCTCTTCCCAATCGTTTAGGGAATATTTATGTGTAATAAGTTCGGAAAGTTCCAACGAATTTTGGTTAAGAATTTTCATAACTCTTTCCCAAGTCTTCATTGAATGTCCACCAGATCCATAGACTTGTAGATGTTTATAGAGAATGGTATCAAAATTCAATTCAATACTTTTACCAATAATCCCCACTTGCACATATTTGCCCATCTTCTTTAAAGCTTCAAAGCAAGCGTTAACCGATGCTTGAGCACCTGCACATTCAAGGGCAGCATCTACCCCTTTACCTTGCGTCTCACGTTGAATTACTTCAGTTAAATTTCCATTGTTTACGTCTACAACAATGTCTGCACCTAATTTTTTAGCAAGGGCTAAACGGAAATCATCAGTTTCAGTACCTGTAACAATGACCTTGCAACCTTTCTTTTTGAGTAGGAGTAAACATAAAAGTCCGATTGGTCCAGGTCCGGATACTAAAACGGTATCACCTAACGAAATGTCTGCAAGCTCTTCAACCGCTTGCGTCACTACAGCAATGGGTTCTGCAAGAGCAGCAAATTCAAAAGATAAGTGGTCAGGAATCTTAAATACCATATCCTCTTGAACCACTACAAATTCCGTAAAGCAGCCATTCATCCCAATTCCTAAGCCTTTTCGGTGTTCACAAACCCAGTAATGACCTATTTTACAATACTCGCATTTTCTACAAGTCCCCGCGTTTGAAGGTAAAACCGAAACACGATCTCCTGGCTTCACCTTCGTAATGTTTTCACCCACTTCAGAGACAATTCCTGAGAATTCATGTCCTACGATGACAGGAGGTGAACTTGTAAATGTATCATGGTTAATATGCAGGTCTGTCCCACAGATCCCCGCATATACCACTTTTACTTTAATTTGATCTGATTGACATTCTGGCTCGGGAACATGTAATAATTCCATATTCCCATAACCACGTTTTGTTTTCATGAGAGCTTTCATATCTAAATTCCACCTTTACCTCTCATTTCAGTTTTCTTTATTTTCAGACACTTCTGTATAGAAATCTCTCTTAACTTAAAATAGTTTAGTAGTTTGAAGGTATTACACTGTCACTTTATTTAAAATGGATTGTGCTGCCTTTACAATATCATCGATTTGCGGAACAGCCTTTTGTTCTAGAATCGTGTTATATGGAATCGGAACAGCTGCCCCCCCTAAGCGAATAATAGGAGCATCTAAGTAATCAAATGCCTCACTCTCCGCAATTAGGCTAGCTATTTCAGCACCAAATCCACCACGTTTGACCGCTTCGTAAACAACAATGACTCTTCCTGTTTTCTTCACTGAATTAACGATTGTTTCTTCATCTAATGGGAATAACGTTCTCGGGTCTACTACTTCTACGCTAATGCCTTGAGCTTCCAGTAGTTTAGCTGCTTCAAGTGCTCTTTGAACCATAATGGAAGTTGCCACAATGGTAATATCTGACCCTTCTCTTTTGACATCCGCTTTTCCTAATGGAATTGAATATGATTCTTCAGGAACCTCACCTTTAAGACCATATAGAAGTTTATGTTCATAGAAAAGAACTGGATTATCGTCTTCAATAGCCGCTCGAAGTAACCCTTTTGCATCGTAAGGAGTTGAAGGCTGTACAACTTTTAAGCCAGGGACATGTGTAAACCACGCTTCTAAGCTTTGAGAGTGTTGGGCAGCAAAGCCTACACCTGATCCACTCGGTGTCCGTACAACGATTGGTACTTTCCCTTTACCACCAAACATATAACGTATTTTAGCTGCTTGGTTAACAATATTATCCATTGCCACAGTGATGAAATCTGAGAATTGAAGTTCGACGATTGGTCGCATGCCCATTAATGCAGCTCCAACCGCACTACCTGTCAGAGCAGATTCTGAAATGGGTGTATTACGTACTCGTTCAGGGCCGAATTCTTCAATCATTCCTTTCGTTAAACCAAATGGACCACCATAGATCCCTATATCTTCTCCCATAAGAAATACATCATTATTTACTCTCATTTCCTGCACCATTGCTTCGCGAACTGCTTCTAAATAAGTAATTTCTCTCAATTTAAAATCCTCCTAATTTATAGTTTAGGCATATACGTCATTTTCTAGTGAGTCAATTGACGGCATTGGACTATTTCGAGCAAATTCAACTGCATCATTAACTTCTTTCTGTACTTGCTCTACTAGATGTGCAAAGTCCTCTTCTGTGATGATTCCTTCCACAATCAACTTATTTTTAAATAATGCGATTGGATCTCGATTTTTTCTCCAGAACGCTTCTTCTTCGCGAGTTCGGTACTTCCTGGCATCACTTCTTGAGTGCCCTCTCCAGCGATATGTTTCAGCTTCAATAAGAGTAGGTCCTTCCCCACGACGAGCACGTTCAACTGCTTCTTGAACAGTCTCCATAACTTGGATGATGTCATTACCGTCAATTAATTTTCCAGGTATTCCATAGGAAGTTGCACGCGTAGCAATATGTTCGATATTGATCATTTCTTTTACCGAACCCGACATACCATACTGGTTATTTTCACAAATGAATACAACCGGTAAATCCCAAATAGATGCTAAGTTCAACGCCTCGTGGAATGCGCCTTCATTTGTCGCGCCATCACCGAAGAAACAAACAACAACGTATCCTAGATCTTTCATTTTTGATGCAAGAGCCGCACCTGTTGCAATTGGTAGCCCTGCCCCAACAATACCGTTTGCTCCAAGGTGTCCAACATCTAAATCAGCTATATGCATAGAACCGCCTTTTCCATGGCAATACCCTGTCTCTCTACCTAGAAGCTCTGCCATCATGCGACCAATATCCATTCCCTTTGCAATGCTATGTCCGTGTCCTCTATGTGTTGTAATAATTTTGTCTTTTCTCTCAAGCACTGAACATGCACCAACTGCAGAGGCTTCTTGACCGATACATAAATGCATTGTCCCGCCAATTTCACCCGCTTGGAATAACTTTTCCACTTGCTCTTCAAATGTTCGAATTACTTGCATTTGATGAAGTAACTCAAGCATTTCTTCTTTATTCGATAAAGTAGATTTCACTGTTTTTTCCACTACCTTTACCTCCTAGAATTAATTCAATCATTAGACACCTATTTAAGTGCAAATAATCTATCAATGGCGTTATAGAATTTATAGTTTTTAATCAAAAACTCTTGGCAAAGAATAGCAATCTTTAGGAATATTCATCAGTTGAAATCCGATTCATGAATGCTCCTTGCCAAGAGATACCAGTTAAAATGAATAATCTTTTTAACTATCTAAATAAATTCACACGTAATACCCTATATTATTTTGGAATAATCGCGTTCGAACCGAAATTCCATTCACCTTGCATGTCGCGGTAACGTTCATAGCTCTTTAAATAATCCACTTGGCTCTGTAACACTTTTTCATAATCTGGATTTTCTGAAGCTAATTTTTTAACGATGCCGTTTTTAATTTCTCTAATTTTTTCTAAATCAGCTTGTGGAAGCTGAGTTAATGTAATACCTGAGTCTGCAATTCTAATAGCAGCTTGAGAGTCACCATACGTATAATCTGCAGTTAAAGAAAGTAGGGCAGATTTACTTGCTTCTTCGATAACAGCTTTTAAGTCATCTGGTAGAGCTTTCCATTCTTCTTTATTCACCATAACGCCATACACAGAGCTTGTTTGGTGGAAACCTGGAGTTAACCAATAATCTGTTACTTCGTGCACTTTTAACATTTCATCTGCTTGAGGAGCACTATACTCGGCACCATCTACCACGCCTCTTTGTAATGCTTCATAAACTTCAGTTGTTGCAAGTGTTACAGGTGTTGCACCTAATTGTTGGATTAGTTCACTTTGAATTAACCCTGCCATACGAATCTTTAACCCTTTAAAGTCTGCAATTGATTTGATAGGTTTATTTGAACGAATTCCTGACTCCATGCCAGAAATAGAAGTTGGGAAGTAGACTGTATTATATTTTCCATAGATCTCGTTATAGATCTCACGTCCACCAGCTTGTTCAATCCATAATAAGTAGTCCCAGTTTGTTAAACCCATTGCTTGTGAACCTAATAAGTCGAATGCAGTATTTGTACCTGTCCAATAACTTGGCCAGTCAGAGCCCATTTCAACTGTTCCAGTGTTTACCATATTTAACACTTCTGTTGCAGGTGCTAATTCCCCAGCAGCATGTAATTTTATTTTTAAACGGCCATCGCTTAATTTATCTACAAGGTTGACAAAGTATTGATCGTATTCATATTGAAGCGATCCACCGCCCCATGTACTAACCATTTTCCAGTTATACACTTTACCATCCGATTCATCTTTAGCCTCTCCACTACTTGAACTATTACTTGGTGCATCTTGAGCGTTTAAGCAACCTGCAAGTAATAGAACGAAGATCATTCCCATAATTAATGATAATTTTTTCAAACTACTTCCCCCCATTTAGTTAAATTTATTTGATGGTATTAAACGCCTCGACCACCATCAACATCAATAAAGCTTCCTGTTATCATCGATGCATCATCTGAAGCTAAGAATAAAGCAGTCTTTGCAATATCTTCAGCGACAGCTAAACGTCCAAGTGGGATTGTTTCTAAAAACTTTTGCTTTCCTACCTCATATTCAGTGTCAGTAGGCATGAAGTCTCTTAGTAGACCCGTATCTGCTGCTACTGGGTTTATGCCAACCACGCGAATGCCGTGTTCAGCCAACTCTAAAGCTAGTGATTTTGTTAAAATAATAGATCCAGCCTTTGCAGCAGAATACATATTTTGCCCGATTCTTGGTCGAACACCTGTAATAGATGCCGTATTAATGATGACACCAGATCCTTGCTTTTTCATTTGAGGAATAACCGCTTGTGAACCCCAGAATACACCTTTTAAATTTACATCCACTAAAAGATTGACTAAATCTTCGGAAACTTCTTCTGTTTTTGTAAAAGGCATTGCAACTCCAGCATTATTAAATAGCACATCCACACGACCAAATTCATCGATGACGCCATTCACCAAGTTGAATACTTGTTCGCGTTTACTAACATCACATACTTTATCGATTGCTTGTCCATTTTCTGCTCGAATGATCTCGACAGTTTCTCTTGCTGCATGTTCCTTTAAATCTACAACAATCACATTTGCTCCTTCTCTAGCAAATAGAATAGCGGAAGCTCTTCCCATACCAGATCCTGCACCTGTGATAATAACTGTTTTACCTTCAAATCTTGTCATTGATCCACCCCATTAATATTATTTTGCAAACAAATAGTTTTGGTATTAATAAAAAAAATGAACTTTCTGACATCAAAATGTATAACTTTTGTACTTAAATTACATACAGGTTGTATACCAACAGCACACAAAAAAGGTATTAAATTGAAATGACTGCAAAGTTACAAGTCTACTTGTTGATGACATGAATTCCTTGATCTAACCAAGCTTCGGCTGTTTCAAATAATGCCTCAGAAAGGCTTGGATGTGGGTGAATTAGTTTACCTAATTCATCCATCGTACCTTCTAAATGGATAAATGCAGATGATTCTGAAATCATTTCCGTTACGTGAGGGCCTGCCATGACTACTCCTAAAATTTCTCCGTATTTCCGTTCAGCAATCACTTTTACAAAGCCAACTTTTTCATCCATCGTAAGTGCTTTTCCATTCCCAGCAAATTGATAGGTTTGTATTTTTATATCCAATCCTTTTTCTTTGGCTTCACGTTCCGTCATTCCCACACTTGCTACTTCTGGATTTGTATATATACAACGCGGTATCACTTTATAATCTACAATTTCAGAATGACCTGCAGCATTGCTAGCTGCAATGAGGCCTTCCGCGCTTGCAACATGAGCTAGTTGCCATCCTCCAATTAAATCCCCAATTGCATAAACATTCGGTATGCTCGTTTCTAAGTAATCATTTACTGCGACAAATGGTCCGTTCAAAGCCAAATCTAACTGGTGAGTTCCTGTAAAGTTTGGCTTTCTTCCCACTGCAACTAATACTTCATCGCATTCAAGTACTGTGACTTTTTTATCACCGTTCTCTATTTTCACATACTTACGAAGTCCTTCTTGCTGTAATTCTGTAACGCTTGAGCTTGTTAAAATTTGAATACCTTTCTTTTGTAATTCCTTTTGAAGTAACTGTATTGCATCAACATCTTCATTAGGAACAAGTCGGTCAGCCATCTCAATGATTGTGACCTTGACATCTAAACTTGCAAAAATGCTAGCAATTTCAACACCAATGATTCCCCCACCAATAATCACAAGGGTACTCGGGATTTCTTTTATATCAAAGATCGTATCACTCGTATGAACATTGACTTGGTCAATTCCAGGGATTGATGGAATAAACGGAGTTGAACCAGTTGCTAAAATAATTTTTTCAGCATGCAAAACTAGATTTTCATTTTCATTTTCAACAAGGATTCTTTGATCTTCCGTTACTGTACCTTGTCCATGATAATGGGTTATTTTTCCTGCCTTTAAAAGTGCGGCAATACCTGTTCGAAGGCGTTTAATTACTTGGTCTTTTCTTTTCATTATTTTTTCAATGGAAACGCTAACTTCTCCCGTTTCAATACCCCAACTACTTGCATTTTTAATTTGCTCTATCACTTCAGCGTGATGAAGTAACGTTTTCGAAGGAATACATCCACGATTTAAACACGTGCCACCTAACTCGTCCTTTTCCACTAAAGCAACAGATAAGCCTAAATTTGCAGCACGTATGGCGGCCACATATCCACCTGGCCCACCGCCAATAACAACTAGATTATATGAATTCATAGATACGACTCCTTAAACGAGTAGTCTGAAAGGGTTTTCTAAAATTGTTTTTAGGTCCGTTAAAAACTGTGCAGCAGGAGCTCCATCAATTACTCGATGGTCGAAAGATAGGCTAAGAACCATCATGGATCGGACTTCAATTTCTCCGCCATTCACAACTGGTTTTTCGATAATTCTTCCTACACCTAAGATCGCTGATTCAGGCTGATTAATAATTGGAGTAAATGCATCAACTGCATACATTCCTAAGTTACTAATTGTAAAAGTCCCACCTGTTATTTCATTGTGAGCAAGCTTGCCTTCTCGAGCTTTAACACCTAACGTTTTACAAGTTTTTGTAAGTTCTGCTAATCCCTTTTGCTCTACATGTCTAATAACTGGAACTACTAGTCCATTTTCTAATGCAACGGCAAGACCGATATGTGCATGTTGGTGTAAAACAATTTGATCATCCTGTATAGATGCATTGACCACTGGATTTTTTAGTAATGCTTGAGCAACAGCTTTGACGATAATTTCCGTGTAAGATAAACGATAGTCAACCTCTTGTTCGATAATTGGTAGAAGCTGCTTACGCAATTCAATCACTTGGTTCATATCAATTTCACTTGTAATCGTTACATGAGGTGCAGTAAATGCACTATTCGCCATACGCTGAGCAACAATTTTACGAACTCCCTGTAGCGGAATCGTATTTGTAGATTCTATTTTGTGTATTCCTATCTCTTGTGTTACCTGTGTACTTTGAATGACATCAGTACTACGGATTTTCCCATTGGAACCAGAGCCTTTTACTACAGATAAATCAACTTTATGTTCAGCAGCTATTTTTTGAGCTAATGGTGTTGCTTTGACGACACGCTCATTTTGCTCTAAAAACTTTTCAACATCTATGCGGTGAATACGTCCCAGTGGTCCTGAACCTGATACACTTTGTAAATCAACTCCTTTTTCTTCAGCTAGTACTCTTGCTGCTGGAGTTCTACGTGGTTTTTGTCCAATCTCACTTATTTGTTCCGAAGTTGTTGGAACTATTGAAGAAACTGATGCAGGTTGACTCTGCACTTCTACATCTTGAACAGCATTTGCATTTGCCGTCTCGTATGTAGAGTTTTCACTTATTTGCTCTCCTTCTGCACCGATATATGCGATGACTTCATTAACAGGAATCTTAGTATCCTTTTCATATAAAGCTTTTAATAGAATACCTGAAGCTGATGCCTCTACCTCAATTTCAATTTTATCTGTCAAAATTTCGACAAGCGGTTCACCTTCTTCAACGTGATCGCCTTCTTTTTTAAACCATTCCACAATCGTGCCAGACTCCATAGTGGCACCAAGTTTTGGCATAAGTACTTCTGTTGCCAAGTGTATCTCTCCCTTCTACATATTAAGAGGATGAAATGTAAGAATAAAAGATAAGTAAAATGCGCAAGTGATTTTCGGTCAATAAAGGCAAAGTGGTATTCATATTTTTGATAATCTTTTACAAAAGCTTTGATTTTTTAAAACTACTTAGACCACTATTAAAGCGGTTTCCAAAAATAATAGATTGTATTTCAGTTGCTTAATCTATAGACCGTAATCTCAACAATATTATTTTTTAAAAAGTATTAAAAAAACTTTCCCCAATACCTTGCAGTAAGATTATCTACCTTACAATATTTTCGAAAGAGATAATTTATGACAATAGTTCTATTTATTTTCTCTCTTAATCAATATTATTCTCGAATTTGCACACATTCGGTAGTTACCAAAATCCGACGTTTATACTTCATCGAACTAAATTCCTTTAACAAGCTATGTTTTCAATACTATTCTAATTACTGTTAATAACTGGAAATCAAATGGGATTTAGATTTTTGATACGCATTTTAATAAAATTGAAAAGTAAACATTGAATTTTTATCAAGTAATTGTGAGGGAGTAGGAGTATTACTAATAAGGGGTGTTAAGTAAAAATGTTATCGAATAAAGAAAAAAAAATTTAATAACTATTCGTAAGTCCTTATTTTCTATGTGATCTACTGCGAATTTTTATATTTGTCTAGAACATATATACAACAAAAAAATAGAGTATGAAAATCTCAACGATTTCACACCCTATTCGAATTTCCATATGAAGTATTGCACCCTGGAAGTTGGAAGTGCACCCTTTTCAAAGTTAAAGTTTTTTTATTAAGTTCGATTTATCTCATCTTTATATTTTGCAATCTATTCAGCACACGATCTAATTCTTGACTACACTTTACGGTCTCTGGATGAGAAAGCCCTTTGACTAGTCCTAAATCAATCATTTGAGCTTGAAGGTTGAATACTTTATTTTCTAATTCTATTAATGGTAAATGTTCTTTTGCCATAATAATCCCTCCCGTTCTTGGCCTCATCCCTCGTTAGAAAACTTAATTCCTTCTATTGAGGACCGTATTTCTTATGGTTTCTTTATTATCCATATTTTGTTTCGCCTTGAATATCACCCTTGTTTCTCATTTTTAATAGGAATTGGTTCTTAATTTAAAATTATTTAAGTCCTATTACGTTGTCAATATAATCGTGCTATAATATCCATCCAACTTTTTCATTGTTTTGTTGAACTAAAGCTTTGAATATGGTACCTTCAATTAGAAATTACTTCAAATTTTCCCTTATGAATGTCACTACATTAAAAGCGCACTCTTACACATTAAATTCAATATTAAGTATTAGCTAATAGATTTATTTATTAAATGGAGGAAACTTAATTGGACCAAAAGAAAAGTGGAAAAAGATTAGCAGTCATTTTTGTCGGAATTGTTGCTGCTGCGGCAATTGCAGTATTTACCATCGTAATGGTATTCTACAATTACTATGACCCGTCAAAATATGGAAGAAGTAATGGCGGTGTCGATGCAAATAACATTGGGATTCCACATGAAGCCGAAGAACAACGCGATAAAGTCGGTACACCAGGTACAGGTCAATAATTTCAGCCCCCTCCCCTTCCAAAGAGAGTTGGAAGGGGTTATTCATTTCTATTTCAAGAAACGAGGAACTTAAGTGAACGAAAAGTATTATGAAGAATTAATGAACATCGATACACGTGGAAATAAAGGTGAAGTGAACCATTCCATCCATTTTCATCCCTACGAACCTACTCCCTATTACGCGCTGGAAGAATTATTTAAACACTACGTTGTTCAAGCTAGCGATCATATTGTCGACTATGGCTGCGGTAAAGGTCGATTGAATTTTTACATTCACCATACATTTCAAGCAGTCGTTACAGGAATAGAAATGAATCATCATTTCTACCAAGATGCGATCAAAAATAAAACAAGTTATTTAAAGAAAACAAAGAGAAATCCAGATACCATTCAATTTAATTGTTGTACGGCTGAGGAATACGAGATACAACCAGATGACAACCGATTCTATTTTTTCAATCCTTTTTCCGTTCAAGTTTTTATGAGAGTGCTTCGCAATATTTTGCTTTCTCATGAGAAACACAACCGTCAAATCGATTTAATTTTTTATTATGCTTCGGATGATTATCGATATTATTTAGAAGATCATACATCCTTTGAATTATTTAAAGAAGTCCAACTTCCAACTTATGATAAAAATCCGTACGAACGATTTTTAATTTATCGCTTAGGATAAAGTATTAAGTATTTCACTAGGTGTATGGACGACATATTTCGGGTTTTCTTTTTCGATGATTTCAATACCGTCAATCCCCCAACTAACCCACATGAAAGGGATTTTTACTTTATTACATGCAAGAATGTCTCGTAATTCATCGCCTACATAGACGATTTGGTCAGGGGTTAGTTTTTGTTGTTTCATGAACTTTTTCAACACTACGTCCTTTGCAAAAATTCTACTTGAAGTTAATACCTCACTCACTGCGTTAATTTGTTCAGTTTGTAAAAGTAATTCGATATTCTCTTTAGCATTTGATGAAAGAATAGCAATTTTGTATCCTTCTCGATCAAGAGATTCCAACATTTCTTTAATACCATCAAAAAGATTCACTTCCTGTATATGGTCATTAAAATACTTGTAAACCTTAGGGATGATCATGGGTAGTTTGTGCATAGGGAAGTTAAACTGCTTCGCTCGTTGATGAAGAGTTAAATGTTTCGTTGCCAGCACATCCTCATATGTGATTGGATCATAATGATAGGTGTTGGCAAAAACATTCCAGGCTTTAATAAAAACATCACTTGAGTTCGCAAGTGTTCCATCAAAATCAAAAATAATATATTTCAATTTATTTTCCTCCAAATTCGATCACTCTAGTTTATGTTCTAGTTTAAACAATGACTATATTAAACTCAATCGCTTCCCTTCTCTTAATAAAACACTCTTGAAAAACACTTGCAAAAAAAGATGAAGAGGCTGGGACAAATCCAAAAAACATCAGTTTTCTCAAAAAGAAAACTGATGTTTTTTTGCTGTTAATTTTAATAATGAATCCTATTAAGTAACCGGTGAGAGCGGACTAAGCACACAAGCCGCAAAGCCACGTTGTACGTGTCTTTACGACTTGTCTCTGAGGCCGCTCGCGTGCTTGGTCATGGGGGCAAGACATGCGGACGTGGCGTTTTTGCCCCCGGCTTTGTGCAAGGTCCGCTCACATAAAATTTGTCCTTCAAAACTTTCCGGAAACTGGCGCGGCTTACAGTGGTAGGCCGCGTTTTTTCGGAGAATGGCTAACACTTATTGCGCTCAATCTAAAAATTATCAATATCTTATTATAGATAATTGTGGCTTTCCTTAAAAATTCTACTTATGTCCCAGCCTCTCCAATCACAAGCCATTATTTTTTCGAAGGTAATAACCTAAATAATTGGATGATGACTAATGGTAAAAAGGCTAGTCCATAAATCATCCCTAATTGCGCTCGAGTTAAGAAAGCCACTTCAAATAATCCAAAGATTAATACGATATTTAGGAGGAAAACCCCTATCAAAAATGCTAACCAACTAGCTATATTTGAAAAGATACCAATTTTAAAAATAGACTGATTCGAACGACAATTAAAGCCATGGAATAAACGAGCTAAACACAGTGTAGCAAAAGCCATTGTGCTAGCTACCATCGGATCTCCTGTCGATAGGCCAATTCTAAATGCTATAATCGTGACGGCTGCAATTAGTAAGCCTTCAATCCCAATCTTCGTGACAAACCTTTTATTTAATAAAGGCTCGTGAATATTTCTTGGTTTCTCTTTCATTACCTTTTTGTTATGAGGTTCTAACCCAATGGCAATGGCAGGTAAACTATCCGTTAATAAGTTGATAAACAATAAATGAACTGGTGCAAACGGTGCTGGTAGTGCGAGAAGTGTTGCATATAAAACAACTAAAATGGCGCCCGCGTTTCCTGATAATAAAAACCGAATGGCATTTTTAATATTCATGTAAAGACTTCGACCATTTGAGACAGCCTTCACTATCGTGGAGAAGTTGTCATCAGTTAAAATCATTGAGGAAGCATCCTTTGCAACTTCTGTACCTGTAACCCCCATTGCCACACCGATGTCTGCTTGCTTTAATGCCGGTGCATCATTAACACCATCTCCAGTCATCGCTACAACTTTCCCTTTTTTCTGCCAAGCATCTACAATACGGATTTTATGTTCAGGAGAAACACGTGCATAGACAGAAATGCTATCGACTTTTTCTTGTAATTCTTGATCTGTTAGATATTCAATATCTTTCCCTTCAATTGCTTCAGACGGGTCATTTAAAATCCCAATTTCTTTCGCGATGGCCACTGCAGTTATTTTGTGATCCCCTGTAATCATGACAGGTTTAATTCCTGCTTGGATACAGTCCTCTACAGCCTGTTTTGATTCATTTCGAGGTGGGTCCATCATTGCGATTAGTCCGATAAAGGTAAAACTATTTTCATCTTTTATACTAACATTTGGTGAATAAACATCTTTATAGGCAAGTGCAAGAACGCGAAGTCCTTCATTTGAGAATTGACTATTTGCTTCTTTTATTGCTTCAAGATGGCGCCTTGACATGGTTGTGATCCCTTGTGAAGTTTCAACTCTTACAATTCGAGGAAGTAACACATCGACAGCACCTTTAGTAATCATGACGATTCGATTTCCGTTCTCGATCCTGTTGACTGTACTCATTAATTTTCTATTGGAGTCAAATGGCAATTCTCCGATACGTTGATTTTGATCACGTAGTTCGAGTTCATTAAAATTATATAATTTCCCGATATTTACAAGGGCTAATTCTGTCGGATCTCCTATTCCTTTTCCATCAGCTGAAACAGAGTCATTACATAATAAAGCAAATTGCAATAATTTATTCTCTACTACATCGCTAGTTTGTAATTGATCGTGCTGGATGATTTCGTCATTGACAAACAATTTTTGAACAGTCATTTTATTTTGAGTGAGTGTACCTGTTTTATCTGAACAAATGACTGAAATACTACCAAGACTCTCAACAGCATGTAATTTACGAACAATCGCATTTTCTTTCGCCATTTTTTGTGTACCAAAAGCTAGAACTATAGTAACAATGGAACCTAATGCTTCAGGAATCGCTGCTACCGCCAAAGATACTGCGAACATAAAGGAATCTACTAAGTCACGACCTCTAATAATATCTAATGCAAAAATAATAAGACAGATGATGATAATGCCTAATGCAAGTCGTTTTCCGAATAGGTCTAGACTTACCTGAAGTGGCGTTTTCTTTTCTTTTGCAGTATCTAATAGGTTGGCAATTTTACCGATTTCCGTGTTCATGCCAATGGATGTAACAAGTACTTGTCCACGTCCATTTGTTACAAAACTACCTGCAAAGACCATATTTTTCTGATCCCCAAGCGCAACCTCTTTTGCATTTAATGATTGTACAATTTTACCGATTGCAAGTGACTCACCAGTTAACGAACTCTCGTTCACTTGTAAACTATGACTTTCAATAATTCGACCATCCGCGCTAATATAGTCTCCTGCATCTAAACATAAAATATCCCCTACCACGATTTCTCTTGATGGGATTTCAATGATTTGTCCTTCTCTTAACACCTTTGAAATGGGGGCTGCCATCTCTTTTAAACTATTTAAAGATTTTTCTGCTTTTACATGTTGAACAGTACCTAATACAGCATTTAACATGACAACAACGATAATGACGATTGAGCTTTGTACTTCTCCAAGTAAAGCAGAAATCACAGCGGCTACCATTAAGATCATGACTAAAAAATCCTTAAATTGCTCAAGAAACACTTGCGCTGCACTTTTCCTTTTACCTTCTTCTAATTCATTATACCCATGCTCTTTCCGTCTATATCGAGCTTCAAAGTCTGTTAATCCTTGATGTGTTACGTCAAATTCTTTCATCACTTTTTCTACGGGCTCTCGGTAGAATTCTGTCATGTTCATTAGAATAACCTCCATCTTTTGAATAGATTACTATTATGAATCTATCGTTTTGAACACACACCCAAAGGGACTAATTTTTGAAAATCTTGCTGAATACTCTTTCATATTAATCGCAACTAAATATCAAAATACAAACAAACTATACAAATTACTTCAATAATCTATGATGATTTATTTGATAATATGACCGACATTACTTTATAAGAACTTTTTAAATAGAAAAAACCTCGCACAAAAAATGCGAGGTTCATTCTAGATTAATATTAAAAACTAAGAATATTCTTACGATGATTCTAATAAAGAGATAGGCTCGTGCGGGCTAAGCACACAAGCCGCAAAGGCATGTGGTACATGTCTTTACAACTTGTCTCTGAGGCCAACACGACGTTGGTCATGAGGGCAATGCGCGCGCGTGTGGCGCTTTTGCCCTAGGCTTTATGTAAGGCCCGCTCACATTTTATATGTCCTTCTAAACTTTCCGGATAGATTACGCGGCTTACAGTGGTAGGCCGCGCTTACTAAGAAAGGCTAACTTTTTCTCTTATTGTATTAACTAAAATCTTTTGAAATTTTAATAACCTATGTTGTGGCAATTAATCATTTTTAATTTTTGGAGAAGGCTGTGATTGGTAGACGCGTGAGTTTGGTGGTACGGATTGAGTCAACCAGATATTCCCGCCAATCGTAGAATTACGTCCAATTTTTGTGTCTCCACCAAGGATTGTTGCACCAGCATAGATCACAACATGATCCTCAATATCAGGGTGGCGCTTGATTCCTTTAATTGGGTTACCTTGCTCATCAAGTGGGAAACTTTTCGCTCCTAATGTAACCCCTTGATAAATTTTCACATGTTTCCCGATTGTACATGTCTCCCCAATTACCACACCAGTACCATGGTCAATAAAGAAATATTCCCCTATTGTCGCACCAGGATGAATATCGATTCCCGTTTTTTGATGTGCAAATTCGTTCATAATTCTTGGGATGATTGGCACTCCTGATTTATAAAGTTCGTGCGCAATTCTATGTATGCTGATTGCTTGAATCGATGGATAACTAAAAAGTATTTCTTCTGTTGAAGTTGTAGCAGGGTCCCCATCATAGGCAGCCTGAATATCAGTTTGAATCATTCTACGTATTTCCGGAAATTTATTAATTAAATTGATGACAATTTCATCTGCATTTAATTGGCTATCACTAGAATTAGTAAATAGTACTTTTTCAATAATATCTCTTAAATCTAAAGCAGAAGTTCTTAATTTATTGCCAATCATGATATTTATGCGTGTTTCATCACTTGAGAAACGATCACATAAACATGGGAAAAGTGCCGAACGGAAATTTTGAAGAATCTTGTATATTCTTTCTACCCCTTCAAACCCGATTGTTCTTTCAATCGAATAATATTCTTTATGCACATCTTCTAATGATTTTGCGATGGTAGGAATTTCATTATTTAACCATTCGTTTAATTTCATAACTGTTCACCTCATTAAAATTGTAACAATCTTTTCTGGGACGAGTAACCGCAGTAGTTTTCATTACTTGAAACGCCTATATGGACTATTATAGTATTATTTGAATGAAGAAAATCAAATATTATATCTTATAATATTATTACCTATATTCTTTAAAATTGATAGTGTTATGTATTACATAAACTTGTAAGATCTTAACATCATTGAACGAACTTGTAAACGCTATACTCCTTCAACAGAGGGAAAAAACAAAACTTTATAGTAGCTCTCTTCTAGGTAATCCTTCCATCATAATGGAATCTCCTTTTTAAATAGGAAGCCACTTAAATTGTTTCTTCTTTTGATTCTTTTATTAAGAAGACACCAATTATACCCATAAAAGAAAATAGCAAAGGGATGATCAGCCCAAAATGATAGCCAAGTGAGAGGGCGTCTGGGAATAAATCAAGGACATTTCCGAAAAGAATCGGCAATAACACCGCGCTCAAGAATCCACCCGTATTTGCAAACCCTGTTACTACTCCAACTTCTGCTAATGGAAATGATTTTCGTACCACAGCAAACGTCAAAGCACTTGTGCCATTTCCAAAACCTATAATAAACAGCAGAATAACTACTATTATAAAAGAAGGTTTGATACCTAACATAAACATCCCAATCCAACTGGCAAAAACAATGAGATGGACAACGGAATAGATTTTTTTAATAGACTCAACTCGTTTAGTAATCCAACTAATTGAAAGTCCACCAAGGATTGCTCCAAAAAGACCATACATCATTAGTTGACTTGCTTCTAAACGAGATATTTCAAACACTTGTATTCCGTAAGGCACACCCCACGATCCAATAAATCCAATATACGCCCCTACTAATCCAAAATGACAAAGGAATGTTGCCCATGCCTGGCGCGAATAAACGGTTCTTCGTAAAATGAGCCAAAAACTTTCTCGAACAGGATTAGAAGTTTTCTTCGTTTCGGTATCATCGACAAAGATTTTTTTAGGCTTCACTACCAAAACAGTATATAAAAGATAGCTTCCTAATATTAAAATAATGGCAATTGTTAGGAAGGGTGTTCTCCAACCTGAAAATGAGATCCAAGTAGATAATGGGACCGTAGCAGTTAATGAACCAACACTCGCAACAAGCGAAACAACCCCCATCAATCTGATAAATTCTTGGGCTTTAAACCATTGACTTAAAATTAACACAAGGTTCACAAAAATCATGGAGTCCCCTATGCCTACGATTAGGCGAGAGGAAATTAATACGAATTCATTTGGTGCAAGACTAAAGAGTAAACTTCCAATCCCATTAAGCAGTGTCCCCAAAATGAGAAAGCGGTTGGGTCCATATCGGTCAGATAAAAGACCAATAGGAATTTGCAGCCCTGCATACGCAAAAAATTGAAAACTACTCATTAGCCCAATAATTGTTGCCTTCACATGAAAATCGCTCATTAATTGGTCCGTAATGATCCCTGGAGCAGTTCTCTGGCTAATAATGATAAAATAAGCAAACAAGGCAGTAGCCAGTACGACCCATCGATAACGACTTTCCTGTTTATTCATCTCTATGTATCCTCTTTCATATAAAAATATAAAGCATTCCGTTCAAAAACAAACAGAGTAGCGTTCATTCACTGCACCTAAAGAATACCATTTCTCCCCTAATCATTGGTATAGGTAAATAGAAATTACAAATAAAAATCAAGTTGTTTTTAACGACCATTTTCTTCATCATATGCATGTATTTGATAAGTTACAACAAAATCTCTGTTCTTTCTCTTTTCTTTAATATGATGGTATTCCAGTAGAAAATACAAAAGACCATTTCCTTGTGTTAAGTGTTACCAGCACCTAACGGAAACGGTCTTTCATTTCGAATCGCTTGTATTCTTATGTTATTTTACAATAATTTTAAGCATTTGTACACCCCCATTCTCAAACTTTTTTTATCTCCCTTACACATCCATCACGCTAAACCAACTACTACAATTCTATATAATTATTTAAATCACTAGATTAATTGTAAATAATCATATTTTCATATATAATAAAACTATCACGTGATAGTTTGGAGGGATGAACGTTGGGAACGAGAAACTAAAAATTGGTGAATTAGCAGAAGTAACAGGTATTACAAAACGAACGATTGATTATTACACGAATCTTGGTCTATTAAAAGCCGAACGTTCTACTTCGAACTATCGGTTTTACACATCAGAGACAATCGAACAACTTCACAAAATTGAAGAGATGAAAGCGTCCGGCATGAGTTTACAAGACATAAAAAAGTCGATTAAACAAGAAAATAAATATGAAGAAATTGACCTTCATGAAATTCGTCTACACATGCAAACTCTAAAAAATGAAATTTCTACTTTACTAGATCAAATGCAACAACAAGAACAAACAACACAAACATCGATTAAAAATAAAGTTTCATCCGAAAGTGTTGCTTTAATGCAAACACTATTATTATTGATAACCTAGGAGGTGAAGTCTTACTTTTTTAAGTAAGACATTTAGTTGACCGCAATAAATTTAACGATTTTTATTGTTTTAATCGCATTAACTGCATTTTTCGTTGCAACGGAATTTGCTATTGTAAAAGTAAGACAATCTAAAATAGATCAGTTAGTCGCTGAAGGAAAAAAAGGTGCTCTAGCCGCCAAACATGTTACAACTCATTTAGATGAATACCTGTCAGCCTGTCAATTAGGTATTACTGTAACAGCTCTTGGTATTGGTATGGTTGGTGAATCTACCTTTGAATTTATTTTACATCCTGCTTTTGAAGCAATCGGGATTCCTTCTGACTATGTTCACTTCTTTACAATTGGGGCTGCTTTTGTTATCGCGACATTTTTACACGTTGTAGTGGGTGAACTGGCTCCAAAAACAGCTGCGATCCAAAAATCTGAAACGATCACCCTTTTATTTGCAAAACCAATTATGATTTTCTATAAACTTTTATATCCATTTATCTGGTTCTTGAATGGTTCTGCACGTATCTTAGTTGGATTATTTGGCATGAAACCTGCTTCTGAACATGAGCTTTCTCACACAGAAGAAGAATTACGATTATTATTAACGGAAAGCTATAAAAGCGGCGAAATTAACCAAAATGAATTAAAATATGTAAACAACGTATTTGAATTTGATGATCGAATCGCCCGTGAAATCATGGTGCCTCGTACGGAGATTGTAGGATTTGAAAAACATATAACATTTAATGAAGTGTTAACAACAATCGAAGAAGAACGCTATACACGTTACCCTGTTTACGAAGAAGACCGAGATAATATTATCGGGTTTATCAATATAAAAGATTTCCTAACACAAGGCATCAATAATCGAATTTCAGCTGATACCTTTAAATTAGATCATTTCATGAATCCTGTCATAAAAGTACTTGAAACAACACCGATTCAAGTTTTATTAACAAAAATGCAAAAAGAACGTACACATATTGCTATTTTATTAGATGAATACGGCGGAACTTCTGGTTTAGTGACTGTTGAAGACATTTTAGAAGAATTAGTCGGCGAAATTCGAGACGAGTTTGATGATGATGAAATAGCTCAGATCCGAAAAGTAAAAGCTGGCCATTATATCATTCATGCAAAAGTATTATTAGAGGATGTTGCCACACTTCTAAATGTTCCATTAGAAAATCCAGATGTTGATACAATCGGTGGATGGTACTTCACTCAAGATATGGAATTAAACCAAGAAAATGTTATTGAATTTGAAGGCTATACGTTCTCTATTTTCGAAAAGGAAGACCACCATTTACAATTTATCGAAATCAAACAGAATGCAAATGTAGTGGTTTAGTTTAATACAAGTGAGCATCTCCATTAACGTGGGATGCTCTTTTTTTACACCTCTTCATAGAAGGTTTTTGATGAAGCGAATCATCATTCTCGGTATGAAAAGTAAGAGGTTGAATATCAACTCAAGAAAAATTGAATTTCTAATCTCAAACATAAGTTCTTTAAAGAATCCGTGCTTTCTCTCCCGTTTTTTCTTTTCCATCTATACAGCTTCCACTCACTTAGATATTTGTTCCCAATAATACTACACTAAAAGTCTGTTTATTTTGTACATAAACAAGAGGAAAATACTCATATTAGACATGAGAGGAGATGAATATATGAGAAATAATGAAAAAAAGGGAAAGAAAAGTCCAATTGATGTATCTAATGATGATATCCGTTATTCCAAAAATGAAGAGTTTGGATTAATAACAGTTTCTCACCCGGACAAAAATAATTCTCCAAAATTATCGGTAGAGGAAGCTATGAAAAAAATGAACAACAATCAGGGTGGACGTTAAAAATCCACTTTGATTCGTTAGTTCGTGGTTATAACATAAAGGTTAAAATGGATGTATTTAAACGGTGAGTGCTTCATGTACTCATCTTTTTTCATGCCCTCAACTTTTACGATTTCATTTCTTTTCGAACCACTTCCATCCCTTATCACCTTATTACCTGATCACCCCATTCATTTCCTACCTATGTAATTAAAAGAAAACATTTTATTAATTGGGCTTTTATCTGTTATACATCAGTTTACAAATGAATATATTGTTATATATCAATTAAGGGGATGAGAAAATGTTTTCAGAAAAAGAGCGAAAAAACATGATTCAGTTTTTAGTAATGTATTTTGGTGTGGACCTTATTCAGTTAGCAAATTTAAGCGACCGTATGTTAGAAGCTACATACGAATTTGCCTATAGAAGAAAAGAAATGGAAAGTGATTTTTAATAAAGGAAAATTCGATTTTATTTGCATTAAAAGGGAGTCGTTTCAACAATAGAAACGACTCCTTTAATTTATTTAATTGCCCTGTTCACGTTTTACAACATAAATAAACAACGTCTGGAGGCAGTTTTCTTCCTTATTTGAACTGCATGTTTTCCTTAAATACTTGAACTCTATTTCTTCCATCTCTCTTTGCTTCATAAAGGGCTTCATCAGCGTTCCGTATCGCCAGTTTAATAGCTTCCTGTTGGTTGGCTAATGTTACCTGTACTTGTGCGACCCCAAAACTAGCTGTTACACTAACATTATAGAAGTCATGATTACGGATGAAACTTTCTGAGATTTTAATTCTAATAGTATTCGTAATTTCAAACGCTTCATCTACATTCATATCAAATAATAGAACTATAAACTCTTCCCCACCATAACGACCAATTAAATCTTGTGGTCTTAAACAGTCCTTTACTAACTCGGCGATATGACTGAGGACTAAATCTCCTGTTTCATGTCCGTATGTATCATTAATTTTTTTAAAATGATCGATATCGAACAAAACTAAGCAAGCATTACGTTCTTTTCTTCCCTTTGAATCTAATTTTCTATTTGATTGTTCTAAAAAGTAAGTCCTATTATAAATTTTAGTTAACCCATCATAACTCGCAAGTTGCTTGAGCTTTTCTTGCAATTCTACTCTCTCGGTGATATTCACAAAAGTGATAATCGTCCCTATATTTGTACCATTCCCATTTACAACTTGTGAAAAACGAACTTGATAGTGTGCAATTTGAGTGCCTTTTACGCACTCATAGTCGCAGTCCATTCCAAGAATAATGAGTTCTCTAAGTTTTTCATCCTCATTTAACACCATTCCTATTGGTTTTCCTAAAGAAAACGTATTTAACATAGGCATTACTTTTTGAATGGACTTATTGTAATCGACAATAGTTCCATTTTGATCTAACACAATGACTCCTTCATTCATGCTTTCAAATACCTTTTCCCTGGCTATTGGCAGTACATTAAACATTTGAAAAGTAAATAATGCTATGCCGTGAAGGATAAAAGAAAGACTCATCGATACTGGACCTAAGTCTATTCCAAAGGGGCTTAAATCGTTTAAATAAAAGTGGTTTGCAGCGATTGGTACAAATAACCCTGCAACCATTGTTAAGATTTGCAATTTAAAACGAAACAATGACTTTTTTAATTGCAATAATAAGATGATCATACTAATTGAAAGACAAATGAATAGATATAGTGAATGAACATAAAAAAATGGGCCATATTCCATATCTGCAATTGGAAAAGGTGTGTCAGTTCGCAATCGAACAGATACATAATATAGATGATGAAGCTCATTCGTATGATGCGTAAACACCGTGATCAAAGGTATGCCAAACAGCGCATAATAAAATTTTTGTTTTAGTTTAACACCAACATATTCAAAACACATTAACAAAGTAAAAGCTGGAATAAATGGCATAACAAAATACTCTATGCCTAACCAAAAGTTAATCTCTTGCAATGTAGAACTAGACAATTCAAATGCATAAGAAAAAGTAAATATTGCCGATAGAAATGTAACAATAATATAGTGTCTTGCACCAGGCGAATCTTTAAGTTTTAAATAGGAGAATAGACATATTATAAGACTTAGAACACCTGCAAAAACAATAATCAAAATATAACTCCGCAATTCTTCGATCATATATTCTCCAAGTAATAAAAACAGTTTTAATCTATTATATAATTGTTTTTCATAAAATGTAATTTAAAATAATCACAATACACCATTTTATCTCTAATTCGAATATATCTCGTATTTAGATAAATTTAATCTCTTCTCTGACTAGATTATATAAATTCAATAAAGTATAATAAATTTAGTTGAAGTGCTACACTTCAACTAAAAGGCTCCGCCAAGCCTTTCCGCCTTTTTAATTAGTGATGATTTTAAATAGAAAAACCTCTCCTTGCCATTGGAGAGGTTTTTCCTTTATTAGGAACCAATCTCATTTTTAGAATGATTCACATAAAAGTCAAAAAAGCTAACTTAGTTTAAAAAGCAAAAATTGAACGTTTTTATCTAAATTTCGAAAATAAATTCGTTCATCCAAAGAATTTTAGTTAAACTTCCAAATATTTATACCGTTCATTACACTTTTCAATTTGGCTTAATGCTATTTCAATTTCTTTTTTTGAGTGATTTTTAAGTAAGGTCATCATTTGTTTTTTCTCTTCTGCGGAGAGCGACTTAGTTGTTCGGTGTTTACCCACATTCCACTTTCCCTTCCATTGATTGCCACGTAAGTTTTAACTTCCGCTCAACTTGTGTTTTTAATGTATCTCCATGGTAATGAAAAGGAACTACATCTCCCCTACACACAAAACTATATAAACAATCGTTAATACCAGTACGAAGGTACTTTTCAAATTTCACACCGTGTTTGTAGAGCAATTTTGTGACTAGTTTAAATTCTTTTTTTAATATTTCTAATTGTTGATCGCAGAAAGTTATATATGGTCGTTTTACTTTAAATGATTCAAATAGCTTTTTATCATGCTGTGTTGATTTAATGGCTAATTCCAGAATGACGTACAGATGAATATTTAATTTTATTTCATCCGTTATATTCATAATCCTCACTCACTTTTCGTTTGATCTTATATTTATTATAAGAACAAATGTTCCGTTTTACAAGTAGAAGATGATTATTTATTAATTCTTTTTGTGTAAACTTAAAAAGCATGTTTTGAATTAATCAAAACATGCTTCTCCTATTTTTTACATAGAAATTTCAAAATAATTTTTGTAAACTCCTCGAATTTAAATTGATTAGTTTGCTGATTATACCACTTTCGAACTGTTTCTACTAACCAAAACGGAACTGTTTTTCCATCTATTAAATGATAGTATTGCTCGTAGCCTTTTTTTAAATGCTCCCACCGAAAATCATTTCCCGGCATTACGTATTCCGAGACATCAAGTAATTTCGCTCTTCCGTCTTGTAATAAGATATTTTTTAAATGGATATCCCTTGGGTTAAGTCCCTTTGAACGAACATAATCCCGTGCAATTTCCACATCACTTATTACCTGTTCCGGAATATGAATACCTTGTAGTATGCAGTCAAATAATGTTTTCCCTTCCTCGTAGTTTAAGACGAGGTATTTGTCTGTAGCAGCAAAGCATGCTGAAAAATAAGGTGAGCCTTCTATTTTACTATAAACATTTGCCTCAATTTCCACTTTGTCTCTTTTATCCTCAGCATATAATTTAAATGCATAAGTCGGGGCAGATTGAGATTGAAAAACAGCCGCATCAGTTCCCACCCCAATACATTTCAAACCTTCAACGTCACCATATATGGAAACAGGCTCATTATTTGGATTTGATGTAACGGTTATTTTAGAAAGTGAAGAAATAGCTATGTCCCAGTCATAATTCATTTAATCTTCCTTTCAAAGTAACATCTTGTTGAAATGTACAAAGAGCGAATATAGAAATTTATGAACCATTTGCCGATTTTATAGAAGATGAAATATAAGTGTTTTCCCTGGTGCCATACCGAATTGTATGAAAATAACTCATTCAATGTGCATAACAATTCTTTATTTTTTTCAACTTCATACTTTTAACATAAAACTAGATTCAAAGCACTATTTGTTCGCTTTAATAATCTTTAGTAATTCTCTTGATACTACTCTTAGGGGGTGTATGGCTTTTTGAGTTAAGCTATGCATCATTGCTCCTTCAATCATTGCACTAGTTGCTTCTTCGGTAGTTGGATTTTCGTTAAAAATCCCTTCAATATCTATTGTAATCGCATCATTTAAAGAATCGAGATATGCAATAAGTAATTCTTCTTTTCCATTCGGAAAGTGATGATAGAGGGACCCTTTTGAAATATTACATACCTTTAGATTTCGTTTAATCCTACACCTAAATACCCCTTTTGTTGAAAAAGTCTTGTTGCAATCTGAATGATTAATGATTTAGTGTCCACACCAATCGTCTCCTTTCTCCTACCGACTGGTCTACTATATCAAAAGCAAATTCTTCACGAGAACCAACATAGCTCTAAATATTTTAAACAAAAAAGTTTAATTTTTTCTAAGAATGGACCTTTTCCATTCATAGAACTTTTTTAAACTAATATACCTTAATTGTAACATTTCATAGGGAACGTACGTTAACGCTTAACTCTGTGTTTTACTAAAGACATAATTTAAATATTAAAAAAGTGCATAAAAAAGAACCTTCAATCCAAAATAAATTGAAGGTTCTTGATATATCTAGTAAAAATTAGCTATGAACTTCCTCTTTTTTAGCTAAACCAAGAGTCTCTGAAGTTGAAGTAAAGACTTTTTCATATAAATCTGGGTTTTCTAATAAAGATTTACCATAAGACGGAATCATTTCTTTAATTTTTGGTTCCCAAGCTTTCATTTCTTGTGGGAAACATTTATTCATTACTTGAAGCATTACGTGAACAGCAGTTGAAGCACCAGGTGAAGCACCTAATAATGCTGCAATTGATCCGTCAGCTGCGCTAACAACCTCTGTACCGAATTGAAGCGTACCTTTACCACCAGCTTCAGTATCTTTAATTACTTGTACACGTTGACCTGCTACTACGATATCCCAATCATCGCTTTCAGCATTTGGGATAAATTCGCGTAATTCTTCCATACGTTGTTCTTTAGAAAGTAGAACTTGTTGAATTAAATATTTAGTTAATGCCATCTCTTTAACACCAGCCGCTAACAATGTCGTAATGTTATGCGGTTTTACAGTAGAGATTAAATCCATATTTGAACCTGTTTTTAGGAACTTAGGTGAGAAACCAGCAAACGGTCCGAATAGTAATGATTTTTTGTTGTCGATAAAGCGAGTGTCAAGATGCGGAACTGACATTGGTGGTGCACCAACTTTTGCTTTTCCGTATACTTTCGCATGATGTTTCTCAACAACTTCTTGATTTTTACAAACCATGAATAAACCGCTTACAGGGAATCCTCCAATATGTTTACCTTCAGGAATACCTGATTTTTGAAGTAACTCTAAGCTTCCTCCACCTGCACCAAGGAAGACGAATTTTGACTCATAGTATTTTGCTTTACAGCCAACAAGATCATTTACTTTAACTTGCCATAAGCCTTCTTTTGTACGTTTAACATCATAAACACTATGTTTATAGTTAATTTCAACGCCTTTAGACTCTAAATGGTCAATCAACATACGAGTTAAAGCACCAAAGTTAACATCTGTACCATACTCAACTTTTGTTGCTGCGATTGGTTCATTATCTGTACGACCTTCCATAATTAACGGGAACCATTCCATTAATTTTTTAGGGTCTTCAGTAAATTCCATACCTTTAAATAAAAGGTTTTTAGATAACGCTTCATAACGTTTCTTTAGGAAGTTCACATTATTAGAACCTTGCACCATACTCATGTGAGGTATTGGCATGATAAAATCTTGTGGATTTTGTATCAGCTTACGGTCAACTAAATAAGACCAAAATTGTCTTGATAGGTGGAACTGTTCGTTAATATTAATCGCTTTTTTAATATCAATTGAACCATCTGATTTTTCAGATGTATAGTTTAGTTCACATAGTGCTGAATGCCCTGTACCTGCATTATTCCACTCATTAGAACTTTCTTCTCCAGCTTTCTCAAGGCCTTCGAATACTTTAATTTCCCATTCAGGTTTTAACTCTTTAAGTAGTGTACCTAATGTAGCACTCATAATTCCAGCGCCAATTAAAATAACGTCTGTTTTAATTACTCTGTCGCTCATCTATACCAACCTTTTCCCCTAATATTTGCAAAAAAGATGCCGTGTACTTCTTAGGCATTTAATAACTTCACAAGACCTAGTCACTCAACTTTTTTGTAATAGTAATAATCATAGCGTATCTATTATATTACAATTATTTATAGATTCAACTATCTACTATTATATCATACTTAAATATTTTAATGTGTCGTAATACATCTATTATTATATCATAAAGCGATTACGTTCATATAACACAATGTTAAGAGTTTTTGGAGAACATTGCTATCTTTTGATGGATTTTACTATCAATTAATAAGATTATAGAGTTGAATATGTCATACTCATAAAAGTATCCTCCCATAGTAACAACTTCCAATCTAGCAAACCTTTCATTGAAAAAGGCCCCTATTAGTTTATAAAGTATTCCTATTAATAAATCAACATTTTTTTCAATAAATCGACACATATAGTGAAAATGTAGATAATATAGTTACTTAAATAGAATGGGAATCATTAAAGAAAGAATATGTAAGTTCAATACCTCAAGTTGTCTCCTAATACTCAATGATACCCCTCTCTAAATTAACAAATACATTTACAGCCACTTTGCCAGATTCAGTCAATATGTAAAGTTGATCAAGTTAAGTGGATTTAATGATCTCAATTGTATATTCTCTCAGATTCCAATCCAACTAATACTCTTTAATCGATAAAAAATAACACCTAAAATTGACAACGCTTTCATTTTTATAAGAAACACATCAAATTTATGATGAAAACCTTCTATTATATAGCTTTATTTTTTGAGTAATGAACTAATTATTCTGTAAATTTTTATCTTCTATTTTTTAAAATTAGGTTTGTGATTATCTATGTTAATTACGTTTGAAATTTTACCTGTGGTGAATACTAACTCGAAGTTTAACGAAATTAAATACGATAGTCTTTGAAAATACTTTAAAGATATGACATAATTTATTTAATTTAAGAAATGTCATAAAATTCTTACCCTTTTCCCAATTAAATCTCTATTTAATTAATTTAAAAAGCTAAACTATAGGAAAAGACGTAAAAATTAAAGGAGGATTTACTTATCATGGAAAATAATAAAAAAATTATTGACTGTACCATCCGTGACGGTGGTTTAGTAAACAATTGGGACTTTAGTGTTGAATTTGTTCAAGACCTATATAATTCCCTAAGCGATGCTGGTGTAGAATACATGGAGATCGGTTATAAAAATTCTGCAAAACTTTTAAATGCAACTGAACCAAATCATTGGAGATTTCTTGATGATCAATTTCTTAAAAAAATCATCCCAGAGAAAAAGTACACAAAATTATCCGCTTTAGTAGATATTGGACGTGTCGATCCGAACGACATTTTACCACGTGAAGAAAGTTTACTAGATATGATTCGTGTTGCATGTTATATCCGCGAAGTCGATAAAGGTTTAGAACTAATTCAAATGTTCCATGAATTAGGATATGAAACATCACTAAATATCATGGCTTTATCTAGTGTGCCAGAACATCAACTAATTGAAGCGTTTGATATGGTAAATAGTAGCCCAGTCGATGTTGTATATATTGTAGATTCTTTTGGAAGTCTAGATCCTGATAATATTGAACACCAAGTGAAAAAGTTCCAATCACTACTTCCAAATAAACAGCTTGGAATTCATACGCATAACAACATGCAATTAGCTTTCGCTAATACATTAACTGCAATTCGAAATGGTGTTACATTCATGGACTCCTCTGTATATGGTATGGGTCGCGCTGCAGGTAATTGTCACACTGAACTTCTTGTAAGTTATGTACAAAAAACAAGTTATGAGCTAAAACCTGTTCTTGGCTTCATCGAAAAACACATGTTAGAAATGCGTGAAAATTGGGAATGGGGTTATATTATTCCCTACATGATTTCAGGTGTACTAAATGAACACCCACGTGTTGCAATGGCATATCGTAATAGTCCAGAACGCGATCAATTCGTCAACTTTTACGACAAGGTGACAACACCGGAAGCATCTATATCGCCAAATTTAAAATAACATTTTACATTTAATAAATTTAAGGGGCGTCCTAATAATTAGGATGCCTTTTATTCTTGTCTCGCTTTAGTATTTAGTAATATGTGCCCTTTCCTCTTCGTTTTACCCCAACACCTGTTATAAATGGAAATCAAGTGTTCACTTTCTCTAAATGTTTTACATCTCCTTTCTACATCAAACTAGTCCTTAAAAAGCAAAAATGCGTAGATTTCGTGCAATAGTGATGACCTTTTCTTAAAGTTGCCTTAAATTTTCTCACTATCGTATATTTGAGTTTTTTTCTTTACTTTTTCAAAAAAACTTTGATAGAAACCATCAAAATTATTATTTTCCACGATAAATGTAAGCATTTTCATTTAAAATTTCTATAAGATTCCAATTGTGGATTGAAACTAGCTAAATAGTGAACACTTCGTGAAAAACCTATGACTAGTTGGTGAACCTTTTGTGAATTCGACAAATTTTACTCTCATTTTCATAGTGAAAACATTACAATAGCAATATAGCGTTGAGGGAATGTCATTTGATGATGTTCTTTCAATTTATAAGGAAGGTGTATAATCTTGTTAAGAAAAAAGTGGACATTTTTAGCGTCCATGATGGCACTTGTTCTGATTCTATCAGGCTGTGAACCTCTATTAGTTTTAGATCCTAAAGGACCACAGGCTGAACGCCAAGCAAGTGACATTATGTTGTCGATTGGTATCATGTCATTCATTGTTATTGTTGTTATGGTAATTTTGGCAGTCATATTATTCAAATATCGCGCTTCAAAATTACCTGACGATTATGAACCACCTCATATTGAGGGTAATCACATAGTAGAAGCAATTTGTGTAGGTATTCCAGTATTAATTGTTGCTTACTTATCATTTGTTTCTGTACAAAGTAACTATATTGTTGAGTCAGCACCTGTAGGTTATGAAGAACAAGAACCTTTAGTTGTTTATGCGTCTTCATCTGACTGGAAATGGCATTTTAGTTATCCAGAAGAAGGAATTGAGACAGTAAACTATTTATATGTTCCAACTGATCGCCCATTAGAATTCAAACTTTATTCATACGGGCCAATCACAAGTTTCTGGATTCCACAACTTGGTGGACAAAAATATGCGATGGCAGACATGGTGACTACTTTACACTTAGCAGCTGACGAACCAGGTGAAATGCTTGGACGAAATGCTAACTTCAGTGGTAAAGGCTTCGCAGAAAATACATTTAATGTAACAGCAATGTCACAAGCTGATTTTGATGATTGGGTTCAAGAAGTACATGAAACTGCAGAACCACTTACAGAATCAGAATTCCAAGAATTACTTGAACCAGGTCATTTAGGACAAATGACGTTTACTGGTACTCATTTAGAGTTTAGCCCTGCTCCTGAACATAATCATGATTCAGAAACTACTGATACAGAAGCAGATCACTCAGAGCATTCATCACATGATGAAAGCCACACAAACGAAGAAACTGATCACAGCGGTCATTAATTTTAATTAACTAACTAGATTCATATATTTATGGTCTAGAAAGGAGAAATAAAGGATGGAATTCTTCCAACGATTTGCCATACCTCATCCAAGTCCAGCGATTTATGCATCAATGGTTGCTATTGCGCTAGTTTCCATCGGGATAGTTGTTGGCCTAACATATTTTAAAAAATGGGGTTATTTATGGCGTGAATGGTTAACAACTGTTGACCATAAAAAAATTGGGATTATGTACTTACTTTCTGCCCTACTAATGCTTTTCCGTGGTGGCGCAGACGCAATTATGATGCGTGCACAACTTGCTACTCCAGAAGCAAAGTTATTAGATGCACAACACTATAATGAAATCTTTACAACACACGGGGTTGTTATGATCCTGTTCATGGCGATGCCATTTATCTTTGCTTTTATGAACTTAATTGTTCCTTTACAAATTGGGGCACGTGACGTAGCGTTCCCTCGATTAAATGCACTAAGCTTCTGGTTATTCTTTGTCGGAGCGATGTTATTTAATATTTCATTCGTAATTGGTGGTTCACCAGATGCTGGTTGGACATCTTACTTCCCTCTTGCTGGGAATGATTTCAGTACTTCAGTTGGTACAAACTATTACATGTTAGCTATTCAGATTTCAGGTATTGGGTCATTAATGACAGGTATCAACTTCTGTACGACAATTTTAAAAATGCGTGCACCAGGTATGACTTTAATGAAAATGCCAATGTTTACTTGGTCTGCATTCATTGCTAACGTTATTGTAGTATTTGCATTCCCTGTTTTAACAGTTGCCCTAATCATGGGTACAGCTGACCGTTTATTTGGTGCAAACTTCTTTACTACTTCAAACGGTGGTATGGATATGCTTTGGGCGAACTTCTTCTGGGTTTGGGGACATCCAGAGGTATATATTTTAATCTTGCCTGCATTCGGTCTTTACAGTGAAATTATTTCAACGTTCTCTGGCCGTAACTTATATGGTTATAAATCAATGGTATGGTCTATGATATTAATTTCCCTACTATCATTCTTAGTATGGACTCACCACTTCTTTACAATGGGTCAAGGTGCCCTTACAAACAGTATCTTCTCTATTACAACAATGGCGATTGCTGTTCCAACAGGGGTTAAGATCTTTAACTGGTTATTTACGATGTGGAAAGGGAAAATCCGCTTTACCACTCCAATGCTTTACTCAGTAGGATTTATTCCACTATTCACAATTGGTGGGGTTACTGGGGTAATGCTTGCGATGTCAGCTGCGGACTACCAATACCACAATACAATGTTCTTGGTAGCTCACTTCCATAACACAATTATTCCTGGTGTCGTATTTGCGATGCTAGCTGGTTTAACTTATTATTGGCCAAAATTCTTTGGCTTCATGCTAAATGAAAAAATCGGTAAAACTACTTTCTGGTTTATTGCTGTAGGTTTCGTCCTTGCCTTCTTCCCAATGTATATCACTGGTTTAGATGGTCAAGCACGTCGTATGTACACTTACTCAGAATCAACAGGCTTTGGTCCATTAAACATGGTATCATTCTTCGGTGGTGCTTTAATGGCAATTGCCTTCTTATTAATCGTATATAACATTTGGTATAGTTTCAAAAATTCACCAAGAGACATCGGTAGTGACCCATGGGATGCACGTTCTTTAGAATGGGCTACTCATACACCAGTACCAGAATATAACTTTGCTCGTCTACCACAAATTAGTTCAAGCCAAGCTTTCTGGGATTCAAAGAAAAATGGTCATGTATTATTCAAAGGTGAAATCGAAGACATTCACATGCCAAATAACAGTGGCGTACCTTTCGTAATGTCTTGTATTTTCTTCGTTGCAGGATTCTCATTTGTCTTCGCACTATGGGTTCCAGCAGTGATTGCTTTAATCGGAGTTTTCGTATGTATGACTCTTCGTTCATTCGAGCAAGATCATGGATACCATATCCATGCAAAAGAAGTTAAAGAAACAGAAGCAAAATATGGGGAGGTGCTAAATAATGAAGATCGATCACGCGCAACCTCTAGAGTATAGTACTGATCAAAATCAGTTAAATATTTTAGGATTTTGGATTTTCCTTGGAGCCGAAATTATGCTGTTCGCTACATTATTTACAGCATATTTCACACTATCACATCGTACAGGTAGTGGCCCAACACCAGCAGAAATTTTTGAAATCACGCCTGTTCTTATTGAAACATTCGTGCTTTTAACAAGTAGTTTTACAATTGGTCTTGGGGTTCACGCAATGAGACTTGGACGCAAAAATGCAATGGTTACTTTCTTTGGTATTACCCTTCTTCTTGGACTATGCTTCCTTGGAGTAGAGATCTTTGAATTCATGACTTACTATCATGAAGGCGCAACATACCAAACAAGTGCCTTTACATCAGCCCTAATGACAACATTAGGAACACACGGTGCTCACGTTACACTTGGATTCTTCTGGGGATTATTCATTATTATTCAAGTAGTTAAACGTGGACTTACACCACAAACAGCAAATAAAGCATTCATCTTCTCTCTTTACTGGCATTTCTTAGATGTAGTTTGGATCTTTATCTTCAGCTTCATCTATTTGAAAGGAATGATGTAATATGAAAGAATTATTTCCTGCCAAACAGGTGATGGGCTTTGTCTTTTCATTAGTTCTAACAGTGGTTGCCCTATTTGTTTACTACACTGATATGTCATTCAAAGCTGGTATGACACTCTTGTTAGTTACAGCTTTTATCCAAGCTTTCCTACAACTTGTAGTATTCATGCACGCTGGTGAATCAAAAGATGGTAAAGCAATTTACACAAACGTACTTTATGGTGTTATCATCGCTGTTGTTACGGTATTCGGTTCATTATTAATTTTACTTTGGGATATGTAAGACAAAAAAAGCTTGAGATTCAATCTCAAGCTTTTTTTTGTTTTACTACCCTTCTTCTCAGGCATTGCCGCCCGTAAGAAGACCCTTTTGTTTCTAATTTCATTTATAATATCTCTTCATAAGTCTTTCTAGCTTTTCTCTTTTTCATTTCCCCATCCAGTATGTCTATAAATAAACCAATCATAAAGACGAATACACTACCTCTAATTAGTTCAATTCCATACCAAATGGAAACGTTTCCAGTGACACTTAAAATTAAAAGACCTACACCAAGTACGAAAATTGTTGCAGTTAAATAGATAAAATAGTTTAACATTATCGTCACCCCGTCGCATGTTATTTATACTTATATTATAATTTATGCAGGGCGTTCACAAAATAGACATAAATTATTGAACTTTTTTCGAAATTTTATAAATTTACTAACATTTTTTATTTAATTTCTTATTTTATATGAATAAATTCACACTTTTTGAAAAAAAATATGACTTTTTTGAATTAATCCCCTTCTAATCAGAGGGGATACAACTATTTATATGATCAACATTTGTCCCTTTTGATATCGATCATGTATTTATCCCCTGACTATTATTAAGCCACTACAACTTCTCTCTTTAGAGTTAATTTCATATATTTACAATGGAATTTATTGTACCTAAAAAATGAGCAAGGGATGGATTTTTGTGTCAAGTTGCAAAGTAGCAGTAGTACAAGTTGGATCAATTGTCATGAATAAAGAGAAATGTATCGATAAAGCAATCGCTTACATCCAAGAAGCTGGGGCAAATGGTGCTAACATTATTGTTTTTCCTGAAGCTTTTATTCCAGCGTATCCTCGGGGATTGAGTTTTGGTGCAGTTGTTGGGAGTCGTTCAAGTGAGGGGCGAAACCAATTCTTACGCTACGCAAAAAATGCTATTACAGTGCCAGGTCCAGAAACTGAACAACTAGGTGAAGCAGTGAAAAAAGTTGGTGCTTATACGGTTACTGGCGTCATTGAACGGGATGATTATTCAAGTGGAGGTACTCTTTACTGCACAGCAATATTCTTTGGGCCAGACGGAACACTTCTGGGTAAACATCGAAAACTTAAACCTACAGGTAGTGAACGGCTCATTTGGGGTGAAGGTGATGGTAGTACACTTCCAGTCTTTGAAACGCCCTATGGTAAAATCGGCTCCCTCATTTGTTGGGAAAATTATATGCCTCTTGCACGTGCCGCTATGTATCAAAAAGGTATTCAAATTTATGTGATACCAACTGCTGATTCTCGTGATTCTTGGTTCGCTTCAATGCGACACATCGCACTTGAAGGGCGTTGCTTTGTTTTATCGTGCAATCAATATTCAACTAAGGATATGTATGAAGAAGAGGTATTAGTAACAGAGGAAATGAAGAATATGCCCTTCGAAATTACTCGCGGTGGCAGTTGCATCGTCAATCCATTAGGTGAATTTTTAGTTGAGCCTGTATTCGGAAAAGAAGATATTTTATACGCAACTTTAGATTTAGACGACATCACACGAGGTCATTTTGATTTTGATGTAGTTGGCCATTATGACCGAAAAGATGTATTTCAGCTAATTGTCAATGAACAACCAAGATAGAGTAGAATAATTTAAACTCGGGGGACAAGGTATTTACGAAATGTCAAAAAATAAAATTAAATTCATCAAATATACCATTTAAGCGAAATAAATAACAAAAAAACAAATAAAGTGAATAATTCACTTTCCAAAATGACACATTAACATTTGGGAGGTGTATGAAAAATGTCAAAAATCATCGGTGTTGAACAATCACTATCAAACGTTGAACAAGCTTTACAGGCTAAAGGTTATGAAGTAAAACAACTACGCAATGAGCAAGATGCACAGAATTGTGATTGCTGCGTAATCACTGGACAAGATGAAAACGTTATGGGAATTAGCAACATTGTAACAGAAGGATCTGTAATTAACGCTCATGGTCTATCTGCTGACGAAGTTTGCGAACGAGTTGAAAAGCTTTTAAATTAAAAAGCCAAAAGATGCTGTCACAAAGTGTTTTTCACCCTTCTGACAGCATCTTTTTAATGTTTAATTAAATTCTTAAATACATAATGATTTTTGATGTATTCAAAGAACTTCCCTTTTAATGAACGAATTTTCTTTTCATTTTTACACTCAATTGGTTGTTCTTCAGCTTATATGACAGAACAATGAGCATCACTACCTTTAACTGTTCTTCATTCTACATATAATCCCCAATGCCAAAAATCACAAAGAAACGCTCTTATTTATCAATTATAGAAAGCTTATATATTTACTTTTCTGCAATTCTGATGTTCGACATTATCAATTAAATAATATAAGTAAAAGTTGGAAGGTATTAACCAAGAATACTAGTATTTACCCTATTAATTTTTGCGTATTAAAAAAGAAATACAGCACATTCTATATGCACAAGGAGGTGAGAGACATGGCATCTAACAACAACGGTAACTCAAACAAACTTCTAGTACCTGGTGCAAACCAAGCATTAGACCAAATGAAATACGAAATCGCGCAAGAGTTTGGTGTTCAACTCGGACCTGAAGCGTCTTCTCGTGCAAACGGATCAGTCGGAGGCGAAATCACTAAACGCTTAGTGCAAATGGCTGAATCACAATTACGTGGTCGCTAATACCATAAATTACGTTTTAAAAGTAAACCGCCGAATTTTCTTCGGCTGGTTTACTTTTTTTATGCAAATCATATAAAAAGCGTAGCAAATTCACACTTAACGACACATGATGCTTACTCTAAAATAAACTCAGCAACTGTTTCTTTTTGATCCCCGATGGAGAATGTTTTAAACGTTACCTCCTGATCAATGTCAACTTCTTGATAAATGATTTGTTCTTTCGCTAAATCAGATAAACGATATTGTATATCTTGCCCTGATACTGTAATGATTGCCTCATCAGCATCCATTTGCTTTAAAGTTCCTATCATTTCAGGCGCCTCTTGGCCAGCTAGCGTAATGCCACTAGCATTCCCAGTTGGCGCATCCTCTATTACGGATTGTGGTTGTTCTTCAGTAACTCCACATGCGCTAATAATTGTTAAGAGAAAGCCGACAGCAACTACGATTTTTATGATCTTTATCATCATTTTCTACCTCCTTTATTTGATCCTATTTTCAAATTAGTCGGTAAAAATAATTTTTCGTTTCACATTAATATCTAATTGTGCAACTTACTTTTATTAATTTTTCATATTCAAATTTAATGGATGGCACATACAGTCTAATGTATGATCGTTTACCATTCCAACTGCTTGCATGAATGAATAGCAAATAGTGCTCCCTACAAATTTAAATCCATCTTTTTTCAACCTTTTACTCATTGCATCACTACGTTCAGTTGTTGCCGGAACATTCTGAAACGTTTCCCATTGGTTTAGAATAGGTTTATGATCAACAAAACTCCATATGTAGGATGAAAATGTACCGTATTCTTGTTGAATTTTTAAAAAGGCTTTTGCATTCGTCACAACACTTTGGATTTTTAACTTATTCCGAACGATACTAGGGTCTTCCATTAATGTTCGTAATTTTTCATCAGAATAGTTGATGATTTTTTCTGCATCGAACTGGTCAAACACCCTTCTGTAATTTTCTCTCTTTTGCAGAATTGTCCACCAACTAAGTCCAGCTTGTGCACCCTCTAGACAAAGCATCTCAAATAATTTCCTATCATCATGTACAGGTACGCCCCACTCCTGATCATGGTACTTAATATATAACGGCTCTTTCGTTACCCATTTACATCTATTTTTCATGACGTCTCCCCTTTTTTGAATTCCTAATCGGTTTATCAAATCAAATATTATCTATTATCTAAAATAAACACTTATAAGTAATAATTTAACGCCATAACGAGTTAGGACCCATTTCAGTTATTTTTCGGTAAAACTCTTTCCCTGCATAAAAAAACCGAAAACATGGTCGTTTTCGGTTTCATTAGATGTTATTGTTGATTCACTTCTTGTTCTTTTTCTTGATCGGCAATACTTAAGCACCAAGTGTAATTCTCCCAAGCAGAGAACCAGCCGATGAAGACTTCGATTGAATCATCCCATCGTACTTCGAATTTCTTTTGGCCGTCCACTTCTACTAAATATAAAGCAAGTGTTGGGTCCGCCTTTGAAACAACAATTTTCATACCGTTCTCTAATTGTTCTTCATTAAATTGAACGTCCGCTACCGAACGTACTTGAGCTTGTTCAAATACTAATTTGTTCACTATTTTGTATTTCATATGATTAATAAACCTCCAATTAACTTTCTGACTACCTGAAATTGAAATTCTAAATTCATTTTAGGACTTTAAAGGTTAATTTTATATCCATTCAGCTATAAAAACAATGAAAAGTTTAAGCCAAACACACTATTTTCAAAGTATTTTCTTCTAGTTATTTATGTTAAAGAACAAAACTTTCTCGAAAATACAGCTAATTAATTAAATGACGATATTTATCTAATACTTTTTCCGTCAAAATACCTTCTTGATCAAAATGACTTGTAAATACACTAATCATCAATTCATTGTCTTCTCGAATTTCTAACTTCCATAAGATACGATTGATTATTAAGGCCAGTTCTTTCGGATTCGCATACATCGTATTCCATGCCCTAACTTGTAATTCTAAATCTTCACCCAAAATTGCTTCTTCAAGATCTTCTGTTGGAACTGGGATGCTAAACTGGGCGTAAGGATCTTCATAAACATCAGTGTATATGAAATAAATTGGATTAAATTCATTGAAGTCATACGTAAAACTTTTATTGCCTACGGACACCACTAAGTCACTTTTTCCAATTTCAAGCTGACCATTGTCTAGTAAGATCGTTCTTTCAGATATATTTTTAATTGTACAAATGAGATCCGGAGTAATCAACCAATAATGATGATTGGGATTTAACTTCGCAATATAATCTGTAAAGGATGTAATTCAATTTGTCTTTCATCACGTACTTTTGCATAGTCAACTGGTCGATAATAATAAGCAGCATCTATTGTCTCCATCTCAATTGTCCATTCAGCTTCAGGACATTCAAATAACACCCGAAAGGCAAATCCTTTATCAGTTTTTTATAATTCATCATATACTAAGCATTGCCCAACTTATAGGGGTTCATCTGCATTTTCTGAAGTAATTTTTTGAAAAATGAGATGGATATAGGATTTTGTTGAAAAACCACCATCTGTATTGATATAAAGGTGAAGGTTGTTCCCAACTCGATTAATTCTATGAATGGTTGCATCATGTAAACTCTCAGCAAATACTTCTTATACTGGAGTTGATAAATATGTAACGGCATCCTTGGTATTTCTAAATCCTTTTGTACATTGCAAATTATAAGCTCTACTCTCTTTGTTAACCTCATTCATTCAACTACTTAAAAATTAGTAAAACTTAAAATTGACTAATTAAAACTACGACCAAGACAATTATACAACCATTTTTTAATACTCCACATAATTTATGAGTAATGAATGGGAGGTGAAAAAGTGAGAAAAAATTGCACATGTTGTGATTTTGGCCACCACGACAAAAGGGACCATGACTGTTATTGTAAAGAAAAACATTTTAACTGTTTTTGTGGTGAGCATGATAGAATGAAGGATCAACACCAAGATTGTGAGAAGAAAAATTTCCATTGTTTTAGTGATGAACTCGGCAGTTTGGATTTTCTCAATGGATGTTGTAGAAAACATTCTAATGATTGTTGCAACAAACGAAAGAATCAGCACCATTGTGGAAAAAAACGTTCACATTGCTTAGAAGATGAACATAGTAATTGGAATAATCACTGTTGCTCTTGTAGAAAACAATGCCATTGTTCCGAAAATAATCATAATAAATATAAATGTGAAAAAGTACATTTTCTATTTTAAGTTACGGTAGTTAGTAACAAACCTACATTTGAATATTCATTACAAATTCTAAATTTTATTAAGTTACACAATACAGTTGAAACTACAAAAACCAACGACAAATATTCCACAAAATGATATTAATACAGAATAACTTTGAGGATGACATAGATATCAAAACTGCATGCTAAAATTAGCATGCTTTCTTGTTAAGTAAAGATCATAGACTTATTTTTTCCATACCGAGGATTTAATTTCTGAATTTGCAGCCCTTAGATTCCTTATTCCTATTCTACTTTTGAATCAACAATCCCCACATTAAACACAGTAATAATTATCACCATGTATAGTATCTGTATAATTAGTTGTTGATTGTATCGTTCTGAATGGACTTTACTTAAAAATACCTTACATATGAATAAAGCGAATACCTTCAAAGGTAATCGCCCACAAAAGTTATATTCTATTACCCATTTTAATGTAGTGCTTGCCATAACTCCCCTTCTTCATTAATAAGCTCCATTATTTCTGAGAAAGGTATCGTAAACTTTGGAAATCCAACAGCATAGGCTGCAATTTCTCCACTGTCAAAATAAATGGTTAAAGTGTCTTCTGTTACTGTGAAATTCTGGTTCGGCTTGATTCCTTTATATAAATCAATTGAAAAATACTTCTCAGGTTCTTTTAACATCTGTTCTTTAATCATGTCACTGAGTTTTGTTATAAAATCACTTTGAGGTTTGAACAGCTCTTGTAATTCATAAAACTCGCCATTTTTCACATTTAATGTAACGAAATTCTGGATTCCCGTTCCATGTGCAGCGCCAAAATGATATTCATATCCAGTAAACTGCATCGTTAGTAAATCTTTTATCAGCGATTCTATTATAAAATCCCCTTCATACACATAAGATAATGCTTCATTTGGTGAAATCTTTTGCAAATTTGAAAGTCTTTTTAACTCTTGATTTGTTTTCTTCTGAACTTGTTTGTTCTGTATACCAACGATACGGGGATAATATACAAAAAAGTTCACATTTGGCTTATACTTTTCCTCGATAATTTGAATCTGCTCATTAATTGGAATGATTTTATGTTGTTGATAAATTACCGATCCATTTTCATGATAGTAATATACTCTATGATCCATATTGGCTGTAATGATATTGTCCTCTAAAGCGAGAGTTCCACTCCCCTCAACAGTCGGCAAATTCTTTAAGCGCTTCCCAACTAAATCAATAAAAAAAGTATTTCCTTTAATTGTAGCCGAAGCCTTCCCATCCTTAAAAACTTCTATATTATCAAACACAAAATCAGTTAAAAAATTTCCTTTTGTAGTAGCAAGTGCATAAACTGAACCGTAGTACGGATTTTCTTCATTCGAAGCTTTTCCAACTGCTATTCGATCTTCCCCTAATAATTTCACATCATTATATTTTGGTTGAATGATGATTTTGCCTTTTGGATCAATAACTCCTTCATCACTGTTTTGTCTAAAATTATCTGACATGCCAATTACTGCTCTTCCATTCATAAACTCATTTGCATATTTATATTGAGGTTTTATGACGACTTTTCCCGCTTCATTCATATAGCCAATTTTACGTTCGTCATCAAACCATTCTTGTTCCGAAAAGACGATTAACCCTTCAGATAATTTTCCAATATAGGGATAAGGATACTTTTGGAGTGTCTTTCCATTTACATCAAGTAGGTAGTAATAATTATCTGATAATTTCACAATCGCTTTGCCATCTGAAAAATGTTCCGCGCTTGTGTAAATTGGCGGAATGACTTCACGACCATTTCGAGTTAAGTAACCATATAAATGATCTTGTTGAAACACGGCTCTTCCATCATAGAATGATCCAATAAAGTTATAATATTTTTTTGTTATTCCCTTTCCTGTCTCATCAATCAATTTATAACTTGGGAGCTTCTCATTCACTGTTTGAACTGCAGCCCTGCCTTCAGAGAATGGCTCAATCCAACGATATCTAGGCTGCACAATGTAATTTCCTTGTAAATCGATCAAACCATATAAACCGTTTTTCTCAACTCTAGCAAGACCATTTTCTTGAAAATCAAAAACATAATCATATTGAGGCTCGATTACAAAGTCACCGGATTCATTGACAAAACCCCAGAATGTACCACCGATCTTTTTGATTGAGGCTGGGAGTAGCTTTGACGTGTCCAATATTCCACTCCTTTTCGGTTTTTGTAAATCGAAATTAATGATTTTATTCAATATACTTCCTAAACGCTGAGACAATTCCTAAAAATTGAGGGTTGTACTTTGTTTTTTAAAGAAAAAAGACAGCCTTAGTTCGGCTGCCTACGTGAAGAATACGTATTATTCACGGTTTTTCATTACGTCCTATGTATGTCGGGTTACTGACTGCCAAAGTTTAATTAAAATGTTAACCAGCCCTTCACATACGTTAATAAACCGATGAAAGCACCCACCCCGGCACCAAAAAAGACATATATAACAAGTGGCACTTCATACTTTTCTTTTTTACTTGGTAATTCGTTCATCCTTTAACCTCATTAACTAGGAAATATTTAATGCTATTTTATACGGATTAACTAAATAAAGGTTCCTAATTTTTAGAAATACTTTTTATCGTTAATGTTTGGAATGTCTCATGCTAAATTAAAATACTTACATTAATTATAAGTAAATTTTTAAGAAATATTTATCCCGTGATTGACAATACTAAATATGTAGGTGAAGAAAAAGGAGGATTTTTTCAGATGAATGTTCAAAGAGCACAAGAAATTGCGACTTCAGGAGTTATAGCGAACATTACGTTTAACGGCGTTCGCGTTTTCATCCAAAACGTAGATGAAAAAAATGAAACAGCTAGAATTTATCCTCTCGATGATCCACAAAAAGAACAGGACGTTCCATTAGCAAACTTGATGGAGCATTAAAAAACCCCATACATTGAAACTTGTGAGAACTATTGATTTTCAATAGTTCTCATTTTTATTTTATGTACCAAGTTTACTACCGTATGCGATAACTTGATATCATTTTTACATTAAAAATTAACCTTTCCTATACACAAAAAAGACTCTGCATGGGATTTCTCCAATGCAGAGCCTTTGAATTCATTCACTTTATTAAAATGTTAGAATTGTTGTGCCTGGTACAATTATTTTTTAACAGTTACTTTAGCTTCTTGAGCAACACCATTTAAGTCAGTGATGTTTGCTGTTTCAGTTTCTAAAGTTACTAAGCTTGCAACTTGAGTAGCATCTGCAACTGCTAATACTAATTTACCATCTTCAGTAACTTCAACTACTGTAAATTCCATTGCAACACCTTTGTCATCTACTAATGAAATTTCATCAGTGATATCTGCATCTTCTGCTGAAAGTTTAATTGCTTCAGAATAAGTTACCGTGATTTCATCTAAATCAGTTACTTTGAATGATTGAGCTACAGGAGCTGTGTTGTCAGTTACTGCAATAGTTTCAGAGAATTGGTTACTTACTTTGTTATCAAGTGTTTGAACAGCGTTTACACGGAATACTGCTTTGTTATCATCAGCTTCTACAAATCCATCTGGAAGTGTAATAAGAACTTTTGTTTGGTAAGCTGAATCTCCTTGAGCTGGTGCAAATTCAATTTCAGTATCTGATGGTAATGTAGTTCCGTTTAATTGGTAAGCTGAAGGATTTAAAGCTGAACCTGTGCCAGTAGCTTTAACTTTTGCACCAAAGTCAACAGTAATCACATTTCCTTCTGCAGTTGCGCCAACAATGTCAAATGAAGTTTCAACTGGTTGACCATCTTCAGTTACATCAACATTAAATGCATATTTAGCACTTTCATTTGGAGTTAATGCCGTATCAACTACAAATCCTTTTGCTAATTCAAAGCTATATTGATCTGTATCTACATCTTTAAGTGTGAATACTACAGTTTTATCATCTTCATCCGAAACTACTACACTTTCAACTACATCTGTTGCTGATAAGATTTCGCCTTTAGAGTTAACAACTGAAATTTTAGAAACATCTGGTGTTGCAACTTCAGCATCATAAGTTACAGCGAAAGAAGAAACTTTACCATCAGTTTTAGATGTAGCAACTTTAACTACTTCTGGTGCAATTACATCTTTTGATACTTCAACTGTTTTTGTGATTTCAGCTGAGTTAGTGTTTTCTAAAGCATCAACTAATGCATCTTTTGCTACAGTTAAAGTAACTGTGTCAGAGTTACCATTTTTAAATAAATAAGAATCTTTTAATGTTACAATATATTCTTTATTATTATCTGGGTTTACTACAGTACTTTCAACGATATCTGCATTAAACGTACCAACTTTTCCTGAAACTACTAATGTGTCATTTTTTAATTCTTCATCAACAGTTACTTTTACAGTGTTTTCACCAGTTGCTTCTACACCAACGATAGAAGGAGCTACGTTATCAACTGTTACAGTTAATGGAGCAACTTGAACGTCTTTCACATTACCAGCAAAGTCTTCAGCATTTACAACAGTTACTTCGTATGATTTTGTTGCATCGTCAATGTCAACAGTTACAGTTGCTTTATTTCCAACTGGAGTTACATCATAGTTAGTTCCGTTGATTTTTACTGTCTCGATTGAATCTACTTCTTCATCGAAAGTTAAAGTAATTTTTTGAATTCCATTTTCAGTATCTTTCACAGTAGATGTTGCAGCAGTTAAAACTGGAGCAGTTTGATCGTCTACAGTTACTTTAGAATTAGTTGGGCTAACGAATTCACCGTTAACATCTTTAACAGTCTCGAAAGGAACTTTTACAGTGTATTCACCTTTGAAGATATTTTGAGCTTTAAGTGTAAGTTTTTTACCATCTTCACTTAACTCTTTTGATACTGTACCAGCATTTAAAGCTTCTTCGCCTTTAACTACAGTAATAGCATCAATTGTTTCTTCGTCAACTGCATTATTGAATTCTACTTCAATTGTTTTAGCGTTGATTGCATTTACAGCAGTAACTGCAGTTGTAACTTGAGCTTCTTCAGCATCAACTTTAATAGTTGCGTTTAAGAATGAAGCGAATTGTCCACGAGTAACTTTGCCTGTTGGGTTGAAGTTAGCAGGTTTAGTAATACCTAAAGCTTTAAGAGCTAATACTTCATCACGGTAGTCAGCAGAAACTTTCTCGATATCTCCAACTGATACGTCTGAAGTATCTCCAGCAACCTCAACTAAAGATTTACCGTAAACAGCTTTGAAAGCACTGTTAAGTACTACAGCCATATGTTGACGAGAGATTTCTTGACCTGGGTTTAAAGATCCATTAGAACCTTCAAAGATACCAGCTGCTTTAACTAATGCGTACATTTTTTTGTTATCTTCTGTAGCAGATGCAGGAACATCATTGAAGTATGCTTTTGTTGCATAATCAGCAGGAACTTCAACGCCTTCTGCTTGAGCCCATTTACCAAGCATTAGAGCAACTTGTCCACGTGTTACTGAGTTACCTGGTTTGAATGTACCATCAGTGTATCCGCCGATAAAACCTAATTCCGCTAATTCTTTGATATTATTTTCGTGGTCGTTCCCAGCGATATCAGAGAATGAAGGAGTTGCTGCAGAAGCAACAGGTACGATTGCAGATGCAACTAAAGTAGCTGTAGCAGCTGTTGCTACGAATTTTTTGTATTTAGATTGTTGGTTAGCCATTATAAGAATTTCCTCCTAGAATATATAAAATAATTTAGTTGATAAACTATTACACTAAAAAAGTTAATATAAGATAAATAGAGAACCTTATCCTCTATTTCAACATTAAAAGTTGCACTAGCTATTGTGATTGCAGTATTTCATCACCAAGTTAACTTTCGATGTTTTTCTCTTACAAACCAATAATATACCAATACACATCATATATATATACCAAAAAGTTTGGTAATTTAGTAGAGATTATGGAGTGATTGGAGATTACTTGAAATCTATAAAATTCGCAAAAAATTGAGGAAGCTATTGCAGAGCCACTCTTAGTATGATAGTCCCGATAATGTGAATTTTCTGTTCTATATATTTTATACCACTTTTCAATAGGCACATATAATATTTGAACTATTTAAAAGCATATAAAAAAGACGCCTCTACTAAAATAGTAAAAACGTCCTCATATAGTTTACTTTTTAACGATTACTATTAGAAAGACAAATCTATAAGCCATTATTGCCATTCCAGCAACCCCGTCTCCTACACTCATCCCAAAAAGAATCCCTGCTACCATGATAAAAAGGGTGTTATGAAGAAAATCGTCGTGATCCCCCAAGTGAAATTTCCTTTATAATTTATTTCGATTAAGATCAACCGCTAACACTATCACTGCAATAACCAAGACTCTCATTACATTTACTTTATAACTAATTATTAGTGTATATGTATCATCATTTTCTTCTCAATTCTCTGATGATCTCCAAATATTGCGTATTACCTAACCCATAATGTTTAAATTCATTTAATAGTCCTAACAAAAGCTCATTTTCACTAGTATCAATATTTAATAGAATATATTCCATCAATTCACTATCTTTTTTTAGGTAAGATAAATACCATTCTACCCCTTTCAGCAAAGGTGATAATTCAATTGTTGAAGGCATTTTCCTATCCACTAACACTTGCTTATACATTAAATAATAACCTTCAGAAGTCAGTGAATATTCTTCAATCGGTTTAAACTGATCATCTATGAGATGAAGCTTAATCGAGCATTTATGATGTTCTTGGTCAAGCCAGCCAAGAACTGTTAACAAATTAATTTGACAAAACATATCAAAATCAAACCACAATTCGAGTTGGTTAAAATTCTTTAGAAAAAGTGGCTCCAAAGGTTTCAATGTCCGTTCTTTATACTCATCGACCGTTACATGATGAACTCTAGAGCGTGTCTTATTAAATAAAGGTGAAAATATATCAGCTGATGTCTTTCCATAACACATTGCTTCGTTAAAAGGAATTAACGTTTCCCCTTTAAGAAAGTGAGACTTATTAAAAATATGCAGCATACTTTCTCCATTTAGAAGATGTAGCACTTTTGCTGAATCATCTTCCCTTCCAATATTTTTTGTAACCACTATATCCACCTCTTTGTAAGTAGTACATCTCATACTTTCTCGTTCATAAGCTCCCGATTTAATTAGGTTGATCAATTAAACAATTTTAACTGATATCGCTTTAAAAAAACCAAAACCCGAAAGTTTTAAAATTAATTTTTCTTTCCTTGTAATATGCCTTTGAACGTAGATTAAAAGGCCACCCACCCGGAATTCATAATAGTTCCCTATATCTTTCGGTTTTCCAACGAGTGTTAGTAACTCTTGTACCCCCGGTGCACAACAAGCATTTACTCCAACTATTTTCACCATTAATTGTCCGCCCTTGGATTGAATCCATTGTTTCGCATCTTCATCAATTTCGAACTTCATGGTTTCTCTCCTTTATTAAGTGATTCTTACCTATATTATGCTGGATTTGACCCTAACTAGAAATAGAAATAACCCCGTCCAAATTAAAAAGAGTAGACGATACATTCCGTCTACTCTCTTATAACTTTGATTAGTGAATATTACGTTTTTTGAAGTTTCCGCCTCTTACTTCTGCTGTATCATACACTGTAACAAAAGCATTAGGGTCCAATTCATGAATAATTTCTTTCATTTTACTATCCTCTAAACGGTTAATAACACATGTGATTTCCTTAAATTCTTCATTTGAATAAGCTCCACGCACAATATTGTATGTGGCGCTACGTCCTAAACGGTCACGAATGGTTTCGACCATTTCTTCTGGCTCACTTGTAATAATTTTAAATGTTTTTGAACCACTTAGACCTTCTTCTACGATATGAATCACCTTGGATGCAATAAAGTAGGCAATCCCTGAAAGAATTGCTCCTTGAAGACCAAATACTGTCGAAACAATAATAAATACAAATAAATTTAGGAACAATATTAAATCACTAGTCCCAAATGGTAATTTCCTTGAAAGTAATACTGCCAACATATCAATGCCATCTAAGGCACCACCATTACGTAAGGCAAGACCCATCCCAAACCCGATGATAATCCCACCAACAACTGTAACTAATAATGTATCACCATGAATAATTGTTGGGACATGGTGCATCATACTTGTCCCTATGGCAAGGGAAACAATACCGAGCACCGAAAAAATCGCAAAACTTTTCCCAATTTGTTTGTAACCCAAAATAATAAAGGGGATATTTAATATCGCAATTAACACTCCTAGAGGTAAACCGAATAACTGCGATCCAACGATACTTATACCTGTTACCCCACCATCGGATACGTTATTTGGAATTAACACCGCTTCCAAACCGTACGCCGTAATAGCTCCACCAAGAATGATTAGTAATACTTTGGATAAGATCCTTCGTATTTTTGGCTTTTGCTTTCTAACTGGACTCATAAAAATTCCTCAATTCTATGTATTAAGTTCGATAATATTGATTAATGTATACTCTTCAATAGATCACATCAATCAATTCCTAATACTATTATACAAAAACATGGGAAATCTGACAAAGATATGGGCACTAGGACTTAAAAAATGCTTGTCTATAATTATTGAACGTTAATATAAGGATAGTTGGACAACTTACACTTCATCCCTATTTAACATACACTGTAACGATTAACTCTGGTAGATAAGGAGTTTTGCCCATGTATGTTGTTACTTTTTTTGAGAAAAATACGTTTTACTTAAGTCAATTGCTAAAAAAAGTTCCTCAAAAAGATGAAGCCATAAAAATTAAAGGTCGAAAAGGAACCGTTTTAAATGTTGAACAGATTGATGAAAAAAATATTCATGTCCGTGTCGAGTTAGAAAAAGTCGTTAAATTCCAACCTATGTTAAAAGATGATAAAAAAAGAAGACGATAACCTATAAGGCTGTAACAAAATTAAAACACCATTTTCTCAAGGAGAATGGTGTTTTCTATTTGGACTTGATTTGCGTTCCAGGGATGCCTTTAGTCATTAATTGATTAAGACACACTGCTAAGCATCATTTCATTTATCCGTTCATTTAATGCACTTACGATAACATCTGAACTTCCAAAATAATCACATATAATATATTCACAAGTACTTTTCTCTCTAGATTTCTCAATGTTTTTTTGAATTCCTTTCATTAATAACCCTGTAAATAAAAAGTACGGTAAAATAAAGACTTGATCTACTTCCTCATCTATCTTATTCACAACTTCGGTGAAATAAGGTTCACAACCAGTTAAAAAACAAGTCTCAACAGAATGATGGATCTTGGATTCAAGTGCCACTGCAATCGTACCTAAATCACGCTTCACATCTACATCTGTTGATCCCCGTCCAACAATTAAAACCTTCGAACGCGCTGTTACTTGCTTGCCTGTCTCTTTTATTCGCACAGCTAATAAGTCTACTAAACTTGTCTGCACACCGATAGGGTTGCCAAACTTTAATTCTACAAAGGCATACTCCTTCAACGCTTCTTCTAATTCTATTGGAATATCATGTTTCGCATGTGCTGCTGACAACAAAAGAACAGGAATTGCATGTATTTTCGTTGCTCCACGTTCTACACACATTTTTATAGCTTGGGTGATCGTCGGTTCAGCTAGTTCTAAAAAACAATGTACTTGAATTGGCTCAGTGCGTAATTTTTTACATTTCTCCACAAACGAAATTGCCTCATCGCACGCTTCTTTTAAACGACTTCCGTGACAAATATATAAGACAGCATCCATTTACATACCACCAACCGCAAGTAAATCTTGGCTATTTTCAAACCAACTTAAACTCTCACTTAATCGAACAACTTCACCTACAACAATCATGCTTGGATTTTTTACTTGTTCACGTTGTGCGGCTGCATAAATGGTCTCCAATGTAGCAATTACAGTGCGCTGTTTAGACGTAGTACCGTAATGAATCAAGGCGACTGGTGTGTCTTTACTTTTTCCATGTTGCATTAATTGTTCTGTAATGTAAGATAAATTCTTCATACCCATATAAATTGCGAGAGTATCAACACCTTTAGCTAACGCATCCCAATTTGTATGGTCTTTCTCCCCTTCTTTATGATGTCCTGTGACCATTGCAAAAGAGGAACTAAATTCACGGTGAGTGACTGGGATCCCCGCATACGCTGGAGAAGCGATACCAGATGTAATCCCTGGTATAATTTCAAAAGGCACACCCGCAACCTGACAGGCCATTGCTTCTTCACCTCCTCGTCCAAAGATGAACGGGTCACCGCCTTTTAAACGCGTGACTATTTTCCCTTGTTTTGCATACTTGACTAATTCTAAATTAATCGTATTTTGCTGCATAGAATGACAGTTTGGTAGTTTTCCACAAGAAATAAGCTGAGTGCCTTCCTTTGCATACTTTAATAATTCCTTATTTACCAAGCGATCGTATAGGATAACATCTGCTTGTTCAATACACTTCAAACCTTTCACAGTTATTAAATCAATATCTCCTGGTCCTGCTCCAACTATATATACAATCCCCATTTAGATTCCCCTCGCTTCACTCGCCTTATCTGCACTTTTGACAGATAAAATGTTAAGTTTTTTCTTTGGTTCTGTATGATAAGTCACATATAACGCAATACCCGTAAAGATCAACGCACCAAGTATATTCCCTAAAATTACAGGTAGTTGATTCCATAACCACCAATCAGCTACAGTTACATTCGCGCCAAGCAGCATACCAGCTGGAATTACAAACATATTAACAACAGCATGTTCAAAGCCTTGTGCAAAGAAAATTAAAATCGGTAACCACATTGCTACAATTTTTCCGATTGTCGATGTTGCTGTCATCGCCATAACAGCACCTAGCGAAACCATCCAGTTACATAGAATTGCTTTGACAATGACCACAACTAAACCTTTTCCACCTAACGCTTGATAAGCAAGTGTTTTTGCTTCTGCAACTTTTACAATCTTCTCTGCTACTGCATTGTCTGTAATGGTACCAAAATGTGTGACCGCAACTACAAATAATACAGCATATATTATGCCACCAATTAAGTGACCCACAATGACCCAAAACCAGTTATTCAACATGTTTTTCACTGTTGCTTTTTTCTCTAATACAGCTAATGGAATTAATGCAAAATTTCCTGTTACTAATTCAAGTCCTAATAAAATAATAATGACAAATGAAGTTGGAAAAAGGATCGCTCCTACAATCCCAAGTTTCGTTTGAATCTCAGCCGTAAATGCTAGCGTAGTCGCAAACCCTAATAACGCACCTGATAAAAGCCCACGAATGACTAAATCTTTTGTTGAGAGCTTTGCTTTTTCTGCCCCCACTTGAATCATATTTTTTACAACTTCTTTCGGTTTTACATACGACATTCCTTGTCCCCCTTAAATTACAAATAAGAAAAGGGCGCATGATTTAAGATAGAGCGCCCATTAAATTTGTTATTTCAACAAAATAAATACGTCATTTCCATTAACTTCAACATCATAAGTTTTCACACAACCATGATCAGGTTCTTGAACTTTGCCATCTGTTACATCGATTTTCCAATCATGCATCGGACAAAATACATATTGACCACTTACCATCCCTTCAACCAGTACTCCACCTTTATGTGGACAACGATTTTCTATCGCATAAAACTCACCATTTTTCAATCGAAATAAGGCAATTTCTAACTCTCCTATACGGAGTGTTTTTCCGAAATCCTTTGCTATATCTTCCACTTGTAAAACTTTAATACGCTCTGCAATTCGTTCCATCCTTATCCCTCCAATTTGGAAATTAATGTACTTCTACTTTCTCAAACAACTCGTTTCGTAGTTTTGGACTATTAATAATTTTTTTCCAAGGCTCATCATGAACGGTTAACGCAACATTTAATCGTTCATTTAACTCTCTTCGTTGTTTCGGATCATCAATAACCACTTTAATGTTTTCAAATCCTATACGCTCTAGCCACTTCGACGTGCGTTCCATGTAAATACCTGTTTCACGATAATATTGGAAATAGGCAGAAGCATATTCGATTACTTCTTCAGCAGTACTCACTTTGCCCAGTAAATCTGCAGAACGTAGATGCGTCCCACCATTACCACCAACATACATTTCCCAAGCTCCATCAACGCCGACAATTCCAAAATCTTTAATGCCTGATTCAGCGCAGTTACGAGGACAAGCAGATACTCCCATTTTAAATTTATGTGGTGTACCGACGCGTTCTAGTCGTTTCTCTAACGCAATTCCTAGACCAATTGAATCCTGTGTACCAAAACGACAAAAGCTTTCACCGACACAAGTTTTTACTGTACGAAGTGTTTTACCGTATGCGTAACCTGAAGGCATATCAAGCTCCTCCCACACTTTCGGTAAATCTTCCTTTTCAATTCCAAAGATATCGATTCGTTGCCCACCTGTAACTTTCAAAAGTTTAGCATTATATTTTTCAGCTACATCAGCAATTTTCCGAAGCTGATCTGGACTTGTCACCCCACCATACATTCGAGGTACAACACCGAACGATCCATCTTTTTGAATATTGGCATGCAAACGTTCGTTTACATAACGCGATTCATTTTCATCTTCATATTCAGTTGGATAAACCATCCCTAAATAATAGTTCAAAGCGGGACGGCATTTAGAACAACCATCAGATGTATTCCAGTTTAGGACGTTCATCACTTCACGGGTATGCATTAACCCTTTTTCTTTGATTGCTTCAACAACCTCATCACGAGATAAAGTGGTACAACTACACATTGTTTCTTTTTGTGCACTAGCGTCAAAACTGTCTCCAAGTGTTAATTCAAGTAAATCTGACACCATCGATTTACATCCGCCACATGAACGCCCCGCGCTTGTACATCCCTTAATTTGATTGACAGTAGTACAACCTTGCTCATGGATGGCTTGTACAATTGCCCCTTTTGAAACTCCATTACAGCCACAAACCAATTCGTCTGCTGCCATAGATGCTACGAGATTCTCACCTGAATCCCCACCAATTGGTTGTAGGATACTTATCTTTGCAGTATCTGAAATATCTGCTTGTTTCTTGATTAACGAAAATAAACGATTCCCCTCTTGACTATCACCAAACAGTACAGCGCCAACCAATTGATTGTTACGGAAAACTAATTTTTTATAGATTCCATCTTGTTCATCTAATACTTTAAGGGCTTTTTTATCGTCACCTTCGATAAATTCACCAGCAGAAAATACTTCCACACCAGATACTTTAAGTTGAGTAAAAGTAACGGATCCTTCATAAGGAGTTGTTTCAACATTACAAATCTTTTTCGCTAGTATTTTAGCTTGTTCAAAGAGTGGAGCGACTAATCCATAGGTAATATGGTTATGTTCCACACACTCCCCAACAGCATAAATATGAGGAATGTTCGTTTCTAAATAGTCGCTAACAATGATTCCACGATTCACCCATAGCCCTGTACTTTGCGCCAGTTCTACATTTGGTCGTATTCCAACTGCCATCACGACTAAATCACATTCTAACTCCTCGCCATCAGAGAAACATAAACGCTCTACTCTTTCACCACCTAATATTTCAGTTGTATTCTTTTCTAAAAGGAAACGCATGCCCTGTTTTTCCAGCTCTTCTTTTAATAACTCTGCTGCAGTGGCATCCAATTGACGGTCCATTAGACTCTTACCTAGGTGAATTACAGACACTTGCATTCCTAAATTTAGTAGCCCTCGTGCCGCCTCTAATCCTAGTAAGCCACCACCAATAACAGCGGCCTTTTTATAAGTTTTCGAAGCCTTAAGCATTTCATCCGTATCTTTTATATCACGGAATGTCGTAACACCTTCTTTATCTACTCCAGCAATTGGAAGAATAAAAGGCTGTGATCCTGTTGCAAGTATCAGCTCATCATATGAGATTACTGTCCCCGCATTTGTTGTAACTGTTTGATCAGCAGTACAAATATGTTCAACCTTTTCATTGGTGATCAAGCGAATACCATTTTCCTCATACCAAGACCAATCGTTTATTGTAATATCTTCTACCGTCGTATCTCCTTGCAGAACTTTTGATAATAAAATTCGGTTATAATTTGGGTGAGGCTCTTCTCCGATAATTGTAATCTCAAACTTCTCTTTGGAGATTTTAAGAATTTCTTCAATTGTTTTAACCCCCGCCATACCATTTCCAATAAGTACTAGTCTATTTTTTTTCATAGGAACTCCCCCTTGTTCAACTCAAAAAAAATCAATGCTTTTTTGAATTTACTGAAAATTCAAACCTCATGTAAGATAATATCACATGAATTTAATTTGTAAAACATTGTTTTTTCCTAAAATAGGAAGAAAACGTTTACAACGTAATATTTTGTTACAAAAATCAATCTAATTATTCTTTTTTTTAAAATTAGGCGTAAATTTAATGTTATATCTTTTAACATTAGTTGTTTATTTCGAATTAATTTCTGGTAATATAAGTAATAACATTAAATTAGAGGAGGATTTTTATGGGAGGATTAACTAATCGGCGAGTTGCATTACTTGGTACAAGAAAAATAGAAGAGCAAACTACAATTATTCAACATTTAGGTGGGACTGCTGTGCATCGTCCTGCACAAGGAACTATTTACTTTGATGCACAATATATTGGTGACGAAATTAAAAAGATTATAGATGGACAATTCCAATGGATTATTTTCACAACAAGTATAGGAATCGAGAAACTTTTTCAAATTGCAGAGGAAATGTGGATTGATCGAGAGTTGCTTCTTGCATTAAAAAAGATGAACATCGTAGCACGTGGTTATAAAACAATTAACGCTTTAAAAAAACGCGAACTTAAGGCAATTGTTAGAGATGATGATGGAAGTATTGAAGGATTAATTCGCTCTTTAAAACCTTACCACTTAAAAAATCAACATATTGCAGTACAATTGTACGGAGAACCATCCCCATTACTAATTGATTGGTTATCTGAACAACAAACAACAATTCAAGAGATTTTGCCTTATCAACACATCCCACCTAAACAAGAAACTTTAACGCAATTACTAGAAGAAGTATTATCACAAAAAGTGGATGCACTTAGCTTTACAAGCACATCACAAGTTCGTTATTTATTTAACTTTGCTGAAGAATTAAATCAAAAAGATGTTCTTCTTGATGCACTAGAAACCAAGACAATAGCACTAGCTGTGGGGAAAGTTACTGGTAAAGCCCTTCAAGATGTAGGAGTAAAACGGATGCTCATCCCTCATGACGAACGTATTGGCAGTGCTCTAATGACGTTAAGTCAATATTATAAACAGCAAAGTCCGTACATTGTATCTTAAAATTTTAAACCACTTAAAAATATTTTAAAGCCTAAGATTCACGGTTTCTTGAATTTTAGGCTTTTCACATAAAAAAACGAACCCCAATAAGGGCTCGTCATTTAATTTCATCTTCATCTTTCTTTGCGTCTCTTTTAATTTGTTCTAACTCTGCAAAATCTACTTCTTCCGCTACTTCTGTTTGGTAATTGTAATTATTCCTCATTAATAGACGATCTCGTTCAACATCAGTTGTATCAGCCTCATCTACTACAGGTTCTTCCTCTGTACGCATGAATAAGAGTGGTAAACAAACTAATCCACTAAAACCTACTAGTGAATAAATAATTCTTGAAATAAGACTATCTTGACCGCCAAATATAGTTGCCACTAAATCGAAATTAAATAATCCGATTAACCCCCAGTTAATCGCACCGATAATCGCAAGTGTAAGTGCAATTCTAGTTAATGTACTCAAAATTGTGTTCCTCCTAAGTAAAAAATTATAAATACTAATTCTTCAAAATTGGTTGAGAATTAGCTTTAGAATTTACAATTAACCAGAAATTATTCAAAAAATACTTACGAATTAATATGTAAACTGCATCAAATTTTCATTTTAGGGATGAATTAATCAGAATACCTGACATATTGTAGTAATGTTTCACTATTCGAACAAAAATATGTTCGCGCATTTGATATGAGAAGGGATGAATACATGCTTGTTAAGCAAAGATATGTAGACAAAAAAGATGTTGTCTGGTGTAAAGAAACTGATTCTTTATCTGAGGTACTCGACAAACTAAATGAATCAGGATATCGATGCATCCCAATTCTCGATGAAGCTGGAGAGAGATTTATTGGAAATGCTTATCGCGTGACCATTTTAGAACATCTAATTATCGATTTTAATCAAGATGTGGCAATTAGCGCACTTTTATTAGATAAAGAGGGTACGATTGCAGAGGAAAGTTCCTTTTTTGAAGTATTCTTCTCGATTAAACGTCTACCATATTTAGCAGTTGTCAATAAAGAAGGTCAATTCTCAGGAATCTTAACGCATTCTAAAGTAATTGAGCTTTTAGAGGAGGCATGGGGTTATAAAACCGGTAGCTGCGCCTTAACAATTTCCTTACCAGATGCAGAAGGAATTTTAGCAAAAACTTTAACACTTATTAAGAAAAAATGGCCTGTACATTGTGTTTTCTCCCTTGATGACAGCGGTTGGTACTTGAGAAGAATCATTGTAACCCTAGCAAAAGGCGCTACCCAATCAACTGTAAAAGAAATTGAAAGTGTTCTATATAAAGTTGGAGCGCGACTAATTGATGTTGAAGTGTTCAACAAAGAATCTTTTAATAAATAGTGCAATAAATGCGACCAGAGTTTCGAACTCCGGTCGCATCAGGTATGCTAACATAAATTCAAAAGTTATTTCAAATTCATCTCATAAATTTTGCGGTCATTTAAAGATTGTACTGGTCGATGATTGTTTGGGAAGATATTCTTGAACAGTTGTATTTGTTCTTTGGACATTTGGATTGGTTTTTCTAAAACAAACCACCCAACACCCTCTGTACAAGGTGGAGTTGTTAATGAACCAACATATTGGAAACCACTTTTATCTTCAGGTATTAGGTTTTGTAACTGGATCGAATCCTCTACTAAGATTTCTTCATTATGATGTTTAGGTAAAATTGACCATATAGGTGCAAGTTCAGTATTTGTTCGCCCCTCTTCGATAAACAATCCTATAACTGCCAGTTCTCCTTTTTCATCTTCATGTATTAGATGTGCTTCCATATCATAATTTTTACCATTTAGTTGATGTTCACTTGGCTGATGGAAATGCATTTCTACTAAATTAAAGCTTTTATCACCAACCGTCAAAGATTGACCTTCTGGTTTTACATTTGCTTGAATGGTATGCCCGTTATTTAGAATGGCAATTGTTGCGTTATGATATTGTAATTGTATTTCCGAAATGCTTGATTGCTGTTCAATATTAGTCACGTCAATATTTATTGGAGATTGCGCCTCTCCTCTTTCACAAGCTTCATAAGCTGCATCAACCGGCTCCCACTGATTAGGATTTTTTTCACCTTCATATGTCCAATATACTTCGTGATCAGACAATTCATCTTGTTTACTATTTTCATTAAACGAATTCAAGTAAACATATACAATGAGTGAAATAACTAATGATGATGCCATCGTTGCCAAAAGAAAACTCCTTGTCATCCCTTTTCTCCTTTACTACAGTTTTTCTTACTTATAAAATAGCCAGACATAATTCAACATTATTCAACTCGTTCATAAAATACTTTAGGATATTTAAAAAACATTAACTAATTTGCACATTTACTGTGCATACTACTTAAATAAGTAAGTGTTTCCACATATTAATTTTGAGAAAAGGAGGTATGGCCATGATTCATTTTTTTAAAGCAGCATTAGGAATAATCATCTTCATTTTAGGTTTTTATATGTTAAATACAAAAAATTTCGAGTTGAATTTCATTACATTTGCTCTATTAGGCATCTTAATGATTTTAACTGCTTCTACTGAATTTCAAAAAGATCAAAAATCTGTTTTCGGGTATTTCTTTACTGGCGGTGCCGTGTTAATTTTATATTTTTCACTTATTAATGTGTACCATTTGTAAACCACTACAATAAAACGCAAAGAAGGCTTGCCACAAAAAGCAAGCCCACTATTTCCTATATATTTTCATTATACTGTTCATTGATTTCATTGAGCGTATTATTATAAGTATCATTAATTTGTTGTAATCTGGCATTGTAAATATCATTTGTTTCCTTCAGTATGGCATTGTAAAAACCTTTAACATCTTGATAAACCAGGTTATATACATCACTATCTAATTGGTATTGTTGATTTAAATCAATAATCACTTGAATTGCATGTCGATCAAACGCAATTAAATCGTTAATAGTTTCTCTGTGCAACTCTATTAATTTATTTTTATCTTCTTGCAATTGATTAATAGCCTCACCTGTATTTTGTCTATGCCAATCAATCCACTGTGATATTGATTGATTTGACTCCTGGAATTCTTGATCTAACTGTTGCTGATTACGAGCTGTAATATAACGACCTTCTGCATTTTTAGCTATTTGTTCAAGTGCTTTTGCATCTTCATTCTTTACTGCTAAGCCAATAACATTAATAATTGGCTCGATATCAGTAGCTGCTAATGTCTTAGCTACTTCTGCTGGATTACCATCACAAGTTTCTTTTCCATCTGACACTAAGTAAATGACATTTGTAGAATTCTCTGCATTCTCATTAGCTAGTTTTTCTCCAACTTGTTTTAGCGATGCGCCCATAGATGTCCAACCACTCGGTACAATCCCATTTACTTTTGAAGTAAATTCTCCAGCATTATACACTCCTAAAGGATAAACTTCCTCAATACCCGAACAAGAAAGCTGTTTATCTGCTTCGGATCCCGTTCCCTTATGACCATAAATAGTTAATGAAACATTTGCCTTTTCCGGGAGGTTCGATGCAAATTCACGAATCGACTCTTTAGCAATATCCATTAACGTTTTGCCATCTTGAATATTCTTCATTGAACCTGACGCATCAAGTATAATGGCTACATTAACATTTTCTTTAACCTCACGACCATTTAATTTTATATTGGATTTTTCTTCAACTTCCCCTAAATTAATTTTCCCACGAGGAGTAAATGTTGTCATAGAAGGAAAATCTGGAAAATAAGTTTCAGTAACAAAACGCTTTATCAAGTCTGCTTGTTGTTTTTTATCTTTCCCCTCAAGTAATGAGCCTAAATGGGCAACTGCCGCTTCCTTGTCCTCTGAAAAGAGTTCTGCTTCTTCAGCATTTCCCCACCATTTTCCCTTAATCATGTTCTCTGAATCGGCTAGCGTAGATGGAAATTCAAAACTTACATCATTTGCTTTAAAAGCTTCTGGCCAAAGTTTCTCTTCACCTTCTGTTTGTTTTTCAACACTTTCAGATTGTTCATCCTTTTCTTGTTCTTCCGCTGTTACTCCAATTACCGCATCTCCTTTTTCCACCTCTTTTCCTTCATCTGTTTTTTCGTCATTGCTACATCCTGTTAATATTATAAATAGGAAGCACATGCTTAAAATCATACGTTTCAAATAAATCACACCTTTTCTAGTTATCCATCTATAATTCTAATCTTTCTTTCCTCATTCTTTAAATAGATGAATAGACATAAAATGCTTCATAAGAAACGTTACCTTTCCACTATTAGGAAATAAAAAAAAACAGGTATAACGTTTTAAACGTTCACCTGTTTCAACATTAAATCTCGGTTGGCTTTATTACATTCATATAGTTACGAATCATTGAATCCGTCATCTCTCCAGTAATAATCTTGATAATTTCACCTTTCGGATTAATTAAAAATGTAGTAGGTAATGGATTAATATTATAGGCGGTCATGACACTTTTTTGTTTGTCGATTACGACTGGAAACGTTAAACTTTTGCGTTCGATATAATGTTGAACAGCAAAATCTGATTCAGCAATATTAACTGCTAATACTTGAATTCCATCATTTTGGTATTCTTGATAATATCGATCGATAATTGGAAACTCTCGTTCACATGGTTTACACCACGTTCCCCAGAAGTTTAAGAAGACACCCTGTCCTTTATATTCAGAAAGTCTATGGGTTTGTCCATTCATATCTACTAATTCAAAATCAGGTGCGCTGTCCCCTTCCTGCAACACTTTCACCTTTTCTTTTGTTAGTGAAGAATAAACCGTAAAAACTATGGCTACAAACAAAATCACTAATATTACAGATCGAATAAGACGACGCTGTTTCTTCTTTTCCATTCCTCTCACTTCCTTCAAACACATTTCCATTAATTATTTCTTTTTGCAAAGTAAGATCATCATCACCGTGATGAATGTAAATGCAACGAACGCTAAAAACGGAATTGTAATAAAACCAAGCCAATTAATATATTGACCTGAACATGGAACCCCATTAGTGCACGTACTGAACTCATGTAAAGATGGAATTTTTTGTAGGGCATAATGATAGCCTGAAATCACTATCCCTATGACAGACAATGGTAGAATATATTTGAAAATATCTCGGTCATTGCGATAAAATGCAATCCCCAGGAATATTACTAGAGGGTACATAAGAATACGCTGATACCAGCAAAGTGTACATGGAATAAAACCCATTTTCTCACTAAAGAATAGACTCCCTGTCATAGCTATAATAGATACAATCCACGCTGATAATAAAGGTTTATTGACCATTTGCTTTTTCATCTACCATTTCAATTAAGTCCGCAATTGTTTGTCCAGTAAACTCTTCTCCCCCAATATAAACAGTAGGCGTTGAGTTAACCCCAAGATTATTCCCTATATTTAAATCTAGCTCCAAAGCTTCTTTCCCTTTTCCTTCAGAAAATGCTTTACCTACTTGTTCTGTTTCTTCTGGTGTGGATACTTTTGCTAATACTGACTTTAAGAATTCCTCAGACATCAAATTTTCTTGACCTGCTTCATTGGTTTGGTTTTCAAATAAGAGATGGTGAAATTTCCAAAACATTTCATTTCCAAGTTCTTGATAAACCGTTTCCGCGAATTGTGCAGAAATCGTCGAATCAGGTGCTATAAACGCATAATTCATAAAATAGAATTTAGCATATCCTTTATCTACTAATTCTTCTTTGATTATTGGATAGATCGCATTATTGAAATCTCCACAATGAGGACATTTGTAGTCTCCAAATTCCACAATTTCAACTGGTGCAGACTCTACTCCAATAAATGGTTGACCATCATAATTAATCTCTGCTGATTTTGAAGAAGTATTTGTTAACAAAATGATCCCAATGACACAAACAGCTATTACTCCTACAATCCAAAATATTTTCTTTGACAAATTAAACACTCCTTTTAACACTACACTTTGTAGTGTGAATGGGTAAAAAATTTACGCAAAAGCGTAAATAAAAAAAGCACAGATAATTGTAAAAATGGCTGTTGATACAAAAGCTTCTTTTAAAGGTATTTTCCACTGTATATCTGTTAACGGATTTAATAGATATTCAATCCGATAGTTCAAAGATGTATCGGCAAATGATACATAAGCAAATGGCATTTTTATTGGCCTTCCTACTTTCAACATTTTCAATAGCGCACTACCTAAATTCACAGTCGTCTCTTGTTTTTTTATTGCGAATTCATCTGCTAATACTTCCTGAATGATACGATATTGCTGGGTAAACCATTTTAAAATCGGTATGTACCACATGGTTGAAGCACAAAGGGAAAGTATAAATATTTTTAATGGGTCACGGTTTTCCAAATGGTAGTATTCATGTGAAATGACAGCCTTTAATTCTTCTTCAGTTAATAAATTGATTAACGCTGTTGAGAGAACGATTTTGGGGCGAATGAATCCCATAGTAATCGCAATCGTAGCAGGGTATGAAACTACCAACAAACGTTCTTGTTCATTTCGATATTTTTCATTTAGTTCAGTCGTGAATCTATGATCTTTATAAGAATGAAATTTATGATTCAAACGTAGTGAATGAAATAATTGGGTGCTAATCTTCAAGAATATAAAAGCCATCGTGTAAATAACTAATAAATCGAGAATGAACTGTAGTGAAGATAAACCAATGGATTTTAATAAACTATGACATGCAATCACTAAGTTAAACTTGACATTCCAATCAAATAATATAGAGACGAAGTATAATGCCATTTGAATAAAAAGCGTCCCAGAAATAATAAGCGGCAATATAAAAGTAATTGTTGAATGACGTTTAGACATACTTTAATGGTCCTTTTTCTTCAATTCTTCAATTTTTTGTTCTAGTTTTGCAACTAAGTCTTCATCGACATCTTCTAATGCATCTAACATATGACTGACCACGACATTTCCAAACTCGTCCATCAATTCTTGAGTCATCTCTTTCGATTGTTCATTCAAAAATGCATTTCTAGTTTGCACTGGATGGTAAAGCGATCCTCTACCTTCTGCTCGTTTTTGAAGTATACCCTTGTCAACAAGGCGGTTCATTACGGTCATCACTGTATTAAAATTCGTTGTTTTTTCCTGATCAAGCACATGTTGTACATCTTTAATGCTCATCTCTTTAGAAGCATTCCATAAGATATCCATAATCTTTGCTTCAAGTGGTCCAAAAAAGCGATTCAATCCGCTTTCTTTCATCTTAAACTTTCGAATTAACACAATATTCACCTCACATTACACATTGTAGTGTTTGCCTGCAAACGAGTCAAGAAGATTATCTCAAACTCAGAGTAATAAATCTTAATAGAATTTAAGTTATGTAGATAAGAAAAAGCACCCATTAAAAAGTAATGAGTGCTTGAATTCTATTTTCTTATAATTTAATTGTCCAACCGAATGTATCTTCAATTGTTCCGTTTTGGATACCTGTTAATGTATCATATAACATTTGTGAAACTTCACCAATTTCTCCATTGTTAATGATCATTTTTTCATCACGCCATTTTAATTCGCCAACTGGTGAAATAACTGCTGCAGTACCAGTTCCGAACGCTTCTTCTAAAGTACCATTTTGATAAGCTTCCACTACTTCATCGATTGAAATAAGGCGCTCTTCAACTGGAATATTTTTAGATTTTAACACTTGAATCATAGAATCACGTGTAATCCCCGGTAAAATACTTCCATTTAAAGCAGGTGTAATCACTGTACCATTAATTTTGAAGAAGATATTCATGCTCCCTACTTCCTCAATATAGCGGTTTTCTTTTCCATCTAACCATAAAGTTTGAGCATATCCTTCACGGTCAGCAATTTCTTGACCTTTTAACGCACTTGCGTAGTTACCACCAGTTTTTGCTTCACCAGTACCACCTACAACCGCACGAACAAATTGTTGTTCAACCATAATTTTCACCGGATTAATTCCACCTTTATAGTAAGAACCAGACGGTGACATAATGATCATAAATAAGTAGTTTTTCGCAGGGTGAACACCTAAATGTGGCTCAGTTGCGATAATAAATGGACGAACATAAAGCGATGTTCCAGGTGCATTAGGAATCCATTCACGATCGATAGTTACTAATTTCTTTAACCCTTCTAAAGCAAGTTCTTCATCAATTGCAGGAATCACTAAACGATCATTTGAATTATTTAAACGATTAAAGTTACGATCCGGGCGGAATAATAACGTTTCATTATTAACTGTAAGATAAGCTTTTAACCCTTCAAATACTGATTGACCATAATGGAATACCATTGATGAAGGCTCTAGAGAAAGTGGTTGATAAGGAATGATGCGTGGGTCATGCCAACCTTGCCCCTCTGTGTAATCCATAATAAACATATGATCAGTAAAAACTTGACCAAACCCAAGTTGATCTACTGCTGGTTTTTCTTTTGGATTTGTTGTTAATTCAATTTTGATTTCTGACATCTTCATGGCCTCCATATAGCAATAGTTGAAAATTCTGAAAAAGGCAACTATTAACTTTAACAATTATTTTCTTACATCATATCATACATTTTTGAACTAAAAAACATCATATTTATATAACATTCTGAATATTTTGTTGTTTCCTCCATAACTATCTCGAAAGTGATAGAATCTTATATTTATTGATTAAAATTTTCTATTTAATTTTATTATGTAATTTTATTACAATAATTTTATACAACAATTTTTCATAAGCAGATGTAAATAAAAAGGCTATTTTCTTAATGAAAACGGCCCGCAAAAATTATCCTGAATATATAAAATAATTATTGAACATAAAACCATTATGATTCATTCTTTGACTATATGCCAAGAGGAAAAGCAAACATAATTCTACACCACCATGATACTTACTGAAGATTTCCTTTTTTTATTTTTACGTAAGTAATTTCATCTCCCTGATTCAGTTAACAGTTACCTTCTTATATCAACTTGGTAGTTAATTACAAAAAAAGTGTAGATAAAGTCATCCTTGACCTTACCTACACTCTCTAGGCAATTCTTAGTTTTCACATTTTAGAAGCTTACTTTTTTATCAGTAAGTACTTCTAGGGCGTCTTTAACGTCTTTAGCAAATTTCACTGGATGATCAATTTTTACAAAATGAATGTACATTAATCTTGGATCTTCAAATAACCAATGATTATGGAATGCCGTAACGAAAATATTATGTTTACGAAGTTTAGTTAGAAATGGATTTAGCTCTTCTTGTAGTATGACGGTTTCTCCACTACACAGTGCTGTTCCATCTTTCGATAAAGATTCAAAAACAAACATTTGCGGTATTGTAAGGAAGGATCTACTTTTTCTCTCTAAAATGCGTGTTTTTATATTCAATCTTGAATCCATCACAGTACAAACACCGTCTTCAAATGTATGCATGCCTCCAAGAATTTTATGGAATTCTTCGCAAATTTCTTCGGCGTGTTTAGGTGTCCATACTTTCCGAACGCCACCAATGTTTCTAGTTGTTAATACTCTTAGTGCTTTTCTAACTTTTCGAGCAAACGCCAGAGGTTCATCAATAGATTCGAAATGGATATATAAAAGACGTGGGTTTTCAAACAACCAGTGATTGTGTAAGGCTGTGACAATAATATCGTGATCTCTTAAAACAGAAATAAAAGGATTAACCTCGTCTTCTAGGATCACAGTTTCTCCAAGACAAAGTGCCTTCCCGTGCCTATCAATATTCTCAAATGAAAACGCTTGAGGAACAAACATGAATGATTCAGCGGGACGCCCTAATACGATTGGTTTAATATTTGTCCGTGAACGTGTTGCTGTGCAAACGCCATTAATAACAGAAGGAGTCGCATCTAAAATTCTTGCAAACTCCTGACATAGTTCACTTGGTTGATTATGATCCATTTCCATATCTTGCATTAACACCTTTCCCTTTCCAAAGAAATTTTCAAATCATTTTAAAATATTCATTGGAATAGAAAAGATAAGGGTAATAGCGGATAAGTCATTAAAAAAGGAAGCACCTATGCTTCCTAAGTATTTTATTTCAAATAAAACAGTCCACCACTCACAATCTCCATTTTAATTCGTGGTGTATAGCGTTCTTCAATGGCCTTAACTTCAATTTCATAGCGTTCTGGTTTTTCTTTTTCATCTTCATAGAAATAGTCGAGAACATGTATTTCTTTTTTCCATCGAGTTCTTGCTTCTTCCGCCCATGAATGATCATCTTGTTGAATAATTCGCTCAATCGATTCTTCCAATCGTTCCATTGCTCGCTTCGGCTTAACAATAATAGGCAAGCAAAAAACAGTTCTAGGCATGTCTTCCACAAGTTCTACCCCCATGAGTCGATCATGGAAATTGTCCTCAATTGTCCCTGTTACTAAATTAATTCCATATGAAAAAATCATTTCTTTTGTTCGGTCACATTGATACGAAATTTTATAATTCATACCTAACCATGGGACTAAATTATAATCTTCAACATTTTCATACATTTTGACCATCGAACCAAGCTCATGATTCGCTTTAAAAATTTGATTCAATCTTGGTGAGCCAAAGTGAATAACCTCACCCCAAATCCCTTCGTCTAATGCATCTCGATTCGTAATGAGCGTAATTTGCGATGGATTTGGTTCACCGCCTGTCGCTTCTATATATTGCCAATAGAATGGACGGTTCATAATTTTCTTATCAATATCATTAGTTAATTGGACAGATAGAAAGTTCGGTTGATTTTTTAAAATTTCACAATCTGTTTCTCTGAAAAAAGACTCTAAATATTGATGGATCTGTTGAGCATACAATTGGATTCCTCCTCTGATCACAATAAAGCTAGTTTACATTTGACCAATCGAACGATTTTTAGACTAAAAAATATAGTTTGCAAAGCCACTAAATCATTCATTACGCTCTCTTTGTTAAAATATCATCCAATTCACCAACAACTTTTTCAAAAACATTAATTTTATCATTCAATAAATTTAATATATTGTCTTCAATTGTATTTTTAATAGCTAAATTGTAAATTTGGACATCATGTTCTTGACCCAAACGATGTACACGCCCAATTCTTTGTTCAAGCTTCATTGGATTCCATGGCAAATCATAGTTAATGACATGATGACAGAATTGAAGGTTGATCCCTTCACCACCGGATTCAGTCGCAATCAGTACCTGTGCCCGGTCTTTAAACAATTGCTGCATCCAATCTTTTTTGTTTTTACTAAACTTCCCGTTAAAGAGAACACTCGTAATCCCTTTTGTGTGCAAATACCATTGAAGGTAAGCCTGTGTTGAACGATATTCTGTAAAGATAATAACTTTATCGTCACCTGCATTTTGCACAATTTCATATGTTTTTTCAGCCTTTGCATTAATTTGTAAAGCTGCTAATTTATTAATAATTTCATCGATATATGCAACTTCTTCTGGATTTACAACTTTTTGTTTCATCTTTTCTAAAGTTAAATACGTAGCTTCTTTACTACTACACATTTCTTTTTGTAAAGTAATCATTGAGAAGGAACCAGAAAATACAGATGATATATTTTTTAGTTCACAAAGCATGTCATAGACTTGTCGTTCTTCTTCAGTAAAATCAATTTGGAAAGTTTCTACCTGGCGACTCGTCCAATCAAAGCCAGTATCGTTTCGTCGATTACGAATCATCACCTTATTTACAAGTTCTTTTAGAAATTCCTCTTGTTCAAAACTTCTCTTCTTTGCAGAAAAGGCGGTTTGGAAAGCTTCGTAATTCCCTAGGTGACCAGGTTTTAATAAGGACACAAGATAAAAGATCTCAAAAATATCGTTTTGGATCGGTGTAGCCGTTAATAATAGACAAAATTTCTTTTTTATACTTTGGACAAATTCATAAATTTGTGTTTTGTGATTTTTTAATTTATGTGCCTCATCGATAATAATCATGTCGTAGTCCTGTTCAATAATTTGCTCCCGATGTGGACTTTTCTTAGCCGTATCCATACTCATCACAACAACGTCATATTGGTCAATTGCTACTTTCTTTTTGTATCCAATAGCCGGTATATAAAATTTCTTATTCAATTCGTCTACCCATTGTTTCAGAAGTGATGCAGGCACAAGGATTAACGCCTTTTTTACTAATCCACGAATGAGATATTCTTTTAACACTAGTCCAGCTTCAATTGTTTTACCAAGACCTACCTCATCAGCTAAAATCGCTTTCCCGTGCATTTCTTCTATAACTGTTTGAGCGACCTCTAATTGATGGTCAAGTATATTTAAATCCTTTAAAAATTTTGGTGCTTGTAACCCTGAAAATTCAGTGATTAGTTTTGACTTTTGCACTTCAGCGTTCATTTGATAAAGTGTAAAGCGGTCCCACGGTCCATCATTTTCCAATCGTTCTAAGAAATTATCTTTCCATGTTGACGACTTTTCAATAATCATGATGACACCTCACAGGTTTTTAAATCTTATATTGTCCAAAATTCAAATTCCTATTATAAATTACTAGTATCAAAATTTACCATTTTATTACCGAAATCAATTTCATGTTTACTAAGAGCATATGTCCACTTGAGAAAAATGTTTATTCTTTGTCATTTTTCTCATCTTATAAAAACAAAGAAATTACATTTGAAAAGACTTTTTCATTATATTTAGTTTGCCCAATAAAAATATGATTACCAATTCCTTTTAACAACAAAAAAGAGCTCACGTTAACCATGAACTCTTTTTACTCTATATAGAATTTACTAATCTCTTCACTTCAAGATAGTGTAAACGTAAATCTTCTTTTTCTAGAATTTTAAACAAATATCCTTCATGTTCAATTGCGTTCTGTTCATTTAGCTCCATATCTTTTGTAAAGTACCAACCACCAATCGTATCAACATCGAGTTGTTCAAATGGGATCTTTAAAAACTTGGCTAAATCATCTAATAACACTTTTGCATGAATAATATAATGTCCTTCTTGCACTTTACGAACTTCTGCAACTTCATCATCATCAAATTCATCACGAATTTCTCCTACTAATTCCTCTAAAATATCCTCAACAGTTACTAGACCCGAAGTTCCGCCATATTCATCTAATAATATAGCAAGATGCGTTCGTTCTTTTTGCATTTTAGTAAATAAGACTTGGATTGGAGTAGAGTCAATTGTTTTTATTACTGGATTAGTAAAGTCACGAATTTTAAATGTTTCTGATGTCACTCGGTTATTTAGCCCTTGAGTTAAAAAGTCTTTAATATTCAGGAATCCTATAATATTATCTCGATCCTCAATAAAGACTGGGTAACGAGTATAACGTTCCTCAGAAATAGTTGTTAATACTTCATTAAATGACGCATTTATTTCGAATCCCACAATTTGTGTTCGTGGCACCATAATTTCACGAGCAATTCGGTCATCGAATTCAAATACATTATTAACATATTTTAGTTCGTTTTGGTTGATCTCACCATTTTCAAAACTTTCTGTCAACAACAAACGTAACTCTTCCTCAGTGTGTGAAAGTTCATGCTCAGAAGCTGGCTTCATTCCAAATATTCCGACTAATAATCGTGCAGATCCATTTAAAAACCAAATGAACGGATATAATACTTTATAAAACACCATAATCGGTTTTGCGAATAGTAAGCTAATCTTTTCAGCCTTTTGAATCGCTGCAGTTTTTGGAGCTAATTCACCAACAACTACATGTAAAAATGTAGCAATAATAAAGGCTGCTGCAATTGTGAAGAAGTGTATATAATTTGTAGGTATTCCGATAACATCAAACATCGGATGAAGGATAAACTCAAATGTCGACTCACCTACCATACCGATTCCAAGCGCAGTTACCGTAATCCCCAACTGACAAGCTGATAAATATTCATCTAAATGCGTCGTTACGTGTTTGGCAGCAAGCGCCCCTTTCTTTTCTTCAGCAACCAATTGATCAATTCGAGATGATCGCACCTTTACAATCGCAAATTCAGTTGCTACAAAAAAGCCGGTTAAAGCAAGTAGAAGAATAAAAATCGATAAATTTAATATGGTCAATCAAGCGCCTTACTTTGTAAAAGTAAGACGTTCACCTCCTAGGTAATAAGTAATATTAACGATTTCATTAAAGCAGCACTTTCATTTGATATCTTATTTTTTATGAATTCTTTTGATGTTTTTTCTTGTCGTTCAATTTGTTTTAGTAATTGAGATACTTCATTTTCTAACGTTTGCATATGCAAGCGAATTTCTTGAATGTCAATTCCTTCGCACTCAATTTTCTTGTGAAATTCCTTTTTGATATCCTCTAAAGTCATTCCTTGAGCTTTCATATCTTCTATGGTTTGTAGTCTTGTAATTACATCAGAGGAATAATAACGATAATTTGAGGCTGAGCGTTCGGCATCTAAAAGTCCAATATTTGTGTAGTAATCAATTGTACGTTTTGTAATTCCTGTTCTTTCTGCCACTTCACCAATTCTTAGTTTCTCGATCCCATCATTATTCCCTCCCAACTGTAACGTATTACTTCTATATTATTATAGTACATCAAAAAAAATCAAATATTCGAGATAAATATATTCTTATGTTCATATTTTCATTTATTTTCTATGCTTTAGAGGCAATCCCTATTCTGCAGTTAAAACAAGTATCGTAAATTAACACGTGATGGTTTTATCTCGCTGGACATTCCTACATAAAAAAACACGAACGATTATTATGGTACGTTCGTGCTTTCTTGTTCTTCAATTTGATTATTTAGCGTGATTTCTGATTCCTTAACATGATCAATAAACACCCAGTGATGTAAGCATGCTTGAAAATGACGCATCAACAAACCTAAAATTTTCCCAATGAAATAAGCTGCAATAAGCGTGCCAATTCCAACTGCTCCAAATGAATGATTAAATATTAAACAAATAGCGCCTGCAACAAAAACATTTAACAAATCACTCGTAATTTTCGCTTTACTGAATTTTAATTTAAATCGTTCACTAATTACATAAGTTAACGCATCGTAAGGCATTAATGGAAACTTCGCCGTAAAATAACCGAGTAATCCAATTGCAACGACAAACAAACTTACTATTAAAAATACAATTCGCATAAAAATTGTCTCTGGAGTTGGGAATAATTGAATAAGGAATAATGTGGCGTCCATAAAGAAGCCAAATAATAGTAAAATAATCAATTGTATAGAAAATTCTTTTACATCAAGTCTTTTGGATAGTATGATTTGCACAATAACAAATAGAATATTAGCAACAATTGTCATTAACCCAACTGAAAAACTAGATGCTAAAGAAAGAGCATAGGCGAGTGATGATACAGGTGAAACACCAAATGCAGCTTGAATAGAGAAACTAACTCCTAACGATAGAAAAAATAAACCGAACAAGTATAATAAAATTCGCTTTATCGTGACATTCATATGATTATTTTTCATATAACTCTTCTTTCCAATTAAGTATTTGTGAAACATTGTAATAAAGCAGTGAGTTAAACTTCACTCACTGCTAGTTCTTCCTCTGCCACTCTCTTTACACGTTCCACAAATTCAATCACTACATGATCATTACCAAATAACAACATCATTTTTGAAAAGAACCGCAAAGGACGATTTGTCGCTGTATATAGTAATGTAGTAGTGGTTTCATTAACTTTCTTCAGTTCATAATAAGCCGTTATTTCAAACATTTTCGCTAATGTAAATCCTATTTTAAGCTTTTTTAGGTCAGGTGTATTTTCGTATTCTAATGTCTCTACATCGTATTCTTGAACACGTTTTCCTTCCCGATAAGCCTGACGAAAGACACTACCTACTTTATTCTCCGTTACTTTTACAGGTTCATTCTTATCCACTTGTGGCATGATCTTTTGCATATCCTCTAAAGTTCCATCGAAATATTTCCAAACGTGATCAATAGGTGCATTAATTACTATTTCTTTCGTCCATATATTCATTACAAAACTCCCTTGTTCTTGTTTTTATTAGCTACAATTTTCTTTTATTCTTTATATAAATAAATTCCCCTAATTAAGAAGGAATCCTTGTGGAATAACAAAAATTAATAAAACATTAAATACTTAAAATCAATTTCAATTATTATTTACAAAAAAAAACAGCGAATAAAGCCATTTCATTCTACACACAATACTTTTTGTGGAGGTGAATGAGACAATGGCTAAACGAAACAACAACAACAACAATAACAACAATAATAACAATAACAACAACCGTGAAGAGTTCGCAGTTGACCAAGACTTCAATCAAGTACGTCAACAAAACCAAAAAGAAAACAACAACCAACAACGTAATAATAACCGTAAAAAATAATTACTAAAAAAACTTTTTATGTAGAGGAGAGCTTAAAAATGGCTAAAAACAACAATAATAATCAAAATCGCAACAACAACAACAACAACAACAACAACAACAACCGTGAAGAGTTTGCAGTTGATCAAGACTTTAACCAAGCTCGCCAACAAAACCAAAAAGAAAACAATAACCAACGCAACAACAACCGTAATAACAATCGTTAATAGATTCCCCCCTTTGGTATAGGCTTAGCCTATACCTTTATTTTTATAAAAAAAATATTGAAAAAAGGAAGTCTAATTCAATCACTTTCTCCTACTCCAAAGGATATGTGTTGCAGCTGTGTTGGATCCTCAATACAATACATAGTAGTAGCATGTTCAACTATTTATATCTCAATTATTTTAATAATCCCCTCAAGTTAGAATTTATTATATATATTTCATATATTTCACAATAAGCTAATTAAATATAGTTATTATTGATAATAATATTAAAAGATATTGATGATATTGATTTTTATAAATCACTTTTTATAATATAAACTAGGTGAAAAGATATGGAATTAACAAATAAAGAGCTTGCTAATTTATATACAAAGGTAAAAAAGCAAAAAAAGTATTATAAAGAAAAACATAGACAATCTTTGTATGATCTGAATAAATACCTAGAATACAAAGAATGCTTAGCCTTAATTAAGTTAGAAATGAAACGGCGCGGTTTAAAGAAAAAAGAAGCAAAAAAACTTTGTAATTTTTAGCTTCCACACATACTTATTAAAGTTTCGTTTAAGAATAAAACCTCCAATACTGAGCACATTAGACTCTAGGAGGTGATTTTTGGTGAGCAAAAATAATAAAAAGACGTTGAATGAAAGAACTCATAACCCTTTTGAGACTTATAAACACTTACATCAAAATACGACAAGCCATTCAGATAACCCAGAAGACAATACAGCGGAAATTGCAGAGGAATTTGACTCAAAAATTAAAAACAAAAATAATGCAACAAATCATGATAAGAATCAACAATCAAATAAAAATAGATAAATTATTAATGGCGAGAAATAAAGCTCGCCATTTTTGTTTGTTCCCAAAAAAATAGACTATACTCCCTACTTAGAGCATAGTCTTGTATCTTAATCGTTACAACAAGTATCATCTTCGTTAATATGACCAGAACGCTTAATTTTAGTTAGTAAATAATTACGATTGTATTCTGAGATGTCTCCCCAAATCTCTTGTCTTCCCGAAACAGGCAATCCTGAATTTTTTAGTGCTTCTAATTTTTTAGGATTATTTGTAATTAGTGTTACAGGTTTTGTTCTAATCGCTTTCAATACACGAATTGCGTCATCGTAATTTCTTGAATCATCAACAAAACCTAAACCTTGGTTTGCCTCCACTGTATCAAACCCATTTTCTTGTAGAATGTATGCCATCGCTTTGCTAAATAAACCTATTCCCCTGCCCTCATGATTGGCTAAATAAAATAATGCACCCGTACCATGATCTACAATCATTTTCATTGATTGTTTTAATTGATAGCCACAATCACATCGTTTACTTCCAAAAATGTCTCCTGTATGACAGATTGAATGCATTCGCATAATTGCTTTCTCTCCATTTTCAAAATCTCCATAAACAAGGACACTTGATTGTTGATGTTCTGCCAAATTCGCTGAAGATAATTTATCAATAATTTTTTGATAGTCTTCTGTTACTTCATCACAATTTAACCAACAATACCATTGAAACGTTACAGTCTCATTATATAAATTGACAGGTAATTTTATTGGCCCGACTAAATAAATGGCTCCTTCATCTGAATGGATTAATTTTATTTTATCTTCCAATATGGAAAGTACTTTATTATCTAGTTTTATTGAACTCACTTGTAATCCATCCTCCTTTATCGATAGTTTGGATAATGCAAGGAAATTTATGATTCTTTGAAGCAATATTCTATTGTGTACGTATTATTCTTGAATGCAAATAGACGTCTTATTAAAAATATGCATGTTTTTTAAGAAATAAATTTTGTAAGCGACATCAATTTGAACAATATGTGAAAACTTTCACTTCCTCTTTTATTTTCAGCATCATGGGTGTACAATAGAATCACCAAGTTGATATATAACACGTTTCAAAAAATTTTAAATTAAGCCCTTGTGTTATATAACAAAATTACGTACAATATGAGGAGGAAATACCATGTGGGTTATTACAGTATTTGATCAAAATACAGTTCGTATGTTTGAATTTGAAAACAAAAACGAGGCAAAATTAGCACTTGTAGGTTTCAACGGCAACGGCTCAGCAATTCTTTCGTATACAAAGTAATACCCTGCATGGCTTAGCTTCAGCATTTTCGAGCCAACCATTAATTAAAATCGTTTTTTTAAAAGTCAAGGAGGTGACCCCAGATGTGGGTACTAACAGTATTCGAACAAGATACATTCCGTATTTTTGAATTTGACAATCAAAACGAAGCAACAATGGCTATTAAGAACTTCAAACAACCAACTATCTTAACTTTTACAATGTAAGATTAGAATTTTCATATAATAATAAAGCTCAGAGTAGAAATCGATACTCTGAGCTTTTTCTTATAACAAAACTTCAACTTGTACTATTCCTTCTTTCCCCTGTTTGTAGGACTTAGAAAGCCTTCATACAAAACATACTATTAATAACTATTTTGTGTGTAATTCAATAACCAACCAATACCAAAGCGATCAATTAGGTTTGCATGGAACCCTCCCCAAAACGTTTGTTGAAGTGGAACTGTAATCGTTGCATCTTCACTCAGTGACTCATATACTCGTTTTAGTTCATCTTCACTTTCACAAACTAATGAAATTCGAACTTGATTCCCCGCATCCGTTTTCCCAAATGTATCTGAAAAGTGAATTATACTTTCCCCAATATGTAGTTCACCATAAAAACATTTGCCAGAATCGTCAAGCTGCAGATTCTTCACTTTACAATTAAATAAACCTTTATAGTACGTCATCACTTCCACACATTGATCAACAAAGATATATGGATTTGCACTTTTCAACTAATTACCTCCAATATCATTATATTATCTCTTCATCTATTCCACTTTTGACAAGTTCCTAAAGCACCATAACAAATAAAATCCCCCTTTAATAGTTTAAATCACGCTTTATTATAGAAAAAAGTTAAATAAATTAATCTATTAGGTCATATGAACAAGAAACATTCTAGTAATTTCATATTTATATTAATAGAAAAACGAAAGGGGGGAAAGAAATGACAAGAAAATGTCACGGTTGTTGTAGACCTGGTTGTCACAAAGAACACAAACACCACGACAATAAGAATTGTAAATGTGAATGTGTTGACGCATTAGCAGAAGCACTTAAAGATAATGAGAATGAATTTGTAGTTGTCTTTGAGAAGAATGCTATTGTTATTGGTAGAATCGATGAAGTAAGAGATGACAAAGTCCTAGTATTGGATGTTGTTATTGCAAAATTTGCATTCTTCGGTGATAGAGTTGTGCCGTTTTTCCCAATTGTTGGTGTAATCACATTTGACGCTTATATTAGCATTTGTGAAATTACAGAGTTCTTAACAGTTGATGGACCTGGTGGAGCTGAAACATTTGCAAATAATCTGCAAACTCAGCTTCAACCTTAATTAACATGGAAAGAACGTGCTAGTTTTAGCACGCTCTTTCCTAATATTTATAGAGGAAGTAAACTCACTGTTTCTTTTTCTTTTAGATCTTCAATCATTTGAATCCAATCTTTTGGTTTATTTGATAATACCGAATAATAATCCATTAAGAAATCTACAACAAGGCTCGTTGGTATTTGTTGAATATTTTCATCTGTTGGCATAAAGCAAAAATCTAAACCTTTAACAGCCTCCCCATCATTTTTCCAAGATGGATGTACATATTGAAAATCAAGTCTTTGATATCCAAGATGTGATAATACTTCACGACGAACATAAGGATTCATAGGCGCAACCCCACCAAAATTAAAATCTTCTTTTTCGTAAGGGTCATAAATTTCAGCAAACATTCCAAATAATGTTTTGCCGTTTTCACTCGCGAGACGATGTAAATCCTTTTCACGATTTCTTGCTAAAAATCTACCAAGACCATGTCCAGGTTGGCCTATGATGGTAAAGTCAGTCATGGCAATATTCCACCTAGGATAGTAACGATATTCTGTTGCCCCTACTACTTCCTCGTTTTCGTCGACCGCAACAAAAACACGAATACCTGGGTCTTCCAGAGGCTCTTTCCACAAGTTAAATTCTAGTACTTCTTCTGGTGGAAAAATTTCGCCCAATAGCGTATGCATTTTAGCAAACAATGGGTCTTCTATATTTGTAATTCGAATATAGTCCATTATTTAATCTCCTTTTCTATGTAATTGATTTCAATCATTATATTCAGCATTTATTTCAAAACCCCTTTAAAAACTAGAAAATTCCTTCTTATTATGTCATGATAATAGTCTGAATTCTTAAACTTACACTTATTAAAACAATTCAATCACGATTTAGTTTTAAAACGTTTATAATAAACAATTGAGTATATTATCACAACAAACTAAAGCCTAGTTCAATAACTAAAAGTTATGACCATCGCATTATTCAAGTTGTTTATAAAGGAGAGCATCAATGAATATTATCTTAACAACATTAAATGCCAAATACATCCATACAAACTTGGCAATTCGTTATTTAAAGGCAGCTGCCTTGCCTGAATTTAACCCAATAATTACAGAATATACAATAAAAGACCCTGCATTCAATATCGTTTCCGATTTATATCAACATAAACCAGATGTTGTCGGGTTTAGTTGTTACATCTGGAATATCGAAGAAACTATTAAAGTAATTAAAATACTAAAAACAGTTTCACCTAACACGAAAATTATTTTAGGTGGCCCTGAAGTTTCATATGATGTGCATGATTGGTTACGACGAATCGAAGAAGTGGACTTTATTGTAATGGGAGAAGGAGAAACTTCATTTAAGGAACTACTTAAATATTTTAATGGTGAAATAGCATTAGATGAAGTGTCCGGGATTTGTTATTTACAGGATGGAAAAGTAAAAATCCATTCACAGCCGAAGAAGATTGACTTAAAAGGGATTCCAAGTCCTTACCGTTTTGAAGAGGACCGCTCATCTCTTGGAAAACGTATACAATATATCGAAACAAGTCGAGGCTGTCCATTCTCGTGTCAATTCTGCTTATCTTCCATCGAAGTGGGCGTTCGTTACTTTAACCGAGAAAAAATTAAAGAGGACATCCGCTATTTAATGGCTAATGGTGCTAAAACAATTAAATTTGTCGATCGTACATTTAATATAAGCCGAAGCTATGCGATGGAGATGTTCCAATTTTTAATTGATGAACATGTACCAGGTGTCGTCTTCCAATTCGAGATTACTGCTGACATCATGCGCCCAGAAGTCATCCAATTCTTAAATGACAATGCACCAAGAGGATTATTCCGTTTTGAAATTGGTGTTCAATCAACGAATGATTTAACGAATGAACTAGTTAAACGTAGACAAAACTTCGAAAAACTGAAACGTACAGTTACAATGGTTAAAGAAGGTGGCAAGATTGATCAGCACCTTGATTTAATTGCTGGACTACCAGAAGAAGACTATAACAGTTTCCGACAAACGTTCAATGATGTATTTGCAATGCGTCCTGAAGAATTACAATTAGGATTCTTAAAACTATTACGTGGGACAGGTCTTCGTATTGATGCAAAAAAATATGGATACACATATGTTGATTTGGCGCCGTACGAGATCTTCGCCAACAATGTGTTAACTTTTGATGAAATTATTCGCATTAAACACGCTGAAGACGTGCTCGAAAAATATTGGAATGACCACCGAATGGATAACACTGTAGAATATCTGGTAACCCAATGTTTTGAAACGCCTTTTGATTTCTTCCAAAACTTTGGAACATACTGGGAAGAAAAAGGCTGGTCACGAATTGGTCATCAACTCGAAGATTTATTTAAACGGCTTGAAGAGTTTTTAGCAACACAACCAAATGTGAATTTAGCCATTGTACGCAGCTTAATGCAGCTAGATTATTTATCAAAACAACAATTCCAACCACGAAAATTATGGTGGGATGAACGCGTATCACGTGAAGAACAGAAAAATATTTATAATCAATTAAAACAAACACCTACTCTTGCTGGAGAAGAGTTTGTACAATTTGATCTGAATGAGAAGGAATTCTTTAAACATTCATTAATGATCCCATTTGCTTTCGACTATAATGTATATCAACAGACAGGTAAAATTATTGCTCAGGACGGTTATTTACTCACTTACTTCCGTTCAGGACAATCACCTTATTTCGCTACAATTGAAAAGACATTGCAGAATAAATAAATGTTAAAAATACCAAGGAGCCCATTCCTTGGTATTTTCTTTTTGATCCTGTTTCCGAAGTTTTCTTATCCAACAACTGTAATAACATATAAATTTAGATGTGATCATCATTATCCTCATAAAGTATTAGAAAAGACTTGGTTGATTTTTAAAGATAATTATTGGACAAAAATGTTCAAATTTGTATAAATCGTCGGATTTGTAAGCTAACAAATTAAAAAGCATAGCTACCTTTGCTACATTTTCACTGAATTGAGGGTTATACTATAAGAAGAATTTTAGGAGGTAGAAACTGAAAATGAAATTTATCTTAACAAATGCATTAATTGAACGTTGTGACAAAGAAAGCGAAGAAGTAATTTCAAAAGAAGAAATATCTTTTTTAAGTACTTCACTAAACCATTTCAAACAAAATCGTAATGAATTTCTTTACATTGAATCCCCTGCATTTGAATCAGTCAATATAGATGCCATTTCCCTAGAACTGGATGACGTTTTCGAAACGTATATGATTTTACTTGGATTGAAAGTGCAAAAAAAATATTTAAATACAATCAAAACTTTTCTTGATGAGAATTTATTTGGTGAAGAATTAAAAAACTATAGTGCAGCTTTCTCAAATGAGGATGGTTTGTGGGAATTAAATATACCAATAAATTATATGGATGGCTTTAAAGAAGAAATGTCTATTGAAGAAGCTCTAGATCTCTCTGTAAACTTCATACATTCTTTAATGCAAATCATTAAACAACAACAATAATGTAATAAAGGATGTTATAAGATTGCAAGATACACAAAAATATATTTACACTTATGTTCATCATAAAGATGAATATGATTTATGTCGAATGGAGATGCGTGCTTTTTTCAACATGGATTCCCAATCAAACTTTTTAATAAGTAATGTTGAAGTAGACCCTAGTCGGAGTCCCTTTATTCAAGACCGGCTTAAAGTATACTATGAAAGTAATAGCATCTCAGACATGAAACAATTAGTTCAAGAGTTAAAGTTAAATGACACAACTTATAAAGTGATTTGTTTAAACAAAATGGATATAGATCAAACCAAGAAAATTCATCATCCTGAAAGAAGACAAATTGAACGGGAAATTGGTTTAGTGATTGACGGTGAACCGGACTTAGATCATCCTGATGTTGTTTTTGGTTTAATTCATATAAATGGACGTTGGTATTTCGGAAAACATACAATCAGTGAATCCATATGGCGTCATCACCTACATAAACCTAATAGTTATTCGACAGCTCTTAGTACTAGGGTTGCACGTGCTGTTTCAAATATTGCAGTTCCCCATACTGAGGGTATCCGCGCAATTGATCCATGTTGTGGAATCGGAACGGTCGTAATTGAAGCCCTATCAATGGGAATAGACATCGTTGGACGGGATATCAAACCACTTGTGTGTAAAGGTGCCCGTGAAAACATTGCGTATTTTGGACTAAATGGTACAGTAACTCTTGGACCAATCTCAGAAGTCACCGAATATTATGATGTAGCCATTATTGATTTACCATATAATCTATATACACATATTTCCCGTGAAGAACAATTTGATATAATTAAACAAGCTCGTCGAATTGCTAAACAAGTTGTAATCATTACAATTGAGACAATTGATGACCTATTAGAAAAAGCAGACTTTAAAATTTCCGATCGGTGTATTGCAAAAAAGCAATTGTTCAAGAGACAAATTTTATTATGTGAATAATCATTTTCCTGTTTTAAGGTTAATAGGATTAAAAGCGAAAACCACCTTTTTCTAGATGTAGAAAATGGTGGTTTTTGTTAATTTTTCGCCCTCTACTATTGTTATTTGAAACCATCTATATCGTTTCGCACAGTCCCGTTACCCTACCCCTTCATTTTCACAAAGATAACCCTACACTCCAATCAATTCATTAGTATCAAATTCTTATTAGGTTTAATTATCCTTATCTATCAAATTATGAACTAATGTCGTAGAATCTTTAATATTAATTTCCACGATTAAATATTCAGAATATTTTAAATACCCGGAATTATTAACGTTAATCCTAATTAAATGTGACGATTTTGTGAAATTGTTAGTTTTTAGCACATTACGACATTTTTTTCATGTTGAATTGTATACAATGAAAAAGCATCAAAAGTTCTGCTAACAATCAAACCATAAAAAAGCTAATATACTTTACGGGGGAACTAGTAATGAAAAGTTTTTTGTACAAAAGAATATTGAAAATGATCATTGAAATAAAGAGAAAATCAATGATTAGAAAGGCAAATGATTTAGGATATACACATCCTGATGTAGTTACTTGTAGTCAGGAATTAGATACATTACTAAATATATATTCTAGACAAGCAGCATAAAATAGAGGGCGTAAAAACACTATAAAAAGAAATGACCGACAAATAACCAATCAGGGGGGCGATCCTGATTGGTTTTTATTTTACCTGTATAAGTTAAAGGGAGAGGAATACTAAATGATGGAAAAGCCTCAGAATCATGTTTAAAAGCCTACATCAAAGAACAGTAGTTCCACTATATGCTCACATTTCTTTACACTAGAAGACTTAATTCAATCCAAGGTTTCCCTACTCAAAATGTAAATCAGGGTATCAAGGTATCGAAACGTTATTAGCAGAATATAAGATTCGATAAAATTCGAGCATGAACACTAAGTATGTCGAATAAAATTGGTTAGGTTATAAAATTTGAATTCTCTATATTTAATAAGGGAGAACAAAATAATGTCCCTTTACTGGAAAAAACAAAACGCCTCTTTTCAAATTTACTCGTTAATTTTGACATGGTCTGGTTTAGTTATTTTAATTAGTATGTACTTTACAATACCACTAACCACAACATTTATAACTGAGTATGATATTACTGAGACAGAAGCAGTTTGGGTTGGAAGTTCCTTTTCTATGAGCTATGCTATTTGTTGTTTTCTGTATGGCCCTTTGTCCGATCGCTTTGGACGAAAAATATTTTTAATAATTGGAATTTGTATTCTTACAGTCGTTACTTTTATCGGTGGTTTTGTAAAAAGTTACGAGATTTTACTTTTTATTCGAGTCCTTCAAGCAATGGCAGCAGCGGCTTTTGTCCCAATCTCCCTGGTTTATACTGCTGAAGTATTTCCCTCTGAGAAGCGACTATCCGCTATTGGAATGATTTCATCTGGTTTTCTCATCGCCAGTGTCGTCGCACAAGTCTTTGCCATAACTATTGAGACCCATTTCGGTTGGAGAGGAAATTTTTTCTTTTTATCATTTCTCTATTTAATTACAACATTTTTAGTGTTTCTTTATTTACCAAAGGAAAAAAACGATACGAAACAAGAAAATATCTTAAAGAAATATTTGAAGATGAAAAACCTACTGTTAAATCCAATATTAGTTGGGTCGTTTATTATTTCACTAATGCTACTTTTTTCATTAATCGGAATGTATACGATTCTTGGAAAATTATTATCAGCAGAACCTTACAACTTTACAGACAATCAGATTCTTTATGTTCGTGGTATAGGCATATTAGGAACATTCACTTCATTTTTTGCAAGTAAGATTGCAAAAAAGGTTGGATTTCATCGTGCTTTTCGAACAAGTTTTATTATAGCTGCGGTGTCCCTTTTCTTAATAGGATTGGGTGGGAATCCCATGTTCGTCATTTTCTTAAGCTTCATTTTTGTAGCGAGTATATCATTTATTGTACCGACGAATATTACGGTTATTAATGCTAATGCCGAGACACAAAGAGGAAGTGCTGTGCTTTTTAATGCATTTATTTTGTTTATTGGTGCCAGTTTAGGGCCACTGTTAGCTACAAAATTAATGAATATTGGCTCTACTTTTATGACCTTTACTGTATTTAGTGTCATCTTATTAATTGGATTCTTTTGTACCTTAATCACAAAAAAGGATTAATTTGGGGGAGTCGTTATTAGCGACTCTTCCCTTTTTTTGATGCTAATTTCATGTATTACAATTTTGATTATTCATTAATATAACCTAAAATTTTGTTAAATAGTATTGAAAACGTCGTCATTATGAACAATATGTGAAACCCTTCACAACCTATTTTCTTTTAATATTGGATGATGTAAAATCAACTCAAATATAGAAATATTCACCAGTTATTTTGAATATTTCAATGAAGGAAAATCAAATTTTGGAGGAGCTCTCTCTATGTGGGTAATTACAGTGTTTGAAAATAATACTTTCCGTATCTTTGAATTTGACAATCAAAATGAAGCGGCTTTTGCACTTCAAGAATTTAATGATCCAGCCATTTTGTCGTTTACAATGTAGTCTTGTGAATTAAAAATTAGGAGGCGCCTACCTTGTGGGTAATTACAGTTTTCTTAAAAGACACTTACCGTATTTATGAGTTTGAGGATCAAAAAGAGGCACTGCTTGTAATGAAAGGATTTAAAGAACCAGCTATTTTATCTTTTTCATTGTAATAACCACAGTAATTAGAAGGAATTTTTTTTTATATCATTGTTTAGTTTTATCTCTATCAAATTAGGGCGCTCCCTTATACAGGACGCCCTCTTTTTATGTCTTATTTAATTGAAAAATTCTTAAGAGTAATTGGAAATCCTCTTTCAATTGTTTATTCGGGTATTAATGGACTATACCACATCTGAAGTACATCAAGGAACAATCAGCTTGCTACTATTTTTCTATTAATTGTAATAATTCCCCATTAATCCCCCTAAATAAAATCATTTCGTCACCAAATATTGTTAATTTAGGTTCTTCAGTTAAAAACTCTATCCCTTTCGCTTTTAGTTTTTCCATTGCTTCTTTCATATTTTCAATAGCAAAAGCTAGATGGTCTACAACACCGTCAGTTAGTTGTCCAACACCCGTTAATTCTTCGATAAGTTCAATTTCAACTTGCGGATTGTCTTCCACATATAAGAATGCCATCTTTCGAGAATCATTACTCCCTGCTGCACGCAATTTAAAATTTAAAATATCTTCATAAAATTTGATGGATTCCTCTAAATTTTTCACAATAATGGCAGTATGTTCAATCTTTTTAATCATTTCTTTGTTCCCCCTTTTAATGATCCTGTGAGATTAGTAGATTTAAAACACAATTAAATACTGTATAACTAAAACAGGCTAATCCAATAATTCCTACTAAAGTTAACACCGGAACTTGTTCTGCAAAAAGCATTCCAGTTACGAAAAGTAAAAAAGATATGACTGCAATTAGTATGTAAAGAATTAGTTTTAACACTGTGCCACATCCTCCATATTAATATTCTATTTTAGGACTTAAACTTCCTTCGGCAAATTTTAATTCTATCTATATCCATCATTGTTACTAACTGATTGAGATTTAAAAGTAAATACTTAATTTAATATTTTGAACATTTTCAAAACACCATTGACAGTTCATCAAAATTATAGCATATTAGTTTTAAATTGAATTTGATTAGCCATAACGAAGACCAGTATGTTGGATACTTTGGAAAGAGAGCGATGTTCACCGGCTGAAAGACATTGCACAAAAAAGACCATCAGAACCTACTTCGTTCGCTTCTAGCAAAAACTAGACGCAGACTCAAGCGTTATGAGACGAAGTGGGATTGATTACTTTTCAATCCAATTTAGGTGGTACCGCGGAGAAAAACCCTTTTCGCCCTATTTATTAGGGATGAATTGGGTTTTTTTATTTATCTCTGAAAACTTTATCACTTATTACTACCGTAAAGGATGATCAGAAATGGATAAAAAAAGAATTGTAGTAAAAATCGGCAGTAGCTCCCTTACTAATTCAAAAGGCGAAATTGATCATAAGAAATTACACGACCATATTCTAGCAATAGCCGCACTCAAAAAACTAGGACATGAGGTTCTACTTGTAACATCAGGTGCAGTAGCTGCTGGGTTCCGAATGCTTGGCTATCCTTCACGACCTGTCACCCTAAAAGGAAAACAGGCTGCTGCTGCTGTTGGTCAAAACCTACTTATACAAAAATATTCGGAGCTCTTTTCACAATACGATATTCGAACAGCACAAATTCTTTTAACCCGTACAGACTTCTCAAAAAAGGAAAGGTATCATAATGCATTTGCAACGTTTACAGAATTACTAGAGCGTTCTATACTTCCAATCATTAATGAAAATGACACTGTCTCTGTTGCGGAACTAACATTTGGAGATAACGATATGCTTTCTGCACTTGTTAGTGGCCTTGTTCATGCGGATCAACTCATCATTTTAACAGACATAAACGGCTTTTATACTGACAATCCGCTCAAAAACCCTGACGCTAAGAGAATCGATTATCTTACAGAAGTATCGGATGATATGCTTGAACATGCATCGGGAACTGGTTCGAAAATCGGGACAGGTGGAATGCAGTCAAAACTTCTTGCTGCCCGTACTGCCCTGAAATCGGGGGTTCATGTATTCATCGGGAAAGGACAAGGTGAAAATAAACTCGTCGAAATTCTAGAAGGTCGTGGTGATGGAACTTATATTGGACAAGTCCAGAACACCACGCTTCCAAATCAAAAGCAGTGGCTTTCCTTTACGGAAGTTTCTGGAAAAATATACATCGATGAAGGAGCTAAAAATGCAATTTTATCTTCAGGTAAAAGCCTATTACCTGCTGGTGTTTATAAAATTGAAGGGCGATTTCATAAAGGCGATGTAGTAGAAGTTTATAGTGAATCTGGCTTATTAGGTCGTGGCGAAGTGCTTTATTCAAGTGATGATTTACGATTCGCCATGGGAAAACGTACAGACGAACTTCCATCTGGTTCAATGGAAGTAATTCATCGGAATCAATGGGTACAAACAATATAGGAGGAGTCTATATGTCAAACATCAAAACAGATTGTGAAGTACAACTGAAAGGGAGATTAGCTAAAGAGGCTAGTCACATCATGAATCTTAAAACAACAATAGAAAAAAATGAGGCATTAGAACAAATCGCAAAACAATTATTAATTGATCAAGAAGAAATTATTTTTGCCAATGAACAAGATTTACAGAGTGGAAAAGAAAGAGGTTTAACTGATTCTATTCTTGACCGTATCATGTTAAATGAATCCCGTATTCAATCTATGGTGGATGCTATTTACCAATTAGTTGATTTAAATGATCCAGTTGGTGAATTATTAGAAACAACAGTTAAGGATAATGGTTTACAAATTGAGAAGCGACGAGTGCCACTTGGGGTAATTGGAATGATTTACGAAGCTAGACCAAATGTAACAGTAGACGCTGCAACACTTAGTTTGAAAACAGGAAATGCAGTTATTTTGCGTGGTAGCTCTTCTGCAAAGAATTCTAACATTGCCCTCGTATCATCAATACAACGTGCGCTAAAAAAGTCTACGCTACCTATTGACGCAGTTCAGCTTATCGAAAATACAAGTCATGAAACGGCACAAGAACTATTCCATTTAAATGATTATTTGGATGTATTGATTCCTCGTGGCGGAAAAAAACTAATCGACCTTGTTGTTCGTGAATCAACGGTACCAGTACTTGAAACTGGCGCAGGAAACTGCCACATTTATGTGGATGCAAGTGCGGAATATGAGATGACGAAAGATATTATTATTAATGCGAAAACACAACGTCCTTCTGTATGTAACGCTGCAGAAAGTTTGTTATTACAGCAACATTGGTTCAACGAGCACGGAGTACAATTATTATCCCAATTAACAGATGCAGGCATACAAATAATTGGAGACGAACAAGTCTGTGCTGCATATCCTTCTACAACGCTTGCAACAGAAGAAGATTATGCAACAGAATTTTTAAGCTTAACAATGAGTGTAAAAATCGTGGAAAATGTAAATGAAGCAGTACTTCATATTAACACATATGGAACAAAGCACTCAGAAGCCATTATTACGAATGATCAAGGTGTCGCACAAATGTTTTTAAATAGTGTAGATGCAGCAGCAGTTTATCACAATGCTTCCACACGATTTACAGATGGATTTGAATTTGGATACGGAGCAGAAATCGGCATAAGTACACAAAAACTACATGCACGTGGACCAATGGGCTTACCCGCTTTAACCTCATCAAAGTTCTTTATTTATGGTAACGGGCAAACACGAGCTTAAAAAAATGTCAGGTACCCAAATACTTTTATTTGAGTACCTGACCCCCATACGTTTTTAACTTCCACTATAAACTGCAGTATTATTTTCTTCTACAATAAGAATACCGTATTTACATTACCCGAAACTCTACTCACTATTTAAAATGACATAATATTCTATTAATAAAATTAAAAAAAGTAACACAAACCAAGATGCAGTTTGTGCTACTACTTTAGTATAATTTTATTCCCAGTGTTCTTTTTAAGATTCATGGATTGTTTTAATATGCTCCAAATTTAGATACGTTGTATTCGTTCTTGCTGTTTGGAGTTCAATAATCGCACCATGAACCTTTGATATTTTACCTATATGATACGGTTTTTCCCCTTGGTTTACTACAACTAATTTATCTCTCATTGAGTGAACTAGGTGTTCAAAGTGTTGTGGAAGTATACCTTTCTTCGCACTCACTTTTAACTCATCATCCGTTAACGTATAGGGCTTTTGATTTTCGGTATAAGGAATGAGCCACTTTAAATGTTTCGTTGCAATATACATCGTTTTATAAATGGGAGAATGAAATACAAAATAATTACTTTGAACCTGAGTGATGGTGCCATGTATTGGCTGCTTATTTGCGACATAAATTTCTGTGTACATTCCTATTGCTTCATTCAGCATATATGTTAACGAGAAATCATTTTTATCATCTTTCGAAATCACACTAGGGAAGTTCGTAGGCTGCTGAATTATTTCTTCATCTTGATCGACGGAGACATTTTCAATATGTTCCATGGGGATATATATATAATCTTTTCCGTTAAATAACACGACTATTTCTTTGCTCAAGTCAATAATAGAACCATTAAAAAATATTTGACCTGCTAAGGTTATTTTTACGGTTTCTTTTATCACTTGACTAAATATATTATACATTTTCCCCCTCCAATCCCATAAGAGGCGTTTGTAACCCTATTTCTTTTAACAACTTCATAACTAAAAGTTAGTTAGTTATTTCTACGTCTTCTTCTTGATCTTCCGCTATTATTATTGTTATTGTTACTATTTCCACTATTACCTTCATTTTCATTATCTTCTTCAGGAGCCATTAATCCATAGTTCATATTACGGATATGGAATAGGTTCACGTAGATAATCTCTTTGTTTTTAATGATTGTTACATAGTCGTCACAAACTCCATCCAGTACACCCTCAATTTTCTCAGGGTTAATTTTTACCCAGTGGTGAATTAAGTGACCACAAATATCTTTGAACTTTTTACCTTTATGGAACTCAAAATCCTCATCAACGTAAACATCAAACTCCATTGGATCTTTTGAATCAGTAGTTACACTTTTAACATGGTGTGTTTGGAAAAATACTACACCGTCTTTTTTCGTTAAAAGTACGAAGAAATCATCGCCTACATACAATAATTTACCTACAACAGTGTGTGGCCCATGACGGTCAACTTGAATGACTTGCCCTTCGAAACTTTGTAGCATTTCACTATTCATTATGACAGTAACCTCCTATTTGTATTGTCTTGCTAAATATATGTGTATTTCTCATATCTTGAAATGTCAAAAGCCTATTTTTATAAAATTTGCTATTTCAAGAGATGTACTTTTCAAAAATCAATTACGTCTTTTGCGTAATTGCGAACCAGATTTTGAATTATGCTTAGGTCAACAAAATCCTTTTTGCGACAAGTAACCGCAGGAGCAGGATGTTGGTCAGTTAGCCGTTATCGCACGGATGCGACGTTTTAAGGCAAACTTCCTATTACAACTCCTCTCAAATTCAGTGACATCCTCCGCAGGCTTAGGCAGCGCGCGTGTTGGTTACTTAGACGTTGCTACAGAGGCTAACAAGACGTTAGTCATTGCCGATGCAACAGGACGTTGAGTTTTCAACGATAAGTGGCGCTCTTAATCTGAGTTCATTTGTCCCAGTAGAGTTTGGATCTCACTGAATGAAGATAAAAAAAATAGTACAAATCAAATGCGATGATTTGTACTACTTAATTATTGATATTTTATACGGTGGTAATAAATTTTGTGACGGCTAAAAAGTGAAGTTCTAAAATGTAAAGTATGGGGCATATTTAATGTATGGTTCCTTTTCTATCTTTGTGTTTCTTCGTAATTAATATTAATGATTTCTTCTGTTTGATTATTAAATGTAATATTAACAAAAACACCAAATTCCTTTGAATCTTCTTTTAACCATAATTTAAATTTTTCGACTGAGGTTTTCTCTCCTATCTCTCTGCCAATATGCAAATAATCAATTACGCTCGCATTTGGATATTTTGCCATGACTTTTTCCATTGCAATTCTTCCCCACTTTGCATAAGCTGGGGCAACTTGTTCTTGTACAGGTAGAGCTACATCTTGTGATGGAGTTGATTCAGTATTACTATTTGGAGAAGCAGCTGTAAATCTCCCATATACTAGGACACCTAAAATTGCTAATGCCGACATCAATATCCTCATTATCAAACCTCCTTTTGTTCGTTTAGTGTTTGTACTTTCTATGTGGTTATTCGGTTTTAGGCTAAGTTCCTGATTAACAATATTTGAACGAATAAATTAACAATTTCCGTATAGAATATACCTTAAAAAAATTGAGGTATTGTTATATTTCATTCTAATTAAAGTGTTAGTTGTAGCCATTTACAAAGCTCACGCTATGAACAAAAAAAACAAAAAACCGCCTCGCGACCCCGAGACGGTTTATAACTTTATTCATTTTGAATTATGACGGAACCCAGGAACGAATAAAGCTTCCCCATTACTCCATCACCCTCTGGCTCCATGAGTAAGAGATCGTAACTATTGTGCATCTCTGTACACATTTAATAGCCACTTATATGCGAAATCCTTAGTTTAAGGTTTGCATTCACTTTTATTTTGCTAAACTTGCCTTTGCTTTCTCAAGTTGAATTTTCACTTGAGCGAAACCAGTTCCGCCTAATGAATTTCGACGACGAACTGCAGCTTCAGGTTTAAGTACTTCGTAAACATCCTCTTCAATCAGTTCACTTTCAGCTTTCATGTCTTCAATCGTTAAGTCTAATAAGTAAATACCACGTTGGATACATGTAAATACAAGCTTTCCTGTAACTTCGTGCGCTTCACGGAATGGCATACCTTTAATTGCTAAATAGTCAGCAAGCTCTGTAGCATTTGAGAAATCACTATGCACAGCATTGTGTAAGCGATCTGTATTAACAGTCATTGTACGAACCATACCTTCAAAGATTTTTAATGCACCCAGAATAGTATGAAGTGTGTCAAACATGCCTTCTTTATCCTCTTGCATATCTTTGTTATAAGTAAGTGGTGTTCCTTTTAAAACTGTTAATAATCCCATTAAGTTTCCGTACACACGACCTGTTTTCCCACGAATTAATTCTGCCATATCTGGATTTTTCTTTTGAGGCATAATGGATGAACCTGTTGAGAAAGAATCATCTAATTCAATGAACTTAAACTCATCTGTAGACCAAATAATAATTTCTTCTGCGAAGCGAGATAAGTGAGTCATTAGTAATGATGAGTTAGATAAAAACTCAACAACAAAATCACGGTCACTTACTGCATCCATTGAATTTGCATAAACTTTACTAAAGCCAAGCAATTCAGCAGACTTTTCACGGTCAATTGGGAATGTTGTACCTGCCATTGCTCCGGCACCTAATGGCAAAATGTCAATGCGTTTAATTGATTCGGTAAAACGTTCTTTATCACGTTCAAGCATCCAAAAATATGCCATTAAGTGATGTGCAAAACTAATTGGTTGCGCACGTTGTAAATGAGTATAGCCTGGAGCAATTGTTTCAACATGTTGCTCTGCTTGCTCTAGTATTGTTGCTTGGAATGCTTCAATTAATCCGATCACTTCAAAAACGCGCTTCTTCAAGAACAAGTGCACATCTGTTGCAACCTGGTCATTACGGCTACGTCCAGTATGAAGTTTGCCACCAACAGGGCCAATCAAATCAATTAACATTTTTTCTAAATTTAAATGGATATCTTCGTTTGCAACACTGTATTCAAGCTCGCCAGCCTCTGCTAAACGTTTAAGCTCTTTTAGACCGCCAAGAATTTTAGCAACATCTTCAGCTGGTAAAATCCCTTGCGCACCTAACATTGTTACGTGTGCAACGCTTCCTTCAATATCTTCCATAACTAATTGTTGGTCAAATCCAATTGATGCACCGAACTCATCAACCCAAGCTTCTGCAGATGTTTGGAAACGACCGCCCCATAATTTTGTCATATTACGACACCTAACCTTATGCAGACTGTCTCTGTTTTAATCTCAATTTTCGAGGTTCTTAGGACAGTCTGTATTTTTATTGCAATTTATTTTTGTTCAACTGGTTGTTTTTTGTTTACTTCAGATGCTACTACAGTTGGAAGACCCCATAATTCAATGAAGCCAACAGCAGATGCATGGTTAAACTGGTCAGCTTTTGAGTATGTTGCTAACTCTTCGCTATATAGAGAGTTAGGAGATTTACGTCCTTCCACAATTGCATGACCTTTAAATAATTTAACTCGAACAGTACCATTTACATATTTTTGAGTCTCTTTTAAGAAACCTTGCAATGCTACACGAATTGGGTTAAACCATAATCCGTTATAAATTACTTCTGATAATTTTTGTTCAATAATTGGTTTGAAGTGTGCTAATTCTTTTACAAGAGTAATGTCTTCTAATTCTTTATGAGCAGTTAAAAGAACTTTTGCACCTGGGATTTCATATACTTCACGAGATTTAATACCTACTAAACGGTTTTCAACGTGGTCGATACGTCCAACACCGTGAGCTCCAGCAATTTTATTTAATTCTTGGATTAAGTCAGCAAGTTTAAGTGATTTACCATTCAATGAAACTGGTTTACCTTCTACGAACTCAATTTCAACGTACTCTGGAGAATCAGGTGCGTTTTCAACTGAAACTGTTAATCCGTAAGCTTCTTCTGGTGGAGCAACCCATGGATCTTCCATTACGCCAGCTTCGTTTGCACGACCCCAAAGGTTTTGGTCGATAGAGAATGGAGAATCGATTGTTGCAGGAATCGGTACACCATGTTTTGCGGCGTATTCAATTTCCTCATCACGGCTCCAACCCCAATCACGAACCGGAGCAAGAACTTCTAAATCAGGATTTAATGCTTTAATAGATACTTCGAAACGAACTTGGTCGTTCCCTTTACCAGTACAACCATGTGCAACTGCATCAGCATTTGTTTCGTTTGCAATTTCAACTAATTTTTTAGAAATTAATGGACGAGATAATGCAGAAACTAATGGATATTTTTGTTCATACCATGTATGCCCTTGAAGAGAAACTAGTGCGTATTCTTCTGCGAATTCATCTTTTGCATCTACCATGTAAGATTCAACCGCACCAACTTGAAGTGCTTTATTTTTGATAAACTCAAGATCTTTTCCTTCACCAACGTCTAAACATACTGCGATTACATCCCAACCTTGTTCTTTCAACCACGGAATTGCCACGGATGTATCAAGACCACCTGAATAAGCTAAAACTACTTTTTTATTTGCCATTTTAAATTCGCCTCCACTGTTTTTATGTATTTTTATTCATCTTGTTAAAAGTTTATACACGAATAGTAACATGGGATAAAAATAAATACAAGTGCATTTTTATAAAAAAATAGACTTTTATGAAATAGTGGAATACTACTTCATAAAAGCCTTAGCCTAATCTCATTTATGTATTATTTTTTATTAAAAAACCCGCTCCCTAGCTTTTCAACTAAAGATGGGGCTATTGCATATAGTTTACTTGTTATAGACATAATCCGTGGTAAATTTACTTCACGTACTGGTTTTTCAATTGTATAAACTATCTTATTTGCAACGATCTCTGGTTTTAATAAGAATCGTTTCATGGTTTGGCGATATGAATTTGTTGCATCTGCTTTATCTAAAAATGGTGTATCAATTGGACCAGGATATATAGTAGAAACTTTAATATTGTAAGGTGCTAATTCCATTCGTAAACCATTCGTAAATCCTGTAATTGCATGCTTAGAAGCAGCATAAACACTTGCTTTTTTCGTAGCTACTTTTCCTGCTTGTGAGCCAATGAAAATAAAATGACCTGATTTTTGTTGGATCATATTTTTTGCTAAACGTTGTGACAATAAAATAGGTGCTTTTATATTAAGATCAATCATAGCCTCTATTTCCTCATCCATTAAATCAACAGCATTTTGAAAAACTCCCACACCTGCATTAATAATCGCAACATCAATTGGAGGTAGCTGTTCACAAACTTTTATAATATCTTCATTTTTTTGTAAATCTGCCTGGATTACCTTTGCACCTTGTTGTTGTAACGTCATTAAAACTGACTTGTTCCTTCCTGTGGCATAGACATGATATCCTTCTCGAATAAGAACTTCAGTAATGATACGACCAATCCCACTTGTTGCACCTGTAATAAATACACTTTTCATAGTATGCATATTCCTCTCTCTTTTACTCAAACTACTCATTATAATGTGTCGCAATTAAGTTCACTTTAATATGCAAATAAAAAAGAGTACAGATTTACATCTATACTCTAATTACTATTATTAATTTTGAATCACTCAATCTCAAGTAATTTGAACAGCTCGTCTTTGGATAAAAGGAAATCACCAATTGTATATTGATCAAGAACATTTAAATATGCATTTAATGCCTCAAATAATACATTTTTCAACTGACACGCAGGAGAAATTTTACACATATTATTCTCATTACTGAAACATTCAACTATTTGAAAGTCCTCTTCCGTATGACGGACTACTTTTCCAATATTTATTTCATTTGGATCAACTGCTAATCGAATTCCACCGCCTCGTCCGCGGACTGTTTCGATATAGCCTAATTGCCCTAGTTCATAAGTAACTTTCATTAGATGATTTTTTGAAATATTATACGCATCGGCAATCTCTTGAATTGTCGATAAACGGTCTTTACCTTTAACACCGAGATAGAGCAAAACACGTAATGAATAATCTGTATATAAAGTTAAACGCACATTATACACCACTCTTTCTTACTTTATTATACCATTCAAATAACAATAGTAGTAAAAAAGTCTTCTAATAAATCTCATAATTAGTGATGTTTTTTAAAACTGTAAAGTGACAAAATTTTAAAGATGTATATTGAATACTAGTTTGTGTCCAATTTGTTAAAGATGTATTTGCAATATTGCTTTTGAGGATACCCAGGAGTATAGTGACATTGTAAACGTTACCAAAATCATTTAAAGGATGTGTTTAAATTGTTATCACAACAAACAATTGACATTATTAAATCAACAGTTCCAGTACTAGAACAACATGGCGTTACAATTACTAAAACATTCTACAAAAACTTGTTTGAAAAACATCCTGAATTACTAAACGTATTTAACCGTGCCAACCAACAAAGAGGTCGTCAACAAACAGCACTTGCAAACGCTGTTTACGCAGCTGCAGCTCATATTGACAATTTACAAGCAATTATTCCAGCAGTAATGCAAATTGCACATAAACACCGTGCACTTGGAATTTTACCAGAGCAATACCCAATCGTTGGAGAAAACTTACTTGGTGCAATTAAAGAAGTACTTGGCGATGCAGCAACTGACGAGATTATTAATGCTTGGGCAGAGGCTTATGGTGTTATTGCAGATGTCTTTATTTCAATTGAAGAAGACCTTTACAAAGAAGCAGAAGCAAATGGAGGATGGCGTTTATTCAAACCATTCAAAGTTGCAAAAAAAGTTGCAGAGAGCGAAGAAGTAACTTCATTCTACTTCGAACCAGAAGATGGTACGCAATTACCTGACTTTAAACCAGGTCAATATATTACTGTTCGTGTAAAAGTACCTGGAGATGAATTCACTTCAGTTCGTCACTATACACTTTCAGAGGCATTAGAAAATAATCAATACCGTATCTCTGTAAAACGCGAAGATGCTTGTGAACCAAACGGTGTCGTTTCAAACTATCTTCACGATCAAGTTAACGAAGGCGATACTATTGAATTAAGTGCACCAGCTGGTTTATTCACATTAGAACAAAATAGCAACCCTGTACTATTTGTAAGCGGAGGTATTGGAGTGACTCCTCTAAATACAATGCTACAAACAATGGAACTTGGCCGCAATGTTACATTTGTACAAACTGCACGTAACGCGAAATCAGTTGCATTTAAAGAACAAATTGAGAAAAAAGTAAATGAATTAAATGGTACTTACCGTGTTCATTATTCAGATGAGGCTGGCTATATTAAAAAAGAAGATTTAGCACCTTTCATCAAAGAAAATACAGAGGTTTACGTTTGTGGACCAGCTCCATTTATGAAAGCTATTATTTCCATTGCTAGAGATTTAAACGTTTCTGGTGAAAATATTCACTTTGAGTTCTTTGGCCCTGCAATGTCTTTAGAAGCATTAGCTAATGCTAACTAATATTTACTCTTAAATCATCCTTATTCCTATCCTTTTCCTATACAAATAAAAAATCCCCACAACTAAAGTAGATTATCTTTAGCTGTGGGGATTCTATTTTTACTAGCAATAATACACGTAAATTTCTCCTTCTAAATGCTTCTTCACCTTTTCTTCTTTCTCTAAATAATCCAGATGACCAATTGTTTTGGAAAGTGTAAGACCGAGCTGCTTCTTATATATAGAAGGATATAATTCTTTTGTAACCTCGAATACTGTTTTAGGTGTTGATAGAATATTTAGCACTTGTTTGGCACGAAGCTCATCTTTTTCTAATCGTAGAGAAATTAAATCATTTATATTTTCGATGTCGTTTCCATGACCTGCAAAGATTTTTCTTAACTGTAAATTCTGAAGTAGTATTAATGAATTATGATATTGCAAAAGAGATTTTGGTCGGACGTTTGATAAATCTACAGGTGGTTCTACTAAAGGATTAGAAGCGACTTTATCTAATAATAAGTCACCACCAATTGCAACCCTTGAATTTTCCTCAACAAAGATTAAGTGACTTTGGGCGTGTCCTGGAGTGTAGTAAGCAATTAAACCCGGATGTCCAGGAATTTCATCACCATCATTGATAAATTGAGTTAAAGGGGTTGTACCAAATAGCTCCATTTCCCCACGCACTTTAACAATTTGTTCAATATACTCCTCAGGTACTGCCTGTAATCGTAAATTTGATCGATAAAATTCATTCCGATATACAATAAATTCATTTGTTTTCCGCATCCAATGGTCAACATATTCATGTCCCAAAACCGCTGCATCCGGGAAAGCATCCACCCATCCAGCATGATCGGGATGATGATGAGTTAGAACAACTTGCTCAATATCACTCATTTCATAACCTGCAGAATGGATACCCCATTTCAATGCCTCATAAGCTTCAGTAGTTTTTGGACCTACGTCAAATAATGTAAGTGCGTCCCCTTTTACTAAAAAAGCATTTACATCCCCGATTGCATATGGTGTTGGTATTACAATTTTATGTACATTCATAGAATATCCCCCTTGATTAACACCGCAATTCTAATATTATAATTGAATAGTAGTTCATTTCATTTTACTTCTTTTTTTCCAGTTCGTCACTAAACATAGTTGACAGAAATTATAGAAATGCATATAATCTTGATAATTCAAAAAATTTTTGTTAAAGCGATGATGAAGCCAAGTAAATGTTTTGATGGTTTAAGAGAGTGCTACATTTGGTGAAAGTAGCATAACCCACTCATTTCATTGAACCTACTTCTGAGCAGTCATGACAACATGACCGTATCCTTTGCGTTAATAAGGAACAAGTTGTGCTATATTTAGCAAACTAAGGTGGTACCGCGGAAACTATATGCGTTTTCGTCCTTAAATTTAAGGACGAAAACGCATTTTTTTATTTTAGAAAAGAACGCTCGAGCAATATTTTCTTAAAAAATACATAATAATTAGTGGAGGGATATGGATGCAAAAGGTTATTTTTATTGGTGCTGGGTCAATTGCAGAAGCTTTAATCCAAGGCTGGGTAGAACAGGAAGTTGTACCTTCTAAACAGATTTATGTAACGAATCGTTTTCATTTCGAGAGATTGGAATATTTAAGTTCGTGTTATGGAACTCAAATTTTACAGGATAAGAATGAAATTTATGATGCAGATTTAATTATTTTGGCAGTTAAACCTAAAGATGCAAAAACAGCCATGCAATCTATCAGACCATATATTTCTCCAAATGCATCGATACTATCCGTTATGGCAGGAATTTCCATTAATACAATTGAAAACGAATTAGGAAATCGACCAATCGCAAGGGTTATGCCAAACACATCAGCAACAATCGGCATGTCAGCAAGCGGCGTTGCCTTTAACCAAGATGCGACAGTCATCCAAAAGCAAACTTTCCTTCAAATGCTAGAAGCAATTGGAATTGTTATAGAGGTAGAGGAAGATAAACTTCATGCAGTTACTGCCCTATCAGGTAGTGGACCTGCATATTTGTACTACTTATTAGAAGCATGGGAAAGTGTTGGGACAGAGTTTGGATTATCAAAAGAAGATGTTCGAACTTTAATGATTCAAACCATTGCAGGGTCTGCAGCGATGCTTCAATCTGTAAAAGAAGAACCAACCATTTTACGACAAAAGGTTACAAGCCCTGGCGGAACAACAGAAGCTGGTATTCGTGCCTTAGAGAGCAACCACTTTAAAGAAGCCATTTTCGCTTGTATTAAGAGCGCTGAAGCGAGATCTCGAGAACTGGCTAAAGGTGTATAAATTCATAATAAATCAACATAAATCGGGTGCAATTATGCACCCTTTTTATTTCATCTTAATATTGGTAAAACACATTAATTGAAAAAGTCAGCATTTAAGTTATGATACCAATAGACGAGAAAAATATTGAAGGGGGTTTTTTAAATGGCTTTGTTATTTAAACCTTTTACTATAAAAAATCTAGAATTAAAAAACAGAATTGTCATGTCTCCTATGTGTATGTATCAAGCAAAAAACGATGGTTTTGCGACTGACTTTCATTTAACCCATTATACTTCACGTGCAGTTGGCCAAGTAGGGTTAATTATTGTTGAAGCAACAGGAGTTGTTCCAGAAGGAAGAATAACTGAAAATGATTTAGGAATATGGAGCGATAATCATATAGCAGGATTATCCCGTATCGTAACAAACGTGAACGCGTATGGTGCAAAAGCTGGTATCCAATTAGCACATGCGGGAAGGAAAGCTACAGTAAGAGATGATATTTATGCCCCATCTGCAATTGCATTTAATGATCAATATAAGACACCAATCGAAATGTCAAAAGACGATATCGCGTATGTGGTGGATTCATTCGCAAAAGCAACTGTACGTGCAAAAAAAGCTGGTTTTGAATTTATAGAAATTCATGGCGCACATGGGTATTTAATTAATCAATTTTTATCTCCATTAACAAATAAAAGAGAAGATGATTATGGTGGAGCTGCTGAAAATCGTTACCGGGTTCTTCGCGAAGTACTTGATGCAGTGCGTTCAGTGTGGAATGGTCCTATATCAGTTCGTGTCTCAGCAAATGAATATGTGGAAAATGGGCTAACAGCAGAAGACTATATTCAATTTGCAAGATGGATGAAGTCGCAAGATGTGGACCTAATCGACGTAAGTTCTGGTGGTGTTGTTCCAGCACATGTTGAATCATTCCCGCTTTATCAAGTTCCATTTTCTGAAACCATTCGAAATGGTGCTGAAATTAAAACAGGTGCGATCGGGATTATTACAACAGGGAAAGAAGCGGAAGATATTTTACAACAAGAGAAAGCTGATTTAATTTTATTAGGGCGTGAATTATTGCGTGATCCTTATTTCCCTTACCGAGCAGCTCAACAATTAGGAGTGCACCTTGAAGCTCCAAATGATTCATATAGACGCGGATGGCATCAATAAGCCAAAATAACATTATTTTTCTAAATAAATGATATTATTTCCTAGGAAATGTAGGTTTTTGATATTTGTTGTTGTCGAAAAGTGTAATTCTACTTATTTATTATTACTTTTTTCTACATTTTCCACCAAAACAAAGCGTGAACAAATGAATTTTGTTCACGCTTTTTAATGTTTATGTTTTAATTAATCAAATAAATCTCCATTTTTCCAATCGAAATTTGAAAAGTCCTTTGCAATGAATACGCTAGGGAAAATCTCTCTAGCATCATTAAGTAGCCTATTTATATCGTGCGGAAGAAAACGTGCACTAATATGATTTAAAATTAGATGCTTTGCCCCACTCTCTAAAGCAATTTTTGCAGCATCAATATTTGTTGAATGACCATAGCTACCTGCAAGGTTTTCTGTTAATTCATCAAACGTTGCTTCATGCACAACAATATCCGCATCCGTACTTAACTCTTTTGCATTATTACAATATTTTGTATCACCTAATATCGTAACCGTGAAGCCCTTTTTCGGTGGCGCTGTGACATCGTGACTATTAACGATTGTTCCATCGTCAAGTGTGACGCTTTCCCCATTTTTCAATTTCCCCAAAAGAGGCCCTTTAGGAACTCCAAGCTCAATTGCTTTTTCAACTAATAATTCTCCTGGTAATGGCTTTTGTTCAATTCGAAAGCCGAAACAAGGGATCACATGCTCTAGTTCAAGTGCATGGACTACGAATTGTTCATCTTCAAACAATACTCCCTCCTGAACTTCAATAAATTGGATTGGATACGTTAAATGAGTTTTTGTTACATCTAGTGAAGCAAGAATCCACTCTTGCAATCCTTTTGGGCCGTAAATAGTGAGAAGATCTTGTCCTCCTAAAAACGAACGCGAGCTAAGAAGGCCCGGTAGTCCAAAAATATGATCACCATGTAGGTGGGTAATAAATATTTTTTCTATTTTTCTAGGGCGAATGGTTGTATGTAAAATCTGATGTTGTGTCGCTTCTCCACAGTCAAAAAGCCAAATTGTACCCCTTTCTTCTAATAACTTTAATGCCAATGAACTTGTATTTCGTTCTTTTGAAGGCATTCCAGCGCCTGTTCCTAAAAATTGAAGCTCCATATTGTGCCCCCGTTCACTTAATATTTGTCGAATTCTACTATTATTTGCAACTTTTGTAAAGTATTCACTCAACTACATTGTAGTTATTCTTTTAAATCATCAAAGAAGTCTTTACTAAAACTTGTTTTGGATGCATATGTAGGTTTAGTTCCGAGATCAATTCCTTTTTTAATTGCTCCCTTACCAAATTTCCTTTCAATTTCATCAATTAATTCATATATAGGCTCCTGTTTCGCATGTTCTTCAAAATTAAATATCGAGAGCTGCTCTACTGTTTGTTTACGATCAATCACATTTGATACAGTAATTCCTAATAGCCTTATAGGGTTTCCATTCCAAGATTTATGAAACAACTTAAGTGCTTCATCATAAATCACCTCTTTATGATAAATCGGATTTTGAAAGGTTTTGCTGCGGCTATGATTTTGCCAATCTGCATCTCGGATCTGAATACTTATAGTTGAGCCACTTAATTTTTTTGCTTCTAATCGTTCAGCCACTTTAATAGCTAATTTTCCAAATGTCATTTCAATCTCTTCAAGATCCGTTGCATCATATGGTAGAGTTGTTGAGTTTCCAACACTTTTTGTATCGTAAATTGCATCGGGATTTACTTCTCTTGAATCTTCACCATTTGCTCTAGCCCTCAATCGAACTCCATTCTTCCCTAGAGAGTTGCGTAATACATGCTCATCAGCTTTTGCTAAATCACCGATTAAATTAATATTAAGTGACGCAAGCTTCTTAGCAGTACTTTCCCCTACCCCATGCATTTCGATTACAGGAAGGGGCCAAATCTTTATTGGAATATCACGCTTTCTCAAAATCGTAATCCCCATTGGTTTTTTCATATCAGAAGCAGTTTTTGCTAAAAATTTATTCGGTGCAATTCCTATTGAACAAGGTAAATCAAGTTCATTTTTTATTCGTTGTTGGATTTCTTGTGCAATTTCAACAGGATGCCGTTCATTTGACAGCTGTGTAATATCTACATAACCTTCATCAATCGAGACTGGTTCGACAAGTTCTGTATAACTACGCAATATGGCAAACATCGCTTTAGATGTAGTTCGATACTTTGGGAAATCGGGAGGTAAAATAATCAAATCTGGGCATTTTCGTCTTGCTTCACCAACATTCATGGTCGTATAAATACCTTTAGCTCGTGCTTCGTATGAACTCGTCACTATAATTCCACGGCGTTCTTTCGGATTACCTGCAATGGCAATCGCTTTTCCTTTTAGTTCAGGATTATAGGACTGTTCAACTGATGCGTAAAAACTATTCATATCATGCATTTATGATTAGTGAGATATTTGTTTATTCCTATTATTCCGTTGGGACTCTAATGTTCATCTAAATTATAAACATAATAGACAATTTAGACACAAAAAACCAAAAGAAAAAATCTGTAAAATAATTAATATGGTATTATTTGTAAAAACGAACGAATATCTTAACTAAAAAAGTAGACACTTTTCTCTTTTAAAGTAAAAAATCTAGAATCAGGTACACTTTCTACATCAATTCAAGTTAACTAATAATAGTAGTTTATAAGTTTTCTTTTTTTGCTTCGTTATACAAATAATTTAGGAATACTTCATCGTCTTTTGTAAATCGATAAAAGCAACCTATTTCTTTGTAAATAGACAGTTTTGCTTTTTCACAAACAACTTGTTCTTCTACATTACTAAAAAACCAATCATGAAGATAATTTGTTGAACGTCCTCGTTTATTTCTAATTTCTAAATATTCACTATGAAAAATCATATACCTCACATTAGCCCAAATCTTTCATCCGCAATAAAAGCTTTAGTAGTTTCATTTTTTAAACTAATTAATTTAGTTTCCATTTGATTATTCCTTTCTTAACAACTACAATCTGATGATTACATACCAAAACTACTATTATTGCTATCACTTTACATCCGCTACTTTTATATAAATAAAAGACCAGAACTTTTGTCCTGGTCAAATGATTACAGTTTACTTCTATATTTCAATTATTGATTTGTTAATATTACCCATTCTATTTAACCTTCTATTTGAAAATGTGTTCAAAATTTTATAAGTAGACATAACATTATATTACAAACATTATCCCTTAATACAATTCAAAATATCCCCTGCTAACATATTAGCTCCAGGTAAACCTTTTAAGTATTTTAAATCGCCATTTGCAGACCAATCAATATCTTTTAAATTTACTAAAAGACTAGCAATCTTAGCTGAATCTGGTTGTTGAGATTTAATTAGATAATTATCATTAATTATTTTATTTCCAGCAATAGCTAATGCGTACAAACAAGTAATATGAGTTAATTTATATAATTTGCTATCTTCCCATTCTTCTGGAAATAACTCTTTAATTAAATTGAAATAAAATAGTGCTAAGTTAAGCTTCTTTTCTTTTGGTAGCTCCGCTAACTCTGATTTCTTTGTTAAATATTTAACAATATTATATAAGTTTTGTAGCGTTATATTTTTCTCTTTAGTTCTCTTTCCAATTAAAGTACCTTTACTAAAAAACGGACTCTCTGTCTTAAGAATTAGATTTGTGGCAACCCAACTTATTTCATCATTCTCCCTATTTAGATAACGACTCAAAGAAGTACCTATCCCTTTTGCTTTCGTATTGATTACATCAAATAATTTTATTTCTTCATCTTCATCCAAATAATGAAATGCTAAAAATGGAACATTTAATGTAGTATCCGTTTCAATTATATATTCTTTTATGCCCCCTAACCTGTGTTGCCCATCCATTAACGTCGCTTTTTTCTTACAAATTAATCTTCCGTAATTCGGACGGTGATTATCATATGCATGAAATTCCCAATTCCCAGCAGCATTGAGCAAAATAGGAGTATAAAGCGCATCTTCCCCATGTGAAAGATAATTTGCAAAGTCTTTGCAGCGCTTTTTATCAATAGGTCGCTGATATCCTTTACCAGAAGGATCATTATATAGTTTTGAATATGAAAAGTTAACAGCTACCTGTGATGATACAAACCCTTGATAAGAAACACGCCCTCTCATTTTGGATTGTATTACATTTTCTATTGCTATATTTGAAGGTAAGTTATTACTCATAGTATATAAATTCTCCTTATTAAAAATTTGATACTACGAAATTATAGTACTTATAAGTACAAAAATCAACGAAAGTTATCATATATGTATCTGTAATGCTTTTGAAACCTCACATAGTCTTAAAGTGAGGTGATTTTGTGGATAGTTTAGTGAAATTAGTTGGTATCAATATCAAAGAGATTAGAAAATCAAAAAAAATGACACAAGATGAACTTGCAGAAAAATGTGGTCTTCAAACATCCTATTTAGCAGCCGTTGAAAGAGGAGACAGAAATGTTACCTTGCAAACATTAGAAAAAATTATAGTTGGACTTGAAGAAGTACCAGCTACGATTTTTAATTTTGAAAACCTTAACTTAGACCAGAAACACCTAGTAAAAAAAGATTTAATTATGTTACTACTTAATTTAATGGAGAACAAAAGTGAGTCCGAAATACGCTTAATACTTAATGTTGCAACTGAGATATTTACAACCTTCAAAGCAAAATAAAAAATAGCTTGTTGATTTTTTAAAATCACAAGCTATTTCATTTTATTTCAATGGTGATTACTTGTAGCACTATAAGGAAGTGATTAATTACTCTTCATACTGATATAATCCCCTGTATAAATTTAAATAGTGGGTCCTAGAATATTTCCGTTGTATTCCCAGCCTTTTATAAAAACACCTGGAAGTGTTTCTTGATATTCAGCACTAACTGGGAAATATTAAATACCATTTTTGATAGTATACTCTAGTGTAGGAATATCCCGTGTTATGACGATTTATTTATAATTTAAGCAATAAAGCATGCTTTAGTATATTCAAAATTATTTTATTTTTATTTAAATAAAAACGCATCTCCAAGAGTAACTCGAAGATGCATTGATTATTTACTATTCATATTGTTATAATACTTCCACTTGTCCCATCATACCATTTTCTTCATGTTCAAGAACGTGACAATGGAACATATAGATCCCTTTGTTATTGAATTTTACTGCTAGTTTTATTGTTTGCCCTGATTCTATTGCAACAGTATCTTTCCATCCTTGTAGACTTACAGGTGGTTCTTTTCCATCAATTGAAACAATTTTAAATTGTGTGCCATGAATATGGAAAGGATGTGTCATACCACCCATCATATCTGGTTTATTATAAATTTCCCAAATTTCTGTTTCCCCTTGTTTTTGTGTGAAATCAATTCGATTCATATCAAATTGTTTATCATTGATATATACCATTTTACCCATACCAAATAATTCAAGTTCTTTCGTAACAGGTAAGTTTTTTTCCTCTTCTGTTACTACATAATTATTTAAAGTTTCTTGAATTTTTATTGAATTTGTTTTTTGTTCATCAATTTTAAATGGCAATAAGATAGTATCATCTTCATTAATTAGGGCTATATCGCTTGAAGCATCAAGATTAGAAAAATCAACAATGATTTCTGCTCGTTCACCGGGTGTTAATGTAATTTCTGATATCTCAGTTGGTTTATTTAGGAATCCACCATCTGTTGCAATTTGTTTGAATGAATCACCTGTGTTTAATTTAAATGTATAGTTACGAGCATTCGATCCGTTCAATAATCGTAAGCGTACTTTCTCTTTTCCTACTGTCAGCTTAGGGTCAAGAGTTCCGTTTACTAACATTGTATCACCAATTGTTCCATCTTGATTACGAACCGCTTTGTAATCAAATTGTTTATCTTCATTAAATTGTCTGTCTTGGAATACTAAAGGGAAATCATTTGTACCATAATCATCAGGCAAGCCTAGGTTTTTAGAGTTATTATCTTCCACATAGATTAATCCTGCCAAGCCTTTATACACTTGTTCTGCAGTTGCTCCTTCAGGATGTGGATGGAACCATAAAGTAGAAGCTTGTTGATTTACCGTAAATTCCACTTCTTTAGTTTCTCCAGGTTGTAACAATTGATGTGGCCCACCATCTCCTACTCCTGGAACATCTAGACCATGCCAGTGGAAAGTAGTTGCTTCTGTTAGATTATTGTTTGTACGGAATTTTACAGTATCACCTTTATTTATTCGAATAACTGGTCCTAAGAATGAACCATTATATCCATAGGTTTCAGTTTGAACTCCTTTATAAATTTCTGTTTTCCCTTTTTGTGCTGTAATATCATAAACAATTCCATTTTCTTTATCTGGTTCAAGTAATGGTGGAAGTGCAATTTCATTTTCTCCTGTGGAATTATTTAAAGCTACCGGATTTGTATGACTTGCATGACCATTTTCCATATCCATACCTTCCATACCCATCATTTCTTCTTCTGACATGTTAGAATGATCCATATTCGCCATTTCTTCTTCAGTCATATTAGAATGGTCCATGGTTTCATTTTTATTGGATTCAGAATTACTTGCACTACATCCTCCAATGATCACAGTGCCAATCAATAACGAAGTAATCCATATTTTAGATTTCATTATTCCATCCTCCTTTTATTTATCACATAAAAAATGTAACAAAAAATTATGGAGAAAATATGGAGTTTAAAAATTATATTACTTAATCCTACAATACATAAATCCAAACAATATTAAGAGAAACATAATAGAGTAGAACTAAAAATGAAAACTGATTATATAGTCTAATTTTTACTAATCATTAAATAATGGCTAAACCTCCGACATATAGTGTTTCGAGGTGGATAAACTATGCCAAAAAAATTAATATTCTTTTTAGGGTTTATTTCTATGTTATTTCTATCACCAATCATCGTAAGTTCTCTTTCTACTGAGTATCAAAATAAAGTACTTGAAGAGCAGCCAGCACCTAAAAAGCCGATTAACGCTTCTACGGCCAACGCTCAACCTCCTATTGTACAACCTGATTCTAATGAATTAGTCGTTGATAAGAAACTAACATCACAAAAACTCGTGTACGCTCCTACAACCAAAGATGAATCTACCAATAGCATAGAACAAGCAGAAGCTAAGGAAGTTTTGATGCTTTTTACACATTCTCACGAAGCTTTTATCCCAATGGTAAAAAGTGAAAACGGAGAATCTGCTGTGTATCACTCAAGCTCCAATATTACTGAATTTGAAGAGATAATAAAAAAACATTTTAACCTTAATTCCTTAAATACAAAGTTTCTTGGTGTTGATACAATGGATGAATTAAAAAAAACAAATCGTACTTTTTCAGAAGCTTATAATGTTGTTCGCCCTTTCTTATCAACTGAACTTCAAAAAAATAATTATGATCTAGTCGTTGATTTGCACAGAGATTCTGCAAAAAGAGAAATATCAACTCTTAATTATAAAAATCAATCGTATGGAAAACTCTACTTTGTTGTAGGAGAAGACCACCGAGATTATTCAAAAAATCAATCTTACGCCCAACAGATCTCAGATCAGTTGAATGAGTTGGTACCCGGAATATCACGTGGTGTAATTGGTAAAAAAGGAGAACATGTCGATGGTATCTATAATCAAGATTTAGCCAATAACATGGTGTTAATAGAACTTGGAGGTATAGAGAATACACAAGAGGAGATTAATCGTACGATATCTGTTCTTGCAAAAGCCATTGCAATGGTTTTAAAAAATTCCTCTACTCAATAGTTGAAACTTATTTAATAAGGGTAATTTAACAAATAAAAAAAGACTGTCTAACAAACCGAATTTCTTAGAGTTGATTGACAGTCTTAGATGTCCATTTTAAGGTCTTCCCAAATAGAATATTTTATTTAGCTGACAATTCGCCTTCTGTTACCCATTTATGATTTGTTACTTTTTCTCCAGTTGTTGAAGTAAAGTTGACCATATAAACAGTAGTTTCTTCAGCAGAGTCAATTGTTGCAGTTGCACCTTGCATACCTTCCATATGGTCAGCATTTATAGTTACTTCTGTTCCTGGTTCTAGTGGTGCTTCGCCTGCGTCTGCCAATTCTTCATGGATAACCCATTTATGGTTTGTCACTGGAGCCCCACCTGTAGTTGGTGTATAAGAGACAGTATAAACTGTTGTATCATAAGCACCAACAATCGTAGCTTCTGCTCCTTTCATACCAGGCATATGATCTGATTGAATGATTGCATTACTGCCTACTGGGAATGTTGGATTTTCTGCTACTTGTAAACCTTCTGGCACTTCACCTGATCCAGAGTGGTTCATGTTTGAGTGGTCCATACCTTCTTTTGCTTCATTATCATTAGTCCCCGTATTATCCATGTTATGATCAGTTATTTCATTTGTCTCTTCTTGAGTAGTTTCATTTTGCGTTGTTTCGTTAGTATTTTCTCCTCCACATGCTGCAAGTGTTAAAGCTGCAGCAAACGAAATAATTCCAAGCATCATTTTATTCGACATTCATATTCCTCCTAGATCTGTTTATGATTCAGTTTTTTACCAATTCAAATTATAAACTTTAATTATGCAAAAATTATGGAGTGGTAAACAATTTTTAGTCTCAATTAAATGACTTCTAAATATACATAATTAAAAAGTGACCTACCGAAGTAGGTCATAACTTAAAATTATTTTTCTATCTTTACTCTTTGTAATCTTAATGCATTTAATACTACAGATACGGAACTAAATGCCATTGCAGCTCCCGCTACCCAAGGAGCAAGGAAACCTGCTGCAGCTATTGGAATACCGAGAGTATTATACGCAAACGCCCAAAATAGGTTTTGTTTAATATTTCTCATAGTTTTGTGACTCATAATGATAGCATCTGCAATGCTGTTTAAATCTCCACGAATTAAGGTAATATCTGCTGCTTCCATTGCAACGTCTGTTCCTGTACCGATTGCCATACCGGTGTCTGCAACTGCAAGCGCTGGGGCATCATTAATTCCATCACCTACCATTGCAACCTTTTTTCCAGAAGCTTGTAGTTTCTTAACTTCTTCCGCTTTTCCTTCTGGCAATACTTCTGCAATAACATGGTTAACACCTACTTCAGCACCAATTGCTTTAGCAGTTCGCTCGTTATCCCCTGTCATCATAATCACTTCGATACCCATATCTTGTAGGCGATTAATTGCTTTTTTCGAAGTATCTTTAATTGTATCCGCTACGGCTACAAGCCCGGCATAATGGCCGTCAATACTAGCTAACATAGCTGTTTTACCTTTTACCTCTAACTCTTCCATTGTACTTAATACAAACGAAATATTGATGTTATTTTCAATCATAAGTTTTCGGGTACCGATCAGAATTTCTTTATCTTCAATAATTGCCTTTACACCGTATCCGGGTATAGCTTCAAACTTTTCAACATTTACCAGTTTGATATTTCTCGCTTCAATACCCTGTACAATTGCTTCAGCAAGTGGATGTTCTGATTGTTTTTCACTTGATCCGATCATAGACAGGAATTCTACTTCATTAATTCCATCTGCTATAATCACATCAGTTAATTCTGGTTTTCCTTTAGTGACAGTACCTGTTTTATCAACAACTACTGTATTAATGTGATGAGTTTGTTCAAGATGTTCTCCACCTTTAAACAAAATACCTAATTCTGCTGCACGACCAGAACCCGCCATAATGGAAGTAGGTGTTGCAAGACCTAGTGCACAAGGACATGCAATTACAAGAACAGCAATCAACGCTTCAAGTGCAGGTGCAAATTCACCAGGTGACACAAATGCAATCCATATAACGAAAGTAACGAGCGCAATACCAATAACAATTGGAACAAAGATACCCGAAATTTTATCTGCTAATCTTTGGATTGGTGCTTTAGAACCTTGGGCATCTTCAACTACTTTTATAATTTGTGATAATGCAGTGTCTCGACCGATTTTCGTTGCTTGCATTTTAATAAATCCATTTTTGTTTATTGTTGATCCGAATAAAGTATCACCTTGCGTTTTATCTACTGGAATACTTTCTCCTGTTAACATTGATTCATCAACTGCAGTTTCACCTTCTATTACTTCACCGTCAACAGGAATTTTTTCTCCGGGTTTAACCAAAAGTGTATCTCCAACTACTACTTCATCAAGTGAGATTTCTGTTTCAACTCCATCACGAATAACTAATGCTGTTTTTGCTTGAAGTCCCATTAGCTTCTTAATAGCTTCAGAAGATCTTCCTTTTGCCTTTGCTTCAAAAAGTTTTCCTAAAATTATTAAGGTAATTAAGACTGAACTCGTTTCGAAGTATAGTTGCGCGTAATGGTGTTCCCCCATCGTTATAATAGCCTGATAAACACTATAGAAATAAGCTGCGGATGTCCCTAATACAACTAAAACATCCATATTTGCGCTTTTATTTCTTAGTGCTTTAAAAGCACTGACATAAAACTGCTTACCTATGATGAATTGAACTGGCGTAGCTAAAGCCATTTGTATCCATGGGTTCATTAAGATATCTGGCATATAAATGAAGGATGTGAAAGAAAAATGCCCGACCATAGTATATAAAAGTGGTAATGACAAAATTGCTGAGATAATGAACTTTTGTTTTTGTTTTTGGATTGCTCTTTCTCTATAATCTACTGCATCCTTTTCATTTTCTTTTAGATGTGCACCGTAGCCTAACTTCTCTACTCTTTGAATAATTTCTGTCACAGAAACTTGAGAAGGATTAAATTCAATAGTAGCATTTTCAAGAGCTAAGTTGACGTTTGCAATCGATACGCCTTCCATTTTGCTTAGACCTTTTTCGATTCTTGTTGCACAAGCAGCACAAGTCATTCCCGTAATGGTTAATTCTTTTTTCTCTTTTGCTATACCATAACCAAGATGTTGAATTTTCTTTTCAAAATCTTCTTCTTTTACTTTTTGTGGATCATATTTAATAACAGACTTTTCAAGTGCTAAGTTGACGTTTGCTTGTTCTACACCTTCCATTTTACTTAGCCCTTTTTCAATTCTTGTTGCACAAGCTGCACAAGTCATACCTGTAATCTGTAAACTTGTTTCTTTTAATTCATTACTCATGTTGCTTTCACCTCATGAAATATACCGATTAGGGGTATATATTTTTGAAATATATAGAGTGCTTTGTAAGCACCCTACATCTTTTTACTCAACATCGTATCCTTGATCGTCAATTGTCTCTTTAATTTTTTCAAGAGTTACCTTTTCATCATTGAATTCAACGTTTACCTTACCAGAGCCTAAATCAACTTTTACTTGTTCAACACCATCTAAAGATCCAACGCTACCTTCAATCGATTTTACACAATGACCACATGACATACCTTTTACGTTTAATGTTGCATTTCCCATATTTATTCTCTCCCTTTATTTTTTCATTAATTTTTGAATTGTGACAAGCACTTCATCTAAAACTTCTAAATCCCCTTCTTGAATACGATCAACAACACATTCTTTCATATGTGCTTCAAGAAGGAGTTTTGCTACACTATTTAACGCAGCCTGAGTAGCAGATATTTGTGTGATCACATCATCACAATAAGTATCTTTTTCAATTAAACCCTTTATACCTCGAACTTGCCCTTCTATCCGGTTAAGCCGAGACACAAGATTTTTCTTTGCTTTTTCTGAATGATGGCTTTTTCTTGTATTCGAATTAGAGCAAATACTTTCGTCTAATAAGGATTCATTTTTTAATTCGGGTTCCATGTTTTATTCCCCTCCTCAGCTTCAATATAGCATACCCCAGTACCCTATGTAAAGAGGATGAAAAAAGAAACATAAATAATTTATGCCTCTTCATAAAACTAGTATATAGGTTGTGATTTTCTCAGCATAACTATGCAATTAACTATGCATTGTTCAATTATAAGAAAATCGTTTAAGATCTATTGTATGGCCCTATAATTGTTATTTGCATCTGACATTATGGGGCAGTTCATATATCACAAAATTGTATATATAGGCCATTTCAAAAATTAGACTAGAAACTTTAGCATTACATACATCATACCCGTCAAAAATCCAATTCCAAGAACGGAGAAACTAATCAATTTGAAATCCTCTTTTTTTTGTAATTGCTTGTATTCTTTATAACTGATTTCACCTTTGGCAAACCTTAATCCAAATTGATCAGGATTTATAACATAATAGTTCTTATTTTTATCTTCCAGAATTATTTTACTTACCAGCTCTTTGCTATCCCATTGTTCATTTTCTTTTAAACTATTACCGTTTGATACTTCCACTCTAACCACTTCGTACAACGAATTTTTCCTTATTTCCTCACTCATTTGATATGAATGATGTTCAATAAAATTATTATTTATACACATTGTTCTCACCTCAAATCATTATTGATTAATTAACTAATAGCCCTTTTATTATATTTTATGCAGCGAGAGATACTATTGAACTTTTGTACCCAATAAATTGTTACCAATCAAATATAATTTAGTATATTGAATTTAATAAAAATAAACTAATAAATTCGCCTGAAAGGAGCTACAGGCGAATTTTTCTAATTTATTTATGAACTAATCAATCTTTAATAGTTGTGCATTTACGGCACAGATAATCGTACTAAGTGACATGATTACAGCTCCAATTGCTGGAGTAATAACAATTCCTGCACCCATTAGTACGCCTGCTGCTAATGGAATTGCAATAATATTATAACCCGCAGCCCAAACTAAGTTTTGAATCATTTTAATTTGACTTGCCTTTGAAAGTTTTAAGGTACTTAAAATATCTACTGGATTACTATTTACTAGGACAACATCCGCCGTTTCAATTGCAACGTCTGTTCCCGCTCCAATAGCAATACCTAAATCTGCTTCTGCTAAAGCCGGTGCATCGTTAACTCCATCACCTACCATTGCAACTTTTTTGCCACCTTCTTTTAATGCTTTCACATTATTCGATTTCTCATGTGGCAATACCTCCGCAATCACTTTTGTCATGCCAAGTTTTTCACCTACATAATTGGCTACTCGACTATTATCACCAGTCATCATGACCGTTTCAATACCAAGTTTATTCAATTCTTTTATTACTTTATAAGATGATTCACGAATTATATCTGCTAATGCAATCATTCCCTGAAGTGCATTCTCTTTTAATACGAAAATCACTGTTTTCCCTTGCTGTGCAAGTTTTTCGTAAGTTTCGACGTCAAAGGGAATACTATTTTCTCTTAACACACCTGGACTAACAATGGCAATTTCAGAACCATTTATTTTTGCAACAAGTCCTTTTCCCGTTAGGTTTTGATAATTCGAAACCTCATATAGCTCTAAATCTCGCATCTTACCTTCTTTAACAATACCTTTTGCTATCGGATGTTCAGATTGCGTTTCTACAGAGTAAGCTAATTTTAATAATTCCTCTTCACTGATACCTTCAGTTGGATGTATATCTGTAACCCCAAAATTACCTTCTGTTAATGTACCAGTTTTATCAAATACAATACGGTTGATTCTAAAAGCACTTTCAAACGAAGTACGATTACGAAGTAGTAATCCATTTTTTGCAGCGATAGATGTTGATCTAGATGTTACTAGAGGTGTAGCTAAACCTAACGCATGAGGACAGGCAATAATTAATACGGTAACCATTCGCTCTAAAGCAGTATCGAAATCACCTGTTGTCCACCAATATGCTAGTGTGATAACCCCTGCAACTATGGCAACATAGAATAACCATTTTGCTGCCGTGTCAGCAAATCCTTGCGCCTTTGATTTCGTTTTTTCTGCATCACTTACTAATTGGATAACTTGAGCAAGATATGTGTCACTGCCTGTTTTACTAACGTTTATTTTTAGAATACCTTCACCATTAATGGCCCCACCAATTGCTTCCATTCCCATAGTTTTTTCTACAGGGACTGATTCCCCAGTTAACATTGATTCATCAACTGTTGAATGGCCTTCAAATATTTTTCCATCAAGTGGAATTTTTTCTCCGGGTTTTACAAGGATTTGATCACCTGGTTTTAAATCCTCTACAGAAACATCTACAATATTTCCAGTTGCATCTAGTTTATGAGCTTCTTTTGGCATTAACTTTATTAACTCTTCTAATGCCTTGGATGCACCCATGATTGATTTCATTTCAATCCAATGTCCAAGAAGCATAATAACAATCAATGTAGCTAATTCGAAATAAAAGTCACTACCCTCAATAAAGAATGCTGTTAAAGTGCTATATACATAAGCTGTGACAATCGCTAGTGAAATCAGCAACATCATACCAGGTGCTTTCTCTTTTATTTCACTCCATGCACCGAGTAAAAACGGCTTTCCTCCATAGAAAAAGACTATAGTAGAAAGTAAGAATAATAAGAATGTATCACCTGGAAAGTTGACTTCATATCCAAAAAGCATTTGAATCATCATCGATAGGTATGAAATAGGTATTGTTAGAGCTAAAGAAATCCAAAAACGTTCTCTAAATTCTACTATTGAGTGGCCATGATGTTTGTCGTGCCCACCTCCATGTTCATGTCCAACGTGGTTATGATGTTCATCCCCCGTATGGCCACTGTGGATGTGGTGGTCATGCCCAGTATGGTCACTGTGGATGTGGTGGTCATGCCCAGTATGGTCACTATGGATGTGATGTTTATCTTCATTAGGACTGTTGTTGTGATGTTTATGTTTTTGTTTTCCAACTTCTTTATCTTTTTTTTCCAATGCTATCACTCTCCTTTAAACTGATTGAAATAATTAAAAAAGCGAAAAATTCCTTTTCCCTTCCTACACACAACCACAATATACCTATTATGGGTATATTTAAACTCTCATTCTGAAAATTTATTGTTAAAAGTTTAGTAGAGTATTTTACAAGACTGTAAATTATTTGCACAGAAGCATAAGGAACAATTGAATTTGGTCGATAATTGAACTAATCTATTGTGTTGATTGATTTGATAGTTCTGCGAGTCCTTTTTTCTTCCTCTGAATTGTTCTACTCTCCACAAATTATCACTAATTTCAGATTCTCAAATAAGTGTATTACAAATATATGCAAAAATTATCAAATAGTACTAAATAGTATTTTTTATTGATTATTAAACCATTAAAAAAAGAATGGGATTAACCATTCTTTTAAATAAAACTCTATCTATATAAAAAATGCCTATTACTTTTTCAATACTTTCATTCCCCCTTAACAAACAAGCCTTTAAAATACCTTTTATAATATGCAAAGTGGTTATATATACCAAGTTACTCAAAATGAATTTTAACCTTATCCATTATGGCCCTAAACATAATGGGAAAGCACAATTCTTCCTGTAGAATTACTTCCTTTAATTGAAGATTTCTTCATCTTAATATGCATTAGACCAATGAAAAGATTATACTCCCTCCAATGATTTAAACTGCATTTGGTTATTTTCACCCGAAGTAGAAACTGCTACTTTTACATTTCTTCACTAAGAATACAACCTCTCTTGGCATTCACCACAAAGAGTTAGGATCAAAAATTCCCTTTAAGAGCCCCTTTTATGTAGGAATGCTTGTAAAAAGTGTAGGCTAAAGTACAAAACATATTGATTATTTAACCATATACTAGCTTAGATATTGGATTGGAGGAGATTTTTTTGACTTCTAATATGCAAAATGGTTTTGGTACCAGTCCTATGGGAATGGGGATGAATTTAACTAGTGACGCACATCTAATAGAAGACGTTTCAAAAGCAATTATTTTAGAAGTTCATGCTTATAATTTTTATCAAAGATTAATTCAATTAACTACTAATGAACAGTTCAGACAGATTATTTTAAGAATACATCACGATGAAATGAGGCATTATCATTGGTTTACAATGATTTTAAGTATGATGGGTGGACAACAACTACAAATTCCTCCTGGGGAATTACCAAGAGATTTTAAAGAAGGTGTCCAAAAAGCAATTCAAAATGAATTAGAAGCTTCTTCTTTTTATCAGGATATTTCGTCAAGAGCAACAACTCATCATGTTCAAATGCACTTCATACATGCCTCGCATGATGAACAACGACATGCGACTTGGTTGCAAAATATATTGATGATGGACAATATGAATATGAATCATTAGAGTCCAAGAGAAGTTCCCAAAGGTTTAAAAGTAGCTGAAAATCCCGCTTTTCCGGTAGGAAGTAAGGCTATTATACTTGCTGACCATATGCCTAATATGAAGGGTGCTGAAGCTACAATTGTAGGTGCTTATGATACAACTGTGTATATGGTAGATTATATTTCTACTGCAGGAGAAAAAGTTAAAAATCATAAGTGGTTAGTAGAAAGTGAATTATCACCAGAATAATTCAGTAATATTCTACTGATTGCGCAGAAGGCTTAATAATTGATAAAAACCCTCCTCAAAAAGAAGGGCCTTAATCAATCATTGAGCCATTTGTCTACACATTTCTGCACATTCACGGCAAATTTTTGCACATTCTTGGCAATGTGGATCTTGAAACTTTTCACAATGCGAAGCACATGATTCACAAATATCTGCACATAGGTTGCAAAATTGCTTTGTCATAGCACTATTACGAGACATTAACGCCACCGCTTGTAAACAAATCTCTGCACAATCATTCAACATTTGAATACAGTGTATTCTCGCCTGAACATCTGGCTCTTGTAAGCAAGCAGTAGTACATTCCTCACAAGCTCTTGCACATTTAATACACAGTTCAATGCAATGGTCCATATTAGTTGGAGAAGATGATAAAACACCCATTAATAAAAAACTCCTTTCTATTTGAAATCACACTTATTATTAACAGGTTTTTTCGAGTACAAACATCACGTCTATATTTAGGGGAATTTATATTTCCTCTTCTAATTCTTATTATAAATATCCAATAATATTGAGATGAAGTTACTCCACTATATGGATTGTGGAATAAAAAGAAATCCCGCATATCAACACAGGATTTTTAATCAAACTTTATTATAAATTTTCTAACTTTATTTTTAAAAATCGAGTTTTGTTTAAAACGAGCAATCTTTTTATAAAACTACATCTTAATATTTTCCAAACATGTCGAGTTAATTACATACATCTTCACATTCATTACCTCGAGTATAAAAAATTCTTGATAACATTTATCATCAATTAACTTCTTTTAATTCTCCTATTCTCTAATAAAAGTAAGCAGATAATTAATATAGATCCAAATAAAATTAAATATTTATTCTCGTTTTGTTTTTTTATTGAATCCTCTTTTGCTTCTATCATATATTCAACATTTTCTTTTAATTGCGTAACATTAACCAATTGAAAAGACGCTATTAAATCTTGGTTTTGGTTCCTAATTTCTAGAAGTCCATTATCTGTTACATGCTTAGTAATAGTATCATTTTTGGAAATAGTAAAATGTAGAGTTTCATTTGATATAAATAATCTGTTGTTTATTTCATATCTTTGTCCTTCTGGAATATCCTCCGTTGTGAAATAATCAAATCCATAGTCAAGAAGGTCTACTGTATCATGATAAGCTATATCTTCTGTTTGAGCTTTTAATGTAACAGCAATGACTGATAAATCACTTTTTGTAGCAGTGGTAATTAGTGTAAATCCAGACTGATCAACAAATCCCGTTTTTCCGCCAGTTACCCCTTCGTATGGTATTTCCTCTCTTAATAATTTGTGATGAGTATAGAGAGTTGTATCCCATGACTCACCATCCCATTGGAGTTCTTTCGTCCCAAACATTTCACGAAAATCATTATTTTTCATTGCATATTGTGTAATCTTTGCTAAGTCTCGAGCTGTCGTTTTATGGTCTATATGATAGAGACCATGTGGATTAACAAAATTAGTATCTTGAAGTCCAATATTTTGCAAATATTTATTTATGTTGTTTGCAAATTGTTGTTCAGAGCCATCCAAATACTCCGAGATTGCCACAGCTGCATCATTTCCCGAATTAATAAGCAACCCCTGAATAAGTTTTTTTAATGTAACCCTTTCTCCAATCTCTAAGTAAACCCTAGTTCCTTCTATTTCTCTTGCATTTTCACTAACTGTTACAACGTCTTCTAATTTTCCTCGTTCAATTGCATAAATTGCTGTCGCTATCTTTGTTAAGCTCGCAGGATTCATCTTTTGATCCGGATTTTTTCCAAATAATATTTGACCTGATTTTTCATCAATTAAAATTGCTGCTTCACTTGCAATAAGAGGCTCTTCAATCGAATTTGCGCCTATCATTTTATAATTAAAGGTAATACAAAGCAGAAAAATGATTAATATTGTAGCAACAATCTTCTTCATAAAGTTAAATTCCATACTTATTAATCTCCCCATAAGAATTCACCTAATGTATCTTAAGATAAAAATGTGGAGAAAATATGGAGAACAAACAATGAATCTGAACAATTGTACAAATTTGGTGTAATCTTTAAATAAAAGTTTGATTAATTTCACTTAATAAACAATGATAAATGAGCAAATAGAAAAAGTGTATTTTGAAAGATGATCAAAATACACTTCTTCTATATTCAATTGAATCATCTTATTATAAAGATAGTTTGATAATTTTTGTGTTCCTTAAGCCATTAAATTGCGCACGATTGTTGAAGATCATTATTCAACAAAAGCCCCGTTAGTTATACTTAACAATCTTTTTTACACCTTAATAACTTAATCCCTTAAAAGTGTTATCGATGCAAAAAGACGCCTTTCAAGAAAAGCGCCCGATTCATTAATAAATCCGTATTTTATTTCATTTTTAAAAGTAGTTAGAGATGTGCATTCCGTTACTCTTGTTTTTAAAAATAGAAGTTACTACTGGTGAATTTGAATCCACTTGATACTATTACGTTCCTCACATTTTGTAAACTAAGGTAGTGAACATACCACCAGCTCCATCAGTAAGGTTATTAGAAATATGATGTGAAATATGGCAGTGAAAAGGCCATGTACCTGGATTATTGGCTGTAAATATGACATCCCAAGTTTCGCCAGCAGCAACTAGTATTGTATTTTTTAAAATCCTATTATTAATTACTATAGGGTTACCATCAGCTTTTTCAACTAAAAATTGATGTCCGTGAATATGCATGGGATGATGGTCAATCTGTATGGCTCCTAACCTTAAACGCACAATATCACCATATTCTATAGGCATAGGCGTGGTAGATGGAAAACTCTTACCGTTAATCGTAAACATATTAAAGTCCATCGAAAAAGGATTAAGATCATATTGATCAGGTTTTACTTTTTCCCCTTTTTTTAATCCCTTGAGACTCCATTCTTGCATTAATAGTAGATAATCCTTATTAACATTTTTTTCATGTGGATCTAGGATGACAAAGCCTCCAAGTAATCCTAGCATATCTTGCTTTGCTACATTAACGTGAGAATGATACATATGGGTTCCAGGAGGATTAGTTATCTTAAAATGATAATCAAAATAATGTCCTGGTTCAATTTTAGGAGAAGGTTCCACATCTGGGACACCATCCATCACGTTAGGAACGTTAAGCCCATGCCAATGAATACTTGTAGCTTCCGAGAGGTGGTTAATTACTCTTATACTGATATAGTCCCCTGGATAAACTTGAATAGTCGGTCCTGGTATACTTCCGTTGTATCCCCAGCCTTTAATAAAAACACCTGGAAGTATTTCTTGATTTACAGGTTCGGCCACTAATTCGAAATATTTAATACCATTTTTGATAGTATAGTTTAGCGTAGGAATATCCGGTGTTATTACCATAAAAACACCTCTTTGAATTATTTATATTTAACAATAATGAACGCTTCATTATATTCAAAATTATTTTAGTTCAACACCAAATAATGTGAAAAAGACTTTCAATTACTTTTTAAAGTTTAATTTTTTCCACCTTTCACATTTAGGCAACTCCGTCCCTTAACATCAAGAGGATTTTAAAGTGAATATGTTCTCCAGTATTCAGGCTGTCTCAACCATTTTCATAACGAAAGGTCATTCAATTTTTGTTCAAGAACAACTCTTGGAATAAAAAAGGCACCTCCAAATGTTAGAATCTGTCTAACATTTGGGGTGCATTTCATTTATACTAATCGAATTTTGTTTCAAATGTTCAATCTTTTTTATAAAACTACATTTTGCCAATGTTCATTGTTTCAATTATATATGGGTGATTTTACTTAAATGCCCCAGTAAGTAATTGTATCAAACACTCCAATGAGAATGAGAATAGCCCCTGCGATCCTTTGAATTATTCTACCCACTTTCATACTCTTTTTCATAATTAAGCCTTTAAGATCAAAGTACCAAATTAATCCCAAAATTACGATTAGTGGGATAGATGTTGCTAATCCAAATATTGCGGGTAAAATAAACCCATAAGATGTTGAGATAACATTTGGCATTAACCAAACAAAAAAGAGAACAAACATAGTCGGGCAGAAAGCGATGGCAAAACTTGCTCCAAGTAAAAATGAGCCTAACTTTCCCTCTTTTAATACTACCGGGATACGCATTGATATATTATTAATTATTTTTAATTTTATAATTCCAATCAATATAAGTCCTGTAATGATCAATAATGGTCCAATAACTTTACGGAATATAGGAAAATATCCCGTCATTTTTGATTCAAATGATTGTTCAAAAATCCAAGCAAACAATCCTATGGCAGTAAAAACTACAACTTTACCAGCAATAAAGGAGACGATTTCTCCCCAATTATTATTCATTTGTATTGTCCGATTACCATACAAAGTTATAGCACTAATATTTCCTGTCAACTGACATGGTGCCACTGCTCCAATCAAACCAAGTAGAAAGGCAATAATAATTGGTGAATGTTCGTAAGAATTTAAAAACAGTGAAATAGGCTCACTAACAACTTGACTTATTTGAGACAAGAAATTATACATTTAAAACACCCTTCGGAATTCTTATTTTGATGATAATTTTCCGTTTGTAGCAATTTTGTCCCAAGAAAGACCCTCATCCGTTGTTAGGTAAATATTAAGATTATTTGTCACTATAGCAATTTCGTTTTGGTTATTAGGATTTGTAACAATATAAATGATTGGGTCTTGCATCATTTCTGATGGAAGTTGAATTTCTTTTTCCTCTTTAGATTCAAACGAGAATGAATTTAAATAAACATTAGCTGAATCAAAATTTGTATAATATCCACCGGTTTCATTTAAAGTTACATATGTTATCATTTCAGCATTGTTAAGTACTTCAAGGTTTTGACCATAATCTTCAGAAATATAAAGGCCATCCTTGCTACCAACTACAAGTAACTCTTCTCTTGATGGATGTGGAGCAAAATTTGATATATTAGTTGATTTAAAACCATTCATTGTGGCTTGAGTCCATGTTTTGCCTTGATCTATTGAATACTGAAGTCCACCGTTTAAATTTTCAGTAGGCATTTCATTAAATACATAAATAGCATTAGAATCATAACCTGCTGCAAGGTAATGGAAATCGATTTCACCGTAAAAAGCTAGTTGTTCGAAACTGGCTCCTTTACCTGTACTTTTAATCAGTCCAAGTGGATTTTTAAGATCTGAACCTTCTTCAGGATGCCCACTTGAAAAGAAGCCATCTCTAACTGCGGAAAAACCCATATAATCATGTTTTTGGCTATTTGCTTCTTTCCAACCATCATCAGTATGTGAATATAAACCTGTATGTGTTGCTATGACAAGATCGTTTCCACCGTTTATATATCCAACACCGTGAATATGGTCAACTTGTTCGTTTTTAACTTCTTCAAATAAAAATTCTTTAGGCTCCCCTGAACTACATGCCGATAAAACTAATACAACAAATAATAAACAACTTAAAACCTTTTTTTTCATGACTTCTACTCCTTTAACTCCATTTATAACCGATTCCCCAAGCAGTCTTTAGAAATTCATTCGTAGGGAATCCAGCCTTGCTTAATTTGTCTCTTAAATTACGTATATGTGAATCTACTGTTCGTATATCTGTATCCGTCTCATACTCCCATGCTACCTGTAATAACTCTTCACGTGTATATGTTTTAGTAGGTCGAGAAATTAATGCTTTAAGAATGTAAAACTCTTTTAAAGTAAGTTGTACTGATAAATCTTGATAGTGAAATGAGTATGACTCTTTATCCAAAATAAAATCATTGAAACTAATATTGTTCTCTTCATGCTCAGAATACCGTCGTAATAAAGCATGTACTCTTACAACCAATTCTCTTTCATCAAAAGGTTTTGAAATATAATCATCTGCCCCAGTGTTAAAACCCTTCACTAGATCAGCTTTATCTGATCTTGCTGTCAACATTATTATAGGCACATTGGAGAATTCACGGATTGCTTCACAAACTTCCCATCCGTCCATCTCAGGCATCATTACATCTAAAAGCACTAGATCTACATGTTCTTTTCTCATTACTTCTAAAGCTTTTTTTCCACTTGATACTTTGATACATCTATAGCCCTGAGGCAAGAGAAACAGTTCTACTAAATCTAACATTCTTCGCTCATCATCAACTAATAAAATTGTTCGCATCTTACTTTAATATCCTCCTTATTAAATTGATACGGTAAACGTACTTCCCTTACCAAGTATACTTGTTACCTCAATTTGACCACCGTGTGCTTCAACTAATTCCTTTACAACAGCTAAACCAATTCCTGAGCCACCATATGCACGTGACCTAGATTTTTCAACTCGATATAACTTTTCAAAGATTAATTCAGTTTCCTCTAGTGGAATACCAATGCCATGATCAATTACTTTGATTACTGTTTGATCATTATTTTTATAGGCTTCTAATGTAACCTCTGTATTTTCTTCCGAATATTTTAATGCATTATCCAATAGATTAAGAATGATTTGTTCTAAACGTATTGAGTCAGCAAATATTTGAAAATCGAATTTACAAACTAAGTTTAATTTTATTTGTTTCATTTCGTATGACGGCATTACTAGTTTAAAAATACCTTCAAAAAATGGACGTGCGGGGAAAAGTCCTTTCGTTACAGTAAACGAAGTCTCATCCATTCTCGCTAAGTCTAATAAATTTTTGACAAGGTCCTTCATTCTATCTGACTCTTCAGCGATAATTTCAAGATAGTGTTCTCTTTCTTTATCACTCATGCCTTCTCTCATTGCAACTTTGGAATAACCAATTAAATATGTTAAGGGTGTACTTAATTCGTGTGCGATAGATGCAAGAAACTCATTTCGTTCATTTTTTAATCGTTCTAAATCATTGGCCAATGTCTGAATAGAAGAAGATAACTGACCTAGCTCGTCCCGACCCAACTTTGGTAAACTTACGTTAAATTCGCCCATACTTAACTTTTCAGTTGCCTCTTTCATCCGTATTAATGGTCTTGTGAGGACCTTTGATAATAGTGTATATACAATAAGTAGTACTATAATACTTGTAACTCCAGCAATTCCAAAGTGCATATTCAAATTGTGTACCATTTCATTAATTGAACCCGTACTTCGGAACATTACTACATATCCAGATTGAATTGTATTTACTTTATATGGGTGAATACTTACTATATAGGGTGAGTTTTCCCAATCCGATACCAGTATTTTATCGTTTTCTCCCCTTTGTTTCCTAACTAATGGAATGGTTTCTTCTACTACCTTTTGACTAATATCTGAGCTGCTAATGATATTCCCCTGTATATCTGTAATGATAACTTCCCGTTCTTTATTCTTTTCCATTAATACAATATGTTTGATCGTAGCATCCGAATAATTCTCAATTAATACGTCTCTATGATTTTCTCCATTTGCTAATAATAGAGATAACTCTTCTTCTACTCTCGTATGTATGATTTTTTGATGAAGGTAAACCATAAGAAATAGCTCCATTACTAGTACTACTAGAAAAAAACAGGTTGCTAATTTTGTAGAGATTTTATACATCTTCAAAAGGCTCCTCTTCTGGTATGTATTAAGGCTGTTCTTCGAAGTATCCCTTTTTCTTCTCTTATTTCATTAAAAGACATTCCCGTTACATAAGAATAAGATAGGAATGCTTGGTACAATAGTAGTGAGCATGAAGATATAAACGATAGTAACACGGCTCCAAACGCAAGAAATAAATTCGATTGATCTAACAAAGTAACAATTCCTCTCTAGATGAATATTTTTATTATTTTCTATGTGGCGAGTAATACATAAAAAGTATAGACTAAAATTTTGAAAAAATTGTGCAGAAATTAATATGACATATCTTAATTACAAAAATAGATGTTTCTCGTTACAGAGGTTTATATTAGAAATAATAAAGCGTTAATCCAATCATGGATTAACGCTTTATTCGTTTTGTGTTTTTTATCTAGATTCCTATTCCTTTAAAGCTGAAGTTCAATTTTATGGCCCTTAACATAAATAAAAAGCACAATTCCTACTTCAGAATCGCGCCCGATAATGGAATACCGATTAGCTTATATTAGCTGGTTTTACTGAATTAGTGAAAATTAATTATTCAATTGTAAATTCTTGACTATGAGTGCTACCATACCCCGATGAGGAGTCTATAGCAATTTCATAGTTTCCTTTTGGAATTTTAGTTATCAATATTCTATATTCAATTTTCTCATTAGGTTGTAATACCAATATTCTACCCTGATTGCCATTTTCATTTAAATCTAAGTGTTCCGTTATTATTCCTCCAGAAGGTATCTCTTTATTATCTAAATCACCGATTGACCAATTGTATTCTAACCAAGTGGGGAATTCCAACTCTGCCTTATTTTCCCCAACATTAGTAAGACTGAAAAGGAATTCTCTTTTACCATTAACATTTCCTTTGTCCTCTAATTGTGAAAGAATTTTTGGGTCTTCTTGCTTCTGATTACCATTGGAAAATACCATGAATCCAACGCCTATTATAAGTAGTAGCCCTATTAATATTATAAAAGTCTTTTTCAAGTCTGCACCCCCTACAACCAATATTAGCATGCTTCCTCCATTTATTGGATCTAAAAAGGAAAAAGCGCATTCCCTGAATGCACCCTTTACTTGAAAAACTGACAGCCTCTATTAGCTGGATTACTGAAAATTACTCCATGTCCTTATTAAAAAAGCGTTAACCCATCACGGGTCAACGCTTCAATCTAAAACATAGAATTAGCAATTTTAAGATAATCGTCTACTTTGAAATTCAGATTCATTGAACTTTCTATGCTAATTGAATACAGTAAGTTTTTATTTTGAAAAATAAGAAGATTGTTGGGATGATATAATGCTTTAATTTCATTCTTCAATGTGTAATAGTGATTATCTTTATTTTTGAATTCCTCTAAAGATTCATCATTCCGTTCTACTTTTACCTGTAACAATCCTTTTAAATCAGCATTTCGATAGTTTAATACAAGAATACCTTTATTTACATCACCATCAATATGAGTTATTTCAAAGGGAAAGTCAGATACGGTGAGTACATTCGTTTTACTCTTACCTTCAAATTCATTTATCAGATTGGATTCGTTCATAAATGGATTAGAACCGTCATAAACCACCTTGATATCTGTTATTTTATCTTCTTTGAATGTCAGTTCCCAAATAAAAGCTATTCTCTCTTCCATACTTTTACCATCATCGAAATAAGCAATGGACACACTAACATTTTCTTTAGGAGAAGGTAACCCTGTAACTCTGTTAATAGGGGTATTTTCACTAATTTCAGGAATGACAACATTTGTAGTTAGATATGTCTTTACCTGTTCGTCGTCCTTTTTAATTAATGCTCTAACAAATTCACTTCCTATATTAACGATATCATGTGCTGCCATTACAGGTTGGAAAAGCATAAATGCCAAAGCGAATGCAATAAATACAGTTAATATTTTCTTCATTTTCATCACCAAGATTATCTTTTCCCTGATCATTAATTTTATCCCCAGTTAAATAAACATGCTATTTAATCGATTAGGGTTCAGAAAGAAAGTGCTAACTGATAAAACAGTTGATTGTTGCTCAATTCTTGCGTCCGTTTGCTTAAATAAGAGTGATCTTAGGTGTGACTGCCAAAATTGCCCCCTCCAATTACGTTACTATTATCATTTCCCTAGAAATTACACATACTATCTATTAACATAAAGGGGGAATACATGTGAAGAAATTTATTTTCATTATTGGCTTTTTATTAGTTTTAGGAGGTATTTTTACTTTTACTAGTCATCCTTTCGCTAACGATAGCACTCCTCCGTCAGACATAGAAATCCATAGGGTATTAGAAGAAATACATGGCAAAACCCAAAACTATAATATCATTAGGTACAGTTTTAACTATGATGGGATAGATTTAGCTATTATAGGTAGTCAAGAATACTATAATTCAGTAAAAAACGAGGTAGAAGAAATCGTAAAAAATACAATTAAATCAACTGCATTTGAAAAATATCCAATTGTTATAGAAAAAAGTAATGTTGATAAAAAGATTCTCGAAGAATTTGAAGAAAATGCGGACTTAGTAAGGGAGATACATACAATTACAACCAACTATTTATCTGAATCCTATCCAAATCAATTCAAAACTGTAATTGTAGGTGGCACTGCCCCTTCGGAATTTGCATTTGAAATTTCGACAGGTTTAAGTGAGACACCAGAAGCAATAGATATCAGTGAGGAAATGGAAAACGAAATATATAAACTTATAGAGACAAAACTATCTTCAAATAAGCTGATAAAAGAAGCGCAACAATCCGATTCTATAAGAGTATATATTTTCAATAAAAATGGAGAGAAAATAAACTAATAAAAAGGAACATCCGCTTTGAATGGATGTTCTTTTTTAGTGCCCGATTGCTCCGTTATGTTATTTAATCTAAAAAACATAAAGGACAATTACTGCATTAAATCTTGAAAGGCAATGATAACTAAAACAATCCCAGCAATATAGAAAGCAATTTTTTGAGCAACGATACTATTTTTCTTATACAACAAGTAACCGCTTATAAAAAAACCAAGGCTAAGTGACATGTAAAAGAATGGAGCCACAACCATATTATCTGAAAAAGCGAGGTACATAAATAAAATCAGAGCAATTATTATAATGACTTTTTGAATTAACAGTATTAATCCATTTCGATTTTCTAAAACTTTCGCCCTCTTTGTTTCGTTCATAAAAAACTCCTTCTTTTCAATGTATTACCGCAATTTCATTTAAGTAAATCATTCCATAACCCTATATATATTAACATAAGTATCCAATTTACTTTTTGAGTGTTATTCAAGATAATGGCCCGATTGTGGAATAAGAGCTAAAAGCGACTCTTCAACTAGTCCGCCCCTTTAGTTGAGGAAAGAATGAAAAAGGATACCTTTGAATGTTACTTTAGCAAAAGTAGTGTTAAATAAACTTTCAATGTAATTACAAAAGAAACGAAAAGAGCCTAAACCCTTGAAATACATGGGTTTAGGCGCATTATCTTTACATAATATTATCAAGTTAAGATTTTTTTAGAAGAATTCCCCGATAAAAGCCTTAAATGCAAATGTGATTGCGAAAATATTGTTATTCGAAGTAGAACACTGCTCTATAATGGTACGAAAAGTTCGTCTTGCGGTTGTCAAAAAGGAAAAGCTATCGCGCAAGGTATAACAAAATGAGTTTATAAGATTTTATGTTTAAAAGTTATTTAAAGGAGGTAATAGTATGTTCGGGTTACATAGGAAAACATCCATGGTAATCCGACTCCTTTTATTTCTTATAATTCTGTTTAATCCCCTTATTGCAGTTACTTTTTAGTTATGTATGAAAACATGCCAGTGTAGTGTTAGCTGCTTTTCCCCTCATGAAAAAGAGGTTTCAAGTAAAAACAGGAACGAGATACCTCAACATCCCTCTATACATCTGTTTGAGTCGAAAATGAATAAAGTTTATCGCTTACCACTTAGCATTATTGCATCAATTTCACCTTTCAATTTCCCACTATTTTTATCTATGCATACGATTGCGCCAGCATTAGCATTAGGAAGCATTCTTGTGGAATAGCTGACTCTACTCTTTTCACTATGCCTACTTTGTCAACTATTTTTAACGATTCTTCTAAATGAGTAATAACAAATCTAACTTCTATAATACTTTTTTAAGACACTTCTGCCACTTTCTAAATCTAATACATCAACAATTTCTTGTTGGTGCTCTTTAATATAAGCAATAACTTTATTAATAGCAGATTTACGAAGATCAGCATTTTTTGCCCATTCTTTTAACACTTCAAATCAGTCATGTATTAAATTACTTCGGTCAATACATTAAGTAATATTTAAAACGTGTAGAAATAATTGGTTGATACATCACGGAAAATTCATTTCTACTTAATATTATACTAAGCTCTTTTTAAAGATGTATTTTAAATGTGTCTTTTTAGTTAAAGATTCATTTAAAATATTTCTTTTAGAAGAAAACAATTGTATCTTTTAATTGTTAAATAAAAGGAGTGTTGATCATCATGTTATCACAACAAACTATGGATATTGTAAAATCTACTGCACCAGTATTAGAAGTACACGGAAATGCTATTACAAAAACATTCTATAAAAATTTATTTGCTGCACATCCTGAATTATTAAATATCTTTAACCATGCTAACCAAGCTAAAGGTCGTCAACAAGCAGCACTAGCTAACACAGTATATGCTGCAGCTGTTCACATTGAAAATTTAGGCGCAATTATGCCAGTTGTACACCAAATTGCACAAAAACACCGTAGCTTAGGAATTAAACCAGAACATTACCCAATCGTAGGAGAATTTTTACTAGGCGCAATTAAAGAAGTTTTAGGCGATGCTGCTACTGATGAAATTATTAATGCATGGGCAGAAGCATATGGTGTAATCGCTGATGCATTCATCTCAACTGAAGAATCAATGTACCAAGAAGCTGAAAATCAAGAAGGTGGATGGAGATTCTTCAAAGAATTTGAAATCGCTGACAAAGTGCAAGAAAACGACGAAATCACTTCATTCTACTTACGACCAGTTGATGGTAAAGTATTACCTGAATACAATGCAGGTCAATTTATTACTATTCAAGTGAAAATTCCTGGAGAAGAATTCGTTCATAACCGTCAATATAGCTTATCAAGAGCAGCAAACAAAGATGCATTTTACCGTATTTCTGTAAAACGTGAAGATTTAAACGATCCTCAAGGTAAAGTATCAGTTTACCTACACAACCAAGCGCGTATTGGTGATCGTATCCAAGTTAGTGCACCTGCAGGGGACTTCAAATTAGACCTAGCGTCTAAAGCACCAGTAACATTCATCGCAGGTGGGATTGGTATTACACCACTTATGAGTATGTTTGACACTTTAGCTGCACTTGATTCAAACAGAAAAACAACACTTATTCATAGCGCACGTAATGCAAAACTACATGTATTTGACAGAGAAATCTCAAATAATCTAGAAATAATGCCAAATGCAAGCTATATTGCATTGAATACCGAGGAAGTTGGTTATATCACAAAAGAATTCTTACAAGAAAACGTTAGCCTTGAAAATGATGTATATGTATGTGGACCAGCTTCATTCATGGAAGCAATGATTAACCACCTATATGCAATTGGTTTCAAAGAATCTCAAATTCACTTCGAATTCTTTGGACCTGCTATGGAACTAAAAGTACAAGTTAACGCATAATAAAAAAATTGAGCAAAAGCCAAAAAAGTAGCCGAAAAATTAACTTTCGGCTACTTTTTATAAAATAAATTAGAGTTAAAAACAATAAAGAGGTGACAACCAAAAATGGAAGTCACCTCTTTATTATTTAAAAAATCTCTTTTTATTCGATAATCCTCGTCCCGTCTCACACTTTTAACTCTCACCTAAAATAGCAAGTGGATTGAACGCTTCAAAGTGAATATGATTTTTTGGTACATTCCATTCATTTAACGCCCTATTTATAGCTTCCATAAAAGGTATTGATCCACAGAAATAAAATTCCGATTCATCTTTAGCAGATACAACTTTCTTTAAAAATTCTAAGTCAATAAATCCTTCTTTGTTATAGTTTTGTGCACTTCGATCGGCTTCTGTTGGATGATCATATGCCACAAATGACTTAATGTTATTGTGAGTTGTAGACAGTTGTTTTACATGCTCTCTAAAAGCATGTTCTTCACTATTTGCTGTGGCATGAATGAAAGTAACTTGTCGATTTGTTCCATTTTCTACAAGTGTATTTAACATACTCATTAAAGGTGTTACGCCAATCCCTCCACTAATAAGCACAAGAGGTGCGTTGGACTTATCGAGTATAAAATCCCCAGCAGGCGCAGAGAATTCTAATTTATCCCCAACATTCAGCTCAGATGATAAATAGTTTGATACGATTCCATTAGGTACCTCTCCATGCCCTTTCTCTTTTTTTACGCTAATTCGGTAATAATCTTTTCCCGGGGCGTCGGAAAGACTGTAGTGACGGATATGTTTATACTTTTCGCCAGGAATTTCTGCCCACAAGGTTAAATATTGGCCAGGCTCGTAGGATGCAATAGTACCGCCATCTGTTGGTTTTAAGTAATAGGATGTCACACTATTTGTTTCTTTTTCTTTTTTATCAATTGTAAAACTTCTAAACCCTTCCCATCCTCCTGGAGCATTCTTTGTTTTCTCGTACAATTCATTTTCAATATTAATAAATGCATCGGCGATATACCCATAGGCTTTTCCCCAAGCCTCAAGTATTTCATCAGTTGCTGCCTCTCCTAAAACGTCTTTCACGGCTTCAAGCAAAGTTTCTCCTACAACAGGGTAATGATCAGCAACCACACCAATTGCACGATGTTTTTCAGTAATTCTTCTAATGACCGGGGTCAATTTCTCTAAATTAGTAATGTGTTCACCAGCTGCATAAACCGCATATGCTAAAGCTTCTTGCTGAATCCCTTTTTTTTGATTTGTTTGATTAAATAAGTTGTACAAATCTGGGACTTTTGAAAATAATAGGCTATAAAAACGTTTTCCAATTTCAGCACTGTGTTCTTTTAATACCGGTGCAGTAGATTGAACGATTTTTATTGTTTTTTCATCTAACACTGTAAATTCCTCCTCCATTAGCAGATATAAAACTAATATATCCATTTCCAAAAGAGTGAAGGATTAAACAGGAACTTACAGCTTAACTATTTCTCAATGCATAAAATCAAATAGTGCATTCTCCATCGTTGTTGACAGGCTTCCTTTAGATGTTCAATTTCTAACTCAGTGAGAAACTTAGGAATCCTTTTACCGAATTTCGGCTCTTTCAACTTAGCTGCAGGAATTTTTCGAAATATAGCCTTCTACAGGTGATCATCTAAATAGTGAATTAACGCAACGAAACTTATGCCCTAAACTGGTTGGCTTTAAGTGTTCCCTTGACTATATTGAATATTCTTTTAATTTCTCTGTACTGAATTCGTTCATATCAACTATTTTAAATGGACTTTTTAGGTTTAATGCAGTCAATTCCTTGTGGAATTGAATGAAAGTGCTGGTTAAAGTCTATAACTAGAAAGCATAGAAAGTCTTTTCACCCGACAAGACATTTATTACTAAATTCATTTCTTAAGTGAATCAGTAGATACAAAAAAATGAAAGATTAATATTAATTAAGTATAATTTTTTTGCTCAATTTTACATATTCTAGCGTTCTTATTACGGAAATTTACTATTAAACGATTAATTATTACCACGAACGATTGTGTGGTTGTTAGACAAGTCGAATGTTTGGATTTATACTAAACATGCATTAAGAGTACATCTTTAATTTGAGAGGAGTTTCAAGAAGATGAATCAACAAAAGAAAAAACAGGAAGTGAAATATATTCCTTTAATCATAGTTGTTTTAATTGGAATAATCATTTGGTTCCTTCCGCCTCCAGCAGATTTAAAAGTACAAGCATGGCATTTGTTTGCTATCTTTGTTGCAACCATTATTGGGCTCATTATAAAACCGATTTCAATGGGAAGTGTTGCCATTTTAGCTTTAACAGTCATTATCCTTACAAATACTTTAAAACTTGAGGATGCGCTAAGTGGTTTCCAAAATTCAACCATTTGGTTAATCGTTATTGCATTTTTTATTTCTAGAGGATTTATTAAAACTGGCCTTGGTACGCGTGTAGCGTATATTTTCGTTCGTCTGTTTGGAAAAAAGACTCTCGGATTATCCTATTCACTGATTGCCAGTGATTTAATTCTTTCTCCAGCAATGCCTTCAAATACAGCGCGTGCTGGTGGGATTTTACTGCCGATTATTCGTTCATTGTCAGAAACATATGGTTCGAAATCAGGTGATGGGACCGAAAGAAAAATAGGTGCGTTTTTAACAACCACTTCTTTTCAAGCTAATATGGTTACGTCTGCTATGTTCTTAACAGCAATGGCTGCTAACCCTCTAGCAGCGAAGCTAACACAAGAGATTTCAGGTACAACAATTTCTTGGGTAGGTTGGATGGTAGCGGCCATCGTTCCAGGGCTAATCAGTTTAATCGTCGTACCATTTTTAATATATAAAATCTATCCACCGGAGATTAAAGAGACCCCATCTGCAACAGAAGAAGCTAAAAAGAAACTGGATGCTATGGGACCTTTAAAAAGAGAAGAATGGTATATGATTGGTATCTTTATCATTTTGCTCGTGTTATGGATATTCGGATCAAACTTCCATCTTGATGCCACAATTACAGCTTTTATTGGCTTAAGTTTACTGCTACTGACACAAGTATTAACATGGTCAGATATAAAGCAAGAACAAGGCGCATGGGATACGCTCGTTTGGTTTTCAGTTTTAGTCATGATGGCCACATTCTTGAATAGTACAGGGATGATTCCTTGGTTCAGTGATATGGTAAAAGGATTGATTGGTGACACATCATGGATGATTGCATTAGTCATTCTTGTCATCATTTATTTCTATTCACATTACTTTTTCGCCAGTAATACAGCGCATGTAAGTGCGATGTACGGTGCTTTTCTATCTGTTCTTGTAGCAGTTGGAGCACCCCCAATGGTATCAGCACTGCTCTTAGCATTTATCAGTAATTTGTTCGGGTGTTTAACAAATTACGGTAGCGGTCCAGCTCCTGTTTTCTTTGGAGCAGGCTACGTGACACAGGAAAAATGGTGGGGAATTGGATTTATCATTTCAATTGTTCATCTTATTATTTGGCTAGTTATTGGCGGCCTATGGTGGAAGGTTCTTGGACTTTGGTAAGAACAGAATTTCTTCAATCGGCACAATAATAAATATTAATAAATGTAAATCATATAGTTGACTTTTATAAGACCTAAGTTCGGAATTTGACTGGACTTAGGTCTTTATTTTTGGATGTATGTAATCGTCTGAGATAAACAGGTTACTTAAAATTAAACCAGTACTTACGCTAATAATAAATAGTAGCTATTGGATAAGTTTATAGAAATAGGCATGTGTTTAACCAAGATTCTGGTCTTTTTTCATTTTATTATTCCAAAGATTTATTTATTGCTGGAATTTCAGCATCAGGTGGAGTATTCATTCCACATTTTTATGAAAATGGATAGGACGGAAATGTAACGGATCCAATCTTTGCTCCATTAGTTAATTTAGACAAGAATGGTAAACCTGTTAGTGTGTTAGCCAAAAGTTGGGATGTTTCAGCTAATCAGTTACCATATAATCCACGGTTAACGCACTCAAACGACTAGGAAGTGTGAAAATTTCCTTAATCCACATTTAAATATCATTTCCCATTACTTCATTAAGACAATCGAATTGTCCGATTGGGTACCTAGTATCCAATAAAAATTCTCCTCATTTTTCTGACCTCTATCTTAATAACAATTATTTCAAATTGTTATTATTTCACAATAAGCCATTCCATTAAATGGCCCGATTATGGAATAAGAAAAATCCTGCATATCAACACAGGATTTTTAATCAAACTTTATTATAAATTATCAATCTTTATTTTAAATAATCGAATTTTGTTGTAAATGATCAATCTTTTTTATAAAACTACAGAAAAAAGTCACCTTTAATATCTAAAAAATCAACAATCTTATCTACTATCTCTATTTTTTCAAATATCCCCGCCTCAATACGAGTAATTTCCTCAACTGTACAATTTAATTTCTCTGACAGAAAGTTTATTTGGCATTCAATAGATGTCATTTATGGCAGTATGTTTTTTTAATATCATTTCAGATTTTGCAATTTCCATCATTTTTAGAAGAAGTTCACTTAAATATTCTTTGTATTTCTCAAGAGCATTTTTTCTTTTTGACATAGAGGATAAAATATTGCTCCTACTTCCAAATCATTAAGTTGTCTTTGTATATCTGGAACATCAATATCTTTTATGTGCTTTTCCTAGTCTTCCTTGTCAAACCAGTCTCTACATTCTATATAACATATATTCTTCAAATACAATTTGATGATTTAATTGTTCGTTTATATAAAATGGTGTAATTCTAATGTAATCTGTTGTTGAATTGGAATTAATAATTTCTTCTAATATGCTCTTAACCCTTTTACAATGCAACATTTACTCGTGATACGATTCACCTTACTCGTTTTAATGGCTAAATTATATTTGCGGGCTCGAGATAAATAAAGCCGTTAACGGGATGTAGTAACCTCCTTCATTAACGGCATTTGTTATCCTAGAACCCTAGAGCGTATTCTATTCCCTTGAATTAATATGTCACCTTTACTCCGGTCAACTTTTCAATTTCAGAGTATGCTGAACTATCTTTAGTACTCATAAGCGACAATACCTTTCCAAGTAACCAAATGTCCCCTTGAGAATGTAACTGTGATAGGAACTCAGTAATATTATGGTTGCAATCAATAAACATTCTGTACCTTCCAAATACCATCCAAGGGTTTGCACCCGTTTTTTGTTCAAACTGAACCTTGGTTACAGAACCACTCCAACTGGTTTGAATGGAGAAAAGATGCTTATCCCCATCATTCGTATATCCAACAGATGGATTAATTTCAACATAACTGCTCGTTGCATTACCCCATGTGTCAGCATATGGAGAATCAATGGTTTTTATTAAGGTTCCAATTGCCACATCAAAAATTGCAGAGGCTTCCTGAGAGGCAAACAAAATATAACCTGATTGTTTTTGACTATTAATAGCAAAATGAATTATATACTGGTGGATGCTTTGTGAATCAGGCCATATCGGTATGTAAGCTACAGGTAAGGTTATAGACCAGAAGTCCTCAATAAAGACTCGCTCTTCTTTGATAACGAGCTGCTCACCATTCTTCTCCCATTTATATAATAGTACAGGAACTAAATTGCTATAAATAGTTTGATATGATTCATAAAGATTTGGAATTCTTGAATCACCTGCATCACCACCATTCATTCTTGAATCTGAAATTAGCTGTCCTATTTTATTCGGGTCATTTATAACCCCTGTTTGTTCATAAAAGCTCTTTAATAATGTTGCGATACAATTCATAATTTCTACTTTTAGTTCAGACATCCTTTTAGTTTCTTCGATGGAAAGCCTATTTAGTGAATACTCAATACCGTTAGGACTCTTTATGTTAATTGATAGCAATCCAACCCGCTCTAATTTATCTATAAGGCACGCAAAAAAGCACTCCCGATAAATGAACAGATCAATCCCGTTGAGAGATTAATATGAACACTTACGAAAGTGCTTTAAAAGCTATTCACCGTATGGTTATAGCGGAAAGTTAAATGTGTAATATAGATGGTTTCACTATAAGTAAAAAGTTAGTTTTCGTCAAGAAATGCGGGTAGTTCATAAATCAAGGCCTAAAATGTAAACAACTAGATAGCCTATCGGAATGTGAAAAATATGAAAAATAGGGTAAATGTAATGTTAGGTACTGTTAATAATTAGGTCATCTGCTATATAGTTCTCTATATAAAATCATACTTTGAACTCATAGAATACGTGAAATAAATATATGTATAATATCAAATATATATTGGTAAATATTACAATATTATATAAAAATTTACCAAATGGGCAAAAAAATTACACCATATTAAGGAGGGGTTACTATTAATAATAGAAAATCTATAAAAAAAGTTTTTGCCTTATTAGCTCTAATTGGTGGATTTATGATGAATCTCGACATATTCGGGTTCAATAGTGAAATTGTAAATATAATAGGAAGAATTATTCTTTTAATCTCTGTATTTACAATAGTTTATATCGTCTTTACTGACGATAAATAGGATTTTCGAAATATCAAAATAATACTACTACTACTAATTGTTGTAAAAATGGGGGTACTTTGATGAAAAAAGCTATTTCTTTATCTTTAGCATGTTTAATAGGCTTTGGTAGTGTTGCGCCAAATTTTGCAAGTGCGGCAGAAAATATTGATTCAAAACAGGTACTAGAAAAAAATGATTTAATAGTAGAACCAGAGATTAAGGCATTAAAAAGTAAAGAAGAGAATGTTACTAAATTTGAATTTACTTATAATGATGAAACTGTTATTGCGGAACATAACACTAAAACAGGGGAATTTTCTGTAGATGGTGAAATTGTAGCGATTATTACAAGCGGAAAAGGAAAACCAGTTGACTCACAGATACAAGTACAAAATAATATCAGTGCGTTAGCATCTTATCCAACGTATAAAATCGGCAGCCCAGGACAGAGTGTTTGGGTACATAAATACTATGATGTTTCTCAAGTGAAATTTTTAAGTACACAATTAACGGTTGTTGCAGTAGCTGCAGCTCTCTCAGCAGCTTTCCTTTTTGACGATAAACCTTCTATAAAGGCTTCTGCACTGATTTCTGCTGCTACTACTGTTTTATCAACAATTACTACCAATGCAACATATAATATGACATTTAACCATTACAGCGGGAAGGCTAATACAACAAGTAAATCAGATTTTTGGGATTCTGTTGGAGTTTTTAAGGGGACAGTCACAGGTACTAATAGAATTTGTACAATAGACTTTTATTATAGCTGGGACATTTAAAATTTATAGATAAGACTTTTATCTTAAATAAAAGGGATGGCCGCTAAACATTGGCAGTCATCCCTTTTTCTATATCATTAAAATATCTATCCTACGAAGATTTGTAGTTACTACTCAACCTTCATCTTTCAAGGAGTACCGTCCTCATCAAACTGGTAAGGATAATCATCATACTCGTCATACATATCATGCTTGTTAATTCTCAATTGCATTTCCTTTTCATAGGCCTCTTTAATTTCCCGTGATTTACGTTCACTTAGTTGTTCTGCAAGAAATTCATCGAATTTAAGTAAAAACCCATATACTAAATGTGCTAATTTTAAATTATTTGTCTTATATAATTTGACTAACAACTCTATTTTTTCAATTATAGTTATACTATCTGAATTCAAGATCATTGTTAGAATTGGTTCAAGTAACGTTGCTGTTTTTCGATCTTTTGAATCGAAATTTGATTCATACCCATATTTATCATCATCAAATTTATTTGTCTATAAGTACACAAAAAAGCACTTCCGATAAATGTTCAGTCCAATCCCGTTAAGAGATTAGCATGAACACTTCGAGAGTGCTTTAAAAGCTATTCACCGTATGATTATAGCGAAAAGTTAATGTGTAGTATAGATAGTTTCACTATAAGAAAAAAGATTGATCTCGTCAAGATCTATTAATCTAATAGTTTATTTTTCGACTACATTATCGACAACATTGATGAATCCAATAATTTCACCTGTATCTTCTTTAATGTAATAAACGAATGCTGGTATGTTATCCGGATGGTCAGTAGTATCTAAATTCACTTGCCAGATTTTCACGTCTTTTTCATATTTTTCAGAGTAAATATATCGTTTCGTCGTTTGAGTATTAAATTCTTTCCATAAGGTAGCTGTATCATAGCCATTTGCAATAGCATCCTTTAAAGCAATTTGTTCAGCTTCTTCTACTGTTAAGTTTTTAAAAGTTACATCGAAATATGAACCCACTACGATGATTAGGAGGATAATAACAATAGAAATTCTTAGGTTTTTCATGCGACACCTACTAACTATGAAATATTCCTTTATCTTTAGACTTAATGTTTATTGGTCCCTTACAGCCTTAATAAAATTTACTTATAATTGAGGGTCATTAAATCGAGCTAATACTTTTTGAAATAAACTTACCATAATTCTCCCTCTATCCATCCTTGCTTATATTATAAAAAGAAAACGGTTTATCTGCTGATAAACCGTTAAATCATTGTAATTGATTATAACACCTTTTTTGCAAAGTTTTCCAACTGTAACGTGAAATGACCATTAGAATGTAACCCTCTTGTTAATTCATCAAGGGCTTTTCCCCATTGTACAAGATGACTCCATTCAATATTTGGTACATTCCCCCACAAATGATATGCACCTTTCTTTTCGGAAAATAACGCTTTGACATAGGATTGGACTAAACGTAAACAAAGGTTACGTTGTTCTTTTCCCTCAAAGAGCTTTTCCCACGTTTGTACTTTTTGGAGTGCTTGTAGTTTTGAAGAGTCGAAAGTATCACGGATCGTAGCAACCCACTTATCTGCAACCTCTTTATATTCTTCTGCTTGTTCTACAGTTGCGTGAATTTCCTCAAATAAACCAAGACTTTCAAATGTTAATCCTCGCTCAATGGCCGATTTCATAAAGCCTTGATATTCTGGTAATCTCACAACTTGCACCCGACTTTTAATTGTTTCGAGTAATAATTCTCTTGATTCCCCTAATAGCAAGATAGTGACATCCGGCTTCGGTTCTTCTAAGAATTTTAAAAGTGCATTACTTGCTTGAGGATTCATTTTATCGGCACCAACAATGATGAACACTTGTCCATTGCCATCAGCACTCTTATAAGCTGCTTTTTCATGCAATGCGCGGATTTGATCCACTTTAATTGCAAGTCCTTCTGGTCGGATGATCACTACATCAGGATGATTGTAGTGATAAATACGTCGGCAAGTTAGACATTCTTCTTCATCATGACCTTCACATAGAATTCGACTGCTTAACCATAAAGCAAAATCTTCCCCGTTCCCACCTTCTAAAAAGTAGGCATGGCTTAATCTATTAGTTTGAATTAAATTTTCAAATAATTGTTTTGACATCTTGTTTCCCCCTAATAATGATAAAAGATAGGCTATTGAGTGCCTATCTTTTATGAACATTTCTTACCGGAAAGTAGAGATAACAGTATTCCACTCTGCTTCCGTAATTGGAATAAAAGCAAGAGGTTTATACACGTTTTCGAATGCCTCTTTAACTTTATTTTTGTGTCCCACTTTATCAATGAGCATTACCTTAATTTTCTCCGTATGAACAAGAATAACTGTATTCTCATTCACCGCACCTACTCTAAATTCACGGAAGATGCTTTTCGTAGAAAGATTTAAATTGGCTAGTTCATTGATAATGGATTCATATACCTTGTTGAATTCTTCTTTCATCGGTTTAGTCGCTGTACGCAACTCATTTAGAACGGATTGTTCTTTATCTGAAAGAATTACATTTGTTGGAGGTGTAATTTCATTCACACCTGGTTCCATCGTATCTTCAACAGGTGGTTCCACAAACATTTCGATTGATGGATTTTCTTCCAACGGTGGTTCAACTATTGATGGTTCAATCACTAGCGGTTCTTCAAGAATATTTGTTGAAGGTTCTACCAATTGAACAGTTGATTCGACCTCACTTGGAATTTGAGTAGTCCAATCAATACCATTTTTATTTGCTTCTATTGCTAAATTCATAAATCCTATTGGATCATCAAGAACGACTACATCATCATTAGTCGGTTCTGAAATTTGAGCTATTTCTTGGCCCGGTACCAGAACGTTTCCTACTTGAGATGTTTCAAACGTAGGAACAACTCCTGAATTAGATTCTATTGTTTCAATCTCCATCTCTGGTGCGTTAATTAGAGAATTTTCAAAGGATGGCACTTCTACTTGAGCTGTCTCAAATAATGACATATCCATTGGTGCTAAGTCGATTTGAGATGTTTCAAATGATGCCACTTGAGACTCAAATTGTGAAGTATCAAATGAAGGTACATTTATTGAAAATTCTTCAATTGAAGGAACGTCCATCGATACATTCTGTTGAGCCGTATCAAATGATGGCACTACTTCAGATTCTTCCATTTGAGTAGGTTCAGTTGAAGCTACATATAAATCAGCAAGCTCAGTAGATGGAATTTCCATCAATGATTCATTTATTTGAGATGGTGATTCATTCACTACTACAGGGCTTTGTTGCAAAGCAACTGGTTGAGCAACGACACCATTTTGGATCATGGCACGTAACTCATTGATTTGCTCTTGTAATGAAGCTTGTTCACCATTAATCATACGGATGATTGTCATCTCCATTAGCAATTGTAAGTCGTGATGGAATTTCGAATTACTTAACGTTTGTTGAAGTTCTTCTAAATACACGTAGATTTTTTCTACACTTACACGTTCTGCGACTGCTCGGAAGTTTTCATCTGTGTACCCTTTTTTCAAGGTTGCATTAGCACCTAGTTTCTTGAACACTAAAATATCACGTAAATAAATCATCAATTCTTCAATAAAGAATTTTGGTTCTTTGCCTGACTCAAAACATTGATTGAAATGAGTTAAGGCTTCCTCTGTTTTCTTTTCAGCAATTAAAGCAATTAGTTGTCCGATAACACGAACATCAACAGCACCTGTTAATGCTAAAACATCAGAAAGTGATACTGGATGATTTGCATTTTCTTTTCGAGATAATGCTTGATCTAACAAACTTAAAGAGTCACGCATACCTCCTGCAGATACTTGAGCGATAAGATTTAACGCTGTATCTTCAGCTACTCGCCCTTCTTGTTCTAACACGTATTTTAAACGATCAACAATAGCATTGTTCGAAATACGACGGAAATCAAAGCGTTGACAACGAGATAAAATCGTTGCCGGTAACTTATGAACTTCTGTTGTTGCTAGAATAAAGATGGCATGCGCTGGTGGTTCTTCAAGTGTTTTTAAGAAAGCATTAAACGCTTGAGACGTGAGCATGTGGACCTCGTCTAATATATAAATTTTGTATTTTCCGTTCATCGGAGCAAGTATCACGTTTTCACGTAGTTGACGAATATCATCTACACTGTTATTACTAGCAGCATCAAGTTCGATAATATCCGTACCTTCCTCAAGGCATGAAGCACATTGACCACATGGATTAATTCCATTTGGGTGCTCACAATTTAAGGCTTTTGCGAAAAGTTTTGCTGTACTTGTTTTCCCTGTACCACGCGGTCCTGTGAACAAATAAGCATGTGATACTGTACCGTGAGCTATAGCATTCGCTAGCGTCGTTTTCACATGATCTTGTCCAATTAACCCGTCAAATGCGTTCGGACGGTATTTTCTATATAATGCTTGGTGTTTTGGTATAACATTTTCTCCAAATAATGTTGTCATCTTTTACTTCCCCCTATAATTTGAGTTATGTTCAGCTTGCTGTAATGGTTTTCGTACTTTCAGCAGCCATCAATTCCTTAAAATACTTCTCTACTCGTTTATCAATAAACTTAGCATTCGAAGTTCCATATCGCGCATTGAATGTAATTTCGTATTGATGAACCTCTCCCGTATGGAAAAGATTATTCATTACGATATTCAACATTTGCGCGGCCATTTTATTAGTTTCTAATCGTTGTGGGTTATTGATGATTTCCGCGCAAGCTTGAGTGGGTAGAATGAGAGCGCGTTACCAATGATATTGGCACGTTTCCCTCAAGCCCCCGTTAGAACCGTACGAGCTGCTTTCACAGCATACGGCTCGCGACCATTCAAAGCTTATCCTTTAGCTAATGTTTTAATGGCTTTAGAATTTGGGTGTACCTTTTTATGACATTCAACGCAAAGAAGTATCTTTGGTACTTGTTGGGTGGATTCAGCAATAGCTTTTGAATCCTTCCTAGAGTGCCTTTTTACTAATCTTGTGTGATGAACTATGAGGTCATTTGTGCTATTCCCACAATGACTACATTGGTATCCATTTTCTTCCGCTATTTTATAAAACTCTCTTGGTGAGTATCCTCTTTTAACCTTTGCGGTTTCTTGTAAAAGATAATCCAATTCGAGAGCTACGTTATATTCTTCTGTTTCCCCGTTTGAAAGGTTTCTTATTTTATTGTTCAGTTCCTTTGTAGTAGTGAATTTGTAATCAAAGAATTTCCTCAAAACTACTGTTTTCTCACCAATGGTATCAACAATTCTTTGCTTGTATGTTGCACCGTAGGCTTCTGTTTTGACAACGTGGTTTTCGTAAACTTTCGTGATTTTACACTTATGTTTCCTTCCAACCCAATGTATGATTTTCCAGGATAATCGGTGGTCTAATTTACTGCTTACAGAGGACCAATTATTGCAGATTTTGTAATAATTGCTCCAGCCACTAATTACTCTATTTAGCCTTGTTATCAGGTCAAATAGAGGATATTCATAATGCAGAATAAGTAGATTGTCGAGTTTTTCAGTTAATTCCTTGATTCTATCTCGTGGAACATAAACTTTAGAGAAATTGCGATATCCTATACCATCTTGTTTAGGAATGTTAACTATGTCATAGCCTAGGAATCTGAAGCCTTTTGTACTATGAGTTATTAATGTCTTCTCCTCACTTAGTGATAGAGACAGTTCTTTACCGAACCATTCTGTAATAACTTCCTTTACTTTCTTGGCTTCTTTCTTCGTATGATTTCCTAGGAGAATTACAAAGTCATCAGCATATCTGACATACCCAACACTTTTGTTGTTGAAGTAATCTTCTTTATCGTATCTAGGAACATGCTTTGCTTTCTTCTTGTATTCTAGCAATTTACTAATCATTTCTTCTCTAGTATTAAACCTTACCCTTTCTTCACCATTCTTTGCAGATTGGTAAGGAAATGGTTTGTTTTGTTCAATGTGTCTTTTTAAGGCATTTATTCTATTTGACATACGTTTATATTCTTTGCTTTGGTATTCTGTAGCTTTCCTAGCAATTCTAATTTCCTCTACCTTATTCATGGCTTCCTCTTTAGAATTGACGATGAAGTTTATTCCATCGTTTTCATCCATAGGTTCCAATGTCATATGGTAGGGGGTTTTATTATCGCTAATCGCTCTACTTAACCTGGCAATTTTATTTCGGTAGAAAGTATATTCCTTGCTAGCTTTTGCTTCCTTCATATTACATAGATGTGTTTCCATGTATTTATCGAATTCATGCAAAAAGATATTAGCGAGGATTGGGCTGACAATTCCTCCTTGTGGAGTTCCTTGTTCTGTATAGTAAATAGGATTCTTTCCATCAATTCCGTATCCCATTTGGTATCCAGACTTGAGAAATTTATTAATTAGATTAATAAACTTTTCATCTGCAATCCTTTGACGTAGGATATTGATCAACTTAGAATGCTCGATGTTATCGAAGCATCCTTTTATATCTCCTTCTACTACCCAATCATATTTCCTACATATAATTGTATGAATAGCCGTTTGACAACTTCTTCTAGGTCTGAAACCATGTGAAGATACACTGAATATTGGTTCGTAAATAGCTTCGAGAATGATTTTAATCGCTGATTGAATAATTCGGTCTTTAAAGGTTGGTATACCTAGAGGGCGCTTTTTATTGCTATTTCTCTTTGGTATTTCCACTCTTCTAACTGGGAGAGGTTGATAGGTTTCCTTTGCAATTTCTTCAATTACATCTTTAAGAAAATTGCTTCGAGTTTCTTTATCTTCCAATTGGTTTTTATTTACACCATCTACTCCAGCCGTCATTGACCCTTTATTGTTAGCGATTTTCGCATATGCTAGTTCAAGAAATTCCTCTTTTAATAAGATTGGAAACAGTTTCTTAAATTTAATTTCTTTATTTGATTTAGCTATCTTGGATAAGTAAGCAATTCTTTCCGTAGCGTTAAATATGGGGCTTCGCCTCCTAACATCTATTCGGAAGTTGCTTTGATTTGGCCTTGCATCATTCACCAGTACTAGTCTATTTGTCACCAAATAGGTAGTATCCTATATTCCTCAATATAGGTGTGATTGGGTTACTCCCTACCATCCATTCTGATAGATGGGTTCAATAGAGATTTTGTCTCTATTTACCAATCGCAGATTACTCTAACGCATCTTTGAGTAACTTGACTCTCATGAAATATTCACCATTCTCCATTCAAGTTACCTTTGCAGGTTATCTGTATAGTACGTAGCAAGAATCCTTAGGTTGTTTTCAGGTGCTTATACAATCTGTACATGTGTCCGTTCGAGTGATAACATGTGTAATGTTTCGCTCCAAATCCTTAGATAAAGATTGCCTTCTTCCCACGCACAAGAAAGCAATGAACAGAAAAGCGTTACAAGGTTCTATTTCGCTTTGGGCGTCTTTAGACCCCACTAACCTCAACTTCACCAATAACCGATTAACCATAGACTCTCTCACCTTGTTGGGAAACATCGTCACTGAACCTTAGCTTCGATTGACCCGCCTTTTACCTACCAAGCTTGACCATTCAATATGTGGTAATCCATATTGAAAGGGTAGGACTAGGTTATAGCGTTACACCGCTATAGTGCTCAATAGCACATTACTATGCAGACATCATCTGTCGCCCCGTAGGAAACACCGATTCAGTATCAGTTAATACATTAGGATATAGTTCACAAAGAGGTTGTAAAATCACTTCCCCTTTTGCTTTGAACCCAACGACAACTTGACCTGAGAATCCACTACCGATAATCATTTTATCTCTTTGGTGTGACGGTATATTTTCGTCAATTTCTTCTTTCACCATAACGCCTTCAATTCCAGCATCGATGTAAAGTAAATCATCGACATGGTTGAAATAGTCATTGAATAATTGACGAGTTCTATTGTTATCTACACAACCGATTAATATTTTGAATCGGCCGTCATTAGCAAACAATCGGTCTAACATTTCACAATCCGTGATATATTCTGGTACTGCTAATATGTCAATGCCGTAGTGTTCACCGTAGCGTTCAGCTAGAGCTGTTACTTTAAATTCACCTATATCCTCTTCATCAAAAAGTTGATTATCGAGATTTTTCTTTTCCGTTCGGTCACCATCAGCAATTAAAATTCGTGTAAGCTGTAAACGTGAACCGTAAGTAGCCATATCTTGTAGCAAATTGCGAAAGAAATGAGATCCATTCGCTCCTGCCCCTAGTATAACAATATCAAAATTAAAGTTGTTTACGATTTTCATAAGTAAAACCCTTCTTTCGTTGTCACCTTTGTTTTCCAATGTTTCGGATAAGAGTAATCATCACGTTCTACATCTAGTTCGAATAATTGCTCCGGTTGGATTCGGATTTCATCGTCACGCATTTTTGCGCGGAATACCATTTCGTATTCTTTTAGATTTAATCGTCCTAACACACCATAAACACCGAATGTTGTACTATTCCCTTGTTCGTCTGCATCGTCCGTATCTGAAAAGAACGCTCGCATTACATTATGACTATGAACTTCCATGACAGGTAAATAACGACTAGCGTTTTGGCCTGTGTATTCAGGAGTGTTAATCATAGAAATGTATACGGGAGTAACGATTTGCTCGGGTACATCAAGTACATACTTTTCTTTTTCCATATCAAAATAGATTTTTACAGCTACTTCGTATTCATGTTCCTCCGTAATAAACGAACGGAAAAATCCTACGATTTGACGTAAAAACTTATTTGGAATTTTAGGTAAGATCCACTCAAAAGAAGCAGGTGTTACTGGACACGCTTCAAGACTTGGAAAACCTAAATCATCTAAGGCTTTTTCAACCATTTTATCGCTAACCTTAATAGTTGGTGCAATCATGGTACCGTACCCTGATTGATGAACCGACAATACATTCCCGTCACCACTCAGAATATAGCGATAGATTTTATTAGACTCAAAAGCTTCTTCTGCTGAAATAAAAAAAGAAGGCGTAAAACGACCTTCTTTTGAAACAGCGCCTTTACTTCCCGCAAATGCATCAGGGAATAAACGCTTATTATCTTTATCTACGTCCCACTTAGTACGTGCTGCACTAAATTGAGGGAAGTGACGTTCAATCCCCTCGCGAACTTCTTCCAGGGTTACACCTTGTTCTGGAATTTCATCTACGAAATCTTCCACTCGGAAACTTTCGGTTGCAAAGTGAATTGTCCAATCACCTTGTACATAGATTGGTTCAACTTTTTTCTTTTCTTTTGGAGTAGCAGCAGCTTTTGCTCTAGCAGCAATTGAATTTTTTTGTGCTTCCTCTTTCTTTTTCTCTTCCTCAGTAATAACATCTTCAATACCGATGTCGAAAATTGATAATTCTTCCATTATAAAAACTCCCTTAAAATTTAAATTTATCTTGAAAATAATAAAAAAACACTCCTTCGATAAATTTGAACAGACTAACTCCTTTAAATAGGATTAGTTTGAACACTTAATCGAAGAAGTGTTTGAAATGCGCTTTCACCGTATGGTTAAGCGTTAATAAATTCATAAATCAAGATATATAAAAATTATAGCTAAAAAAATTGGTAAGAGCAACAACAACTTCCTATTATTGCTACCTACATTTGTATTAGCACCAATCTTCCACTTTTGCATTCATTTCAATTAAACGAGTATCAGGGAAGTTTTTCCCTTTATACTTTTCAAACAACGATAATGTGTTGTCGTTTAAATGATTATTATTTGGAGTTGATAGGAACATCAACGGAATCTGATCAATCGGCAATTCACGAAACCCACTCCAACAAACTGCACCACTTTTATATACATTTGAATATGGATAATGATATAAAGGAGTATCAATTGCTAATGGTTTTTTCCCTTTCAACGCTGCTAATTTTAGAGAATATACAGCACCACTTTTATCTATAGAGATAGCAAATAGTAACCTTGGATGTCCCACATCTTCGAAAGGAACATCTTGAAACTTTACCCTCATTTTTGTTTTGGGAATATCGTAGAAATAAGTCGTTCCTTTACTTGTTGTTGCGATATACGATGCATTTTTAGGTACATTCGTAAAGCCGTATACAACCTTGTTATTGCCTTCGTTTCTTTCTTTTAAAGCGTCAAGAAGTAAACTAGTTGGTAGGTGTTGAATGTGAGAAGCTACCAATTTATCGATTTTGTCCTTTTCTTTTAAATCTTTCATATATTTATAAAGAGTACGCAACAACTCTTTTTGAATTTCCATATCTCCAGATTGTTGAGATCCTAAAAAATACTGTAATAGGTCTACATACAAATTGAGATATTCTGGCTGAGTTGGGGCTTCCTTAATCTTTTGTACCCAAGTTGATAAAATAGGTGTTAATTCATCGACTGTGATATGTGAGTCTTCCATTCTCTGAATAACAAGTAATGCAAAATCTGAGAACAGTTCATCATTCATCAACCCTTGTGGTATTTGATTGAAAAGTGTTAAAAGAAATTTATAACCACTATTCGTTGATTCAGAAGGACTAATAGTATCAAAATATTCTTCCATATCCTCACAACGTCGATTCACTAAAACATCAAAAACCAACTCAATTGGTGCATCCTGAATAAAACCTCGAAGCAATGTGTCCAACGTCACTTTTCGATTCCCTACTTTTATTTCATTTTCATATCTTTCAATAGATGGTGTTTTCCCTTCATCTATTGTCACTACTACCTTTGTCATAATTGTTCTATCCCTTCGACTAATTTCACACATTCTTTATGTGCCTCTAATAAAACCTTGCAAACAAAATGCATACATATGGAGCCAAACTCAAAGTGACCATACAGCGTAAAATTATCTTCATCAAATTGCGAGTATAATTTTGTCATATCGAGTTTAGGTGGAATGGCTAAATTCAATAGCAGTTCCTCCGTAATATTTTCAAGGATAATTAGTTGAACTTCCGACATTTCTTCTTTTCGTTCATGTGCTTCTTTCAATGAATGAAGCATCATAACAAAACCTTGAGGATTCTTTATACCCTCTCCGTAATCAACCTCTCCAATTCTAGTTTCATCAAAGAAGATTTCAAGAGGATACCAAAAATCGGTCACTCCCACATAATCTGATCTCATATTCCAATAGAACTTCTTTTCATCAGGCAACCGTTCACCTGTGAATGATTCAATTAATTTATAGATGATTAGTAAATCATACATATAAAGAAGGTTGAACTTCTCTTCTTCGTAAAGTCTTACAATTCGTTTGTCCATTTTAAGTTCCCCCTAATATGACTAAAAGAACCTTTTCTTTTTATCTTTCAGCATTTTCCAGTAGTGCGAACTGCTTTGAATATTCCAGTATGTTTGCTGATCCACTGTAAGTTCTATTTCTTCACCAAAAAGAGTATTCCACGATGATTCTTCAGTTCCAGAAAAATAAACATCCATATATATTGCTTTTAATTCCTCTATAGATGTTCCTTCGAATAACTCTCGAATTTCGCCCATCATACTAAAATTTTGGTAGTAATATTGATGATGTAGTTCGATTAGTCGTTCTTTTTCTTGCGGAATCGCTTGTTCCTCTAATTTATCTGCGAATTTTTTTATATCAAAATCAACCATTGATATACCTCCTTAAAAGAAAAGAAGCGCTATAAGTTTTATAGCACTTCATTTAATAATCCGAATGGCTCTAACTTTGAATCATCAAAGTCCTTCCCTTCGTTTTCCTTATATATTTCGAAAGTATTTCCTCGCCCGTGATTTGAGTTATCAGTTGATAAAAATATGTTTGCAACATGTGGCAACATATCACTTGTTAAAGTACGATAAGTATACCAACAGACATTACCACCACCAAAAACATGTGCAAATGGATATCGAAACACCTGCATGTTATCGTTAATTGGTTCCCCTTCTTTTACAGCAACGATTTTCATGGAAATTATTTTATCATCTTCCCCTATCTTATAAATTGCTAATAAACGCGGGTGTCCAACATCATCGATTGATGCACCATGATATTTCACACGAATTCTTGATTTCGGTACTTCGTACACGTAACTAACTCCTTGTGAGTTAACTCCCATGTACGATACACCTGGTGGAATCTTCCCAGCAAAGTAATGAAGTTTTTTATCACTTTTCTGCTGCGTATTTAAAATCATTTCACTAAACCATTTTTCATCTACATGAGGAATGACATTTTGAATTACATTTTTCAATTCCTCTCGGTGTTCCACTTGTATTGAATGAAGAATGGCTTTAAAAATAGCGTTTTTCTTGGATTCAAGACCACTATCCTCTGCAGGTCCTTGTTTTAAAAACTTCTTTAATAAGCCAATCATAATAGTAGCTAACTGTTCATTAATGTCTAACTTATCATGCTGTTCAATGATAGCTTGTAAAAAGTCCAAAACAAATGGATCATCTACATTCATTTTGTTTGTTCGACGTAATATAACCGCTAGGAATCTAAGAAATTCAGAATTATCCTCATACCAATCGGTAGATACTGAATTAAGGATTGTTTCAAAAAATTTATTGAATTCTCCTTCTTCCTCTAAATCCTTTAAATAATCGCCCATTGGTCCATTCGAATTTGATAAGTACTCGAAAATAGCACTCATTGGTAGCTGTTCCATCATTGCATAGCAATAATCATAACAACGAATATTTCGCTCGCCTACCTTCAGTTCATTTTCAAAACGTTGAACGTTTACTGATTCATTTTCATTTATAGTAGCAACTATTTTCATCATAAATTTTTCTCCTTTACCATTTCCGCATATGCTTTCATGAATTCAATGGGAATACCGTTATAGGACTCTAATCGAAATACCAATCCTTCATCGGTTACTTCCACAATCTCTATTTCATTCCCATCTTCATCTTCTAAAATTTCCATTTCCATTTCTCCCCAACCGTATTCAATTGCATAAGCTAGATAACTATATGCATGAACTTCTTTTGGGAAATTTAACTTTAAAATTCTATCAGCACTATCCCATTCGAATGGGGCGTCTGCTAGTTCTAAAAATTCAATCAGATCCTCTAATGTATCGCTATAGTCATGAGAGTAATAATCATAGTTCTGACATGATTTAAAAAAAGTTAAATCATCCACGTTATGCCCCATTCCTTCTAGAACTTTAGCCATTGTTAAGCGTGTCATAATACGCGCTAACGTATATCTATCCCCTTCTCCAATTTGAGTAGAAGTCATATCTAGATAAAAATGTCGTCTTTTCATTTACATATCTCCTTAGAAAAACTTCGATTTTCTCTTAGGTTTACTTACCTCATGCCAGATCCAGTCAGCCATAAGAGTAAGATTGCTACCTTCATAAAAATCGGGGTTTCCAAATGAATAACCAAACATGGTTTCTTTATCCGCTTCCCCCTCAAAAGGAGGTAGATGTTCCAGGTGTTCAAGAACCTCTTTGAAATCCTCTATTGACCATTCATCAAACTTTGTTCGGATATCTTTAATTTTTTCACCGGGATAATTATGATAAGTCCAAGCTAAGATCTCGGCCGTTACAGACTTATCCCGAGCTCTTTCCATCCCATTCCATAATTTATCTAACTCCATTGCGTTAGCCTCCTTAAAATGACAACAAAAAAAGAACTGTAAACAGTCCTTTTCTTTAAGCCTTATTGAGTAGATTAATAATTGACCTCATCGCAAGTTGTTCACTTATTGCATAGAGTCCTTTTTTATTAATCTCATATTTATTAATTTGTAGCGGTGTGCAAGATTTCAGCGTTGTTAATTCTTTAAAGAACTTCGCATCCTCCATTGCACTTCCTTCAAATTTTTTATCGTAGCGTTTTAAATTGTTAGTTAGTGGTAAAGTGATGTTCTCTACACACCCAAACTGTTTGATAATCGCCATTGCACCTGTATCTCCTATTCCAACAACACCAGGAATATTATCACTTGAATCACCAGCTAATGCTTTGATTTCGCAAATTTGTTTTGGTTCTAATCCTTCCCAATCTAATGCAAATTGTTCAGGTGTCATGAATTTGTCTTTACTACCATTTCTCACAACGACAGTTACATCATCGCTCAATACTTGTAGTAAATCCTTATCATTGGAAATGACATACTTATGACCGCTTAAAGATTTACATGCAGCAGCAATAAGATCGTCTGCCTCTAATTGTTCATCCCAAAAATAAGGAATACTAGCGGCAGCTAATACTTCTCGTATAAGAGGAAACTGTAATTTAAGTCTTTCCGGTGTCTCTTTACGTCCCTCTTTGTAGGGGGGATATAACTTTTTGCGGAATCCTTTCCCTTTATCAAAGAATACAGCGATATTCGCTGAATAGTCTTTTTGATACCCTAAAATCATCTTCACAAATAGCGTTACAGCATTTGTAGGACGGCCATCAGGAGCAGATTGGTTAGAATTCTCAGTTGGGTAATAACAACGATTCAGTAAGTTATTCCCATCGACAAGCACCCAATTAGAATACCCCTCTTTTTTTTCAATAATTAACTCATCAAACAATGATATTTGCTCTAACATATCGAGCCCTCCTTAAAATAGAGTAAGTTGTCCATCTTCATTAGAATCGAAAATTGATGTTTCTTTTTCGATTGGTACGGTAGAAGGTTGAACGACTTCTTTTTCCTTTTGTACTAAAGTTAAAGTACTTGTTTTTCCTTGTGTAGCACGTTTATAAGCACCACACGCTTGTTGTTTAGCTAGATTGCTTTCAGAGTATACACATGGTTTTGTTCCAAGTTCGCATACTTTCCAAAAAGCACAGCAACCAAATGCTGTTACATCTTTGTTCTCCTGCACGTTTAATTCCCCCCTAAAAATAAAAAACCCATTACGAGAGAAATAGCAAAAGGACATAAGAATCCCGCTAGATACCTCATAATGAGTTTTAAAAGTTAAAAAGCTTTCACCGTCTGGTTAAGCGAATAAATAAAGAAAAAGTGTATGTAAAAATTATATCACCATTCTATTTAAAAATATACCAAATCATTGTAAATATGATAGAATGTCTATATTGAATTGTGATTCTATTTATTTAACTCTAACCAGACGGTGAAGGGTCTTAACTTTTAAAGCATTCCTAGAGAATGAAGCATTATTTTGTTGTGCTTATTTTTCTATGGAATGCTTTTTTTGTTTTTTATTCCATTAGAGAAAGGGAGAATGGCCTATGTTTAAGCCAATTTTAATGATTGTATTGTTATTCCCAATATGTTTTATTGTTGATCTATTCAATGATGGCAATTGGCTAACAAATTATACGGCTTTCATAAAAGGCTGGTGGGATGTCATTCTATCAGTTTTGGTATGTAAAGTAGTATTCACAAAAAATAAGGATTACAAGTACCGCGCACAGGAAGAAATGAGGGCAAATCAATATATGTCGGAAATACGCCGATATGAAGGAATCCCTTACGTTCCCCCTATCATGCTGATGTACATGAAAAGTCCTCCTGGGTCCATAAAACCAACAGACTACGAATATGTAAATAATACATTTTATCGTACTGTTGTTAACACCTTCCGTGACCGAATCTATGTCTTACAAGAATGCGACTCATTCCAACCTTACAATCGAGAGCCATATTTCGATGTAATTGGGACCAAAAATATTGGCAAATGCTTAATGTATTTTGGATTACCGATTGCTTGGATGTTTTTTGTCTATTTAGTATTAGAGCAATCCATGTTCTTTGATTGGCCGCTGTTTACAGTACCTTTCATGTTCGCAGCTTTTCTTCGAGGTGTTTATTGGCTAGAAGCCTTTATTAAATATCATCCTCAACGATTAGATCGTGAACTAAAAGAAAGTGGTTGCGATATCCTGGTAACGTGGCGGGATGCAATTCCAGATAGAGATGCAGGCGTAACATTTATTCGCGCTTACTATTCTGAGATGGAAAGACGACAACGATACGAAAATACCATTCAAAATCGGACCGTTCCTGATCAGTACCCTGTTTGGAATAATCCTAACTTCGCCCCTTTTCCTTATCCAAGTAAAAATTTACCTGTATGGGAAAAGGAATACGAGCCGTATTACGAGCAAAAGAAAACGGGAACCGTCGATTCAAAAGTAGGAAAACTTCCTAATAATATCGTTACCTTCCCGAAAAAAACGTAAAAGGAATGATTAGTGATGAAAGCAACCGTTGGATAGGTGCTAAAGAAATGAACCACATGAGAGTAAATTCCCTTCTCTCATGAAGTAAATAACGGGTTTGTGCAAACAAACCGAAAAAAGAGCTTATGTGAAATCATCTTTCACATGGCTCTTTTCTTTTAAGGTAATCAATTTAAAAAAGGAGAGATGACACATGTATGCCATCGAAGAATTAAAAAATTTAAACGCAGGTTATGACTCACAGCATCTTTTAACAAATGCTGACACTGAAAAGGTAAACAATTTAATTGATTGGATTCAGAATAGCCGAGATAATGAATCGCCTCAAATTGGGGATGTAGTTGAATATACGAATAAATATGGAAACTATTACGCTAATGCACATATCGACAGAGTAACAAATGATGGTCAATTGTACATTTGTGAATCACCATATGTTCCATTCATTGATACATTCGGTGGTAAATTAACTACTTCTACTAGTGGAGGAGCTTGGCATTATATTCCCAAGAACCTACGTTATGTAGGAAAACAACGAAAGAAATTCTGCGTATGGGGTCATCATGGTCCATGTGCAAATGGTGCAGTGGATTTCTTTGCTGAGGTAAATGTATGGGAGTATACAAAGGGTGAACATGACTTCACAACTCAAACACACGATAAATTTACATTGTATGTTCGTGATAGCGAAGAAAATGGTTCCTCTTACAAATACTTGCTGTCAAAAGACGGTTGTAGTCATACAGCATTCCATACAAAAGAAGAATATGAGCAATGGTTAAGTTGCTTCAACGGTGTTGAAACAGATGGCTTTTTCCCTAATTCGAAAATCGTTTGGACTTTCAAACAATTCGTAATATACATTCCAATTGAGGATTACTTAGAACTTCGAGATGCTGTCGTTGATAAAGAATTAAACAATGGTTGTACGCAGGAATGTAAGCGAATTGTTGAAAACAAAACGGTAACAACTTATTTTCCTTACCAACAAGATCGAATTGTTTTGAATTAGGAGTGGAAACCATGCGTGTAGCAAAAAGAATATCAGATGAATTTAAAAGAAAAATCGAGGAACGAAAAGAGACTTTTAAATCGGGGGCAAGAATTGTGGTTGTCGAAACTATCGACGATCCAACTCCCCTACCGAAAGGTCTTGAAGGAACGGTTCGATTTGTTGATGATATTGGTTCTATTCATCCTATATGGGATAACGGTTCCACATTAGCAGCATTACTTGAAGATAAAATCAAATTAATTTAATGATTTCGCCGATGAATTGCTCATGAGTAGCAATAAATAAGAGAAGTGAAAGGAAGATTTTGATGATTACAGTAACAAAACCTTCAGATATTGCGATGTATTTACTATTTGACATAACTAAATTAAAGCGTGGATGCTATATTGTACTTCGTTTAAATGAAAGAAATCAAATTATTGAAAAAGTAATATTTGATAATTTAGAGGATATTCCAAAAGATATGTTTGGTGTTTTGGTGATGTATCACTCAGAGGCCTATCCGTCTGAAGATCAGATAAAATTAGCAGCAATCTTTGAAAATATGAAAGATTTCATTGTTATGGGAGACGAGAATTTTACTAGTTTCTTAGAGAAAAGACTAATTTCTCATTTCAGAAAAAATAAAGCTTGATCAAATCAGCTACAATTGCTGATTCTAATATAATAGCCCTTGTTTCGAACAACATTGTTCAAAACAAGGGCTATTTCTTTTATGTATTTATGTAGCTTTCGTTCAAAAAGTCAGGTAGTATGAAGCCTTGAATTAGCATACTTTCTTTGAAAATATAACTTATAATTTCTCACCACAATAACTACAAAAGCGACTATCTGTAGGGATTTTCCCACCACAATACCTACAGAAATACTTTGGCTCTTTTTCCTCCTTCCTGTTGGTATCATCGGAGAATTCTTTTGGTAATTCTTTAGATGATTCCTTAATTTCTTTTTGTTCTACTGTTTCATAATTAGATTCTTTAAAGGTTACTACTACCTCTTCTTTTAGTTCTGTTTCTTTATAATAATCCGGATGATATTCACATACATCACATACTTCATTATCAAGGCAAAAAGTCTCTATATGTTCTCTACCATTTGGTGAGCCTACTACTCTACCTTTTTTTCCATCTGTATTGGTTGGATTACTAGGACTACTACAAAAATAGGTCCCGTACCAAGAGTTCCAACTATAAGGACATTTTGCCATATCATTATCTCCAATCAGTTATTATATACTAGTAGTTTTAGTTTAATCTCTAATTTTCTTCCAATCAATATTGAAATAGCTTTGAGTAACAACAATAATTAACTCATTAAAGATATTTTGTGGTAATTTGTTATTCAACTAACCGCGCTATACATTCCTTCTCAAACAATAATAATTTAAAATTCATTTTTAAAAGATGATTCTTATTCCGCTAAATACAACTTTAATGTAAAAAAGCGCAGAACCATTACTCTCTGGAAATGCGCTTTTGCTTAATTACTTATATTTACTTAATATTGCTTCTGGAATATGACAATAATCGTTTGGACATCTAGCTAATCTATCTTGATGTTCTTCTGCACTTCTCACATAGTTTGTAAGGGGTAATACTTCAACAACTATAAGGTCACAATCATTTCTCTCACTAAGAAATGCCCTCGCTTCTTTTAAGTGTTCTTGCTTTTCACTATATACTCCTGTTCTGTATTTCTCACCAACATCCTGTCCTTGTTTATTCAAACTGTATGGATCAATTATTTCAAAAAAATACCCCATTAATTCCCTGATCGTTACCACTGTTGGCTCAAATTCAGTTTTTACACATTCGGCGTAACCATCATAATCACCCTCAAGTGTGTGACTAGTTCCATTAGCTCTTCCCGCTTCTGTAAACTTAACTCCGGGTAAAGTTTTTACAAAAGCTTGTACTCCCCATAAACATCCCCCTGCAAAATATACTGTTTCCATATTTCTCTCTCCCTTATGCACAAATTAGCCTTAAAATGGAATAAGCACTTATCCTCGTTCAAGGAAAGCGCCCGATTATTGAAGTAGATAAAAATTAATTCTTTTCTTTATCATCAGTCCATAAAACTTTGTATAAAAATGCGAGTTCAGTTTCTTCAATACCCGGTGGTAGTTCCCCATTTTCGCCCCCACCAGAACGCAGGCTATTTTTAGTAGTGCCTAGCCACGCTGCTAAATATATAGGTTTATTTTTTTCTAAAGTCATTTTTTCGTCGATTAGCTTACTGAAAGAAGATGATGTCATGTTATTTGAATAATATGTTGTAGCAAGCCCTGAAGGTATACCATTTATCAGTTTTATAGAATGATCTTCGTTTCTAATGTCACTTATTCCAAAAGAAATAAGGCTGTCTTTATATTTTGTTTCGATTTCACCCCAAGTCTTTATCAACTCCTCTTTAAACTTCCCCTTTTCAAACACCTCCACTGAAAATTGCAAATCATCATCTTCTTTCAAAGTGCCATTCAGTTTGAAAAATTCAATTTGCTCCACACCTGTTTTACTAATGAGTAATCGTTCTTTTTCGCTCATGTTGTATGACTCAATGATTAGTTTCGTATTTGATGGAGATTTTTCTTTTTCTACACCTGCGCACCCTGTTAACAACAAGGTGAAAATTATAAACAAGCAGTAGCCTTTAAAGTGCTGCATTTTCGTCCCCCAATTTATCAATGTTTCATTAAATTATTTCAAATAATTACCATTTTAGCAATGAGCATAACTCCCTTAAATGGCCCGATTACTGAACAAAAGAATAATGCATTCATAGGCGTCGATGTAATTGAATAATGATTTACAGTTATCTCCACAAACTTTATTAGGGATTTTTATTTTAATTCTAATAGTTGTTTTACTTCATCTTCACACTGATTCCGCAAAGCAACGTTCATATATCGAAGTGTGTATGTTGAACCTCGTTCTAAAATCACATACTCGGTAATTAGATCATCAACTTTGTTTTCAGCTTGAATTTTAATTCCAAGTTTACTTAGTTGTGATTTAATCAAATTAAGTTCATTGTGAAGTTCTTTAATTTTTGTATCAAACCAAAAAGAGAAAGCACGTTGCATTTTTAATCCTGAAATCTTTTTCTTATCACGTTCAAGCGTTCTCTTCGTTAAATCCAAAATAATTTGTTTATGAATTAATTTGCTAGTATCATTGTTCATAATTACACTCCTCGCAATAATTATAGAACAAACGTTCTCCTTTGTGTATAAGAAAAAACCTGAACACTAAAACATCCTGGACACACCCCATGACTAATTTACAGATCACCTAAATTTGTACTTGCTTACTTCCAACTTAATGTACTTATAAGGAAAATATTGTCCATATCCAACAATATAAATTCACAAACACGTGGTTCACCGACCCTCTCATGCGATACTTCATAGGGGTCATAACAAGAGTCCTGACATACATAAGCTAGCAAGAAGTCAACGTTAGTTAAATACATTTCTTGTAAATCGAAGTATTGATTTTTATTTATCTGAGAATAAAAGAATTTATACACATAACTCTCGTATATATTAAAAAAGAAACCATAATTTTCTATGGTTTCTTTTTTAACTGAACTCTTTCCTATCATTTTATACTTTATTATTGAAATTCAAAACAAACTCAATTGAACATATTTATTTTCTCTAAAATTACTTAAACGGACACCAAATAACACTATTGGTATATCACTTAAATTATCCTCATAGAGCTTCTCTATCAATTTATTGACCATATTTGGATCAGATGTACCCTGTTCTAAAGTAATACTCTTAGAATGCCTTCCTTCTTCCCATTCCATTTTATATACAATTGCAATTGTGTAGGCTTTTAATTTTTTATTATTAAGTCTACTACATAACGATTCTATCATTTTGCTCGCTAAATTCATCAAGACTTCCGAATCAGAAATTGGTTGTGCAAAGGTTTTTTCTTTTCCTATCGTCTTATCTCCCTTTTCCCTATCTGTATTTAGCTTATCAGAACCTCTACCTAGAGATACTTTTTGAAGCCACTCTCCTCGAACACCAAGGATTAATTTGAGGTGAAGTGGATCAGCTTTAGCAAGATCACCGATAGTGTAAATATTATGTTTATTTAATTTCTCCTCCGTTTTTTGACCACATCCATGTAATTTATTTAACTTTTGTGGGTGAAAGAAAGAGCAAAACTGGAGTTGCTCTAGATGAACATAACCAAAAGGTTTTTTTATATCTGCTGCCATTTTAGCTGAGGTTTTAGTATTGCTACACCCAATACTACATCCAAGAGTTAACTTTTCCCATAAAATTTTTTGAATATATTCTGCTATGATTCTTGGTTCTGTACCAATTGCAACTCTTTCAGTAATATCTACATACGCTTCATCAATACTTGCTTTTTCAATGGGTCCTATTAAACGTAGAAAATCCATAATTATTTTTGAATAACTACTGTAGAGATTATGATTACGCTCAACAATAATAGCATTGGGGCACTTCTTAAGTGCTTCATAAACAGACATTGTAGTATAAACACCTTTATTTTTAGCTTCATAGCTAGCAGCAATTACCATGCCTTTATTTTTATTATTAGGAATTCCTCCAACAATAATTGGTTTATTTAATAATGAAGGGTTTTCTGCTTGATGAACACTAGCAAAAAAGGAGTTCATATCCACTAAGAGAATAGTTTTTTTAGACATAACAATAACTACTCCTTAAAAAGAATTTATTTTATTTTTAATTATTTCTTTTTTTATTTCTCACTTTTTTTCATATTCTATAATAACAAACATCTTTATCTTAAGAATAATTTTCAGATCAAAATCATAAAAAGAGTCCATCTGGCAATCCAGATGGACTTTATTACATTAAAAAATAACATATATTCTATCTAGTGTTAATTGGACAAAAAATGATTAACAATATTCCCATTAATTCACTTTCTATATTGTGCAATTATAACTTTTAAATAGTTAAGTTTTATCTTTGAAATTCACTATATTTGTTACCCCTGCTTTTCTCAACTGTAATTTAAGCCTCTCAATTTCCTGTTGTGCTCTATACTCCCTTGAAATCAAATCTTGATTTGTAATATTGAGACTTTTCACTTGTTGTTCCAGTTCGTTAATTTTATATTCTAGTATTTCCGTCTCTATTAAATGAATTTGAACTTTTTCGATAAATTCATTTAGTTCATCTATAGATTTTTTTTGCCTTGATAATTTATGTAAGGATAATATATCCTCTTTTTGTACCTGCTCTATACGTCCCTCTATATATTTTTCAAGAATTTCTTTAGATTTATAAATACTACTTCGTGGAATTCCTGCTTTCTCAGCTACATTTAAAATATTCAATTTATTATTTTTTATTTCATTTGCTATTTCTTTTTGTTTTTGAATATTATATTGAATATAATATTCTGCCTTTATTAACTGTTCTTTTAATTTAGGTCGAATACCTTCGTAATTACTATTATTAATATCCAATTTTCGAACTTCATTTATAACTATGTCCAAAATAGCTTGTTCCCTAACCATTCCCGACTCTCCATTTCAACTTTTTCAATTTCATTAAATCTATAAATTATGGATTCTAAATGGGGATTATTTAAAATTACTTTATTCATGCCAACGTTTTCTATGTTTTTCTTTAATAGTTCAAATTCTGGCATAAACTTGTTATTATAATATTGGTTAAAGGTGTTTAACTGAAGTTCATATTCACGCAAATATCGCGAATCTTCACTTGCTACACTCTTATTATGTTTAACGAGTTCTAACTTAGTTATTAATCGTTTATATGTTTGATTAAAATTTGTTATATCTGGCACCTGGGGTCTTAGATATGACCATTTTTCTAATTGGTTAAGCTTCTCTTGTCTTTCGCATAATCTTTCCATTGCGTTTGTACAAAAGCCTATTTCACTATCTAAAATAGGCGAATTTTTAAAAGTATTAATAATTTCATTTAAATCTTTATATATTTTTAATCTCTTCTTTTTTAAGAATTTATTAATCGTATTGTATGCTTCAATAAAATATGGATCATCTAATTCTTTACGAATATCCTCATCAAGAATATTTTCCTTTTTTGTTTCTAAAAAATCGCCATTTTCTGATGTCCTTTTGAGAAGGGTTTCTTGAATAACATCGTCGTCTCGAAAATAGTGTATCGTCATATCTTCTTCAAGATGATTCATGTGTTTTTTTATCCACTGGAGGTTTATTCCAGGTTTTTTCCTTAAATAGTTACAAACTGCTACTCTATACTGATGGGCATTAACTTTATAAAATGTTTTTCCAATATCATTTCTGCTTAAAAATGCAATGTGCTCTACCATCCATTGGTTAATTTCAACTTCTACTACTTGTTTTAGTTCATTATCAGTAAGATTATTTAATCCTAAAACTTCCTGATTTCTAACAAAAAATCGATGTGAATTATTGCTCCAAGACTTAGGAGTGTACATATCTCCATTTGAATTTGGATATAAGTATTTACCACCATTTCCTCTTCGTGTAGTACCTAGTTCTTCCAATTTCTTATAGGCCTTAATTGCTAAAGGTGTCATGAAAGTAATTGTCCATTTTCCTTTAATTCCTGTTGTTTTATATGTCCAAAATTCTAGTTTATATGCTTTTTTCGTCCCGTCGAATATTACTTCTTCTTTTAATCTACCAATTTCAAGTAAAAGAGCTTCACCTATACGTAATCCAATTTGTGAAAGTAGAATGATTAACCCAGCAGTCATTCTATCTATTAAATTAAGTTCTTTGTTATCTAGATCCAATAGAGCTTGTCGAATTATAGCTTTGTATATTCTATCTGGTATATTAGGTGTTTTCCCTATTTCTTCTTCATAAAGTACCTTTTGCATGTCAGTTGGTGTATATAAGCTTCTAAACTCATTTAAATAGAAATCCATCTCATTTTGTTCAATTTCTGCAAAATAAAGCTTAATATAACGACGTATTACTCTTCTGTAATTTTCTCTTTTAAACTTATTTATATAATTTTCAATAATCTTATCATATATTGCTAAAGGTACTGTTATAAGCATTTCATTTTCTAAGTATTTAATAAACCCTTTAACCATACAATAACCACCATATACGGAACTTGGACGTTTTTCATTATTAAATAATTGTCTTAAAACAAATTTTTTTAAATAAAACCTATATGCAGCTGTTTTAATGTCTTGGAACCTATATTTTGCAAAAGTGAAATTCTTAGAGTAAATTGTACTTTCAAGGATATTTGAAAAATCCCAATAATTATCTTTAAAATTTATCCCCTCAACAACTTCAAAAGAACTTTCATAAGTGCTTTGTTTGTTATTTTTAATATCCTTGTTTATTTGGTTAATTTCTTCCTCTTTGAAAGATACTTTATAATTTGTAAGAAACATTATTGATAATTCTCCTTTGAGAATTGTAGAATTTTCGTTAAATAAGTAGCATACAATTCTACTAATGCACTATAGTACTTTTTTTCATTTGGATTCTCAGCCTCTTCTAGCTTTTCATGATACATCTCTAAACGTTTTTCAAAAATAGCTGCTCTTTCGGTACAGGTTACAAATTTTCTACAAGTCATACATAAAAAATCAGTATCTACTGGTCTAACAAGAACTTCTTTTTGTTTAATGCAATCATCACTATTACACGCTCCTGCACCAGATGCTACTTGTTGTAACTGATTAATTTCCTTTTCCGTTTCAAAGATAGTACCGTCTACATCAATACCACCAATTGTTATCATGTAAGTAATCTCTAAATAATCTTTGTCCAATTGTTTTCTATATGATTGTGCTGCAACTCTTTCAGTATTACCTGCTATATTTGCAGCTACAAGAGGAGTTATATTTCCAGTTTCAACTTGTTTCCATGCACTATCAATAAAAGTATCTCTCGCATCATTTGGTTCATAGTATTTCTTGATTTTCCCAGATTTATAAAGTGATCTAACAATTTTATTAAATGTAAACCTATATTTAAAATGCATCCAACCTATTCTTTGATTTGGAGTCTTTTTTGTCGATAAAGTTGTTAAAAATATGTAATCCTTATAATCACTATTTGCTTCATAATTATATTCATTAGTTAATTCTATTGCTTTTTGAATTAATTGAATATCTTCCAACAATATATAAGTTGTAATTCTTTCACCATTTGAAGTTTTTGATATATAACTTATTTCACCTACACCTAATGCTTGACTAATAGATAGAATACAGTCTCTTTTCAAATTACAAATCTCTCCTTGACGTAGTTTAGTCTGACATGACAAGGAAAATATAATATTTGCAAGTTCTGCTTCTATTAGTTCATTCTTATCCTTTGCATCTTCTTTCATCTTTAAGAATGCTTTTTTAATTTCTATAAAGTCTTCTGCATCAAAAGGGTTCCCCCCCTCTTGTTTAACAGACTTAGTCTTCAAATACTGAAAAGTAAGCTCGGGAATCGCATACTTTTCTTGGTAAAAACGAAGATACTGTTTAATTTGACTAATTATTTGCATATATGTACCTTCTTTTATTGATTCTCCCTTTTTTGTTTTTTTATTTTTTAGTAAAGCACGATACTTTAAAAGAAAGTCATCTAAATTATTTATTTCATTTCTATGAAGGGGTATTGTTTCTTTTATCTCCTTCAGAAATTTATCGAGTAGATTCAAAAAATTTATTATCCTTGGAATAGCAGTGATTAACCTTGCTTGACTATCTTTATAATTCCACACATATTTCTTCAAATCATTTTGGAATTTTTTATTAGTCACTTCTGTAAAATCAATAAAAAAGTTATTTTTACTTGACAGTGAAATGAACTTATCTTTATTTTTTGGTAAAACACACCATTTATTACTATCCGGGATTGGTTCGAATGGAGAAAGAACTAGTATTTCATAACCTAATTCAATATATTTTAACATTCTAGACTTAAATAAAATATCTCTACTAAATGTCCCTACATTTAGAATACTCTTTCCAGTTTGTTGTATGGATAAGTCATCTATATATAAATAAAATCTTATTAATGAAGCAGCTGAACTAAAAGATACATAATTTACTTCTCTATCGAATTTTTTAAAAAATTGGTATTGTTCCATAAACGTTAAAGGATTGAAAATATCTAATGAATTAAAATTTTTTAAAATAGCCCACTCTTCACATTTCTGTTCCTTTATTAACGATGTTCTTTTTAAACTCTCCTCAAATAAATAATAAAAAGCTCGAGTTTTTAAAAGATTAATGCTTTCTTTTTTTGATACAAAGCTATTTTCATAGCATATATTTTGAATGCAATATAAAGTAAAGTGTTCGAATAATTTATATAAGAACGGATTATTCGTATTGAAAAAAATATTAACTAATCTAGGAGCTTTTCCTTCCATATCATCAATAAATAATTGAAAAATATTCTCGGGTGTAGAATCTTTCGGGAAATTAGTATAATAATAAGGAGCATCTCTAACCTCTAAATAGGGTATTACATAATTAACTTCATTTTTTATTAGTAAATGTTTGAATTTTTCTATATCCGACCTTACTAATGGTACATTTTCATAAACATACATATAAAACTTAATTATCATTTCTCTTATTTTTTTTGCAACGTTACGAATATTAATTCTTTCCTGAACTAATTCATTAAGTCTTTGCATCATATTACAAAAATTATTCCAATTAACCTCTTTTTGGTTTCGAATAAATTCGTCAATTAACTTTATAAAAATTTTACTAGCCCTGACATTTTGATGTCTTTCCCAACCAGCCCCCAAACTTTCAAAAATTGGATAGTATTCTTCTAAATAATTTTTTAATAGTTTTCTAAAACTTTCATTTTTAATTGCTGTGTTTTCAATCTCAAAATTAAGTATTTCTCTAAATTTAGCTCTACTTTTATTATTTTTTGATATCTGTGACATAAGCTAATCCCCTCATTTCCATATTTTCTTTTTGTCCTCTTAACATATCAGCTTGATCTTCTGGAGTGGGATTAAAATAATACTTTACACTATGGGGACCTGAGTGACGTAAAACCTTATATAGCTTTATTTCATCATAACCTTCAGCAACTTTTTTCATTGCAAAGCCGTGTCTAAAACGATGGCTTAAGTTATTTTTCTTGGTTCCTCTATCAATTTCAATTCCAGCATTCTCAAGAATTTTTTTTATCCTATACCCCCATCCAGATGCAGTTAATGGTGTATAATTTTGTTGGTTTAAAAAAATATATTGATTTTCTCGTAAATCATTTCTGTCTGTAACTTTATCTGCTTTTGATTTATATTTAAGATTATCTCGCTTTTTTTTAAATTTATTAAGGATTCTAGCATCTCTCGCTTCTTCATAATACTCTTCAATTATTTCTATAAGTTCTTCATCTTCTATAAGGATCGTCCAAAGTCCAATACCTTCAAGGGCATACTCTTCTTCAAAATAGTGTTCTATTTTCTTAGGTACAATTAGTCTTTTACCGTGTTGAAAACTCTTATCCGTTATTCTATTTCGAATTTTAAGACTATAGTAGCCATTTTTATTTTTTTCAAAATTAATATCTTCTATTGTTATGCCTAATACTTCACCAATCCTAAGCCCATATTCATACATCAACATCACAATAATCCTATCTCTTAAGTTAAATTTTGCATCAATTATTTCTAAAATTTTCTGATATTCTTCATATCTTATATATTTAGGTAAAACATTCTTTGATGGAGATTGTGGGTTAGAATTATATTTTTCTATTTTTCTTACGCCATTCTCATGTTGATAATTTATTAAGCTTGTACGATCATGCAAAGGACCAACTCTGATATTAAAGATTAATTCGTAAAATTTTCTATATACTGAAAGGTAATATCGAATAGTAGAATTTTTTCTTTCCAAGTTAAAATCAAATACTAAAGTATTTCCCGAGAAAGTCCCTCCTTTTAGAAAACCAATTAATTTTTTAAGAACTTCGTTATTCAATCCTTTTTCATAATCTTTAATATGAAATAAATCAATAAATGAATAGAATATTTTTAATGCAGAAAAAGCTTGTTCACGTTTCTTTTCGCTTACTTTCTCTAAAGAATAATTTAGAAATCTATTAGCTTCGTTGATTTTAATACCATTTAAGTCTGTAATTATATAGTATATATTTCCTTCATACTCCTTAGAAAATCCAATTGCACCAGCTCTTTGAATCAGTTTGTTGTTACTATCATAACGTTCATATATTGTACCTAATTCATTCTCAACTTTTTTTATTAAACCCAAAGAATCATTCCTCTCTATACAAAATGACATTATTATTTATGAATAGTGAATATTAAGTACACGATTATTCCTAAAATGTTATTAGTATTTTTCTAAATTACAATCGGTGTATATTGGTGCGTATTGGTGCACAACAATGTTTTAATCATTGTATTTTTTCTCAAACATAATGTCAATAACTTCTTTTGTTTAAAAACTGTCTAATTTAAGAATTATATTTTATAATGTATCTATCAGGGTAGGAGGCTTTAAATGAATACTTTAGGTGAAAAAATTATGACCGCTAGAAAAATAAAAGGTCTTAGTTTAAGAGAATTAGGAAATAAAATAGGTATGAGTCACTCACAATTAAGTAGAGTAGAGAGAGGATTAAATAACCCCTCTAATAGCTTGTTAAAAAAAATTGCTGATGAACTCGACCTCGATATGGAAGAGTTATTAATACTCTGTGATCCTAATTCAAACAACTTAGAATACCCAGGGAAGCTCCAAAGAATTCATTACAAAAACACCGACTATGTAAAAAGACGATACAATATTTTGCTACGTGATAACTTTACTTGCCAAGCATGTGGGGTAACAGCACCATCAGCACCATTAGAGGTATCCAATATAATACCTTTATCTTTAGGTGGAAACACGACAATCGAAAATTCAATTACCTTGTGTTCTAATTGTCATAAGGGAAGGGAACTCCAAATTAGCGAATCTGGTTTAGAAGATGATATTTTTGTAAAACGTTTTAACATAGATTTAAGTGATTATAGAGATTTAAAATGAAGGTTTTATGCCTTTTAATGTATATTTGAAATAAAATTTGATATGAGAACAAATAAAAAGAGCATGTTTGAAGTAACTCTTCAAAACATGCTCTTATTTACTGAAATTAATTATATTTCTTATAAAAGCTATTTATTTTAATTAAATTTAGACAGTTTAATCACTATCCATAATTAATGCACATTATTTAGTAGAAAAACTTTATTAATTTTAAAGTACCTTTAGGAGACAAACTTCCCACTGGTCATATAACATGAAAAATAATCCGCGCTTTTTTTGTCACCTCTTCACCCCCTACAACTTACCCCAAGCTATTTCTTCAAATTTTATCATAAGAATAGGAAAGTTTAAAAATTTAAAGGATGGAGTTCTACAATACCGGTCTTCCAATAAAGTAGACAGTTTTATGTTTATTTTCTAAGCAGCAAGTAGAAATCACATGAATACAGAACATCCACACATATTCATTTAAATAGCTAATTTAAACTCCATTGACATAGCTCCTAAACTATAATACATTATTTTATGTAAACATAAATTTGAAACAAGTTAACACAAAGAGGGGTTTACATGAAATCAAAAACATACGCTTATGTAATAACAGCATTTGGTGCAGCAATCATTGCTGTCCTTGCACAAATTACTATTCCACTACCACTTGTGCCAATTACAGGTCAAACACTAGCAGTTGGACTTATTGTAACTATTTTAGGAACAAGATACGGTACACTTTCAGTACTATTGTATATTTTGCTCGGGGCAATTGGTCTACCAGTTTATTCAGGGTTTTCTGGGGGTCTTGGTATTTTAGTTGGACCAACTGGTGGTTATATCATTGGTTTTTTAGTTCAGGCATACATTATGGGGATTTACATGGATTTCTTTGGAAAAACTTATCCTCAAGCAATTATCTCAAATCTAATTGGTATGGTTGTTACCCTTACATTTGGTACCGCTTGGTTAAAATTTTTAGGGGATTTAACTTGGACTGCTGCTTTTATGGGCGGAGTCGCACCATTTATAATTGTAGGAATCATTAAAGCTATTCTTGCAGCTTGGTTAGGTATTCTTGTTCGTAATCGATTATCTAATGCAAGACTACTAGATTCACTAGCTTAAAAAATTCGGTGAAATATAGATTCTTCGCGACTATATGAAAGAGAGCCTACATGTGTGAAATTGGTTCTCTTAATTAGTTACTAATCAGTAAATAGTAATACAAATGGCGTAATAAATCGCAGTGTTTTTCTCAACCCATTTTTATATCACCGTATTTAATCACAAGATTATCACTATATAAAATTACAACTTACGAATAGAACTTCTCTATCTTGATAATTGGTTCAAAATAAATAAAGCATGGCATTCTTTTACGATTGCCATGCTTTCGTTCATTATTTAATCTGTTTTCCGCTTTTGTACTCCAAAGATAAATCCGTCACTTGTAATGGGAAATCTCTTTTTTAACTATTAATTATAAATTCATTCCAATTCTTCACTCGAGGTATATCAACATGTTGATTATAGGATTGATCTTTTACATAAACTTTCGTTGAAACATCAAATAACGTTTCCAGAACTGCCGGCTTATCATCAAAGTAATAATCCAGCTTTAAATTTTTGATAAAATTAATTTTTTCATGATCTTGCATTCCACAATAAAAGTTTGCATGAATGACAGGAAATCCTTTTTCTTTTACCCAGTGTAGTGTTTTTAAACAATATTCTTTTGGGCATGATGTAATATAGAAAATTTCATGTCCTTCTTTTTGAAGTTTCATTAAAAATTCAATAGCTCCATCAAAGGCTGGACAATCGGTAAAGTAGATTTCCTCTAACAGGCTAGTCCACATCTTACCTCCTGTTTCTTTTTCCAACCCAAAAGCCTCGTGAATTTCAACTGTCTTTAAAGCCCGAAAAATATCGAGACTGACATTTTGGTTTAACTTTCGATTATATAAATGGAATGCGTGTTCTCTTAAGTTAATTAATGTATCATCAATATCAAAACCAAATCTCACTTTAAACCTACTCTCTTATCAATAAATCACAAATTGAGTTGCGAAAGTTTTTTCTTTCTCAACTTGTATTGCTTGCAACTTCTCCACTTCTTTTTTTCTTTGTGCAGCACAATTAGTGAAGTCAAGTTGTGTAATTGTATCTTTTGAAATAAGTTTTGCTAATGTGTCAGCATCTTTTAAGGAACTGTTTAGGCCAAACGCTCCTGTTGGTGTCATTGTATGTACAGCATCACCAATTAACGCGACACCATTGCGTCCCCAAGTTTCCGCAAAGTTACTATGCACATCTAATAAAACAAAGTCATTCCAAGATTGGACATTTTCTCGTACACTTGTTTCTAATTCCGGAAATGCCTCAATTAACTTTTCAATGAATGGAGTAAACGGTTGTTTTCTTAATTCGGGAAATGAACCTTCTGCAATATTCCAACCAATTTGAATATACCCTTTTGCCTGGGTAAATAAAGATAATTGAGCTCCGTCAATTAACGCCATTTTTATTGATGGATTCCATCCTTTTGGCGCTGGAATCCTTGCCCACAATAAATCATAACCATGCTTCCGTTTTTCGATTTCTATGCCCACTTTTTTTCGAATGGTTGAGTATCTGCCATCTGCCCCAATAATTAGGTTGCTCTCAATCGCCACTTCTTCTTTACCCTTTAACGCTTTTACACCAATAAATCGACCATTTTCATCTTCAATTAAATCCGTAACCTTAGTACTTGTCATTAGCGTAAAGTTTGGATATTTTTCAGCTTCTTGAAGAATCACAGATAGTAGATGGGCCTGTGGTACATGAATTCCTAAATGACCTATTTCAGGTGCAGGTTGGACGGTTTTAATCAACCGACCCTTTTCCCAATATTCAAGTGTTTCCATGCGAAGTAAGCCACGTTTCTCAATATCGTCAAACAATCCGTGTCTTTTTAATATTTCTTCGCCTTCTTCATTTAAATGTTCACCGCGGAATTCTTTTGCAATCACTTTATGTCGTTCAAGTAATATAACAGATAGATCTTTTTTGGCTAATAAGTAAGCAAGCAAGGCGCCACCTGGTCCTGCTCCAACAACACATATATCTACCTTGTCTGTCATTTGATTTCACCTTGCTTTGGATATGCAACAATACATAGATCTTCCCCAACTTTTTCAACATCATCAAATTCTAATTGAAGTGCATCATCCATAGTATCAACATCTACTCCAGTGAAAGGAGTTTTAGAATTTTTTCCACCAATTATTTTTGGGGCAATATAAATAAAGAATTTATTAATTAATCCTGCACGAAGGAAAGAAGCATTAATTTCTCCTCCACCTTCAACAAGTATATCTGTAATACCCATTTCATATAGTCTACTCAGCATTTCGTCTAAATTTAACCCATGTTCATTTTTAGATACAGCGAGAACTGTAGCACCCTTTTCTTCAACAGCCTCCATTTTTGAAGCATCCACTTCTGAAGACGTTACAATGATTGTTTTTGCTTCTTCCGTTTGTAAAACAGTTGAATTTAAAGGAATACGAAGGTTACTATCTAGAATGATACGAATTGGATTTTTTCCTTCACGTTCTGGTAAACGTGTTGTTAGCGAAGGATTGTCCGCCAACACTGTTCCAACCCCAACTAATATAGCATCTACTTCATCACGAAGTTCATGAACTTGATGTCTCGCTTCTTCGCCTGTTATCCATTTTGAATGACCTGTATGTGTAGCAATTTTTCCATCTGCTGTCATCGCAAACTTTGAAATAACAAAAGGACGACTCGCCAGCATGTTATGAATAAAACGTTCATTCAATTTACGCGCTTCTTTTTCAAGAATACCTACTTCTACTTCAATTCCTGCGTCTTCAATCATTCGAATACCTCGACCAGCAACTGAAGGGTTTGGATCAGTTGTCGCAACAACTACACGACTCACTTTCGATTCTATTACCAATTTTGCACAAGGTGGTGTTTTTCCATAATGGGAGCATGGTTCTAAAGTGACATATAAAGTGGCGCCATTTGCATGTTCACCTGCCATGTTAAATGCATGTACCTCGGCATGAGGCTCACCAGCTTTTCGGTGAAGTCCAGTACCAACAATAACACCATTCTTCACAAGTACTGCACCTACAACAGGATTAGGAGTTGTATTACCTTTTGCAGTAGCAGCTAATTGTAATGCGAGTTGCATATAGTCTTGATCTGTTTTCAAATTTCGTACATCTCCCTTAAACAAGTAAAGTAGGATTTTTCTCTAAAATATGACCAGATTTTTCTACTTTGGTTTGTAAATAAAAACGGTTTGTCTCTGTTAACCCTCCCCATAATGGAATATGGTTATGTGCTAATAAACCGTGTTGTTTTAATGCTTCTAGTTTTTTAGGGTTATTTGTAATTAACGTAACAGGTTTTGAACGAAGAGTTTCTAAAACTCTAATTGCTTCTTCATATGATCGTGTATCATCTTCGAATCCTAGCGCATGATTCGCTTCAACTGTATCAAAACCATCTTCTTGCAATAAATAGGCTAATGATTTAGAGAACAAGCCTATTCCACGACCCTCATGATTTGCTAAATAGAAAATCGCGCCACAGCCATGTTCTGCAACCATTTTCATGGATTCATGCAATTGATAGCCACAATCGCAACGTTGACTACCAAATATATCACCTGTATGGCATATACTGTGCATACGAATTAATGCATCTTCTTCTTGTTCAAAATCACCATAAACTAAGACTGAAGATTGTTGGGTTGAAGCTAAATTTGCATGTACAATATTTTCTAGCACTTCATCTTTAGTTTTCATAGTTGCATCTATTTTTAACCAAGAATACCATTGAAACGTAGCATGAAAATCACCTTGTTTAATAGGTAATTTAACTGGACCTACAATACATATATTATGTTCTTTATTTAAATTAACAATTTTCATTTTTTCGAATAAGACATCTTTGTTATTTATAGTTAAATTTATCATTTCTAATCACCGGTTCTTTATAGTTTTTAGGTTGGTATTTGCTAAGATAGTAATTTAAAATTCAGTTACTTTTCGTAACTAAGTATAGTGCAGTAACTGAGTGTAGTCAATATAATATATGAATTCCTATTTCTTCAATAGGAATTTATATGGAGCACTTTCACTATATATGGAGTTTAGAAAAAAAGCAAAATTGCATCCTTAAACATAATCATACTAAAAATTCCCCTTTTTCTCTCCTATTTTAGACTCACATTTAGAAAATCCCATTTTCAATTGTGTTTCGCCCTTCTTTAAGGTGTAATAAGCATAGAATGATATTAAATGAGACTTACAAACATTAAGAAGTGAAAGAAGGTGTCATTTGGGTATGACAGAAAAAATTGCATGGGTAACCGATACAGCTGCTTTGCTAGACGATGAGTTTATTAAAAAGAATCATATATATGAAATTCCAATTGTTGTCATTTTTGAAGAAGGTCCTTATCGGGAAAAAGTAGAATTGAAAATATCAGAGTTTTACGACAAATTACGGACTGCAAAAAAATTGCCAACCACTTCACAACCGGTTTTTGGAGAGTTGGTAGAATTATATGAACGATTAAAAGCGGATGGTTATACATGTGCAATAGCCGTTCATCCATCCAGTAAATTATCCAATACACTTGAGAGCTCCGCAGCTGCTGCAAAACAAGTAGGTTTTCCTATTTATGCGATTGATTCCAAAATGATTTCTTATCCGATGATGAAATTACTTGAAGAAGGTATTAAACTTGAAAAAGATGGAGTTTTTGCTGCCGATATCGTCCGACATTTAGAAAAAATGGCCGATCAAGCAGTTTTATGCGGGATTCCATCAAACCTTAAACAACTCCATAAAAGTGGCAGGGTTCCTGGAATTGCGGCCGTCATAGGCAATCTCATACAACTAAAATTAATTCTTTACTTTGAAAACGGTCAAGTCACCCTTAAAGAGAAGGTACGTACAATGAAGCGAGCAAAGGAATATGTTGTTTCATTACTTAATGAAGATTTGAAAAACTCAAAAATTCCAGAAGTAGCCATCATTCATTGCAATAATGAAACCGACGCTCTAAAATGGCAACTTGAATTACAATCCCAATTCCCTTCCATTTCATTTGTTATTTATCCTTTAAGTCCTGCGATTGCAGTTCACGCAGGCGAAGGAACTACTGGTTTAAGTTGGATGAAAATATAGAATAAAAATGGCTCTCCAGAACACGATTCTGTTGAGCCTTTTAATTGTCTGCATTATAAATGGAGTGTTGTTTATCTATCATACTTCTATAATCTAGCAAAGCGATTATAAACATCGTTAAGAGTTTCACACCCTATCTGTTGCACTTTTTCCACATAAATACTCCAAAGCTTTGCAGTCATCATTGCATCTCCTAATGCATGATGGCGATTTTCAATAGGAATTCCATTATGCTGACACAGACTTTCTAACGAAATAAGGTTCAAATTAGGTTCAACAATCTTATAAAGGAATGAAGTATCTACAATTCGATGTTTAAATGGAGTGCGGAATTGTTTAGAACTCACATACTGCAAAAAACTTTTTTCATGACTAGCATGATGAGCAACAAATGTATGATCTTTAGCGTATTGGAAAAACTTAATCATCACTTCTGCTAGTGGAGGAGCATCTTTTACTTGTTCATTTGTAATACCTGTTAATTGTTGAATTTCATCCGGGATTACTTCACCATACTGAACTAGTGAGTAAAATGTTTCACCTTCTATCATTTCTGAACCACGCATCTTTGTCGCACCAATTGAAAGTATTGAATCCCCTTTTTCAGGAAAAAAACCTGTTGTTTCAATATCAAATACAACGACATGTAAGTTTTGTAATGCAACATTCAATTCTTCTTGATTAATTTCTTTCTGTAAATGTCTTAAATAGGCTATTTGCTGCGAATTTTGAATTCCACCAAGCCCATTATGCGTTCGTTTACCTTGAATCCCTCTTAACAATTGCAAAAATGGTTCAAATGCCACACCAAATCACCTTTTTTCTTTTTCATCTACATAAATTTTATGTTCTAGTGAAAGACAAAGTAAGCTGAATCACTTCATCGTGTAATCTTTTTCCATCTTTAATAATGCGTTTAATTATTTTTCGATCTTCTTTGGATACTTTTTTTATTTTTATATAATGTGTATCTGTATAATCTTCACCTTGTAATAGTGATAATCGATATTGTAATAGTAGTTTAAAATTATCTTCACAGTCTCTTAATAACTCTTCATAATCAAAATGAATCAGACGTCTCATTCTCTCAAGTGTTGACGTTTCGTAAATCCCTTCTTTTATAGAAAGTAGTCTAATGGCATTTACATACGGCAAAAACGCAGAGTATTTCAAGTTAACACACCCTTGATATGGGCCATATTGTTCAACAATAATCTTCCCCATCGGACCAATCCCATTTCTTAAATGCATGATGTTTGCTATAAATCTTCTTAATAGCATTGGGTGTTCTAATTGGTATTGATATATTAATTGTTTTAACTGCAGTACATAATTCATCTTTCCAAATAACGTTCGAGCATCATAAAAAATTTGTAGATAACGAATTGCTTCCCAACTCTCGTTATCCATCCATTCCTGAATCTGTTGTTGCCAATTGTGTAGCGATTTACACCATATCGGATTAGAACTCATAATATTCCCTTTACAAAATGGGTAGCCTATCCAATCCAGACCATAAGAAATTTCCTCACCTAACTTCATAAAATAAGCATCATTCTCTTCGTTTGAAAATTCATAAATAATACCGTGATCTTGATCGCTAATGACTCCTTGTTCAAAACGTCCTCCACTGCCTGTAATGAACCATGTAAATTCACAAGGAGGCTTTATATCCCCCATTTTACTCTGGGCTACTTCCAATACTTTTAGCATTACTTGATCATGAAAATTATTTATTAAAACAGAATCAGACAGGAAACTTGGAATGTTCTCATCTTTCCATATCTTTATAGATTCATAAGTTTTCACAATGGCACTTCCTTTTTATTAAGTAAAAAGCCTCTAATAAATAGAGGCTTTTTGTTTATCATTATAATTGAATTTTGATATTAGTAGACTAACGTGTAGAATATTTACCTTCTGTTGTAGCAGCCATTGACACTTTTACTTCTTCTAAAGCCATTTGTTCTGGATAACCATAGCTACCGTGTTCACTTATGTCTAAGCCCATGATTTCTTCTTCTTCTGTTACACGTAGGCCACCCATAACTTTATCCATAATTTTAAGGATGATGAATGCAACGACAAATGCGTAAGCTCCTGATGCTACAACACCTAATGCTTGCACTCCTAGTTGTTCAAAGCCACCACCATAGAATAATCCCGCTTGCCCCCATTCAATATCCGTTGAAAGAGCTGGTAAAGCAAATAAACCATTTGAAAGTGTACCCCAAACTCCTACTGTACCATGAACTGATAATGCTGCAATTGGATCATCCAGTTTCGCTTTATCGAATAATTTCATACTAAACACAACCATTATACCACCAACAAGACCGATAACTACTGCAGCCCAAGGAGCTACGAATCCACAAGATGCTGTTATGGCAACTAGACCAGCAAGTGCACCATTTAATGTTGTCGGAACATCCGCTTTACCTGTTACAGCCCAAGCTGTAAACATTGCAGCAATTGCACCAGCCGCTGCAGCCAATTGTGTATTTAAAATAACGAAACCTAAGAAACCATCAGCAACTCCAAATGTACTAGCACCATTGAATCCAAACCATCCAACCCAAAGAATTAGAACCCCTAATGAAGTATAAACTTGGTTATGACCAGCTAAGTTATTTGATGAACCATCTTTATTATATTTACCAATACGAGGTTTTAAGATTATAGTTGCAGCTAAGGCAGCCATTGCCCCAGTTAAGTGAACTACTGTTGAACCTGCAAAGTCTTGTTTTCCGTGTTCTGCTAACCAGCCTCCACCCCAAATCCAATGAGCCACTACAGGATAAATAAAAGCGGAGAATAATACTGCGAAGATCACGTAAACTGATAATTTTGCACGTTCAGCAAACCCACCGAACGCAATAGTTAATGATACAATTGCAAACATAACTTGGAACGAAAAATCAACTGCAGGAGTTAACCCTCCATCAGCTGGAGATGCATCTCCATAAAAGAAATTAGATAAACCAATAAATGCGTTCCCATCACCATAAATAAAACCATATCCCACAGCCCAGAACACTAATGTTCCAATTCCAGCTGTAAAAATTGTTTTACCAGCAATATGGCCGGCATTTTTCATTCTTGTGGAACCTGCTTCGAGTAAAATAAATCCACCTATCATAAAGAATACTAAAATTGCTCCAATCGCTACCCACAGGTTATCCATCAGCACAACAACTGCTTCCATTTTAACACTCTCCCCTTTTCAGCTTTTCTTCATGTAACATTATATATTTATATTATGTTAGCAAATGTAACATGAATTACTTTAAATTTATTGTAACTGATATTCAACAGATGTCAATATAGTTTTCAGACTTTTTTGAAAATCATGTTAAAAAATATTACATTAGTTTAAAACACCGCATATTACCAGTACATTCTTGATTATTCAAAAATTGATCCCCAATTAAAATGTTGGAGATAAACGTACTTAGATGCTAGGTTATAGATTGGAAAACATTTTATGTTACATTACATGACATATGCAACTGAAAATAAAGTAAAATAAAAACACAGAAAAAATCAAAAAGGGTGCACCACATATTAAAACGCAGCGCAACCCATAAATAACTTTCATTAATTTAGTATTTTTAACTTTACTTGTTTTCTACCCCATTGAATAGCTTGGTCATAAGAAGGAATAAATACATCGATTCTATGGCCTTTGATTGCCCCACCAGTATCTCCTGCGATCGCTTCACCATACCCTTCCACCCAAACTTTTGTACCTAACGGAATAACATTCGGATCTACCGCTATTACTTTTTCATTTGGGTTTGCCCGCAAATCAATCCCATATGCTGTAGTACCAGAGCAGCCGGGACAGTAGGCAGTATAGGCTGTAGCAGTTACCATTATTTCTCTACCATTTGGTTCTTCACCAGAACTTAAAGTCACAGTCGGTTGATTGTTCCCTTCTTCAACTTCTTTAGAAGATGAGGGCGCAATAGGTGTTGTCGATGCAACAATCGCCTTTGGTTCTGGTATATTGCGTTTTGTTTCTCCTTTAACCTCTTCACCATTACGAACAATCAATTCTTCCCCAGGTCGAATTGTATAATCGGATAAATCATTCCACTCCATAAGAGTATTTAAAGAAACATTATATTTTAAAGCAATACGATAAAGATTATCACCTGTTTCTACTTTATAAGTTTGAGGAGATGACAGATTGGAGAATATCACCTCACGAGATAACACATCATCAAATAATTCATCTAACACACTTTCAATAAAATAAGTATGATTTTCTTCACCTGTATCTGTAGCAACCGGTCCTACTTCCATGGCACTTGCAACTGAGCTCATAGAAAATGCTATAAACAAAATCATTATTATCATTTTTATTTTCATAACTTAGTCCTCCCAATAAATTAATCTCTTAATTCCTTAACTTGAGTACGACTAAGTTCTAGCCACCGTCTTACAGATTTATACAGTTTGATATAAAACTGGAATAAAAATGTAATATTTGTAACATTTACAAATTATTTAAAATAGAAAAACAATATCTTAATCAAAGGCAACAAGATTCTTAGTGAAAATCAATTTATTACCTTAAAAATATTATGAGAAAACTCTTTACGCTTATAAGGAATCTTATAAGCATGCTAGGTTAATCGAAAATATTCCGTCACACGAAATTGATTTGCTAAGTTTGTCTAATTCTCAATGCCCGACAAAACAGAGGAGTAAAATAAAAGAGGAACAACAACATTGGAGGCGCATTAAAATGGCAAAAACTGCTTCGGACATTAAACATGATATTATTTTCGATTTACTCGTAAATATTCTGAAAGAACGAGGCATTATAAGTGAAAGAGAGTTAACTGAACGCTTCAATAATACTGTAAATCTTTCAAAAAATTTGGATGAAGTTACAAAACAACAAGTACTAGAAGATTTTAAACAACATCATTAATATTAATTCATTACCAGCACACCGTCACAAACGGTGTGTTTTTTTATATCTAGTTTTGATAACACAATTTCTAAATTACATAATAAAAACAATCTCGAAAGGGGCTAACCAACCCAAAACCTAACGAGATTGTTTCTATTTTCATATTGCTCTCATGAACGTATTATTATACATTAAGCCTTAGAGCGAGGATCCATAATATCGCGTATTGCATTGCTAAGCATATATAATCCTAGTACCAAGATGGTGATTGCTCCACCTGGTGCGTACGTGTACCACGGTGAACCGATTAGATATGCTTGAGCATCTTTTAGCATTCTTCCCCAACTAGGATCAGGTGGTTGTACCCCTAATCCTAAATAACTTAAAGCAGCTTCTGCTAACATCGCAATCGCAAATGCAATGGACGCTGCCACAATAATTTGAGAAGATACATTCGGTAAAATATGTTTAAACATAATTTTTAATGGCTTTACGCCTATTAACCTTGCCGCCATCACATATTCTGCTTCTTTATGTTGAACAAAACCACTACGCGCAACACGTGCAATATTCGGAATTGCAATAATACCAAGTGCAATTGACGTGTTAACGATTCCTGGACCAAATACCGCAACTAGCATTAATGCTAAAATAATCCCAGGGAATGCCATGAGCGCATCCATTAAACGCATAAACAGTTCGTCAACCCAACCTCCTATAAACCCAGCGATTCCACCAATAGTTACTCCAAATACTACACCTATAATAACCGTCAAAAGCCCCACAACAAAGGCGGTTTGACTACCAACTAAAATTCTACTGAAAATATCGCGACCAAATTCATCTGTCCCAAAAATATGTTCAGTGTTCGGTGCTTTTAGCTTGTTTGGGATATCCATGGCGGTTACGTCGTATGGCGTATAGAAGAAACTGACAATCATCATCAGAAAGAATCCAAATATTATGATAGAACCAACTACAAGATTGATATTTTTTGCATATCGTTTCATTCCCAACGCCTCCTAACGTAACCGAATTCGTGGATCAATAACTGAATATAAAATATCCACCACAAAGTTAATAAATACGACTGTCACAGTGATATACATAACAATTCCTTGAACTAACGGGAAATCACGATAACTAATGGATGTAATCAGTAATTGCCCTACCCCTGGTAAAGCAAAAACTTGCTCTACAATAATTGTACCAGCAACCACTTCTGCTGTAATGAGCCCGAAAATTGTTAGAATAGGAATCATCGAATTTTTTAAAATGTGTTTGTACATGACAATTTTTTCAGGTAACCCTTTACTTCGAATTGTTCGAACATAATCTAATTGCATTTGTTCTAAAATAGACGTTCTCACGTAACGAAACTTTACTGCAATCTGCGGAATTGCAATCGTTAAAGCTGGTAAAACAAGCGTACTAAGCGCCCCTGCAATACTTTCTGACCAAGGAACATATCCATTAATTTTGAAGAAATCAAAATTCATCCCAATATAAATAATTAGTATCATCCCGAGCCAGAAAGATGGAATTGCCATTCCTAACTGAGTTGCAGAAGATAACAACACATCACTAATTTTGTTTTGTCTTTTCGCTACAAATATTCCAAGTGGTAATGCAACAAACAACACAATCACCAGTGCAAGACTTGCAACAGAGAGGGTTACAGGTAAACGATCCATTAATAGATCACTTACAGGCATGGAGAATCGAATCGAATTCCCCAAATCACCTGTAAATAGTCCTTGAACCCAATCCATATATTGTTCGTGTAATGGACGGTCTAAACCAAGCTCTTTTCGCAAACTTTCAATTTGCACCTCATCCGCCTCTGTCCCAAGCATTGTTTTGACTGGGTCACCTGGTAATATTTGAAATACTCCAAACGTTATAATCGATACAAGCGCCACTGTGACGATAAATAATACGAGTCGACGAATGATATATAGCATTTAACCATCCCTTTAACTAGTTAAATTTTACTTCTTTCATATCATGGAACCAGAATGGATAGCTTTTCAGCCCCGTAATATTTTTCTTAGAACCCCATAAGATTTCATAATCTGCAATGTAAACAGCTGTAGCTTGTTCAGTTAAAATTTCTTGTGCGCGTTGATAGTATTCAATTTGTTTCTCACGGTCAGTTTCTTTTAAAACATCAGCCATTACTTGGTCATATTCATCATTTTTAAATCTAAAGAAGTTTTCATTATCATTAGTTGAAATATAGTCATTTAATATTTCATACGCAGATGGTCTACCCGTTAAGTCAATTGTTGTCATTTCATAATCACGGCCGAAGTATACGCGCTCTAACCAAATACCCCACTCTACCGTTTCAATTTCCACATCAATGCCAATTTGTTTTAGGTTTTCAACCGCGATTTGTGCAATGTTTGGATACATATCGTTGTGTGATGAAACTGTAATTTTCGTTTTGAAACCATCTGGATAACCAGCTTCAGCTAATAATTTTTTTGCTTTTTCAACATCAAACGAATAAACATCTTGTAACCCATCTAAATAGTAATCACCCATCGCCGGACTCATATTTGACCCTTGTGGTGTTGCATAACCTGAGAATATTGAATCAATTATATCTTGCTTACTAATTGCCATGTTGATCGCTTGACGTACTTTTAGATTATTAAAAGGCTCTTTCTCTTCGTTAAATGTAATAATTAATGAAGAGTTATTGTTTTGATGTGAAATGTTAAAGCTACCTTCAACCTCTGCAACTCGGTGACCAGGGACCCCTGTTAAATCAACTTCACCTGCTAATAGATTCATAACTGCAGCTTGGTCATCCGATTGGTAGACGAATGTTACTTTATCTAAATATGGTAAACCTTCTTGCCAGTATTCTTCATTTTTCTTCAACTCAAGATTTGTACCTGGAGAGTATTTTGCAAAGGCAAAAGGACCTGTTCCAATTGGATTTTCATTATGTTTACCATCATTACTTTTTGGCAAGATAGCTGATTGTAATGCTGTTAATGAATAAAGGAAATTAGAGTTTGGTTCTTTTAATGTCATCACAAATGTCGTAGCATCTGGTGCATCAATGGAAGCGACGTTATCAAAGTTCTTTGATAATTTTTCACCACCGTTTAATCCCATTAGTCGCTCAAATGTATATACTACGTCATCAGTTGTCAAAGGATCACCGTTATGGAATTTAACACCTTGGCGAATTTTGAATGTATAAGTTAAACCGTCTTCAGACACTTCATAGCTCTCAGCAAGACCTTCTGTTAAAGAACCATCCGGTTGTGGTAAAAATAACCCTTCGAACATATTTAATATTTGTTGGAAAGAAAGTGAAGCTGTTGCACGATGCGGATCTAAGAAGTCTGGATCATCATTCACACGAACACGGATTTCCTGTGGACCTGCTGGTGTAGCTGTTGCTGTTTCTTTTTCCCCTTCATTTTCTGTGTTAGTTTCTGTTCCTTCTTCTGAACAAGCACTGATGATAAACATAACGAATAGTAAAGCTAAAACGAGCCAATATTTACGTTTAAACATATAACCCACCCCTATTAGATTATTTATTTTGAATACTAGAATAACTCTCGATATTACCAACTTTTTCTGCATGTTTTACCGCACGAATTACTGCTGCTTCCATGACTTCTGCTGCAAGTGTTCCTAAGTAATCAACTGGATATGTTTTCGTGCCAGTACCTAATACAAAAATTGTATCCCCATCAAACATTGTGTGTACTGGATAAATCGTCCTTGCCAATGCATTTTGCGCCAGTCCTGCAATTTTCTTTGCTTCAGCTTTTGTTAATTTTGCATTCATGGCTACTGCTCCTATTGTTGTATTCGTGCCAATTGTGGCTACGGAAGATTGATTATTCTTTATAAACTCTATACAATCAATCATTTCTCCTGTTTGTGGATTCCTTGCTCCCGCCAAAATTGTATTTGTTTTTGGGTCACGAACATCCCCACTAGCATTAACAGCAACAATTGCCCCTACTACTAAGTCATTTACTCCTTCAATAGATGAACTACCTAATCCACCCTTCATACCAAATTCTAAGCCTGGAATCTTCCCAACTAAAGCTCCACAACCAACACCGACATTTCCTTGTGGAAATCCCCCTTTTTTAGCACGGCTTGCAGCTTCATATCCCATTTTCATATCTGGCCTTACAGATGGATTTCCTACTACTAAATCAAAAATGACTGCGCTTGGAACAATTGGAACTTTTGCAACTCCAACATCAAGTCCAATATTCTTTTCCTCTAAATATTTCATAACGCCTGAAGCAGCTTCTAAACCATAAGCACTGCCACCTGTTAAGCAAATTGCATGCACTTGTTGAACTGCGTTAATTGGGTCAAGTGCGTCTGTTTCTCTTGTTCCAGGTGCAGAACCACGTACATCAACACCACAAACAGCACCATCTTCTGTTATCAGAACCGAGCACCCTGTTAGTGCAACCGGATCCTCACAATGTCCAACCTTAATTCCTGGTACATCTGTAATATTATCAAACTTCATCTCTTCTTCACTTCCTAGCTTTCTACTAACTCTTTTTTTGTTTCACTAGTTTCAGAAGTTACTTTATGTTCTGAATCATGGAGGAAGCAAGCAACTTGTTGATTGTGATTTACTACTTTAAGGAGTGGTCGTTCGTTTTTACATTTTTCCATTGCAAATGGGCACCTTGTATGGAATGCACAACCTACAGGTGGATTCGTATTACTTGGTAATTCACCCGATATCGGTATCTCCTCACGTTTTTCTTCAAAATTAACAACAGGTATTGCTGATAGAAGTGCCTTCGTATACGGATGCAAAGGATTTTCGTATAAAGACTCCTTCGTTGCAATTTCAACGATTCGACCTAAATACATAACTGCTACACGATCACTTATGTGTTTAACAACACTTAAATCATGAGAAATAAATAAATAAGTTAGGTTAAACTCTTCTTGTAGATCCATCATTAAGTTTAAAACTTGAGATTGAATTGATACGTCAAGCGCACTTACTGGTTCATCAGCAATGATAAATTTAGGATTAATGGACAGTGCTCTTGCAATTCCAATGCGCTGTCGTTGCCCACCAGAGAACTCATGTGGGTACTTATTTAATGCCTCTTCAGATAATCCAACTTTCTGAATTAACTCTTTTACTCTATTTTTTCTCTCAGCTCTAGATAATTTCATTTGGAGTTTAATTGGCTCTTCAATTATATTTCCAATTTTCATTCGCGGGTTTAAGGAACCAAATGGATCCTGGAACACCATTTGCATTTGATTTCGGAAAGATTGAAGTGTTTGCCCAGATAAATTTTCTAAATGATTGTCTTCAAATATAATTGAGCCTTCTGTTGGTTTCACTAATTGAAGAATGGTACGACCTAGCGTAGATTTCCCTGAACCAGACTCACCTACGATCCCTAATGTTTCACCTTTATAAATGGTTAGCGATACATCATCCACTGCTTTAAGGTAGTTCTTTTTTCCAATCTTTGAACCTCTCGTTGGAAAATAAGTCTTAAGATTTTTAATTTCCAACAAAACCTCCTTATTAGACAATGGAACCACCTCCAAACCCGGAATAAAGATGGCAACGAGCTTTATGAGCATCTGTCACATTTATCAACTCAGGCAATTGTTGTTTGCACTGATCAAAGGCAAATTCGCAACGCTCCGCAAAGCGACACCCTTGTGGAAAACTATGTGCAGGGGGAACACTTCCTGGAATAGAAGGCAGGCGATCTACGTTTTGGTCTAGGCTTGGCATTGTTTTTAGTAGAGCTTTTGTGTATGGATGCTTCGGGTTAAGGAATAATTCTTTTACTGCCGCCTCTTCTACAATTTGTCCACCATACATCACAAGTACACGGTCTGCTGTTTCTGCCACAACTCCCATATCGTGTGTGATTAACAGAATAGAAGAGTTAAATTCCTCCTTCATCTTCAACATTAATTTAAGGATTTGTGCTTGCACCGTTACATCTAATGCAGTTGTTGGTTCATCGGCAATCAACAATTTCGGGTTATTGGACATTGCAATGGCAATCATGACTCGCTGTCTCATTCCACCCGATAATTGATGCGGATATTCATCCACTACTTTTTCTGCATTCGCAATACCAACTAATTTTAATAAATCAATAGCCTTGTTTTTTGCTTCTTTACGTTTTAATCCCTGATGATGAAGAAGCGATTCCATAATTTGATTACCAATCGTAAATACAGGATCAAGGGAAGTCATCGGCTCTTGGAAGATCATGCCGATTTCATTCCCTCTCACTTCCCTCATCTTTTTTTCTGGAAGTGTTAGTATTTCTCGATCATTTAACTTAACTGACCCACTAACAAGTTTTCCAGGAGGCATTGGAACTAGTCGCATAATGGATAACGATGTAATACTTTTTCCACTTCCTGATTCACCTACTAATGCGACTGTTTCTCCTTTATGGATTGTAAAACTAACACCATCAACAGCTTTTGCAACCTTTTGTCTACCAAGCTCGAAGTATATTCGAAGATCTTCTACTTCGAGCAAAACTTCTTTTTGCAAGGTCGTTTCTTCATTTTTTTCTACTTGTGAAGCATGCATCCAATCACCTCCAATAAGAAAAGCGGAGCGGGCTCTTAAGCTCGCGTCTGCGAAAACGCCACGTCGTGTGGCATCGCAGACATGACTCACATCGTGTGAGCCCCAGGCACTGGCCGACAAAAACGCCACATCGTATGGCATTGTCGGCACTCGTACATCCATGTACTTCGGAGACTCCGAGAAGAAGGTGGTTTTGGCCTTCGTAGGAGGAGCCGAAGTGTCCCGAGCAGCTAGCCCGCGCAGCTAGACACTGTTCAACTTCGAAATTTTAATACTGCTTAAATTTAATGGCGATATTTTTTACTTGCGTATAGCTTCTTAAAGCAATAAAGCCTTTTTCTCTTCCGATTCCACTCTTTTTATATCCGCCAAACGGCATTTGAATTCCACCAGCAGCACCATAACTATTAATAAACACTTGTCCTGATCGCATACGGCTTGCAACGAAATGAGCAACATCTATATCTTTTGTCCATATCCCTGATACAAGGCCGTATTCTGTACTATTTGCTAACTGTATTGCTTCGTCTACTGAATCAAAATTTAATACAGTTAAAACAGGACCGAATACTTCTTGTTGAGCTAAATCATCGTCAACCGATAAGCCATCTACAATTGTCGGTTCTAGATAGTATCCATTTTCGTAACCTTCAATGTTTGCACGTTTACCACCACATAAAATTTGCCCCTTTTTAGAAGCAACTTTCAACTTATTCATGATCTGTGTGAATTGTTTTTCATTTAATATAGGGCCCATGTCGTAATCTAAGTGACCAGGTCCTACTTTAATTTGTTTGAATCGCTCCACTAACTTCGATAAAAATTCATCTTTGATAGAACTCTCAACAAGGAGTCTTGCACCTGCAGAACAAGTTTGTCCTGCATTTTGAATAATTGAATTCAATACTCCTTGAACTGCATCCTCTAGATTTGCATCGGCAAAGACAATGTTTGGTGACTTACCACCTAGCTCTAGTGTCACTGGTACCACATTTTTTGCCGCTGATTGCATGACATTAATACCTGTTCCGACTGATCCGGTGAAAGTAATATGGTTAATGTCAGGATGACTTGATAATGCAGCCCCTACAACACTCCCTAAACCTGTAATGTGTTGGAAGATACCTTTTGGTAAACGACTATTATTAAACCATTCTGCTATTTTTTGAGTCGTCATCGGCGTATCCTCAGCACTTTTCACAATTACTGCATTACCAGTTGCAATTGCAGCTGCTACACTTCTAGATGTAATTTGAATCGGATAATTCCAAGGAACTATGTGAGCCGTTATTCCGACTGGTTCAAGTACAGTTGCATTTAACAACCCATCTTCAATTGGAATTGTGTCTCCCATTACTTTATCTGCCGCTCCACCATAGAACTCGAAATAGCGCGCAGCCGCCTCAATATCAGCTTTAGCTTGAGAAAGAGGTTTGCCAACATCTTGACATTCTAGTAAACTCCATTCTTCCGCATGTTCTCGAATATAGGCTGCCAATTCAATTAACAATTGTCCTCTTTCGAATGGCTTAATGGCTCTCCACTCATCACTTTCAAAAGCTTTTCGAGCAGCCTTTACAGCTAAATCGACATGCTCTTTTGTCCCATTCACAATCTCTGTCAATTTTTCACCAGTTGAGGGATTGTTTACTGGTAACCACTCATCATGGTCATCCCCAACCCATCTTCCATCAATTAACATCGGAATTCTTTTTATAACTGTTACATCAATCACAATCCTCTACCTCCATCAACATTAAGTGTTGAACCAGTAATAATTTCTGCTTTATCAGATAATAGGAAACTTACGGCATTAGCAATATCTTGAGGGACAATCAATCTTCCTAATGGTACACTTTTACGGAATATCTCCTCTTTTGTTTGCTCGATATCTCCACCATTAGAAGTGAATTTACCTAGCATAGTTGTATCAGCTGGTCCTGGATGAATGGTATTTACTCGAATTCCGTGTTCTGCTAATTCAATCGCTAGCCCTCTAGTAAAGCTCTCTGCTGCCCCTTTAGACGCAATATAAGTTTGTAAGCCTGGACGTGGTCTTACTGCTGAAATGGACGCGATCGTAATAATAGAGCCTTTCTTTTGTTGCTTCATAAACGGTACAACTGCTCTACTTGTAATGAATAAACTTTTTACATTCACATTTAGTAATCGATCCCATTCTTCTAATGTAACTTCTTCTACTGGCGTAGCAGCTTGCGCAATGCCTAATGCATTTACCAAACCGTCAATCTTTCCGTAATTCTCATAAACTTCTGAAACGATTTTTTGAATATTTTCCTCAGCTAATACATTTGTCTCATATGTTAGTAATCTTTCGTGTTGGATGTCTTCAAGGTTTTTCGTCGATAAATCTAGAGCAATAACAGTTGCGTCCTCATTTAGTAGCTCCTGGACAATTGCTTTACCCATTCCACCGGCTGCTCCAGTGACGATAATGATTTTATTGTCAAACAATTTCATGCGATCTCTCCATTCCATTTGATACAAGTTTTTTCATTTGTTCACAAATGGCTTCACCCATTTGTTTCGTTGAAGACGTCCCACCAATATCAGCTGTTTTAACATCGCCTTTCTGTAATACTAGAACAATGGAATCTACAATAATTTTCGCTAAGTCTTTTCGCCCTAAATGATCAAGCATTAAGGCTAATGACCAGATTTGCGCAATTGGATTTGCAATCCCTTTTCCAGCAATATCAGGTGCAGAACCATGTACAGGTTCGAACATAGATGGATATTGGCCTTCAGGGTTGATATTGGCTGATGGTGATAAACCTAAACCACCAACAAGTGCTGAACCTAAATCCGATAAAATATCACCAAATAAATTTGATGCGACAACAACCTCAAAGGATTCTGGACGTTCTACGAAATATGCAACTAATGCATCAATATAGTAGGATTCAAGAGATAATTGTGGATACTCATTGTTCACGATGGCACTTGTATGCTCATCCCATAATTTCATCGAATGAAAAATAACATTCGACTTTGTGGCGCTCGTTATCTTTGTTTTCGAATGCTCTACTGCATATTCACAAGCAGCTCGAACTAAGCTTTCAATCCCAGTACGTGTCATAACTGTATTTTGTACAGCTAATTCACGTTGTTCACCATTAAACATTCTGCCACCACTATTGGAATATTCGCCTTCTGCATTCTCTCTATAAATAACAAAGTCAATATTCTTTCTTCTCGAAAGAGGTGAAGCTATTCCTGGTAAAGATTTAACCGGACGGAAGTTAACGTATTGTTGAAACTGCTTACGAATTGGCATGATTAATTCCCAAATGGTTACTTCATCCGGAACACGCTTGTCCCCTATTGCTCCAAATAAAATGGCGTCATATTGTTGTAAAGTTGTAAGACCATCTTTTGGCATCATTTCACCATGTGTTAAGTAGTATTCTGAATTCCAAGGAAAGACTGTGTTTTCAATTTGTAAATTCGGGTCAAGTGTTTTTAGCACTTCGATTACTTTTAATGCTTCATCCATTACTTCGATTCCAATTCCATCTCCTGGAATAACAGCTATTTTTAATGGCTTCATTTTTTACCCCCCTGCTAAAACAATTAATTTTGTAATAAACGCGTGGAATATTATTCTATTTTCGAAAGTAAATTCATAAAATAGTTTGATAGAGATTTTCTATCAATAAAGTTTATTCTCAAAATTTTCAAATAATGACTAATATTTTAAAAATATTTTGCATATGATAAAAGTTGATAAATATTTAATAAAAAAAGCCCTTACATGATTGAAATTTAGTGTTTTACTAATGACATAAAAAAATGCCTCAAAAACCCTATTTGAGTTTCTGAGACACTTCCTGATGATATAAAATAAAAAGTATGAGTCTACTCTTCAAAACTGTAATATCTTTATCTTTAATATATTCGTTGTTAATGAAGGCGAGGCTGTTTTTGGCATGAAGGAAAACCATGGATATCTTGAATAATTTCTTTATCATATTGTTTTATTGCAAATTGTGTATTATATAAGTACTCAATTATTTGAATTTTACCATCGAATTCTTTACATAGAACGCCTGAAGTGCCTTGCCCATTTATGAATGATATACCAATAGGTTGACCCATTAAGTAGCTTAATTTGTATTGCCACGGCATACGAATCCCCCTTTCCATCACATTTTATGCATGTTTGGATGGAGTGGTATGTGCAAATGCCGTGACTAGTTAAAAATTGTAAGGGATTTCTAAAATATTTATTAAAGGGTATCTTAAGTTAAACTTCCGCGCTACTCTTTCTTTTCGCCACCCATTATTTTTTTCAATTTTTTAAAATCCTCATTTTCTTTTAATTCAGCGTTATAAGGGTTAGGATCTAGCGCGAATTCCATTCTTTTAGTAAATGTAATGCCAATTCCTTCCCCGGCAGAAGCAGTTGCGTCATTAATGATTGATTCTCTTTTTCCATCAAAATGTGGGGTTGCTTCAACATGTTGATTTTCATTATTTCTAGGCATTTTATCATCTCCTTTTTGTTAATATGAGATGAATGAATTTTTATATGCCAAGAAGTTTTGTTACGCCTTATTCTTCTTCTTTAAAAAGTTCGTCTAACATTCTATCTGGAGCATTTAGAAAACTTTTAGTTACAATATAATTTGTAGTATCTTCATAACGAACAGCTTCAATTTTCCCATCGTCAAAACTATATATTGTTGCATCTGGATAACCTAAAAGTATTGGGGAGTGTGTTGCTATAATAAATTGTGCTTCTTCTTCTAAATCTTTCATAATCTTCATGAGACTAAGTTGACGAACAGGAGAAAGTGCAGCTTCAGGCTCATCTAATAAATAGAGTGATTTTTTACCAAAGGCATTTTGAAATAATGATAAAAAAGATTCCCCATGAGACTGCTGATGAAGTGATTTCCCACCATATGATGCATACTTAATCCCTTCAGGTTCGTCCATCAAATCAATATGACTAGCAAATTGATAAAATGTTTCTGCACGCAAAAAGAATCCTCTAGATATTTTACGCTTCCAAGATAACCTTATGTAATCGGATAATGCTGAATCTGATTTATGTACGTCATATAAGTGTTGACGACCACCACCTGCCGTATTAAACTCACATAAGTCAGCGATTGCTTCTAATAGTGTAGATTTTCCAGAACCATTTTCTCCGACGAAGAATGTAATGTTCGTTGGTAATTGTATTTCATCAAGAGTAGACAAAGATGGAATACTGAATGGATATGTAAATTCATCTGGAATATTTTCTTTTAAATATCGAACAGTTTTTAAATACATAAGTGCACCTCATTTTAACTGGATTTACAATTAACTCGCCTCAACTTACAACAAAATAACAGCCACAATAGAAACGATTTTCCTTACACCAATAATCCTATATATAAATGTTACCTTATTTGAATGAAATCCTAAAACTTTTATGAATGTAGCGTAAATTTGCCATACTATTGTTAAGGAATTTTAAAAAGTTTAAATAAAAGCTTTACATCACGTTTCAAATAGGTTAAATTACCAAAGGGCGAACAATTCGCATAAAAAATAAAAAAATATTCGTATTTAAGAGGTGCTTTTATGGATAATGTATTTGATTACGAAGATATTCAATTAATTCCAAATAAATGTATAGTAAACAGTCGTTCTGAATGTGACACAACTATAACGTTTGGTGGGCATAAATTTAAATTACCTGTAGTACCTGCAAATATGCAGACTATTATCGATGAATCAATTGCTATTAAGCTTGCTGAAAACGGTTACTTTTATATTATGCACCGTTTTAATCCTGAATCTCGTGCAGAATTTATTAAAGATATGCATTCACGTAAATTAATTGCTTCGATCAGTGTTGGGGTTAAGCCTGAAGAATACACATTTATTGAACAATTAGCTATCGAAGATCTAATTCCTGAATTCATTACGATTGATATTGCTCACGGACATTCAAATGCTGTAATTAATATGATTAAACATATTAAAACACATTTACCACAAACTTTTGTCATTGCTGGAAATGTTGGTACTCCAGAAGCTGTGCGTGAATTAGAGAACGCTGGCGCAGATGCAACGAAAGTTGGGATTGGTCCAGGTAAAGTATGTATAACTAAAATTAAAACAGGATTTGGTACTGGTGGATGGCAATTAGCTGCTCTACGTTGGTGTGCAAAAGCTGCAACAAAACCAATCATCGCAGACGGCGGTATTCGTACACATGGTGATATCGCAAAATCAGTTCGCTTTGGGGCATCAATGGTTATGATTGGCTCATTATTTGCAGGTCATGAAGAGTCTCCAGGACAAACGATTACAAAAGACGGTAAAGTATTTAAAGAATACTTTGGTTCTGCATCAGAATACCAAAAAGGCGAGAAGAAAAACGTTGAAGGTAAAAAAATGTATGTAGAGCATAAAGGTTCATTAATGGCCACTTTAACTGAGATGGAACAAGATTTACAATCATCTATTTCTTACGCTGGTGGTACTAAACTTGATGCAATTCGTACTGTAGACTATGTGATCGTTAAAAACTCAATCTTTAACGGTGACCGCGTATATTAATCAATAAACGTTAAATAATCATAAAGAAACGAATAGATGTCATAATCTACTCGTTTCTTTTCTTTTGTATTTAATTTCATAATATTACACAACTAAACTTTTCTAAATCTTCGCAAGAAATTTTGTAAACGTTCATTTGTTGAATGTTCTAATACTTCAGTTGCCGTTCCTTGTTCAGCAATAACACCTTGATCAAGGAAAAGAACCTTATCCGCAATATCTAAAGCGAAATCCATTTCATGTGTGACAAGTACCATTGCCATATCATCATTTTGAGCAATATCTCGAATTACTTCAAGTACTTCACCTACCAATTCAGGGTCAAGGGCAGAAGTTACTTCATCAAATAACATAATCTTCGGACGCATTACCAATGCACGAGCCATGGCAACACGTTGTTTTTGTCCTCCTGATAATTGTGAAGGGTAAAAGTCAAGTTTATCGCCTAGCCCTACTCTTCCAAGCATTTGTACTGACCGTTCACGAACTTCATCTTTATTCTCTTTTTTAACATGAATCGGAGCAGACATACAATTTTCCAAGATGGTCATGTGTGGGAAAAGGTTAAAATGTTGGAACACCATTCCGATGTCTCCACGCACTTCCCTTAAATGTTTTTCATTTGCTCTAATCATTGACCCACTTTTTTCCATCTTCCATAAATTCGTTCCATTTACAATGATGTCCCCAGAGGTAGGTTCTTCAAGTGTCATTAACATACGGATAATCGTTGTTTTTCCAGAACCACTTGGACCAATTACAGCAATTTTTTCTCCTGGATGAATATCTAAATTAATGCCTTTTAAAACATGGAAATCACCATATGATTTCGTTACATTTTGATATTTTACAATCGGTTCAGTACTTTTATTGATTTTCTCTATCTCTGTAACAATTGTTTTAGACAATACGATCACTTCCCTCTAAATTTTTAGATAAGAAAAAACGTTTCTTTGGACTTTTCCCGATTAAATCATTTTTATCAAACCTAGTATTTAGCTTCACTTCTAACCTATTGATGAGAATCGATGACGGATAACTTAACAATAAGAAGATAATGCCGACAATCGTTAACGGTTCTAGATATGCAAAGTTAAGCGCACCGTAAGAATTGGCCATAAACATTATTCCGCCAACACCAATTGTTGAAGCTAAAGGAACTTCCTTGAACATGATTATGAAATAGTTCCCTAGCATTGGTATTGTCGGTGGAAGGGCTTGTGGTAAAATAATTTTCTTCCACTTATCAAGGGTAGAAAAGTTTAATGCAGTAGAAGCTTCCCATTGACCTTTATCTACACTGTCAATACCAGAGCGATAAATTTCCCCGATATAAGTACTATAATGAATTCCGATTCCTAAGACTGCACAAGTAAACGGATCGAGTGTTACACCGATTACGGGTACCATTGGCAATGCATAGTAGACAAAAAATAATTGTACTAAAGGAGGAGTTGAACGAATAAACTCCATCACCCAAGTTACAAACCAACGAATGGGGGAAAATGGTATTCTTCTAATGAACGTCCAGACAAAACCAAAAATTAAAGCAAATCCGAAACATGCAAAGGTTAAACCAATCGTAATTCCTAATCCTTTTAAAACTATTGGCATGGCCTCAAAGAACGTTTCCCATTTCCAGTTATTACTCATTAACTAGCCACCCCCTTCTTAGAGTTTGCTTCCCCTTTTCTTGTCAACCAAATTAATGGTAATGCGAGTACAAAGTATACTAATAGTACAAACACATAAATTAATGGGGCTTGAGATAGGTTCGTACTCCGCATAATATCCCCGTAGTATAAAATATCTCTCATACCAATCAATGAAACTAGTGAAGTTGCTTTTAACATTTGAATAGAATAGTTTCCGAACTCAGGTAACATCATTCGAACAGCCTGAGGTAAAATGATTAGCCTCATTCTTTGAAAACTAGACATATTTAACGCGATACTAGCTTCAGTTTGACCTTTATCGACTGCTAGGATAGATCCACGTACTACTTCTGATAGATATGCTCCGTAGTTTAAACCAATCGCTATTACGCCAGTCCACCAGTTTGAGCCCAGTTGTATTCCGAAAAGCATAGGGATGGCATAATATAACCAGAAAAGTTGAACGATTAAAGACGTACCACGGAATATTTCAACATATACTGCAGTTATTTTTTGTAAAATTACATTTTGAGAAACTCTTGATAATCCTGCAATAAATGCCATTACGTATGCAATAATTGCGGACGCTAATAAAACAGAAATTGTAATCCCAAGACCACGTAAAAGTTGAGGTAAAATTTCCGTAACTGCGCTAATATGACATCATTCCTTTCGTCAAAGTTATATGAACAAATATTTTGCTTCCTAAACACTCTTCTTAACTGATTAAACTATTCTCAAATATCATCACTTATAAAAAAATAGGAGCTGATGCATCTGTTGATAGCTAGCCCCTATTCTCATGCAGTGGTAGATTAGTTTTGTCCCCCACAAATTTGTTCTGTTGTAATTTTGCCTACCTCTACCATATTACTAATCTCACTAAATCCGTTTTTTTCTAGTAGTTGAGCAATTGTTCCATTCTCTTTTAATTCTTGTAACTTTTCATTGTACGCATTACGTAATTCTTCATCTTTTAAATTAAATGCTGCTGCACCGTAACTTGGAACCCCTTCTACATCTGGTTGTTCAAAAGTTTCAACAAACTCCAAAGCATCTGTAGCTGCAGACTCTAAGGCCATCTTTACTGTCATTTCAGTACCAGTTGTAGCATCTGCACGTCCAGCTTGAATTGCAGAGAAAGTTGCTGGAATATCTGGAGCTGTCATAATTTGATCTGGACTTACCCCTTCTTCTTGTAAAAAGCCAATCTCAGTTGTACCTTCCATTACGACTACTTTTAAATCTGGGTTTGAAGCAATATCTTTATAACTTTGAATATTGTTAGGATTATTAGCAGCTGTTATTAATCCTTCTCCATATTTCATTTCAGGCTCACTAAATAATACACGTTCACAACGATCTGGCTTAATGGCCATCCCTGCTGTAATTACATCAAACTGACCTGCTTGTACACCTGGAATTAGTTGACTGAAGTCAGCTAATTGTGCATCAACATTTTCAATTCCTAATTCTTTAAACACAGCTTTTGCGATGTCTACATTCGCACCTTTTAGTTCACCGTTTTCTTCATAGGCATAAGGTTTTTCATTGGCGAACCCAATTTTCACAGTACCCGATTGTTGTAACTGTTCCAATTTACTTTTCGCAGGATCAGCAGATGTTTCAGTAGTTCCTTCAGATCCACCACAAGCTGCTAGAACAAGTAACATCAAACCTATCAATATAGTAAACAAGCCTTTTTTCATTTAAAAACCCCCTATTATATGTTTTCAATTTCAATATTTGATAGCTAAAAATTCTGTTTTACAATTATCAAAAACTATAAAAAATATACCTATCACATTTTTCTGAATTTACAGAAAATTTTAGTTAAACTAGAAACATACAACTATAGGTTCATCAACTCTTATATGGAAAAAGTTTTTTCTCTCTCTCTACAAATTCCAGATTGTTTAACCTACACCACAGTAACCGAACTAAAATAACTTATTATGTTCTCATCACTAATAGGATTGGGATACTTCAACTGAAGCTAGTGATTTTCGAAGATCGATATTAATTAAATCAATTAAAATAGAGAAACCAGTTTCTACTTTTCCAGCACCTGCGCCGATTAGCGTAATGGGACCAGCTAAATCGCATAGATACGTAATCGCATTTGTCGCTCCAGTAATATTAGCTAATGGATGATACAAGGAAACCATCTCTGGTTTTACAGAAGCAATCACGCGATCTCCCTCTTTTTTAAGTTTCGCAATCAGCTTCCACTTTTTCCCCTCAGCTTTTGCCATTTCAATATCCTCACTTGTTAAATGAGAAATACCCACTCGTTCTACGTCTGTAATTGTCAAAGGATGTTTAAGTATGACATTTGATAAGATGACAATTTTGTATAGTGCATCAAATCCTTCAACGTCACTTGTTGGATTTGCTTCTGCATATCCTAATTTTTGTGCTTCTTTTAAAGCTTCTTCGTAGGATAATCCTTCTTCCATTCGAGTGAGCATATAATTCGTTGTTCCATTTAAAATACCTTGAATTTCCGTTATATTGTTACCTGCTAGAGATGTTTCAGGCATTCTTAAGGCGGGTGTACCACTCATTACAGAACCTTCATACCCCCATTGGACATGTTGTTTTTCAGCCAAAGCCTTTAATTCACCATAAGCCAATGCGACAGGACCTTTATTACTCATAATGACATTTTTACCATGTTCAAAAGCACATTTACAATGATCGATTGCAGGTTGACCTGTTTGTATGTCTGTAAAAGTAACCTCTACAATCGTCTCTGCATTCGATTGTTTTATAGTTTCAAAACTGTTTAGCCCACGGACTAAACCGATTTGGTGTGGATAATTATCAAAATTCCCATTTTCTTTAATGCATCTTAATAATTCTTCAATTGAAAGTCCCTCTGGATGATAGATAGATCCCTTCATCATATCGCTTACTGCTACAATAGAAATATCTAATCCATACTGTTCCTTAAGAAAGCCATATTTCTGTTGTACAATTTCTGCGAATCCTTGACCAACAACACCAAAACCCAATAGTGCTATGCGATGTACCATACTTCTATTCACTTCCTTAAATGAGGATATTTTTTTCTTTTTTGCGGTAATACCACTTCTTAATGCAAAATTTTTGTAAAACCGTTTATTTAAAATATTGTGTGGAGATCTCATGAATATTAGTTGTATTCCAAAATTTGCTTAGTATTGTTGCTACTACAGTCAATTGAAATATGAGCGTCATGCCTATATGCATACATGACGCCATATTTTAGAGGAAAATGAATGAGATGTCTTTATATGATAGGAAGAGCATCCATATTTGTTAAAAAGGGATAGTTGCCCTTTCCCGTGTTATTTTCCGACAAGCACAGTTTGCTCTTTTAAGATCGCAAATGCTTGTTGAAGATCTTGAATTAAGTCTGCTGTATCTTCAATACCTGCTGAAATTCGAACTAACCCTTCTGGAATACCTACTGCAGCTCGTTCTTCTGGTGTACATTCAACATGGCTTGTTGTTCTAGCAGGACCATAAGTTGTCTCTACTGCACCTAAATTTGCAGCACGATTAGCATATTGAAGATTTGGTAATAAAATTCTTACAGCATCCATACCGCCTTTTACAGCAAAGCTTAGCATACCACCAAAGCCTTTCATTTGTTTCTTAGCGATATCATGATTGATATGTGACTCTAACCCTGGATAATAAACTGCTTCTACTAACTCTTCTTGTTCTAAGAATTGCGCAATAGCCAATGCATTTTTTTGTTGTTGCTCAACACGTAATTTTAATGTTTTCATTCCACGTAATAGTTGATATGCTGCCCACGGGTCCAACGTTGCCCCATTAATTTCACGGTAATGGTAAATTGGTTCAATCAACTCTTTAGCTCCACAAACGACACCACCAAGAGCATCTGCATGACCACCTAAAAATTTCGTAGCACTATGTAACACAAGATCTGCTCCAAGTTCAAGTGGATTTTGATTGATTGGTGTAGCAAATGTATTATCAACTACGACGATTGCTCCTGCTTCTTTACCTTTTCTTGCCATTCTTTCAATATCAGTAATTTTAACTGTTGGGTTTGTTGGTGTTTCCAAATAAAGAATTTTGCAACCTTTTTCAAGTTCTTTTTCAATCGCTTCGTGATTTCCTGTTTCACATAAAGCTACTTCAATGTTTAGTTGTGGTAAAAATTCAGTAAAAATTTTGTTTGTACCACCATAAGTATCTTTGATTGAAACGATTCGGTCCCCAGGTCTCAGGAATGTATAAAGTGTGTTACTAATTGCTGCCATACCCGTTGAGAAACTTGTTGCAGCCTCTGCACCTTCTAAAATTTTCACTTTATCTTCAAACGCTTGAACTGTTGGATTTGTATTTCTTCCGTAAATATGACCCTTCTTTTTACCTGTAGCTACTTCATACCATTCATCCATATCATCATAGTTATAAGCAACACTTACAACAACAGGTACTTGTGTTGCACCGTGTACTAATACTTCCTTTTCTCCAGCCCAAACTGCTTTTGTCCCAATATTTACATTTTCCTTTGTCATCTTTACCCCTCCGTTAAACTTGTAATTTTTTATATTCAACTAATTGACTATTTGCAAATCTCGCAATCACTGTATCTTGTACACCAGTTCCAGTTAAATCGCATACTGTAATTTGTTGATCATTTTGACGACCTTTTTTCAGTCCCGCTGTAAGCTCACCAATTTCTAAAATTGTTGAATCTTCAACACTTAAAATATTTTGTTCAAGTGCATGATGAAGTTCGCCTAATCGGAAGCATTGCTCCTTTACATCACAAACTACAATATCTGCTTGCTTAAAAATAGATGAATCTAGTTCTTGTTTATGCTCTGCATCCGAACCCATTGCTGTAATATGAAGTCCAGGATGTAACCACTCAGCCTTAATAAGTGGTTCTGTAGATGGTGTTGTCGTGATTACAATCTCACTTTCCTTCACTACCTCTTCTACACTTTTGGCTACGATTACTTTTTTTCCTAACTTCAATTCCATATCTTTTGCGTAACTTTGTACAGATTCTTCATTTCGCCCATAAACGTAAATAGTTCTAAAATCTCGCACATAGGATAGTGCTTCAATTTGATAACGCGCTTGTACGCCAGTACCAATAACACCTACACATTTCACTTGGCTTTTTGCCAAATATTTAGCTGCGACCGCACCAGCTGCTGCAGTTCGTACATCTGTTAGGTAACCGTTATCGAGTAAAATTGATTCAGTTAATCCAGTCCTTGTCTGGAACAAAATCATCATTCCACTCAAACTAGGTAAACCAAGTGAAGGATTATTAAAAAATCCTGAAGAAATTTTAATCGCAAATGAATCTAGCCCTTTTATATAGGCAGTTTTAACATCCACTTCACCGTGATGTTCTGGTAAATCGACTCTCATGATTGGCGGTAAAGTAACATTTCCTTTCGCAAGTGCCGAAAATCCATCTTCAACAATCTCAATTGCTTTTGAATTTACTTTGACAAAGTTTCGAATTTCTTCTTCATGAAATATGTTCATTGAAACCCACCCTTTAATACACTTTCGTCGAGTTTTTGACAAATAACTGGCGAGGGAAGTTTGCGAAAACTTCAATACCACTCTCTGTTACACGGAAAGATTCACTTAGTTCTACCCCATAATTGTCAAGCCAAATTCCCGGTATACAATGGAATGTCATATTTGGTTGTAAAACTGTTTTATCCCCAGGTCTTAAACTCGCAGTGTGCTCGCCCCAATCTGGTGGGTAGTTTAAGCCCATTGAATAACCAATACGGGATTCCTTTTCAAATCCACTCTTCGCAATTGTTTTTCTCCATACGGCCTCAACCTCTTCACAAGTTATACCAGGCTTGATTGCATCAAGTGTTGCATTTAAACCTTCTACAACTACATCCGCTAAGTATTTTACTTTTGGATCTGGTTCGCCGATAAATAGAGTTCTTGATAACGGTGAATGATATCGGTTGTAACATCCTGCTAATTCTAAAATAACGGGAATACCAGATTGATATTTTTCATCAGTCCATGTCAAATGAGGAGTTGATGTTCTTTCACCCGAAGGTAAAAGCGGCATAATAGCAGGGTAATCACCACCGAACTCTACTGTCCCACTAATTTGTGCATGCATGATTTTAGCAACAACATCACATTCTCTTACGCCCTCTTCAATAGCATCAATCCCTGTTTTCATTGCACTTTCAACGATTCTAGCAGCTCTTCTTATATATTCAATTTCTTGATCTGATTTAATAAGTCTTACATAGTTTACTAATGATGTGGCATCAACAAATGAGGCTTGAGGAAGTCCAATTTGTAATTGTGTGAAGCATTTTGCGGTAAAATAATAAGTATCCATTTCGACACCGACAGTCCCATTCGTTTGACCAATTTCTTTTAAAATATCGCAAACAAAGTCCATAGGATGTCTTTCTGTCGATTGAACGTAATGATCTGGGTAACCAATAATGTGGTTTTCTCCTAACCAAGTTGTAACTCTCGCACCGTTTGCATCTTGATTACGACCAATCCAAAATGGTTCTTCCTCATCTAATAAGACAATTAGCAATTGATGAACATAAAAAGACCAACCATCATAACCTGCCAAATAATTCATATTAGCTGGATCGGTTACTAGTAGAACATTTATCCCCTTTTCTGCCATCTTCTTTTTTGTCTTTTTCAATCTTTCCTTATATTCAGAAACTTCAAAAACTGCCATTTCACAAGCCTCCTTTGTTATGACAAATCACTATAAAACTTTATGATTTATTAGATAGAATTATAGAGTTTCTTGAACACCAAAAACAATCTGTCAACTTGTATGAAATTATTAGACAATTTTGATATATGTTTATTTTTAAAATTATTTTTATCTTTTATTTCATTTTTTGTAAAATTATAAATTATTATGTGTTAGAATATGTTACATATTAATTCGAAGGGAGTTTCATAGATGACCATTTCGATACCTACTTCAAAAATTAAAACGACAAATTCTAACATTACAGTTCAAAATGTTTGGGAAGCAAAACGTCTAATTTCCTCTGTAGTTAAAAAGACTCCTCTAATCTATTCAAAAGCAATTTCAAAGCAATTTGGAGCAGAAATATATTTAAAGTATGAACATCTTCATGAAAGTGGCGCTTTTAAATTTAGAGGTGCTGTCAACGCAATTTATCAATTAACCGACGAAGAAAAATCAATTGGTGTCACTACTTTTTCAACTGGAAATCATGGTTTTGCTGTAGCTTTAGCTGCAAAAAAATTAGGCATTAGATCCCGTATTTGCGTTTCGGAACATGTTCCAAAAGCCAAGATAGATGCTATTAAATCTTTAGATGCTGAACTTGAAATATTTGGCAACGGGCAAGACGATGCTGAACAACGTTGTTATCAATTAGAAAAAGAACAAGGACTTACTGTTATACCTCCTTTTGACCATCCACATGTAATCGCTGGCCAAGGAACGATTGCACTTGAGATTCTTGAGGATCTTCCTTCGATCAATTGTGTCATTGGTGGATTATCTGGAGGTGGACTACTTTCAGGAATTGGGTTAGTTATGAAAAATACTAATCCAGATATCGGTGTCATTGGAGTTTCAATGGAAAAAGGGGCCGCTATGAATGCAAGTTTAAAGGCAGGAAGACCAGTATCAGTAGTGGAAGAACCATCAATTGCGGATAGTCTTCTAGGAGGCATTGGCGAAAATAATCAATACACATTTAACATGGTGAAACAATTTGTAGATCAATCGTATTTAATTCCAGAAGAAACAATAAAAAAAGGTATGGCTTATTTATATAAAGAGCATCGAATTGTTGTTGAGGGCGCTGCTGCGATTGGGGTTGGTGCAATTCTCGACAATTTAATACCAGTTAAGAAAGATTCAAAGGTTGTAATTATTGTTAGTGGGAATAACGTAGATACACCAGTTCATGCAAATTCAATTAAACAGTATTTATAGTCATTAATGTTCTTCAGATAGGAGGAGATTTCATTGCAATATACTGTGAAAGATGTCTTATCTATTCCATTTTTTGCAACTGCTAAACTTCGCTCTGGTGAAAATATCATTTCAACTCAACTTGTAGATTCCGTTACTGTTATGGAAATACCCGTGGAAGATTTCGTAAGAAAAAATGAACTCGTCCTAACTACAGCTATCGGTTGTGGAAATAACACAGATTTATTTTTATCCTACGTAAAAGATATTTACCTTTCTGGTGCAGCAGCCCTGGGCATTGCAATAGGCAGACACGTAGATTGCATCCCACAAGAAATACTAGATTTTTGCGAAAAACATAATTTCCCATTAATTGAACTACCTTGGGAAGTCCGTTTTTCAGATGTGATCAAATACATTCTAGAACAACTAAATAAATGGGAAAAGTCAACAATGATTAAAGCAGATAGCTTACAACGAGAACTGTTAAAACTTTATTTAGATAATCATCCTTTAGAAGATGTCCTTATCTATTTATCTAAGGAATTTCAAATGGATACCGAACTTCATTATAATAGTGACATAATAAAGTTCATTAATAATAATCCTAATCAAAATACTATTCAAAATTTAAATGAAATCGAGAATCATACAATAATCCGACATCAAAATGGGCATTTCACTCAGATTATACCTGTCTTTATTGTTTCTCAAGAACCTTGCTATCTAATACTGAATACAAAAAGATTTAATTCTTCCCCTATTCCAAAGTCCGTCATAAATCAAGTAGTTGGAATATTAACTCTATGGATACAGAAAGATATTGCTATCTTAAACAATAAGAAAAAAGAATCAGAAGAATTTATTAAATGTTTGTTAAAAGGTAATTGGAGTGACAAAGAAGAGTTTATTAAGACAGGCAAAAAATTAGGCTACTCTATTCAATTACCCTACGTATGTATAGTTGGGCAACCCGAAAAATTAGAAGAGTTCTATCAACATAAAAAAGAAATAAAACAAGACATCGAAAAGGATTTTAGAAGAACTTTTTCAGAATTAGTAGAATCTACAGCTCAAAATATAAAGAAACAAATAATTTATACTTTTCACCGTGAGTTAGTCGTAATCTATCTAGAATGTACAGGTGATTATGTAGCAGAAGAAGTAAATGAATTTTTAGATGCGATTGACGTATTAGTTGAAAAGAAAAGGATCCCAACTTGTTCTTGGGGAATTGGGGAGAATCATGCAGGTAGATTTACGTTTCACTTGAGCTATAAAAATGCAAGAACAGCTTTAGAAATAGGTAGGAGTCATCAAGGACCTGGAGTTAGGAGTACATTTGCTAGTACTGGAATTTACCAATTACTAATTTCACTTTCAAATAATCAATTTTCTACAGAACTAATGCACTCAACAATTGGTGCTGTTGCTGCATATGACAAAAATAATGGTTTAGATTTATTACAAACCCTTGCAACCTATTTACACCATCAAGGAAATGTGAGTCAGACAGCACGCACTCTTTCATTGCATCGACAATCATTATTGTATCGTTTGCGTAAAATTGAGTCATTGACTAATCGATCTTTGAATGAACCTGATGATATTTTTTTACTCCAATTTTGTTTGAAACTTTGGACAGTTCGATTTGAACATATTGCCTAAGAAATAATACTAAAAAATAAACGAAGGATGTACTGAAAAGACACCTTCGTTTTTCTATTAAATTTCATTCATTAATTCTTTGTATTCTTCAAACCATTTTTCCCATTCATTTTCAGGATGTTCCAATGTTTTATTCTCCACCACTGCTTCGAATATGTTTAAACATACATGCCAACCTGCTAGATCTTTAGGTGTGTGATCTGTTAATTCCGAAATAAATTCTTTTAATATAAATAGACAACCGTCTCCCATAGGTTGTAGCTCAAATCTAACAATATCTGCTCCCCATTCAAACTCTAAAACAGCAGAATCAACAAAATCAGTAATCTTCATTTCTTCGTACCGATCCGTGCCATCATTATGATGAAATTTTATTAATCCATCTTTCCTTAAATCCACAATTTCTAAGTGACTCATCCATATTTTCAACTTATCATTTTCTGTAAGTACAGCCCAAACTTTTTCGATAGGATGATTAAATAGACGGTCAAATTGAGCTAAATAGCCTTTTTCAGCATTTACTATAGTAGCTAGCATGAACATTCCTCCTTTTGTAGAAATTGTAACATGCATTATAATCTGCACAAAAATATTTCCCCATAAAAGAACAGTTTAATTCGTCACTGACGCATTAAACTGCTCTAAAGTTACGCTAAATAAGCTTCTTTTATTTCATCATTCTCTATTAATTCAGTTCCCTTGCCACTTAGAACAATGGAACCGTTTTGTATGACATAACCACGATGTGCAATACTTAGTGCTTGGTACGCATTTTGTTCAACTAAAAGGATTGTAATACCCATTTTGTTTAATTGTAAAATAATTTCGAAAATTTGTTCCACAATTATTGGCGCTAATCCCATTGAAGGCTCGTCTAGCATTAATACATCCGGGTTCATCATTAAAGCACGGCCAATTGCAAGCATTTGCTGTTCCCCACCACTCATCGTTCCACCTTTTTGACTTAACCGTTCCTTTAATCTAGGGAAATGTCCAAAAACAAATTCCATTCTTTCTTCAATCACTTGTTTTCCTTTCACCGAGAAAGCTCCCATTAAAAGGTTTTCTTTTACTGTTAAATTCCCGAAAATTCTTCTACCCTCAGGAACATGTGCAATTCCTAATAGCGTCGTTTCATGAGGTGGTCTATTTGAGATTTCTTTATCTTTATAAAAAATTGAACCAGTCTTCACTTTTGCTAGTCCACTAATTGACTTTAATGTAGTAGATTTCCCTGCTCCATTACTCCCAATTAAGGTAACAATTTCGCCTTCATTTACGTCAAAACTAATCCCTCTTAAAGCTTGAACCGCTCCATAGTATGTTTCGATATTTTTCACTTCTAACATAGGCATCATTTCTCACTCCTTCACCCTATTGTACAGCTGCTGAACCTAAATAGGCTTCGATTACTTTTGGGTTTGTTCGAATTGCCTCCGGATTTCCTTCTGCAATCTTTTCACCATGGTCTAGTACAAAAATTTGTTCAGAAAGTTCCATAACAAGCTTCATATCGTGTTCAATTAGAAGAATTGTAACCCCGAACTCTTTTCCCATTCTTTTAATAATGTCTGTGAGTTCTTTTGTTTCCTTAGGATTCATTCCCGCGGCAGGTTCATCGAGTAATATTAATTTGGGCTGTGTGGCTAAAGCACGGGCAATTTCAAGTTTTCTTTGTGCTCCATAACTTAGGTTGTTAGCTTTTTCATTGATAAGGTGTGAGAGCTCAAAGTACTCTAATAGTCGATAGGCTTCTTGTTCTGCTTGTAACTCTTCTTTTTTTGTATTCGGTAAACTTAAAAAGATTCCAAACAAACTGGTCTTCAAGTGATTATGCATCCCTACCAGTACATTTTCAATGACAGACATTTCCCCAAAAAGACGTATATTTTGGAATGTTCTTGAAATCCCTTTTTTCGCTACCTCATCTGGTTTTAATCCTACTATTGATTGACCTTTTAGCTTTATTTCTCCTGCTGTAGGTTGATACACACCTGTAATCATATTAAAAAAGGTTGTTTTACCCGCTCCATTTGGTCCAATGACTGCTGTAATGGAACCTTCTTTCACATTCATAGAAACGTCTTTATTTGCTGTGAGTCCACCAAATTCTTTAGTTAAATTGGTTACTTCTAAAATATCCATGCCATCCCTCCTACACTTGGACTTTTTCATTTTCGACTACAACTGAATCCTTATTTTCAATATCTTCTGTTTTCTTTGAAACTTTTAATTTACTTGCATCAAATATTTTATTTTTTGAAGGGATTAAGCCTTTAGGTCGATACAATGCAAATAACACTAAAATAGCACCGAAGATAAACTTTTGCATTTTCGCAGGAGAAAGTGCATCTGGAATTGACACAATCCCATTTAAACTAAGTTGGTTTACCCAGTTTGTTAATTCTGTTAAAACTTGTAGATTTAAAACCGTTACTACAGCCGCGCCAAGAATAACCCCTGGCACACTACCCATACCACCAAGCACAACCATTACCAGTATCGTAAATGATTCCATCAATGTGAAACTCGTTGGATCAATAAAGGCTTGTTTGGCTGCAAACACAACCCCCATCATTCCTGAAAACGTTGCACCTAACGCGAATGCTAGTAATTTTGTTTTTACTAATGGAATCCCCATCGCTTGAGCCGCAATTTCATTTTCACGAACAGCTTTCCAAGAACGTCCTAATTTTGAGTGTTCTAGACGTAAAACTGCAAAAATCGTAAAAAGTAAAATAACTAAAGTAACAAAATAGAATTGATTTGGAAAAACTAGCTCTATACCAAAAATTTTTGGTGGCGTGACAGATGAAATACCCATAGCGCCGCCAGTAAAGTTAATTGGTCTATCTAAGTTATTGAAAACAATACGGATAATTTCACCGAATCCTAAAGTTACGATTGCTAAATAGTCACCCTTAACTCGAAGTACTGGAACCCCAATCAATACCCCTGCTATAGCAGCACATATACCACCAATAATTAAAAACGCCCAAAAACTTTCCCCACCAAGAGGGTAAACCCCAAATGGCATAAAGTTTGAAGCTTGAGGTGTTGCAAAAATACTATAGGAGTAAGCCCCAACAGCAAAAAATGCAACAAATCCTAAATCAAGAAGTCCAGCCATACCAACTACGATATTTAGACCTAATGCCATAGAAATATAGATTCCTACCATTGTTGCTACTTCCATATACGATTGAAACGCCGGCCCACCACTAGAAGCAAATGGAATAAGGAAGAATAACAGCCCTGCTGCAACAATCCATTTTGTCACCTTTTTTAAGTTCATATAATGAAGAACAAGTAACGAAGCAAGTAATAATAAAAATGATACAACTGATTTTTGAGAAAAATATAACGCAGAAGAAGTTACAGCGATGAAGACGCTAAAAAGAATAACTTGTGACCATTTATGTTGTAAAAATGATGAAAACTTTGCTTTCATAATCAGTCACCTACACTTTCTCAGCAGTTGGTTTACCAAGCAAACCTTCTGGCTTAAATATTAATACTAAAATTAAGATGGCAAATGCAAATACATCTTTATATTCTGCACCGAATATTCCACCAGTAAGTAAAGATAGATTAGCCGCTGCAAACATCTCCATTACCCCCAGCATAATACCACCTAACATTGCACCTCGAATATTACCAATTCCACCTAATACTGCGGCAATAAATGCTTTAAGACCTAATATAAAACCGATATAAGGATCAATTGTCCCGTATTGCAATGCAAATAAAACTCCTGTTGCACCACCTAATGCTGAACCGATAAAAAACGTAATTGAGATGACTTTATTTACATTAATAGACATCAATGCTGCTGTTTCTCGATCTAATGCTACTGCTCGCATAGCAGTTCCCCACTTTGTTCTATTAACAAAGAAGTCTAGTGTAATCATTAGTAAGATTGCAACGGTTAGTACAATTAAAAAAGAAGTTTTGAAACTTGCATCATTAAAAACACTCGAAATTGCTGAGGTCTTTAGGTTAATATTTTCCGAAAATAACGAAGGTCCTGTCACAATATAATTTCCACTTGTTAATTCGGCAATAAATCGAATAACATCTTGTAAAACAAAGGAAATCCCTATTGCCGTAATTAGAGGAATTAATCGTGGGGCATTACGAAGTGGACGATAGGCTATTCTTTCCATACCCACACCAATAAAACCAGTGATACTTGCTGTAATTACCAGTACGATAATAAGCAAAAGAATTTGAGGAATTGCTGATCCCCAACCCATAATCATGATAAAAAGAGCCGTACCAATAAATGCACCTGTCATAAAAATTTCACCGTGCGCAAAGTTAATTAACTGTAAGATTCCGTAAACCATCGTATACCCAAGTGCAACAACCGCATAGACAGCTCCTAATGTTAGTCCATCTATAAGTACTTGAGGCAAAGTCTGAAACATTTCTAGTAGCATAAAAACCCTCCCTTACTATAATTAATGAAAAAGTGTTGAGAAAAATTTCATCTCAACACCCTTTCTCAAAACTTCAAATCTTACAAACTAATTTCTCCTTGAAGCTTAGCTGGGTAGCTTGCTTCATCAAATTTGTATAAGTACACTTTTCCGTTAACATTATCGCCTTTTTCGTCAAATGTAACTGTTGTTAATACACCTTGATAATCTTTAATTGCACGTACTTCTTCAGCCACTTTTTCTTTTGGAGGAAGTTCACCATTATTTTCATTAATAGCCTTTTCTAAAGCATATAAAAACGCGCCCATAGAATCGTAACCATATACAGAGTATGATTCAGGATTTTTGTTAAACTTTGCTTTATATGCTTCAACAAATGCTTGACCTTCTTCTGTAGCAGTACTATCACCTGCAACAGAAGTAATATAAACATCAACAACAGATTCACCAGCGATATCAACTAGACCAGAAGAATCTAAACCATCTCCACCCATAATCGGAATATCTATACCTTTGTCACGGGCTTGTTTAATAATAATTCCAGCTTCCGCATAAATTCCACCGAAATAAATTAAATCCGGTTTTTTATTAGCTGCTAGGTTAATTACACCATTGAAGTCTTTTTCCCCAACAGTAATACCTTCATATCCAACGATTTCTGCACCTAATTCCTCCGCTTTAGCTTTGAATGCATCCGCTAAACCTGAACCATAAGCAGTTTTATCTTGAATAATAAAGATTTTCTTTACTCCTAATTCTTCCACTGCATACTTCGCTCCAGCTGGTCCCTGCTTATCATCTCGAGCAACGATTCGGTTTACAGTTTTTAAACCGCGCTCAGTTATTTCAACTGCAGTATTCGCTGGAGAAATACTTGCAATATTATACTTTTCATATACTTCAGTTGAAGGAATCGCTACACCTGAATTGTAATGACCGATTACGCCATAAATTGCTTCATCTGCTCCAATTAAGTTTGCATTGGAAACCCCTTTTTTCGGATCTGCTTGGTCATCATACGGTTCAAGTTGAAGCGTATAGCCCATTTCCGAAAACTTTGCTGCTTCTTCTTCAAGCTTCATTTGGGCACCTAATTTCATAGATTCACCAATAATTGCATTTCCACCAGATAGAGGTGTTTGAGTTGCAATTTTAATTACTTTAGAACCCTCTGCTGCCTCACCACCAGTAGTAGTGGATTCTTCTGTTGTTGTAGTACTCGAAGAACAAGCTGCCAACAGACCAACCGTCAATAAACTTGATAGAAATAAACTTGCACTTTTCTTTAGTTTCATAACCTAACCCCCTATTTCTATTTATCTTTTCAAAAACTAGTTGAACTACTAGTTTCTTCAAGTATAGAGATGTAGGCATAATTTCACAGCAAGTTTGTTAGAAGTTCTGACAAACTTTTTTTGATGAAGGTGATGAATAAGGCGCAACTTGTCATAATTCAACATATTTCGTGTTAGAAAAGTTAACACAAGATTAAAATTTTTATTGTCTTTACAAAAGTTAGTATGTAAAATATAGAAAAGGAATTTATTTTTTCTGAAAATTTAGAATGAAGGGCGGCGGATAAATGCCTTGGAGTGATGGCTCTTATAAAATCAAGAAGGTAATCTCAATTGGAACAGTAAGTGAATTAACAGGACTTTCTGAAAGGCAAATCCGATATTATGAAGAAAGGAAATTAATTTTTCCAGAACGATCGAAAACTGGTATTAGGAAATATTCCTTTCAAGATGTAGAAACTTTAATTGAAATTGCTAATCAACTTGAAGAAGGGGTTTTGACGCACGAAATCCGAAAAGAGCTTAAGCGACGAGAACAGCTGATAGACCCAAAAGTAGTACGCAATTCCTTGTTACAGGGGCAATTAAATGCACATTTTAAATAACAAAATCAAAGATACTCACTAACAAAAAAAGACTAACGAATTGTTAGCCTAAATCTTCACTTCTTCATAAAACTAATATTTTGATTTAAATCCCTAACCCATCAATCACAATTTGAACTTGCACTTTTACTCCATTTATTAGAGAAGCTTCTGATATATTAAAATTTGGATGATGATTCGTATAACCAAATCCTTGTTCTTCATTACCTGCACCGAGCCATAATAAACAACCCTTAATTACTTTTGTATAATTAGAAAAATCTTCGCTTAATTTTAATCGTGGAAGATCATACACAAAACCTTCGCCCAACACTTTTGTTGTGGCTTTTCTTGCTTTTACTACTAATTCCAGACTATTATTTACACTTGGATACCCTCGAACATACTTCAATTCGTACTTAGCATCATACAGAGCGGTAATATGTTCGATTGTGTTCTTAACTCGAATTTCAACTTGATCGCGTAAATTCTCATTCTTAATAACAATTGAACCGTTTAACCGTGAACTTTCCGGGATAATATTAGAATCATGATTTGAACGGTAATCACCAACCATGATTAATTCAATTTCATCTGGTTTAATGCCTCTTATCACATTTGTACCTAAAGATGCCTCAATTTTAGAACATACTTTATTTGGATCCACTTTAGTATCTGGGGAATTTAACTCTTTCCCTTTTATATTCAAGAAAAAACCATCTGCTGTAATGTTTGAATAACCAGTAGTTAACCCAATTGCTCCTTCCTTTAAATTAGGTATTAAATGTAATGCGTAAATTTCTTCGACTTCATTTATAGCCCCACTCTCAATTAATATCTGAGCACCACCCGGTTGTTGTTCCTCACCATCCTGAAAAATAAATTTCACTTTACCTCTTAGCTGATTTTTCATTTTTGATAGAACAAAAGCAGTTCCCAATAATATAGCTGTATGTGCGTCATGGCCACATGCATGCATGACACCATTTACTTTCGACTTAAACGGTAGATCTGTTTTCTCTTGAATTGGTAAAGCATCTATAGCAGCACGAAAGGCAATGGTTTTACCTTCCCCTGCACTACCCACTAATGTAGCCACAATACTTGTAACAGTTGGTCTGGATAACTCCAAGTTTGGGAAAGAAGATAAAATATCATAAATATAATTAGAGGTATTAAAGCCTTGAAACGACAATTCAGGATGTTGATGTAAATATCGCCTCCATTCAATTATTTTTTCATACGGTATTTCACTAGTCCAGTCGCCCATACTTTCCTCCGACGATTGATAAATTATTTATTATCTTTTACTAATTAGCTTTCTTTCTTCTTAAAAGATTATTCGTATTAACTGAGAAAAAATAAAAGAGCTGTTCATTGAGAATAATAATGAACAATCTCTTCTTAATTTTAATTATTTTATTTTAATGCAAGCCAAACTCGATTTTGTTCTTCATGTACAGAAATGGGACGACCATAAAATTCAGAAAGTGTTGATTCTGTTAGGAGTTCCTGCGATAAACCTTTTGCAAATACCTGTCCTTCTTTTATTAATAACGTATGGTTAAAACAAGGTAAAATTTCTTCTGTATAATGTGTAACAAGAATTAATGTTGGAGCATCTTCTCTTTCAGCTATTTTCCCAATAAAATGAAGCAGCTCTTCTCTTGATATTAAATCTAATCCATTACATGGTTCATCTAAAATTAAAATTTTTGGATTTGCCATTAATGCTCTAGATATTAGAACACGTTGTCTTTCACCTTGAGAAAGATACTCGAATTGTTCGTCTTCTAAATGACTACAATTTAATAGCTCCATATAATGTCGTGCTAACTCTACATCTTTTTTTTCAACCTCTTCATATAACCCAATTGAACCAAACTTCCCACTTAAAACAATACTTAATACACTATCAAATCCTCTTAATTGCTTTTGGAGTGAGGAACTTACTAATCCAATTTCTTCGCGAAGTTTAGGAATATAAGATTTGCCAAAGACGTGATCTAATACCTCAACATCGCCTTTAGTAGGAAAAATATATCCATTCACAATATTTAATAACGTCGTCTTCCCAGAACCATTTAATCCAAGTATTGACCAATGTTCCCCATTTTTCACTTGCCAATTGACATCTTTTAATATTTGCTTTTTATTTCGATAAACTGACACGTTTTCTAATGTAATCATTTTTTCTTCCCCCAATACATACGTTATTAATCTTTCATTTTTTCTTATATTGAACAATTAAAATAACAAATATGGTTCCCGCGCATAGAATATTTAAAATTGCTAGTACTCTTTCTTCATTCCAATACAAGAAGCTTTGGATGATGAAAATTATGATTAATCCAATGCCAATCAATCGCATTAGGCCAGGTGATTGTTTCAGCATTTTATTCACTCCAATATATCAAGTGCCAAACAACCTACCAAAATAGTTTCACATCTTGTAAAGGTAAAATTCTCATTTTAGATACCCCTAATACAGAATCTAATGGAATTAATCCAAAGTGACGACTATCTTGACTTCTTAAACGATTATCTCCAAGAACAAAAAGATATCCACTCGGAACCACATTTTCACCTGTAATTTCTTCCAAAGTGAAATTTTCAGTAATTCGATTTTTTATATTAAGGCTTGATTCTCTATTTACATATGGCTCTTCGTATTGTTTGTCATTTACTATTAAAATATCATCTTTCATTTCAATAGTATCGCCAGGAAGTCCGATCACACGCTTAATATAATACTCATCTTCATAAGGTGACTTGAACACTATTTGGTCAAAACGATCTATGTCACTAATTTTACTGACAATGATGACATCTTCACTTTCATATGTTGGCATCATAGAAGCACCTTTTACAACAATCGGCGAAAAAATATATTCACGGCATAAAAAAGCGATCATGATTCCAAGAAAAATGGCTTTAAACCAAGACATCAATGTTTTAGTCGTATTTATATTTTCGTTCATGTCACCACTCACCACCCCTTACAGAATATTTTGTATATTTTATATTTTACATCAATTGTTTGGACTTTGGGAAATAGTAAATTAAAAAACATCATGATAATAAACTTTTTAAATGCTTTTTAACTTCTGGCCATTCATCTGAAGTCACACTATACATTACTGTATGTCTCATAGATCCATCTTTTCTGATCATATGATTTCGTAATATCCCTTCATATGTTGCACCTATACGTTCAATCGCTTTTTGTGAACGCATATTCTCATGATCTGTTTTTATTTGAACTCGAAGCCAGCCAAGAGTTTCGAAACAATAGGTTAATAATAGAAATTTACAATTAGTATTAATTGGACTTTGCCAAACACTAGGAGTTAACCAAGTAAATCCAATTTCTCCTCGTTTATGATTTTTTGATATATCCATTAATTTAGTAGAACCAATTATTTTGTTAGACTTTGCACTAACGATAACAAATGGCAGTTCTGTACCTTCTTTTTTAAGTTGAAGTGAAGTTTCTACATACTTCCGTACATCCTCAACACTATTAATGGTAATCGACATGTGTGTCCAAATTTCTGGATGACATGCGACAGCATAGATCCCATCAACATCCCCTAATTCCATCGGTCTTAACCTAACGATCTCGTTTTCTAATCGAATAATCTCTTCCATCCCCTCACTCCTCCCACTAATAATTCTACTTTACCATGACTTTTCTTATTTATTCCAATTAAAAAGTGGAAGGTTTCCCCTCCACTTAAATATTATGTGTATTGTCTCATCCACATCATAAAATTGTTTACCACGGAATCAATAAACAATACAGTTGGTTCATCAATTAGATTCCCTTGTTCATCAAATTTTGTGTGACAAGCTCCTACATACACTTCATTCCCCATTAATACAGGTGAAGATAATCCTCCTGCGAATAAAATATCGCGTAGATGCATTTGAGCTTTTACTGTTCCTAAGTTACCCATGGACGCCCCCATAATCCACGAAGGTTTCCCAATCATGACTTTATCTACACGTGAAAGCCAATCAATTGCATTTCCTAATACACCTGGAATTGTTGCATTATATTCTGGTGTAACCCAGAGAACTGCATGAGATTCTTTTACTTTCGCTTTAAAGTCAACAATCTCTTGGGGAGGATTTTCTTCAATATCTTGGTTATACATTGGAAGGTTCTCTAAACTTAGAACCTCCATGTCAAAATGATTTTTATAACGCGATTGAATAAAGTTCGCTAATTTTTTGTTATAAGAATCTTTACGTATACTACCGACAATTGCCACAATTTTCATTTCGCCAATCTCCTTTTAGTAAACTGTTATCATTTTTGTTTTTCCCTTCTACCAAAAAAATCATGACTGTTATGTTGTACCATCCAATAAATCTCTATCTTTTAAGAAATTTTAATTCTATCTAACCTATTAATACCATTTAAAGAACCCTTTCTTCAATATGAGAAAGGGTTTGGTCAACACTTATTTGTTTCGAATTGTTTTTAATGCAGTACTCCAAGAGATCACTTGGTCTAACATATCTTTAACTGATTGTTCTTGTACTTCTTTTGGTTTGAACACGTTCCCATTTTCAAAATCAGTGAATAATGACAATGCTGGGTGTACTCTAACATCTGCAACTAACAATTCACCTAAAATTCCACGTAAATGTTCTGCTGCACGTGCTCCACCTACTGAACCGTATGAAACGATTCCAGCAGCTTTGTTGTTCCATTCTTCACGAAGTAAGTCTAATGCGTTTTTAAGCGCACCAGTAATTGAGTGGTTGTATTCTTGTACGATGAATACAAACCCATCACAACCTTTAACTTTTTCTTGCCATTGTGAAATACCTGAAGCGTCACCATTTGGATCACCTAAGAAAGGTAATTTAAAATCTGCAATGTCAATAATTTCGTAAGTTGCATCTCCACGGCTATCAGCTACTGTTTTAACCCATTCACCAACTTGAGGACTAACGCGACCTTCACGTGTGGAACCTAAAATAATACCAATTTTCAACATTTTTCTTCCTCCAGTTTTGAACATTAATAACTTCCTTAATATTACCAAGTAAATTACTTAAAAAGCCCTTGTAGCTTCCTGAGCCTTTAAGGACTATTTACAATATAGAAATTCCCAACATCTCAGAATAATATTCAATAGTAACTGACCTCAAGAAGTATTTTATACAATAAAGGTTGCTAAATATTTGGAGGGTATTATTACACATCTTCAAACCTCGAATGAAAATACCAATCTATAACTGATTTGCATGAAGTCCAACCTTTTTCAAATAATCAATTAAAGTACTTACTTCTTGATCTGAAAGCTTATCAAAAATCTCTTCAATTTTCTCTACATGTTCGGGAAAGATTTTATCCATTAGTTCTTTCCCATTCTCTGTGATTCCTGCATATGTGACACGTCTATCTGTTGGACAAGCACGTCGCGTTACATAATTCTTTTCCTCTAACTTATCAACCACATATGTAATACTACTACTAGCAATCAATATTTTTTTACCGATTACTTGGATAGGTTGGTCACCCTTATGGTACAACAATTCCAGAACAGCAAATTCTGTTTGATTTAAATTATATTTAGCAATATCTTTTTTTGTTGCATCTTGAACTGATTGTGCAGAACGAAGTAGGACAGTGAAAGCCTTTAGTTTTTCATTTATTTCCATTGTCAACTTCTCCTTCCCTCTTATTATCTCGAATGTAATTATCTTTAATTCGAAATAAATGATATCATTTGATTACTTACATGTCAAATAAAGTAGGGTCGAGCCCTACCCTACTAAAAAGATTCAAAGCCGACTTTTAGCAGGTAATAGTAACTTTAATATACATACTTGCACAAAATACATCGAGATTTAGAGGTAAACACTCGGAAAGCAAGACTTTTCTAACGACGAGGTGATGTTGTTGCTTGCCCATAGCATCATAAGGGGCTATTCACTTATTCAACAGCCCCTATAGACTATTTACTTCACTCGTTTTCCACAACAAATTTTAATTTCAATAGTTTATTGTTCCAAAATCTTTCATAGTAAGAAAGCCAATCTCTCAATTCAGTTAAAGGTTCGGGGTGTAATCTATAAATTTTCTCTCTACCGGATCTTGTCCCATTGACGAGATTTGCTTTCTCTAATACATGAAGGTGCTTGGCAATAGCCGTTCGACTCATATCAAAGTGTGATGTAATTTCAGCGATGGAAAGATTGTTATCTAATAATAAATGAAGGACTTCACGACGTGTCGGATCTGCTATCGCCTGAAATACATCATAGTTTTGAGCTGTAGACATATTACGCTTCAACTACTTCTTTAAATTTATGTTGTACAATGCCCACCCATCCTTTTGACATTGTATCTCTAATAACAGAGCTTGGTTTTTGAGCTTTCTCGATAATTTCCTCTCCTTCTTTCCAACCTCCATGAATGAGAGTAAATTCAGTTTGATCTCCAACTTCTTTTAAAATGAATGTCACAACCCAACCATCCGTATCCCATTGAAAGGATAGGCGATTAGGTTTATCAATTTCTAAAACCTTGCAAGGTGAAGGACCAAATGGAGATTGAATATGAAATTCAAATCCTTCTTCTAATATAAAATCATTTGGCATAAACCAAGATTCGATACCTTCTGCTGTAGAAACATAGTTCCAAACCTTTTGAATAGGTGCATTTACTAAAACCGTTTGTGTTATATCAGGTAATTTATTGTTCATAGCTATTCTCCTTAATTTAAATATAAAACCAATTAGTTTTACTTCTCGATTATATAAAACCAAATGGTGTTATGTCAAAGGTCAAAATTCACTAATAAATTATGATTGACTATAAGTTAACTTCTGAAAGTTTTTTTGAAGATCCTCAACTACATATTGTATACTTGGAAGCTCATTGATTTCTGGAATTTCCTTCTTTGTTACACTTGTTTGACGATTTGCAGCAATTGCCATTGTTTCAAATATAAAAAGTAATTGAGAAATCCCTTTCTCTGACAATATGGGACGATCCTTTATGTTGGAATACTTCTCCAATAAGAAACCTAACTGTTCAATAGAATAAACAATTGCCCAATAGTATTCAATTGCTTTTTTATTCACTGGTATTTCACCAGAAGCTGTATCATAAACCGTTTTTAAATTTTTAATATTCGTTTGCATTTTATTAATTTCTGTACTGTTTTTTAAATCGATTTTTTGTTCTTGACCCGAAAATAAGGCAAATAACACTTGAGCTTGACTACGTATTGTTTTTGATACTAAATGAGGTAATCTACTCGATGCAGACTTTTTCCCAACAACCCAAACACCTATTAGTCCAATTATTATGCCTATTGCAACGTCAATTAGTCTAGCTGAAGCGAAATAAGTAAATGCAAACTTTCCTTGTGAACCGCTTTCTGCCATTAATAACGCATTGGGGGTAAAGAAAAGAGCTGCTAATCCATAATTCTTTACAATAAACAATTCGGTTATAAAAGTTAAAAGGAATACTAAAAAGGGAATCACAAATCCTGATGGATGAAAAGCAAGAATGACGCTTGCAATTAAGATGCCCACTACTGTGCCAAAACTACGCTGTATCGCACGATGAAACGTTGCAACTGCATTAGCACCAGACATAACTGCTACACAAGATAACGGTACCCAGAAAGAACGGTTTAATTCATATTCATAGGCTAGTATAGCTGCAAGTACTATAAAAAGACCAAATCTTAAGGCATTGATCAAAATAATTGAATTTTTATCGAATGCTCCTAATAGAGTTTGTTTTGCAGATGGATTTAAAATATGCATTTGTTCTTTCAAAGTTAAACTACTTTCATTCAGACTATCTTTTGCAGCTGTTATTTCCATAAACAATAAAGTACTCTTTTCATCCATTTCATTCGGATGAGGTAAATTATTATTTAATGAATCATTAATTATAGAGCCCGATTCAATCAATGCAGCTATTATTCGAACTGCTTCGCCAAATTCAGAGGATAGACTCTTTTGGCATTCATCAAATTCATCTACAACATATAAGAATATTTTATTAGCATAAATATTTAAAACAATTAATCGCTTGTATATATCTTTTGTATGCCAGGGGTTGTTTCCCACCGTTAACGTTTGATCTGCTTCTTTTAATGAAGACATTACTTTATTTTTTGCATCATTAAATTTTTCTGTACCTATAGAATCAACTAGGTTTGCTAGATCTAAGTAAGTTCGTCTTACAACATCTTTTTCTGGACCATGTGGATTAAATAACCACCCACTCATGGCAATTATCCACGAAAGTACTCCCCCGAGGAATGTCAATCCTGCACGTAAAAAAGCTTCATTAGGTGCAGTTGGCATTCCCGTTGTCATCGCAAAAACTAAAACAAAAAAGATAGCAGATGGACCAATTAATTGAAATGCTCCAAAAATGAACATTGCTATACTTCCAATGATACCCATCAAGATTGCAGTGAAGATGGGGTATGGAGCTACTATTGTTCCAAGGAAAACACACGCAGTAATTCCTAGCACACAAAACGTTAATTTCCTTGCTAATTGAGCATAAGGTATCGGAAATACGTACAAATATGTAAATCCGCCTAACCCAGCAATAAGACCATACTCTAAATTACCGAATAATAAGCCAATACAAATAGGAAGACCTGCGGCAACACCTGCCAAAAAAGCTTTTAACCATGGGAAAGGCTTTTTATTTACTATAAGTGCTTGTTTAAAAATGGACGGTGTCTTTTCTGTTTTCCACATGTAATTTCCTCCTAATAAAAAACTGATACCTATTTCAACGTTCCTTTTTGAAACTAACATAATCAAGAAAATCACTTAGCCCAAAATATTAGCCCGACCCCAAACAGGTCGAGCAGATATACATTCTATGTGGATAACATAAATCAAGTTTTTGTTCTTTATAATTGATTAACTGCGTTTAGTATTCATTGTATTTTTAGGATTTATTCAATTCTCTATTAACTATCGGTACAACTTTTGTTGCAAGTAGTTCAATTGTCTTTGCAATTTGCTTAAACGGTATACCGCCTATATCTACTTGGGCTAAAAATCGTTCATGACCAAACAATTCATGTTGGTAAAGAATTTTCTCAACGATTTGATCGGGACTTCCAACAAATAGGGCACTTCTTTCACCCGTCATCCCCTCAAATCCTTGTTTTGTTAGTCTAAAACCCATACCACGTTGTTTATTTACATATGACCAATAATTTGTATAATAAGGATAAAATTCCTCACGAGCCTTTTTGATGCCGCAAAAGAAGCTGGCCATTCTTACGAAAGATTAAAAATTGGTGTTACCGGACATACGTATATTTCAGAAACGTTGGAAATAGCAAGCGCCATTCCGACCCCTAATCTCCCTGCTCGTAAAGCACTTTCGTAAGTTCCCCCTACCCCAATCCATAAAGGTAATTCTCTTTGAACGGGTCTAGGGGCAATTTCTGCATCATTCAATGATGGTCGAAATTTTCCTTCCCATGTTACTTTCTCATTTTTATTTAGCAAATTGAATAACTCAATATTTTCTTCAAATAATTGATCATAATCACGAGTATCAAAACCGAAAAGTAGGAATGATTCAATAAACGCACCTCGTCCAGCTAGTATTTCTGCGCGACCTCCTGAGATTAAATCTAGTAATGCAAAGTCTTCAAATAAACGAACTGGATCTAATGCGCTTAGAACTGATGTCGTACTTGTTAAACGTATATTTTTCGTACATTGTGCGATGGCTGCTAAAATGACAGCTGGAGATGAAACACCATAATCCAATCGGTGAAGTTCTCCAACACCAAATATATCCAGGCCTGCCTCATCTGCGAGTTTTGCCGCTTCTATAATTTCTTTGATTCTTTCTTTTGGAGTAATCGCTTCCCCTGTAATTGGATTTGGATCCATATCTGCTAGTGAATATATTCCGATTTCAAATTTTTTCATGTGAATCCTCCAAGGTTTTAATCACTTACTTTTTATAACTTAGTATATTAATATAAGTATCGAAGTGTCAAAAGTTTTACATAAAAAAAAAAACAGTACGAGGCTTCGTACCGTTCTAATAAACTTATATAAGTTCATGATCCGCAGATTGCAGTGTTGAATTCTTAGGTTTTCGCACAAAGCAAAGAATTGCTGCGATTATAAGTAATATCCCTGGGAGAGAAATTATTCCAGATAAAATTGCAGAAATAATAAATAAAACCCCTGCTGTTTTGGTACTTTTGTTAATTTTAATTGTACCAATTATTGTGAGAATAATAGTTATTATTATAACTGCCACTAAAATCCAACCAATTGTAGTCATAAATGTAATGATATCTTGTGTAGAATTCAAAGCCATATCGATATCGGCCTCAGTCAATTCCGAACCGTACATATTATTTCTTAATTCCTCTTCTATTAATGGATCATTTGAAACAAATTGACTACTCATTGTTAAAAAGATAACTAGCCCTAGTGCAATTACATTAAAAACGATCGAAATAATACTTAATACGACTTCTGCAGTTCTTTTCAAGAAAAAATCACCCTTCCTTCATTTTAATATTCTATCTATTTAATTTTTCTATTTGTTCAACAACTTCTTCTATTGAACTGACAATGACACCATTTTTCTTAATAATTCCAATAACAAACAAATTACGATAGATAAACTGATTTTCCGTTCCATCTGCAATTAGCGCATCAATCTTATTCTGATTATCGCGGCCTAACTGGCGAACATCAGAAAATAGTGCAACAATTGGACGATTAAATGTTGAAAATGCTCCAATTTCTGCAGCGACACCTGAATCTACCTCAATCCCATCTAATACAGCTATTAATACATCACTTTCTTCAAGTTTTTCCATATCTGCGTTTGCAATTGCTAAACTGTCTGCAAATGATTGTTTATCGTTTATTTCCGCATTTTCCTGAGGCACATATAAATCAATTCCAGGTATTGCAGCTCGTATTTTTATTGCTATTAATTCATTTACCAATCGATCTCCGATAGAAAATAGTCCATTTGCTAAATATGCTTTCATATGTATCCTCCGTTAACTAAAAAATTTAAGTATATGTTATATACCAATGTGTGCCTTATAATAACCAACCAAAAATGAATGCCAAAATTCCCCCTAATAAATTTATGACCATGTATATAGAAGTTGTTACCCATTCTTTTTTTTCGACTAATGTTACTAAATCAAAGGCGAATGTAGAAAATGTTGTGAATCCACCCAATACGCCAATAGTAAAAAATTGATGTAATTGGCTCGATATTAAAACATGATGCATAGTAATTCCCATAAAAAAAGAACCAATTAAATTGACAATTAGCGTTGCCCAAAACGTCTGAGATTGTATTTTTAAAATGAGTTGAATTACACTAAACCTTAAAACTGCACCAATTCCCCCACCCAGCGCTACCATAAACCATTCCATTAACGTTCACCTCTAAAAATACGAAAACCTAAAAATGCTACAAGTACACAAACAAGTGTCATTGTATTGCCATATAATACTCCTATCCAAAGTCTCTCCTGTAATAGAAAAAACCAATGCTGGGAGAATGTAGAAAATGTTGTAAATGCCCCAAGTAAACCCGTTGTAAAAAACAATTTATAGGACGTATCCGTATTTATTCTGTTATAGTACCCATTTAAACTTCCTAATAAAAAACTACCCAGTATATTTACTATCAAAAGAGATATGGTTGTGGTTGTCATTGTTTGGACAAAAAACCTTAAAAATGCCCCAACCATACCACCAAGAAATACTTGAATCCAATTGTGCAATTAACAATCCCTCGCTAACCATATTTATTTCATTTTATTTTACTATAACTAGAGGGTAGTTTTACTTTATTTTGGATTGTTTGATTATCCCAAAAATAATCGTTCCAAATATGATAATTAATATAATTGGTAAAAACCAGACACCAAGTGTATAAATTTCTCCCAATGAAACTCGAACGATTTGAATCGTTAAAAATGTAAACAGAAGCAAACAAATGTTTTTGATCATATTAAGCATTTTTCTACTCGCTAAATAAAACTGTTCAACATTTGATTCATTTAATCTTTTCGGATAATTATGCATGTGTGGTGCTTTTTCTAATAGACTTAGAAGTACAAATAAAAAAGCCCCAATCACAGGTAAAATAAGTATTTCAAATTTTGTACCCCAGCGATCTACTTCTCCTTTGCTATTGAAATGACCTGGAACTTCATTTGGAATATTTCCCCACATAATGATTATATAAAAAATTGCTACTAGGAATAAACTTATACCTACCCAATCTGCAACTTTTTCTAGTTTTGTTTTAGGAAAAATTATTATGGGACGATATGGTAATTTCACAAAGTTCACCTCAATTGGCTTTTGAGTATATTTACGTTAAACAAGAAAAAATGTTTCAAAAATGTATTCCACTTAAATTCAGGATGGTTTTCATTTTTATTTATGTTTTTATTTTAGTAAGATAGTACATAAAATGCAGTATAGGAGGAATGATGATTATCTCCGAAATTTTCGAATTTCTACAACTGCTCGATTCAGATCTTTATTACTATATAGAAAAGTTTGGTATTTATATATACTTTCTACTTTTTGCTATTGTTTTTGGTAAAACAGGTTTTGTTATTTTAACTTTCTTACCAGGAGATTCACTCGTTTTTGCTAGTGGTGCTATTGCCGCGATGGACCAGCTAAGCTTACTAAGCTTATTTTTCATATTTTTTATTGCAACATCCCTTGCCGATAGTAATAATTATTTAATTGGAAAAAGCATTAGGAACATACCTTCTGAAAATTCTCGTCTTATGAAGATTATTCCAATTCAAACACTGGATAAAGCTCGTATATTTCTCAATGATTACGATAAAGTCGCTATTACTTTTTCACGATTCATTCCTCTAATGCGAACTATGATGCCTTTTATCGCGGGTTTTACTGGCTATTCCTATCGAAGTTTTGTAAGCTATAATGTTTTAGGGGCATTTGTCTGGACTAGTATTTGGTTAGGCACGGGCTTTGCTTTTGGAAATATGTCATGGGTAAAAGGAAATCTATTGTTTACCCTTTCTTTTATTACAATAGTTATGTTTATTCCAAGTATTTGCGGCTTTGTAGTTTCATTTAAAAAGAATAAGTTAGAGACAAAAATGAAAAGCTAGAAAAACTGAAGAAATTCAGTAGTTCTAGCTTCCTTTTTATTTTTTTCATTTTCTAAGATTTGATGTAAATACTCGATAATTTCCCGAATCCCCTCTAGAGAGTTTACTAATACATCCGGGTCAACACAAGTAATCATGCGTTCCTGTAGATTGGCAATCGCTGTAAAGTATCTTGTTTTTGAATAATTGACCAGACCAGTTTGAATTAGTTCGCTTTCTTGAATATCTAAGATTTCCTTAGCTTCGTTAACAAACAAACCATAATTCACAACATTTGAGTTTAAGACAATCATTTGGGATGTTTTCAATTGGCTTGGTTTGTTATACAAAATTATACTAAAATCTAAAATAGGAATTAACTGACCACGGTTACGAGTAAATCCAATCAGGTAGTTCGGTAAATGTGGAATCGGTGTGATCTGTTCAATTTTTTCGATAGACACGACCCTTTCAACCGGTAAAGCATATTCTTCATTTTCGCAACGAAATACAACTGATTTTTCAAATGACATACAAATCACCTACGATTTACTTTGATGAAACTTTTATAATTTCTTCTAATAAATCAGCTAATTTTTCTAACTCTTCGATTGGCATACGTTCTTTAGTAGTATGAATGTTCTCATAGCCAACAGACAGATTTACAGTTGGGATACCGAAACCAGCAATAACATTGGCATCACTGCCCCCGCCAGAAATTCCTAGCTGTGGTTGTCGATTAATATTTTGAACAGCTTCCATTGCAACTTGTACAACTTTGTCCGTTTCAGATGCAGAATATCCTGGGTACATTATTTTTACCGTAACATCAGAAGAACCACCGAAATTACTTGCAACTTTCTCGAATGTTTCTTTCATATGAGCTGTTTGAGCATCTAATTTTTCTTTTTTTATGGAACGAGCTTCCGCTAAAATATACACTTCATCACAAACAATATTGGTTGCTTTCCCACCTTCAAATCGTCCAATATTTGCTGTTGTTTCTTCATCGATACGTCCCAATTTCATTTGGGAAATAGCTTTAGAAGCTAATGTGATAGCAGAAATGCCTTTTTCAGGTGCAACCCCTGCGTGTGCTGTTTTACCGAAAATCTTTGTTTCAATTTTAGCTTGAAATGGAGCGGCAGTAACAATCCCCCCTACCTTCCCATCACTATCAACGGCAAAGCCATATTTTGCAATGATTTTAGAGGGGTCTAATTCTTTAGCACCAACTAATCCACTTTCTTCTCCTGCAGTTATGATAAATTGGATTGTTCCATGTTCAATTGATTTTTCTTTTAATCTGCGAGCCATTTCAAATAATGCAGCCATACCTGCTTTATCATCTGCGCCTAGAATGGTAGTGCCATCCGAATAAATATATCCATCCTCACGAATTTCAGGTTTAATCCCAACACCAGGTACAACAGTATCCATATGAACAGTAAAGTAAATTGGATCTACTTCGAGCGTACCTTTTAGTGTAGCAATAATATTACCTGCTCCATGTCCATTTCTTGTATGTGCATCATCTTGATAAACTTCAAAGCCTATTTCTTTTAACTTTTCAATAATAATCGGTGCGATTACTTCTTCATGCTTTGTTTCGGAATCAATTTGCACTAATTCTATAAATTCATTTACTAAACGGCTTTTCATAGTATCAAAACTCCTTATTACAATCATTTCATTACCCAAATAATTCTACGCTTCATCTGTTATAAATACAAGAAATGTCCAATTTCTCATATTCTAGTAAAAAAAGGAGTTATCCAAATTCGGATAACTCCTTTAAAAACTTTATTTTTAGAATTCTTTAAGAATTATAGTGGTATGTTTCCATGCTTTTTATGAGGGCGAGATTCCTCTTTATTTGATAACATATCTAACCCTTGGATTAATTTAATTCGTGTGTCCCTAGGGTCGATTACATCATCAACCATACCGCGTGATGCAGCTACATATGGATTTGCAAATTTTTCTTTATACTCTTCAATTTTAGCTGCACGTGTGCTTTCAGGATCTTCTGATTTAGCAATTTCATTAGCAAAGATAATATTTGCTGCTCCAGCTGCTCCCATTACGGCAATTTCCGCGTTTGGCCATGAAAATACTAAGTCGGCCCCGATAGATTTAGAGTTTAATGCAACATAAGCGCCACCATATGCTTTACGAAGAATAACAGTGATTTTTGGAACCGTTGCTTCAGAATAAGCATAAAGGATTTTCGCACCGTGTCGAATAATTCCACCATGTTCTTGCTTAACACCTGGGAAGAAACCAGATACATCCTCAAACGTGATAATTGGAATATTAAATGCATCACAAGTTCTAATGAAGCGAGATGCTTTATCTGATGAATCTATATCTAAACCACCCGCAAGTGCCTTAGGTTGGTTACATACTAATCCAACTGATTCCCCTGCAATACGAGCAAAACCAACTACTATGTTTTTCGCAAATTCAGCTTGAACTTCCATAAATGATCCTTCATCCACAACTTGTTCCACTACTTTACGAATATCATACGCTTTTGTCGGCTCAATTGGTACATAGTCGATAATATCGGGACGATAATCATCACCTTCTGGACGTGGTAATTTAGGCGCTTTCTCCTTATTACTTTGTGGTAAATAGCTTAACAGTTTTCGTATTTGTTCAATAGATTGCTCTTCAGAAGGTGCTCGGAAATGCGCATTACCACTAATTGAGTTATGTACTTTCGAACCACCTAAATCCTCAGATGATATTTTTTCACCTGTTACTGTTTCAATTACTTTTGGTCCTGTTATAAACATTTGTGATGTTTTATCGACCATTAAAATGAAGTCAGTAATAGCTGGAGAGTATACCGCCCCTCCTGCGCAAGGACCCATGATAACAGAAATTTGTGGAATCACTCCTGAATAGATTGCATTGCGATAGAATATGTGTCCGTAACCATCTAAAGATAATACCCCTTCTTGAATACGTGCACCACCTGAATCGTTAATGCCGATAAATGGAGTACCATTTTTAGCAGCCAAATCCATAACAGCCGCAATTTTCTTAGCATGCATTTCCCCTAACGCACCACCAAATACTGTAAAGTCTTGAGCAAATAAATAAACATTTCGCCCATTTACTTTACCGAAACCTGTTACAACACCATCTCCAGGTCCTTTTTGCTGATCCATGCCAAAATCAGTTGTTCGGTGTGTAATAAAAGGATTAATTTCAACAAAAGTTCCTTCATCTAGTAATAATTCAATACGTTCACGAGCAGTGAGTTTCCCCTTTTCATGTTGCTTATCTATACGCTTGTCCCCACCACCAAGCTCGATTTCACGTTTTCGATCATACATTTCATTAATTTTGTCGAACATATCCATTTACTTTGCATCCCCTTTTTTACTTTTATCACATAATTCATAAAGAACACCAAATGAATCTTTTGGATGTAAGAAAGCTACTTCCGCACCACCAGCTCCTGGGCTAGGCTCGTCAGAAAGAATTCGAACTCCTTTTTCTTTGAGCTCAGCCATTCGTTCACGAATTCCAGTTACTCCAAACGCGACATGTTGAATGCCTTCTCCTCTTTTTTCAATATGTTTATAGATTGCACTATCTTCACTTGTTGGTTCAAGTAGCTCAAATTTAACATTTCCCGCATCAATGAAAGCAACACGGACATTTTGAGAAGGCACTTCTTCTATCTTTAGTAGTTTTAAACCTAATGTTTGAGTATAATATGTAATACTTTCTTCAAGATTTTTAACCGCAATGCCTATATGATCAACTTTTTCCATTTCAGAACACCCCTTCTGTTATAGTACATATATATTGTATCGAAAATAAAAAGAAAGCGCTACGTACTTGAGAAATTTTTTAGATTTGTTAAACTATTTTTAAGAAAAAAAGGAGCGAACGAGAAAATGAGTAATAAAAAAATTCAGAAAATAGTAGTTTATTTTATGATTGCAATCATGGTTATCTCAACTCTAGCATTTGGACTATCATTCTTTTAATAACGAAAAATTGCGCGATTACTTTATGTAATCGCATTTTTCGCTTATTCCCCATCTTCATTTATTTTTAACCCTTTGAATGTCTGTTTAATAGCTAAATATTCGTCCATTTCCTCTATAAACTGATAAAGTGAAGCCATTGCTAAAAAATTTTCATGATTTTTTGGTAATGGCATTTTCGCGAATTCTTCCTTTACGATGTCTAATTTATTTCGAAATCGTATAGCCGTATTTCCTGGATGAATGTTTTCAGCCAATTCTTCCATAAAGTCAGCAACTAGATCAACCTGCTGTACCATAACAGGAAGTGTTGTAATTTTAGGTAAAATACGCTCAATAATTTCTAATTGTTTTTCACGCATATCGAAGTAAACATAATATTGATTTTCTTTACGCGTAATATGATTTTCAACGTCTGTAAAGGCTAGTGATTTGGCCTTATCTAATACATTTGCAGCGCTAATAATCTCTTTTCCATCCCAAGATGTATCACCATTCCTCAAATATTTAGTAATTTCAGAAAATATAGATCGGAATAATTCCTCAACTTGAATTCGATAATTTTCCAATTCTTTTTGAAAATCACCCATATACATATTCACAACTAATGCTGTACCAAAACCTACAGTCATTAGAGCTATTTCATTTAACAATAAATCTGATGTAAAATTTGCAACAGAATAGATATGCATAATGATCACCACGCTAGATATAAACCCTGCCTCCACATTTAGTGATACAAGTGTAGGAATAAAGAGTAAAATCATGATTCCTAATACTAACGGGTTATAACCAAACGTTTCAAAAGCAATAAATCCATATGCGATACCAATTAAACTAGCAATAATTCTAGTATAAACAGCATGTAAAGATTTTTTCCTTGTTGTTTGAATACAAAGTATAGTTAGGATTGCAGCAGATGAAAAGAAGTCTAAGTTAAAAAAAGCTGCAATTGCTACCGAAAGTATAGTACCTACTGCTGTTTTTATAGTGCGATAGCCGATTGAAAACTTTTTAATACTAACTGCCCCTTTCTATTAATTAAGCCTCGGCTAATCCGAAAAAGTAAAAGAAAAAAGCAAATGAAAAGAAATGTCTTGAAATATGTTTTCCATACTTCAAGACTAGTTCTTTAATGTATTATTGATCAAGCCTTCCCTAAGGGGGATATTCCTATAAACCTTTATTGGAACAGCGTTAAGTTAAATTTCGTCACAATGCTCTTCAAAGTTTGCTTGCAAATTTGTAATGACAGACACAGGATCATGTCCTTCAATTTCATGACGACCAACTTCAGCTACCACATTACCATCTTTCATTAAAACAAATGAAGGTGAAGAAGGGATGTGATCTTCTCCAAAGAAATGACGAGCTGCTGCAGTTGCTTCTTTATCTTGACCAGCAAAAACCGTTACTAAATGATCTGGACGTTTATCATAGTGAACAGCATTTGTAGCAGCTGGGCGTGCGATTCCACCTGCACAACCACATACTGAATTCACCATTACTAATGTTGTACCAGGACGGGCAAATGCCTGTTCCACCTCTTCAGGTGTACGTAATTGCTCATATCCAGCAGCATCCATTTCTCCACGAGCTGTTGTAACGATTTCTTGCATAAACAAATCATAATCCATGTTCATATTTCATAACTCCTTTCAACTTTCCACTTAATAATAGCAAGACAAAATGCATTATGCAAAAGACTTAATTTAAGGTTACTACGAATCAAGTAATATTTTGGAAATACTTGTAGGAATCCGCTTTTTTATAAGCACTTCAAAAACTACTTACTTCGTTAACATAAATAAAAGTTTCGTAGCATAAATAGCTATTCTCGAAATAACTTATTAACACCCTGTGTCACTGTTAGTTCCCCTTGCAAAATGGCAGACTCAATAACTTTTACTTGAGTTTTCTTTTCAGGGTTATTGAAAAATGAATCTATTAAGAAATCTGTAATCATGGAATGATACCAGTCTCGTGTTTGCCCGTTTCTTCGCTGTTCCCAGTAGTTAGAGGCCTTAATCGTTTGTTCAAAATCACAAATCATCTTCCAAACTTCATCAAGCCCAACTTTTTCAAGTGAAGAAACAGGTAATGCTTTACTCATCCACCCTGGAGTCGCAGGTTGAAGGAAATGGAGTATTTGCTTATATTCACGTACTGTTCTTTTCGCATTTCGAACATTATCTCCGTCACATTTATGAACAACGATACCATCTGCTAATTCCATAATTCCCTTCTTCATCCCTTGTAGTTCATCACCAGCACCAGTTAAAACGAGTAGTAAGAAGAAATCAACCATTCCCCTAACATAAGTTTCACTCTGACCAACACCAACGGTTTCAATCAGAATCACATCATAACCAGCTGCCTCACATAAAAGCATCGTTTCCCGAGTTTTTTTATGGACGCCACCCAATGTCCCAGCACTTGGAGAAGGACGTACAAATGCACGTTGGTCACGACTTAACTCTTCCATCCTTGTTTTATCACCAAGAATACTGCCACCGGAAAGAGATGAGCTAGGGTCAATCGCAAGAACTGCTACACGTTTCCCCATGTTACAAAGCATCATTCCAAATGCTTCTATAAAAGAGCTTTTACCGGCACCTGGAACCCCTGTAATGCCTATTCTGATACTTTTTCCGGTATAGGGTAACAGCTCCTGTAATAACGCTTGAGCCAATTCTTTATGCTGATTGTTTGAGCTCTCAATCAATGTAATTGCTTTAGCAAGAGAATTGCGTGAACCGCTTCTCAATTCATTTGCTAACTTTACAAGATCCAATTCCTCTTGATTCTTTTTTCTAAACTTTTTCTTTGAAGAGACATTCATACCATCATGCCCTCCCTTTACACCATCCATTACGAACAAAGCACTTTCCTTTGTGCTTTTTAATTCGTTATTCATTCAGACACTTCCTCGTAGCCTAAACGTTTATAAATTTCTTCGATAATTTTCATTGCTGAAATTGGAATCACCGTACCTGGTCCGAAAATAGCAACAGCACCAGATTCATATAAAAATTCGTAATCTTGAGCAGGAATTACGCCACCAACAATAACAATAATGTCTTCGCGGCCAAGCTTTTTAAGTTCTTCCACTAACTCAGGCACTAACGTTTTATGACCAGCTGCAAGTGAAGATACTCCAACACAGTGAACATCATTTTCTACTGCCATTTGTGCTGCTTCCTCTGGCGTCATAAATAATGGTGAAATATCCACGTCAAAGCCTAAATCCGCATAGCCTGTAGCAATAACTTTTGCTCCACGGTCATGTCCGTCTTGCCCCATTTTTGAAACTAAAATACGTGGGCGACGACCTTCATTTTCTAAAAATTCCTCTGTCATTTGTTTTACTTCTGAAATTAATTCATCGTCCGAGAAATTCGAAGAATACACACCAGAAATTGAACGAATAATTGCTTTATGGCGACCTGATACTTTTTCTATAGCGTCTGAAATTTCACCTAATGAAGCGCGTGCGCGAGCTGCGTCTACAGCAACAGCTAATAAGTTTTCTTCTCCTGTTTCTGCTGCTTTTGTTAAACGAGCTAGATGTTTTTGTACTTCCTCTTCATTACGTTCCGCTTTCATCTTTTCAAGTCTTTCAATTTGTTTTTGACGAACAATTGTATTATCAATATTTAGTATATCAATTGGCTCTTCTTCATCTAGTAGATATTTATTAACCCCAATGATTGTTTCTGTTTTAGAATCAATTTTCGCTTGGCGCTTCGCTGCAGCTTCTTCTACTTTCATTTTTGGTAAGCCCGTTTCAATCGCTTTAGCCATACCACCAAGCTGTTCAATTTCTTCGATTAATTCCCATGCTTTTTCTGTCAATTCAGCAGTTAATTTTTCCACGTAATATGCTCCGCCCCATGGATCAATCACTTTAGTCATTCCTGTTTCTTCTTGTAAGAATAATTGGGTATTACGTGCAATACGCGCTGAGAAATCAGTTGGCAATGCGATTGCCTCATCTAGAGCATTTGTATGAAGAGATTGGGTATGTCCCATTGCAGCTGCATTTGCTTCAATTAAAGTACGAGTCACATTATTAAATGGATCTTGTTCTGTTAAAGACCAACCAGATGTTTGTGAGTGAGTACGTAGTGCAAGACTCTTCGGATTTTTTGGATTGAAAGTACTCATCATTTGAGCCCAAATTCGACGTGCTGCACGCATTTTTGCTACTTCCATATAATAGTTCATTCCAATTGCCCAGAAGAATGATAAACGTGGTGCAAATGAATCAATATCAATTCCCGCTTTTAATCCTGTACGAACATATTCAAGTCCATCTGCAAGCGTGTATGCAAGCTCGATATCATTTGTAGCCCCCGCTTCTTGAATATGGTAACCAGAAATAGAAATTGAATTAAATTTCGGCATGAATTTACTTGTATATTCAAAGATATCTGCAATAATTTTCATCGACATTTCTGGTGGATAAATGTAAGTATTACGCACCATGTATTCTTTTAATATGTCATTTTGTATTGTACCAGCTAATTGTTCAGGAGTTACTCCTTGTTCTTCAGCAGCAACGATATAAAAAGCCATAATTGGAAGCACTGCACCATTCATTGTCATCGATACAGACATTTGATCTAATGGAATACCATCGAATAAAATTTTCATATCTTCAATGGAATCAATAGCAACTCCAGCTTTCCCGACATCCCCTTTAACTCGAGGATGATCCGAGTCATAACCACGGTGTGTAGCTAAGTCAAAGGCAACAGATAAACCTTTTTGCCCCATTGCAAGATTTCTGCGATAGAATGCATTTGATTCTTCAGCAGTCGAGAAACCAGCATATTGACGAACTGTCCAAGGACGGGCAACATACATTGTTGGATAAGGTCCACGAGTATTTGGTGCTATTCCGGCTACATCGTTTAAATGTTTGACTTCTTTAAGATCTTTTTCTGTATAAAATTCTTGAACTTCAATTCCTTCATTTGTCATAAATGAACGATTTGATGTTAAATTCTCCTCTACTAACACTTTCGCTATGTCTACGGATTGAAAATTAGGTTTGCTCATCGTTGTACCTCCTTTAAGCTTTCAGCTAACGTGCCCAGCTTTTCTACAATGTCTTGTCCTGCAAAAATAAAGCCGTTTAAGCCTGTTGACTTCCATTCTGCTTCTTGTTCTTTGTATTTTCCAGCAACATCTAATAAAAGTCCGTTACGTTTAGCATTTAATAAAGCAGGTACGATTGATTTTGTATCTTCGTCTTTCGCTGCCAATACAACATAAGACGCATCTGTATTATTCAGCCATTCAATTGCTGCCTCGATTGATTCGATTTCTCCAGATTGAGATGGAACAATTCCTGCTGTTGCAAAGAAGCCCTTAACAAAATCTGCGCGAGGTTTAAAATCCTTTAACTTACCGAAAGTTAAAATACCAATTATCGGTTTACTTTCACTATATTGTTTACGTAAATTTTCAAATGGTATTGCTAAACGTTTAACATCTGAAAATAACGGATTTGTTTCGGAAGGTAATTCATCTTGCGGATCCGCATAAATGTTTGTCCCTATTAATGAATGTTTACGAGTTTTCACTGCTTGTAAACGCTGTGTATTTACTTCCTCAATAAGAGATCCTAATTTGTTCGCTTGATTATATTGATCTATTCCACCTGCATCCTCAATCTCTAAGAATAAACTCCAGGCTTTCTCAACATATTCTGCTGTTAAAGATTCAATGAAATAAGAACCACCAGAAGGATCTAATACATTTTGAACATTCGATTCTTCCTTTTGTACAAGTACAACATTACGAGCGATACGTATTGATTTATCTGTTGGTTTTATTAATACATCATGTGGATGAACCGTAAATACATCAGCCCCTCCAATTAGTGCTGCAAATGCTTCATTTCCTGCACGCAAAAGGTTTACATAAGCATCTAGTTTTGAAAAACTACGCAATGAAGTTTCTGCAACGATTGGAACGGCAATATTCTGTTCTTCTCCGTAGGCCGTAATAAATGCCTTCCACAGTACTCTAAAAGCACGTAATTTAGCGATTTCCGAGAAAAATTGCGTATCAACTGCAAAATTAACAAAGAATTTATTAATAAAAGAATTAAAACTTTCTTCTTGTTTTGATAACTTTGAAGCAATCGCTAGGACAAGCGCCAATTCCTGAATAGCATTAGCACCTTCATAATGATATGGCGTTGTGTTAGCTACTAATGTTCGTATATTTGGATATTCATCAAGCGTAATAGATTCTTCTGAAACGACATACCCTTTAACATCTGCACGCTCTTCTTTAGCGATTAAATTAAAGACTCCTAAAATCGGATCGTTCTGTTTTTTTACGATTAATTTAAAAGAATTTACAGTAAGATACTGAGCCAATTTAAATAGATGATCTTCATCCCATCCAAAAGTAACCCGGCTATCAATTGTAAGAACTTTATTCCCCTTATTTACACTATCTTGTAAATTTTCAAAAAATTGTTCAGCTGTTTCACCAAAGATTTGTTGAGCTGGTTGAAAGTTATTTGTTTCTTGCATTGTTCTAACTGTTGCGATCTGTTTTTCAAGCTGATCCCCAATTTGCTCAACTAACATTTCTTTCGTATAAAGAGGATTAAGAGTAATCCCTTCTAATGTTTGTGTGAATAGTGATTCAAATGGTCTCCCTTTTAAAGCTTTTATTGCTTGTTCCTTCCATTCGTCAAAATTGACAATTGGAAATTCAATTGTTTTCATGTTTGGCATGATGAGCGCTAAATGCTTCCCCCTTTAACCTTTGGATAAATATATTTTACAATAGAAACCGGTTTCAATAAAGCTAAAAAAAAGAAAGAAGCCTTTTATATCAAGGCTTCTTTCATTATTAGTAGACTGACATTTGTTCATAATTCGTGTTTTCGAGAATATCTTTCACCCTTTTTAGAAAATTCCCGCAAATTAGCCCATCTAAAATTCTGTGGTCTAACGATAAACATAAATTTACCATATCCCGGGCCGCAAACATTCCACCATTTACAATGACAGGTCTCTTAACAATGGCTTCTACTTGCAAGATTGCAGCTTGCGGATAATTTATAACCCCCATTGATTGAACTGAACCAAACGAACCTGTATTATTTACGGTAAAAGTTCCACCTTGCATATGCTCAGTTGTAAGCTTTCCTTTTCGGACTAATCCAGAGAGTTCCTGAATCTCTTTTGCAATGCCTTTAATTGATTTTTCATCTACATTTTTAATTACAGGAACGTATAAAGCTTCTTCCGTTGCAACAGCTATTGAAAGGTTTATATCCTTTTTCTGAATGATTTTATCTCCAGCCCATACCGAATTGATTAATGGGAATTCTTTCAAAGCTTGAGCTACTGCTTTCACAAAAAATGCAAAATAAGTAATATTGAATCCTTCTTTTTGTTTAAAATCATTTTTAATACTATTGCGATATTCTACAAGATTCGTTACATCTACTTCCATCATCATCCAAGCATGTGGTATTTCATGCTTACTTTGGACCATTTTATTCGCAATTGCACGTCGAACAGCTGTTATAGGGATTTCAATATCACCATTTCCGGCTGTTATAGCAGCTGTACTTACTTTTTTCTCAGGTATAGCTACATCTTGTAACGACTGAGTCTGAGTAATTGTCTCTTGTACACTTTTATCTTGAACCATTTGAGTTGATGGTGTATTACCTGATTCTATTAACTTCATTAAATCTTTTCGTGTAATTCGCCCCTCAAATCCAGTACCTTCCACAAGTTCTAAGTTAATATTATGTGTATTAGCAAGATTTAAAACAGCCGGAGAATATCTTGACTTAGAACCTGATCCAACCTGTTTTTTCTGCTTTGAAGCAGTTACATCTTGTTTGAGGTCAGATTGAGCATCTGTATTACCTATAGTCACACTTAAATTGGAAGGTGTTTTTGGCTCTGAAGGTTTTACCACATTTCCTTCCACTTCAATCGTACATACGATTGCTCCAACCGGTAAAGTCTCACCTTCCTTGGCTATGAGCTCTTTGATTGTTCCTGAAAATGAAGAAGGAATTTCAGCATTTACTTTATCAGTAATCACTTCTGCTAAAGGATCGTATTTATTGATTTGATCACCGGGTTCAACAAGCCATCTTTCAATTGTTCCCTCGGTAACACTTTCTCCAAGTTGCGGCATCAATATATTTTCAATTGGCATGAATGAAGTACCCCCTTCTTAGAAATTTGCAAGGTCACGCATTGCACGTTCTATTTTTTCAGGATTAATCATAAAGAATTTTTCCATTGTAGGTGAATATGGCATTGCTGGGACATCTGGACCCGCAAGTCTACGAATTGGAGCATCAAGTTCAAATAAACAGTGCTCTGCAATGATTGCAGCAACCTCACTCATGACGCTACCTTCTTTATTATCTTCCGTTATCAAAAGAACTTTACCTGTTTTACTAGCTGCTTCAATAATCGCCTCTTGATCTAGAGGATAAACGGTTCTTAAATCTAAAATATGTGTTTCAATCCCATCAGCTGCAAGCCTTTCAGCTGCTTGCAATGCAAAATGGACTGCTAACCCATAAGTAATTACTGTTATATCATCCCCTACACGTTTTACATCTGCTTTTCCAATAGGCAAAACGTAGTCTGTTTCAGGAACTTCACCTTTGATCAGACGGTAAGCTCTTTTATGCTCGAAAAATAATACAGGATCTTCGTCACGAATAGCGGCTTTCAGTAATCCTTTTGCATCGTAAGGTGTAGAGGGAATTACAATTTTAAGCCCAGGTGTTCCAGCGAATAACGCTTCGACTGACTGAGAGTGATAAAGCGCACCATGAATCCCTCCACCAAAAGGAGCACGTACGACTAGCGGGCAATTCCAATCATTGTTTGATCGGTAACGAATTTTCGCTGCTTCTGAGACGATTTGATTGACTGCAGGCATGATAAAATCCGCAAACTGCATTTCCGCGATTGGTCGCATTCCATACATCGCAGCACCAATTGCAACCCCGGCAATCGCACTTTCTGCAAGAGGTGTATCTAAAACTCGCTCCTCGCCAAATTGGTCAAATAGGCCTGTAGTAGCTTTAAATACACCACCTTTACGACCAACATCCTCTCCTAATATAAAAACACGCTCATCGCGTTCCATCTCCTCTTTCATCGCTAAGTTGATGGCATCAATATATGAGATAACTGCCACTTATGCCTCATCTCCTTCCGCGTAAACATATTTCAGAGCATGTTCAGGTTCAGCGTATGGTGCTTTCTCTGCATAATCTGTTGCTTCATTAACTTGTTCCATCACACGTTGATTGATATCTTCTAATAATTCATCTGTTGCAACTCCCATTTCTTTTAAATAATTTTGGAAATGGATTATAGGATCATTTGCTTTCCCTTCCGCAATATCTTCTTCAGTTCGATATTGGCGATCATCGTCATCAGAAGAATGTGAAGTTAAGCGATATGTTAATGCTTCTATAAGAGTTGGTCCTTCACCACTACGAGCACGATCAGCAGCCTCTTTTACTATTTTATATACCTCTAGCGGATTTTTACCGTCAACTCTGACACCTGGCATACCATACCCAATCCCACGATCTGAGATTTTAGCCTTACCTACTTGAAGCTCAACCGGTACTGAAATGGCATATTGATTATTCTCAACCATTATAATGACAGGTAAATTGTGAACCCCTGCGAAATTTGCTCCTTCATGAAAATCCCCTTGATTTGATGAACCTTCGCCAAGTGTTACGAATGAAATAAAATCTTTCTTCTGCATTCTTCCCGCTAGCGCTACTCCTACTGCATGTGGTACTTGTGTAGTAACAGGAGAAGAACCAGTTAGAATACGATTTTTCTTTTGCCCAAAATGCCCAGGCATTTGACGTCCACCGGAATTTGGATCTTCCGCTTTTGCAAAGGCAGATAGCATCAATTCTTTAGGTGACATGCCAAAGTGGAGAACTATTCCTAAATCTCGATAATAAGGAGCAACATAATCTTTTGTACGGTCTAGTGCAAATGCAGCCCCAACTTGTGTAGCCTCATGTCCTTGGCACGAAATAACAAAAGGTATCTTACCAGCTCGGTTTAAAAGCCACATTCTTTCATCTATTCTTCGTGCCATAAGCATCGTTTCATACATTTGCAACACATCTTTATTGGATAAACCTAATTGTTCATGGTGTAGCTGATTAGTCAAATGATCATCCCTTTCTGTATTGCGAGCTATAAAAATTCAATTACAAAGATATATGACGGAAATGTAGGATATCTGAAGTTACCCTCACCAACAAATCCTATTTATTAGTTATTAAAAGTGTATGGCAACTCCATCAACAGCTAAGGCTGCTTCTCCCATCACTTCAGAGAGAGAAGGGTGTGGATGGATTGTTGAACCAATTTCCCAAGGTGTGGCATCAAGTAAAAGACCTAAAGCTGCTTCTGAAATCATATCTGTTACATGAGGTCCTACCATGTGGACACCTAAAAGGTCATTTGTATCCTCATCTGCTATCATTTTAACAAATCCTTCAGAGTCCCCGTAAACTAGTGCCTTTCCTATAGCCTTAAATGGGAATCTACCAACTTTAATTTTGAAACCTTGTTCTAATGCCTGTTTTTCTGTTAAACCTACACTTGCAACTTCGGGATATGAATAGACACAGCGCGCAATATTCTCATACTTCATAGTATGTTTCTGCCCAGTAGCAATATGTTCGACTGCACTAATTCCTTCATGTGATGCAACATGTGCTAGTTGCATACCACCAATAACATCACCTATTGCGTAAATATGTTTTTCTTTTGTTTGGTAAATTTCATTAACCTTTATAAAACCTGAATCTAGTTCAATTTCAGTATTTTCTAGCCCTATACCTTCACTATTTGCAACTCTTCCAACCGAAACTAGCAATTTTTCTGCTTCAAATATTTCTAACTTGTCCTTTATGTTTGCTTGAATTGAAATTTTGTTTGTTTCTTTTTGAAGCGATTCTGCTTGAATTCTAGCATTCTTAACAATTTGAATTCCGCGCTTTATTAGCTGTTTTTCAGCTTCTATCGCAATATCTTCATCTTCTGTTGGTAAAATACGTTCACCATACTCTAGAACAGTTACTTGAACACCGAAATCATTTAACATTGAGGCCCACTCAATTCCTATTACGCCACCACCAATAATTAAAATGGATTTAGGAAGTTTGTCCATTTGTAACGCATGGTCAGAATTAAGAATTATATGACCGTCAACTTGAATTCCTTCTAAATCTCTAGGTTTAGACCCTGTAGCAATTAAAACATTATTAGGAATTAACATTTCATTTTCAGTTCCATCTGCCATTTCAACAGAGATCGTTCCTGGCATCGGTGAGAAAATAGACGGACCTAAAATACGCCCATACCCGTAATAGACATCAATCTTACCCTTTTTCATTAAAGCTTTAACACCATTATGTAGCTGTTCTACGATGGAATGTTTCCTTTTTTGAACTTCTTCAAAATTTAAACTAATCCCACTTATTTCAACGCCAAATCGACTTACATCTTTTGTATTTCTAAATACTTCAGCACTTCGAAGTAATGCCTTACTCGGAATACATCCTTTATGCAAGCATGTTCCACCAAGTTGTCCACTTTCAACAATTGCAGTTTTTAGTCCAAGCTGAGCAGCACGGATTGCCGCCACGTAACCACCTGTCCCACCACCTAAAATGACTAAATCATATTCAGTTGCCAAATGAATCCCCCTTTTCTACAAATAAAGCTGTCAGAATGTAAATATATCTGGACAGCCTTTTTCAACACTATAAGTATCACAAAGTAGTGCTCCTGCAGTGGTCCACCGAAATGTCATCCACACCTAGTTGAAAGGGGATGTCTCAAAGACTTTTCAGACATCCCCTTTACTTTCCGCATTTTTCATGAAAATAACTAACGACCGTTTAAAATATTTCTCTCCTGACGTAAAAACTGACTTCGTGATTTCGAAACTTGAGCTATTCGCTGTTCAGCTAAACGATTAGCAGCTAAATATGTTGGTATTTTTTCATCTTTCGATATATCAAAAATTTTAGCTATACTATCATAAATTGTTTCAACACGTTTCATTGCACGTTCTCGATTATAGCCATAGAGTTCGTCAGCAACATTAATAACGCCACCTGCATTAATGACATAATCAGGTGCATAAACAATTCCTAGTTCATGTATCATATCTCCATGTCGAGATTCTTTTAATTGATTATTCGCAGAACCAGCAATTACTTTTGCTTTTAGTTGTGGAATTGTTTCGTCGTTAATGATAGCTCCTAGGGCACAAGGTGAGAAAATATCGACATCTTGTTGATAAATTTCATTAGGATCTACAGCCATAGCTTCGAAATCTTTTACAACACGTTCCACCGCTTTTTTATTAATATCTGTAACAACTAATTTAGCACCTTCTTTATAAAGGTACTCACATAAAGTATATGCAACATTTCCTAATCCTTGAATTGCGATTTTGCGGTCTCTTAAGCTATCGTCTCCAAAAGCTTCTTTTGCAGCTGCCTTCATTCCTAAATAAACACCGTAAGCGGTTACAGGGGATGGGTTCCCTGATGAGCCAAAGGTTGGTGAAATACCAGTTACATAATTTGTTTCTTCATGAATGATATCCATATCTGTAACAGTTGTACCAACATCCTCGGCCGTAATATAACGACCATTTAGTCCTTGAATGAAGCGTCCTAACGCACGGAACATCGCCTCATTTTTATCTTTGAATGGATCTCCAATAATTACTGTTTTTCCGCCGCCAAGATTTAACCCAGCAGCAGCATTTTTATAAGTCATGCCTCTTGCAAGACGAAGTGCATCTTCAATTGCTAAATCTTCATTCGCGTATGTCCACATACGTGCTCCCCCTAAAGCAGGTCCAAGCGTAGTATCGTGAATGGCGATAATGGCCTTTAGTCCAGAGGCCTTATCTTGGCAAAAAACTAGCTGTTCATAATCATATTTTTCCATATACTTAAACAGTTCCATCATGCGTCCCCCTTTTGTGTATATGTTAAAATTAACTCGAAAAACAACATTATTACTTAACAAATACTTGAAATTTCTAAAAATATTATCTTCCTACTTTTACAATACTTACAATTTAATCGATAATCAACTATAAAAACTCAATTCCCTAATGATTAAATATTCTAACTATTCTTTTTAATATACTTCCTTTATTAGTAGATTGAAGACTATGAAAATACATGTCATTTCTTGACATTCAATTCGCTCACTGTACAATTAAAGTAATTGTAAGGAGGACAAAATCTAATGGCCCGTATGCTAGCGTTTATCGTCCTGCTCATTCCGGCAATTATGGCGGGTGCAGGAATTAAATTTATGAGAGATACTCTATTTGATAAATTAATTTCACCTTTTCCTTGGTTATGGCTCCAATTTGTAATAGGAGTAATCTTTTTTATTGTTGGATTAAGCTTTTTTGCAGGATTCTTATTGCATAGAGATCGAAAAAATGGACGAGTTGCTTCTAAATATCAAAAGCCACAAAAATAAATTTATCGAAGTTAAAGTTCTTCTACACTTATTAAAAATAAGTTTTTGACACTTCACTTTCGTACAATTACATGATTTCGTTTTTACATAACTTTTATTCCAAGACCTATTTTGCTAACTTGAGTTTGAATGGGTTCAGAGTAGAAAATTTGGTGATACTTTCAAGATGCACTTGATTGCATTGCGACTTAGTGAAGATTTCCAACAGCTTTTTCCTCGAATAATCGCAGAAAGCAAAAAATTGCGAATAAAGAGAGTACTGTATCTTTACGGTATATAAATAGACGTTCAATCTCAGGGACAAGTTTTCCTGTAGTTGAACGTCTTATTTTTGTAGTTTTTTCTGTATTTTTACTAGGCGATCTGGATAATCTGTAATCCAACCAATGACAGATGAATGTGCTTCGAATAAAAAGGGTTCCATTCCATCTATTGAATAAAAACGGATACCTTTTTTTGCATCTTCACATTGCTGTAAATATTGCTCTTTGTAATACCTTTTATGTGCGTGAACTGAGTCGATATATGAATAAGTTGATAAATTGTTCCAATTAAATTTTTTTGTTACTAAAATTGCCGTTTCAAATTCCGGTCGTTGTATTTTAACTTCTTTAAGTAATTCTTCATGAAAAGAAGAAAAATGACTTCCCTTTGGTAATGTCAATTTATATAACAAATCTTTTAAAAGTTCCCTATTTGTTTCTAACGATTCTTTCAGTTCAATATTGAGTGGAAATTGATTTGTATTTGCCCATTCAACTACTTCTAACAAATTCGGAATTCTCTGAGATGAAAATTTTCTTAAGATTGGCTTACCTATTGGATACTTTTTCAATTCCTCTTCCGTACAATCTGTAATAAATTTACTCACTCCTGTAAGTCGAAACAAATTTAAATCATGAAATACAACTAAAACTCCATCTTCCGTACATTGTACATCGAGCTCAATTCCATTAGCACCGAGCTGTTTTGCTTTTAAAAATGCTTTAAAGGAGTTCTCCACTGCATAGGCAGATGCACCACGGTGTGCAAAAATAGGAATATTTTGATTCATTAAACATTCAACTCTCCAAACTCTATAAGGAATGTACCTTTCTGCTTTTTCGTTAAATGAGAAGATTTAAACCCAATGTCAATAAAAGTACCGGGGAAAGCTTCCTTCCTTACAACTATTTTCTCTTTCCCAACCTGTTGATAGCCCTGCATTAAATGCTTAATTTCTTGATCTAATTTTTCAGCACTTTTCTTTAAATCGTTTAAGTATAATATTTTTTCATCAACTACAGCAAGTTGTTGCCCTGTAAGCTGTTCTTTATATTGTATTAATGGATTGAGATGAGTTGACAATTGAATGATCTCTTCATGAATTATTTTTAAGTTTGCTGCTTTTTTTTGAATAACTTCAAGTGCTTTTTTCTTATCTGAATTATTAATAATTAATTCTGTTCTTCTCTCTAAATGATTGCCTGCAATTGCTGTGACAATTGTATTTAACGCAACAGCTTTTCCACCAATGATTTTTCCTTTCCGTTCATCAACTAGAATTTTTGCGGCCTCAAGATTTGAACCTAGAGAGTAAGAACCTATAATTATTTCATTTCCTGCGGATAAGTTCGCATCATTTACATGTTTCACAAAAATATTTCCACCCGCAATTACTTGCGTTTCGTTATTTCCGAAAATCCCTCCACGAATATATATGTCACCTTCTATAGACTGAATTAATTTAGCACCTGTTACCCCATCTATTCCTTCAATCGAAATATCGCCATTTGCTGTCACTGAGTAACCATTTTGTACCGTTCCACGGATAGAAATTGAACCGTCAAATTGAATATTTCCGGTTTCAATTCCAACATCCCCTATAATGGGTAAATGCCTGTTTACTGAAATTAATCCTTGGCGATGTTCAACGACACCAGTTGTTTTTGCACGAATTACAACTTTACCATCTTCTTCAACTTCATAAGCTGAGTGTGGATCAAATTTAATTGATACATCTTTACCTGGAGGAGCAGCTACTGGATTTCCAAATATATTAATTCCTTCTATCCCTTCACTGGCAGGTGTTTTTTCGCCTAACCAAGCACCTTCCTTAATCTCAAAAATAAAATTCATATCAAAAAAATCTGCTCGTCCATCATCCCTAATAATTGGTTTACGTTCTGGAATTTCTAAATACTCTACTTTTGCGTCATTACCCTTTACAGGTTGTGTGCCAACAGCTATTTCGTATGGTTTACCAGTTATTAAACTGACTACATCGAGTTCTTTAATACCATGTATTACGTGATTTTCCTTAAGGACATCCTTAATTAGTTTCTTTATAGTTTCAATATTATTTTGGATTGTATTATTCGTTTCATGGACAATGATATAAGCTGACATTCCATCTTTTGAAATATCGATTTCACAAACAGGTAACCATTCACCAATTTGTACAGGTTGATCCATTTCGTTTAATAGTGATTTTTTTAGTAATGCAAAATGAGATAGTTTTATTCTTGGGTATTGTCTTAAAATGATCTCAAACTCTTTTAATGCTAGTCCTTTCTTCAAGGTTTGTATGTATACTTTCTCATCACTTTCTGTCAACTTTACAAACTGATTAGTAAAAATCATCACCTAGGAACACCCCCTACATTAATTTAGTATACCAAATGGTTAATAATCGATTAGTATTCTTTATTGCATAGTCATTATATGTAATTAACTTATACTATTAAAGTTCTTTAAAAAAGAAAGAATTCGCTAGTCCATAGATAAAGTCTCAGCCCCAGTTTTCGTTTCACCTCAAAACGAGCTGTGAGGTTTGGCTAGTTCTATATTTACAGATTTACACGAATTCTTCTTTAATAGGCATTTTTGAAAATGTAATTTATATTTTTTTATTTTTTCGATTTTGGTTTCTTATAGGTCAAGGCCTGCTTACTATCAGACAAACCCTCAGTTGTAGGGTCGACAATAATCCCTGCCATTACAAAAATCATTAATACTGTTCCTAAAATTTCTTCAACCTGTTCACTAATTAAGGTAATGTCATACCCAAATAGTGCGCCAACTTGATTTGCTAAAATTATAAGCAAAGAAATGATAGAAAGCCAAAATTGACGATGTTGTAATCGAACTTTCCAGTTAATATTCAAATAAATTCACCTCCACCATTATTAGTAAAATGCTTAAAATATTAGCATTTGACTTATTCTATTCGTAACAAACAATAGATATTTAGAAAGATAGCCTATTACTTTAGGAATATAGTTTAATAATTTTTAATTATTATTTTTCAACAAAAAAGTGTACTTAATCTTCGTTTTCAAAGATTAAGTACACTTTTCATTTAAAAATATGGCCTTTTTTAAATAATATTGCTGAAAGGGCAATATAAAACTGCTTTTCTATAAAAAATTCATAACTATAAAGATTCAAATTTGTGATACTAACGTTTAAGAAGCAACAAGTTCAATACGAATTTTGTCAGCGATCATCGCGATGAACTCTGAGTTTGTTGGTTTTGATTTTAAATGATGGACTGTGTAACCAAACATTTGTGAAATAGATTCATAGTTTCCACGATTCCAAGCAACTTCAATTGCGTGACGAATTGCACGTTCCACACGTGAAGGAGTTGTCCCGAATTTTTTAGCGATTTCTGGGTACAGAATTTTCGTTACCGAACCTAATAATTCGATATCATAGTAAACCATTTGAATGGCTTCTCTTAAATAAGAGTACCCCTTGATATGTGCAGGTACACCAATTTCTTTTATGATTGCAGTAATTGTCGTGTCAAGCTGACGTTGATTAACTTTTGCTGAAACTTCAGGTTGTAGTATACTTTGACGTTTTGGAGCTTCCGTTTTTTGTCCAGCACAATGTAATATTTTTTGCACTAATTGATCGAATTCAAAAGGCTTAAGCATAAAATATGATGCACCATATGTTACAGCTTGTTTCATGACATCTTCTTGTCCAAATGCAGTTAACATGATGACTTGAGTATTTGAGAACTGACCATCTCTATACATTGCCTCTAAAACACCTAAGCCATCTAAATGTGGCATGATAATATCCAAAAGTAAAACATCTGGGTGATGTTCTTCTAGCATTTTAAGACACAATTTACCATTTGGAGCTGTACTTACTACTTCAATTTCAGAATGACCTTCAAAATATTCCTCCATTGTTCTCACTAAATCTCTGTTATCATCGGCAATTGCCACTTTTACTTTCGCCAAAAAAATTCCCCCTTTTATTTTAAAATCTAGAATTCTACTTATTTGTATGTGTTAACCATAATTGCCACAGTTTTTTTACACCTCGACAAAGATATTTTCGACATATCAATTGAAAAACCTTTCTAAATATTAAAAATAATTCAGTAGTAACACAAATAACTTCTTTATCGACAAAATTAGCTATAGTCTTATTAAGACTTTATTACGATTACCTTATTTTAATAAAAAAATGAATAAAAGACTACACCCTTTTCAAAGTGTAGTCTTTTATTCCTTAATTAGGTGATTTTTTTAACATTTCGGTTACGGAAATTGCTGCTCCTTTAGAAGGCTGTTCAACAAACATGTGCGTGACAGCACCAACAAATTTCCCATTCTGAATAATTGGACTACCGCTCATCCCTTGTAAAATGCCGCCCGTTTTCTCTAATAGTTCTTTATCCGTTACAACAAATTGCAGAAAATTCTCTTCTATTTTAGTGAGTTCTATTTCAAACGCTTCGACTTCAGAGCCTTCAATTGCAGTAAAGAGTTCTGCTTTACCCAATTTCATTTCATCTTCCTGCATAATATCAATAGGTTCACGTAAACTTTCACTTATATTGGTTTCCCAATTTCCAAAAATACCGTACAACTCATTTGATTTGACATTACCAAGTCGAATGTTATCTTTATCAATTACTGAAATTTTATAACCTGGTTGGCCTGGCGTACTTTTTTTGATTTGTTCAATAGATGCTAAAAAGATAGAGCCAGTAGTAAATTCTGGTGGTTCGTTCAAAACACCATCAACTATTTGATGGCCAAGTGCACCATATTGGTTTGACTCCGGATCGATAAATGTTAACGTTCCAATGCCATCTGTTTCATCCTTTAAAAAAGGGAGGATGTTATTTGCTTGTTCATTCGTAAGTTTAATTTCACGGGGTTGAGATTTCTGCTCAATTGTAAACGTCAATTGATTCCCAGATAAATTTTGTTCGACTTTTTCTACAGAATTAATTGGTTCACTGTTTACTTCAGTTATAATATCCCCTTTTTTGAGCCATTGTCCATTTGGGAGTAATACATCATGTGCTACATAAACAAATGGTAATTCTAACTGTATTCCGATCGATTCACCCATTGGTATTAATTTTTTAGCGGCAGCAAATGTAGTTGGGGTTAAAAGAAAAACAGTTAGCAACAATAACGTCAACAAATTACGCGAATGGCATTTCATAGTCCACCTCCTTCAGATTTAGTAACATTACTATGTGTCAATTTCACATCATTAATGAGAGGTAAATATTTGTCGTTATATTAAAAATCATTTGCAAAAAAAAGGTCATGTTATTGATAATACTGAATTTTGTACAAGGTTTTTATTCAAAAGGAAAAAAAATTGCCGACAAATCCATATATTTAGTATTTGTCGGCGATTTCCATATTATTTATAAAATTTAAATTTTCATTTCACTTTTTCGCAAATAAGCTAAATCAATTAATTCCTTTGCATGCTGCAATGTTAAATCTGTAATTTCAGCACCACTCATCATTCTACTTACTTCAACAATTCGTTCATCCATATCAATGTCTTTAACAGTGGTGTATGTACGATTATCTTCGACTTTCTTTTTAATAAAATAGTGATGGTCTGCCATTGCTGCAACTTGCGGTAGATGTGAAATACAAAGAACTTGTGATTGAATTGAAATTGCTGCTATTTTTTCTGCAATTGCTTGGGCAACACGACCACTAACGCCGGTATCAACCTCGTCAAAAATAATAGAAGTGATTCCAACTGAAGAAGAAAATATTGTTTTTAACCCAAGCATGATTCTCGATAATTCGCCACCAGAAGCTATTTTAGGTAAAGATTTTGGAGGCTCGCCTACGTTAGTTGATATATAAAATGCCACATAATCCTTTCCATTTACATCAAAAGATTTTAATGGCTCAATATTTACGATGAATTTGGCTTTTTCCATATGTAAATCACGAAGCTGTGTCATTATGGCTTCACTTAATTTAACTGCACATTGTTTACGTATGATTGTTAACTCATTAGATAACTCTTCTAGCTTATTTTCTAACTGAATTAATTCTTGTTCATAACGCTGAATTGATTCATCCCGATTTAAAAGTTGTTTTAATTCTTCTTGAATCTTCTCATAATAAGTTAAGATCTCTTCCACAGTAGACCCATATTTACGCTTCATTGTTTGATATAGGGCTAAACGATTTTCAACATCATTTAACCTTTCAGGGTCAAATTCAAGATCATCTAAAATGCTTTTAATAAGATGGGCTGAATCTTGTAATGCATAAAAAGAAGAATTTACTGCTTCTGAAGCATCTTTAAATTGTTCATCGAGTGCTACGATATCATCTAGTGCACTCATTGCGTCTCCAACCCAATCGAGGCCTTTTAATTCGCCTGAAATGGACTCATATGCAACATTCGCGCGTTCAAAAATTTTATGGAAGTTTAAAAGACGTTTTCGTTCATCAAGAAGAGCATCTTCTTCTCCAACTTTTAATTTTGCTTCTTCTAGTTCGTTAATTTGGAACTGATATAAATCTATTCGTTGTGCTGTACGCTGTTCATCTATATTTAATGTTGAAATTTCCTTTTTTAATTCTCTATATAAATCAAAGGTTTCGTTGTAAGCTTCTTTAACTGGTGCTAGTTGATTTGCTGCAAAGTAATCAAGCATATTGATATGTCTTTTTTCATCCATCAATTCTTGATTTTCATGCTGTCCATGTATATCAATTAAAGTTGAACCAATTTCTCTTAATATAGATAGTGGGACAAGCTTACCATTTACTCGACATACACTTTTTCCTTTTTCATTGATGTCACGACGTAGTATAACCGTATCTTCCTCGATTTCAATCCCTGTGTCCAAAAGTTTTTTGTGTATAGGATGGTGTTCATTATTAATTTGAAACAGTCCCGTCAATTCTGCCCTTTTTGCTCCATGCCGAATAAATTCTTGTGAAGCACGTCCTCCTGCCAACAGATGAACTGCATCGATAATTATGGATTTTCCAGCACCTGTTTCACCTGTCAGAACAGTCAAACCCTCAGAAAAATTTACCGTCAAGTCATCGATTATTGCAAAGTTACGTATACTAATCTCTTTTAACAAACAACACACCTCTTAATCATTGTCATCTATCCAAAATTTCGGTAGATTTTAACCCATTTTATAGTAAATCTAAAATTCGTTCTTTTACGATTTCACGATCTTCTTCACGACGACAAATAATTAATATCGTGTCGTCACCAGAAAGTGTACCTAATATTTCTTTCCATTCTAAGTGGTCTAATAATACTGCAATCGCATTCCCATTACCCGGTAGTGATTTTAACATTAAAAAGTGAGCAACACCGTCAATACTTACAAAAGCATCAGATAAAGATCTTTGTAATTTCTGTAAAGGATTGAAGCGCTGATCGGCAGGCAAACTGTATTTATAGCGTCCATCAGGTAACGGAACTTTTACTAAGTGTAATTCTTTTATGTCTCGTGATACAGTTGCTTGAGTTACATTGTATCCTGCATCCTTTAAGCGTTCTACTAGCTCATCTTGTGTTTCAATTTCATTATTTGTGATTAATTCACGAATTCTCATATGGCGTTGCCCTTTTGTCATCCCGTTCACCTCTTATGAATAAATATGTATATTTATACTAACACTTTCATCCTAAAAGCACAAGAAAAAGAGGGTATCTCGAAAGAAGAGACACCCTCTAATTGTTAAAAAGGCTAGATATTTCAATACAATTAAGGCTAGAATTATTGTTATTTTTTTAAAGTAAAATATTCAAAAGTGAATTTTTAATATTCATTTTTAAACTAATTAATTATTTTAAGTCGTTATGGGCTGTATCCACAATCTCCCTAAAATTGGAGAATGATTCAATTTGCTCTCCATCTTTTGGGTTACATAAGTGAAATAAAAACTCTATATTTCCTTCACCACCTGTAATTGGAGAATAAGATGCGGCTTTTACAACAAACCCCACTTCTGTAGCCATTTGCCCTGTTTTTTCTAGAACTTCTAAATGAACTTTAGGATCTCGAACAATCCCCTTTTTTCCCACTTTTTCTTTCCCTGCTTCAAATTGAGGTTTTACTAGTGCAATGACATCTCCCCCGGGAATTAAAATCGTTTTTAATACCGGTAAAATAAGTGACAATGATATAAAGGAAACATCTATTGTTGCAAATTCGGGTAAACCCTCAATAAAATCTTCCGGTTTTGAATAACGGAAATTTGTTTTCTCCATCACAGTAACACGGTCGTCTGAGCGAATTTTCCAAGCAAGTTGATTGGAACCTACATCTAATGCATAGCAATGCTTGGCTCCATTTTGTAATGCACAGTCGGTAAAACCACCTGTGGATGAACCGATATCTAACATTAATTTACCTTCAACCGACACATCAAAAACTTCTAATGCCTTTTCCAGTTTCAACCCACCGCGGGATACATATTTTAATTGATTTCCTTTTACTTGAAGAGGTGCATCGATTGCTATCTTTTCTCCAGCCTTATCAATTCGTGTTTCATTAGAATAAACAAGTCCTGCCATAATAGATCGTTTGGCCTTCTCTCTTGTCTCACACAAACCTCTATCTACAAGTAAAATATCTACACGTTCTTTTGGTTGTTTAGTCATACTGATTTCGTTCCTAATTTTTTTGTGCTCACTAATTCTTGTATACGCGCAACCGCATCTTTTTTTGTTAAGTTTATTTCTTCTAATAGTAAATCTACACTACCATGTTCAATAAATTGATCTGGGATTCCCATCCGTTCAATCTTTACATGATGATATTCATGCTCATGTGCAAATTCCAACACCGCACTGCCAAAGCCGCCTTGAAGAACACCTTCTTCAATCGTTAAAATCGGCATATTTTTCCCCATAAGATCATGCAACATTTCATAATCCATCGGTTTAATAAAACGAGCATTCACTACTTTCACTTCAATTCCTATTAATGCCAATTGCTCTGCGGCTGACATGGCCATTGGAATTGTAGTTCCAAATGTTAGAATAACCGCATCTTGTCCATCACGTAATAATTCCCAGCTACCAATAGGAAGAGCATGCATTTCTTCATCCATCGCTACACCAAGGCCATTACCACGTGGATATCGCATTGCAATAGGCCCCTCATTATAGTCAATTGCAGTTTTGACCATATGTTGCCCTTCATTTTCATCTTTTGGCATCATTAAGACAATGTTCGGAATATGGCGTAAGAAATTGATATCGAATACACCTTGGTGTGTTTCGCCATCTGCTCCTACTAAACCAGCTCGGTCTATTCCAATAAAAACATTCAAATTTGGACGTGCAATATCATGTAATACTTGATCATAAGCACGTTGTAAGAAAGTTGAGTAAATCGCAAGGAACGGTTTCATATTTTGAGTTGCTAACCCTGCTGCCATCGTTGTGGCATGTTGTTCAGCAATCCCTACATCGAAGAAACGATTTGGAAATTCTTTTTGAATTCCTTCCATTTTAGAACCAACTGGCATTGCCGGTGTAATGGCAACAATACGCTTGTCGTTTTTCATTAGTTTGCGCACTGATTCCGAAACAAGGCTACTCCAAGCAGGACCTTTCACATTTGATTTTAGGAATGCACCTGTTTCCATTTTATATGGACCCGTACCGTGCCATGTCCCTACAGTATCTTCCTCTGCAGGTTTATAACCTTTACCCTTTTTGGTAATCACATGTACAATTACTGGACCATTTACTTTTTTCGCATATTCTAGTGTTTTTTCTAAAGCCTCAAAGTCATGTCCATCTATTGGTCCTAAATATTTAAAGCCCATTTCCTCAAAGAAGACGCCAGAAACAACTAAATATTTTAAACTGTCTTTCACTCTTTCTGCCGTTTGAGCCATTTTCCCACCGAGTACTGGAATTTTCTTCATTAATCCTTCAAGTTCTTCTTTTGCCTTTGAGTACTCTTTTGCTGTACGAAGGCGACCAAGAATACTATGAAGTGCACCAACATTCGGGGCAATCGACATCTCATTATCATTTAAAATAACAATCATGTTCGTTTTTTCATGACCAATATGGTTTAGTGCTTCTAGGGCCATACCACCAGTTAATGCACCATCACCGATAATTGGAACAACATAATTTTTATCCCCTTTGACATCTCGGGCAATTGCCATACCCATTGCAGCAGATAGAGATGTAGAACTATGGCCTGTCTCCCATTCATCATGTTCACTCTCACATCTTTTAGGGAACCCACTCAATCCTTTAAATTGGCGAAGAGTATCAAACATACTTGCACGGCCAGTTAAAATTTTATGCACATATGCTTGATGTCCAACATCCCATAAAAATTTATCAGTAGGACTGTTAAAAACACGATGCAGAGCAATCGTTAATTCGACCACACCTAAGTTCGGACCAATATGCCCACCAGTAATAGAGCATTTTTCGATTAGAAATGTTCGAATCTCTTGTGCTAATGCTTCTAGTTCTCTTCTATTTAATTTTTTTAAAAAGGATGGACCAGTAATTTTATTTAAATCCATCTCTTCACACACCTTTTCATTTTTATTCACTAAACGTAAATTACACTGTTTATTCATCCACAGAGCTAATCATTACTAATTTTGCCACTCACCAATATTGCTTTGAGTCTTACTGAATGATGAAAACTTGTCTAATTTCTAAATATCTTACTATTATAACAGTGTAAACCCTGACACAAAAGTAATATATCTCTTTTTAATGATTACGGTGAACAATATACTCTGTAATTTCACGTAATAATGTCGTGTCAAGTTGTATTTTTGATAATGCAGCAAGTGCTAGTTCATAATGTTCGGATAATTTTTGCCCCGCACCTTCTAGTGTAAGTAGTGCTGGATATGTGCTTTTATTGCTTTCTATGTCTTTACCTGCTGTTTTCCCTAATTGCTCGGAAGTTCCTAAAATATCTAAAATATCATCTTGTATTTGGAACGCTAAACCAACATGGTGTGCATATTCCACTAAAGCATCGCGCTGATCTTTTTCTGCATTCGATAAAACTGCACCTGACTCAATGCTAAAGCGAAGTAATGCTCCTGTTTTATTCACATGAACATTTTCAAGTTCAGCTAAGTTAAGCTGACGTGATTCTCCATCCATATCTAAAACTTGCCCACCGACCATGCCTTCTGCTCCAGCGGCAATACTCATTAGATTTATTAATTCTAGACGAATTTCAGCTGGAACATTTTCCATTCGAGCTAACAGACCAAAACATAATGTATTTAACGCATCTCCTGCCAAAGTCGCTAATGCCTCACCATATACTTTATGATTTGTTGGTTTTCCGCGGCGTAAATCGTCATTATCCATACTAGGAAGGTCATCATGGATTAACGAATATGTATGAATCATTTCCACAGCAGCACCAATTGTATAAGCTTCTTGTTGTTTATTATTAAACATTTCGCAAACTGCTAATACAAATAATGGGCGAATTCTTTTCCCACCTGCTTTTAATGAATATAGCATGGAATCTTTCAGTTGCTCTGGTGCTTCAATTTTTCCTACTTGGTGATAAAGTTCATTTTCTATTTTAGGCACTTGTGCATCTATGAATTGTTTGAAGTTTGTCATTATAGTGATCCCTCTCCGTTTGTAGGTTCAAATGGTTGTTTTTCACCATTTTCATTTACAATTGAAATTAGTTGTTGTTCTGCATTCTGTAATTTCTCGTGACAAAACTGTGATAACTCCATGCCTTTTTTATATAAATCAATGGCTTCCTCTAAAGGAACATCTCCTTGCTCAAGTTTACGTACGATTTCTTCTAATTCGGACATTGCAACTGCAAAAGTTTGTTGTGACATCTGCTACTCTACTCCCCTTTCTTTTCTACTTTCGTTTTATTAATTGTCGCACTTGCTTCACCATCATTAAAATGAATTGAAACTTCATCACCGACCGACATTTGTGAAATAGATTTAACTACTTTTTCCTCTTTATATGTTACAGTATATCCTCTGTTCATTATTGTCAGGGGATTAAGTGCCTCAAGCGTTCGGATTCTTGAAGAAAATGTGTCTTTATTACGCTGAAGTGCTGTTAAAACGGCTCTTGTTAAATTATTTGTTGTTTGATTTAACTGTTTTCCGTAATAAGTTAGAGCATTTTTAGGTGAATAAAGTTTAATTGATGCATCAAGCTTATGTAAATCGTTTGATTTTTTCATTAAATAAAGCTTGGATGCTCGCTCTATTTGCAAATCAAGTTGCACTAATTTTTCCGTAAAAGGTCGGTAAAGCCTTTCCGGTGTTGCTAATGGATATGCACTTTGAAGTTTTTTTAACCGACTACGCTCAAAGTTAATTTTGGCCGTGATCATTTGATGTAACTGCGATTTACTCATCATTATTCTTTGATATAATTCTTGCTGATTTGGAACTGCTAATTCGGCTGCAGCAGTTGGAGTTGGTGCCCTTAAATCCGCTACAAAATCTGCAATCGTTGTATCTGTTTCATGTCCCACTGCACTGATAATCGGAATACGACTTTCAAAAATTGCCCGGGCAACAATCTCTTCATTAAATGCCCACAAATCTTCAATAGATCCCCCACCGCGACCAACTATTAAAACGTCACAATCTGCTTGATGGTTTGCAATTTGAATGTTTTTAGCAATATTGGAAGCAGCTCCTTGACCTTGTACTAAAGTTGGATAGATGACAATTTCTGCAAGCGGGAATCGTCTAGAAACTGTCGTGCAAATATCTCGAATTGCTGCACCAGTAGTTGCTGTTAAAACACCCACTGTTTTCGGAAACAATGGAATCTGTTGTTTAAAATTAGGATTAAAAAGACCCTCTTGTTGCAATTTTTCTTTTAATTGATTAAAGGCTACAAAAAGTCCACCAACTCCATCAGGTTCCATTGTTTGTGCATATAGTTGATAAGCTCCTGCAGATTCATAAACATTGACGTAGCCCCGAATATAAACCATCATTCCTTCTTCAGGTTTAAATTTAAGTTTTTGGGCGTCTGCTCTAAACATTGCTGCAGTAATACGGGCACCTTCATCTTTTAAGGTAAAGTAAATATGCCCAGAACTATGTATTTTTACATTCGACAGTTCACCCTTTACAAAAACATCACGTAAATGTGGATCAGCATCGAACTTTCTTCTAATATATTTTGTTAACGCTTTTACCGTTAAATAAGAAGACGTTGTCATTTTTACATATGACTCCTTCTATTATATTTTCATGAAGTTTACAACAAACTTATTTTAACATTTCTCTCCAATACCAAGAAGAAAAAACCTTTAATGTAGGTTATTATTCAAATTTCGCACAGAAATAGTTTGAAGCTGAACATAACTTAACTAAAAAAAGGAGATATCCTATTTTCTTTGGATACCTCCACTGGATAATCAATAAACAACTAGAGGAGCAGAGCCTTATAAGAAATATGGCAATGCTCCTAAATTACTTAATTATTATTTAGCTTGAGCTTTAGTTAATGCTTTCTCTGCAGATTGTACTGTGTTAAATAGTAGCATCGTAATTGTCATAGGACCTACTCCGCCAGGGACTGGTGTTATATATGATGCAGTACCATCAACATCTGAATAGTTTACATCACCAATTAACTTATTGTTTTCATCACGATTAATACCAACATCAATAACTACTGCGCCTTCTTTTATATGTTCTTTTGTAATAAAATTAGGACGGCCAACTGCAGCAATTAGAATATCAGCCTGTTTAGTAATACTTGGTAAATCTTTTGTTTTTGAATGCGTATATGTAACAGTTGCATCTTTTTGAAGTAGTAGTTGTCCCATTGGCTTTCCAACAATATGACTGCGCCCTACAACTACCGCATGTTTGCCGGCAACTTCGATTCCTGTATATTCTAGCAGTTTCATTACACCAAAAGGAGTACAAGGTAAGAATGTCTCTTGACCCAACATCATTTTCCCTACACTTACTGGAGAGAAGCCATCCACATCTTTTTCTGGTGAAATTGTTGCTATAACTTCGTCTTCATTGATATGTTTTGGTAGAGGAAGTTGAACTAAGATACCATGGATATCTTCACGACTATTTAATGAACGGATTTGTTCTAATAATTCATTTTCAGTTACTTCAGCAGGTAACTTTATTAACTCAGAAAAAATGCCAATTGCTTCACATGATTTTTGTTTATTTCGAACATAAGTTTGTGAAGCTGGATTTTCACCAACAAGAATTACTGCTAATCCCGGAGTAATTCCTTGTTCTTTTAAATGGGTTACTCTGTGTTCAACTGATTTTCTAATTTCTTGACCAATTTCTTTTCCGTTAATAATTCCACTTGCCATGTCTTTCCTGACCCCTTCCAATAATCAGACTGCCACAAGATCGAAAAACATATGACAGTCAAAGTACATATTCTTACTCAAGTGTTTTGGATTATATTACTCTGTAAATTTTGATAGCACACCGTTTACAAACTTACTTGACTTTTCATCACCGAATGTTTTGCAAAGCTCAATTGCTTCATTTAGAACAACTCGATTTGGAGTCTCCTCCATGTAAAGTAATTCATAAAGTGCTAGTCGTAATACTGTTCTTTCAATTTTTGGTAATCGACTGAGTGACCAATTTTCAAGTTTTTCAGCAAGTACTGCATCGATTTCCTCTTTCTTTTCAATAGTACCGTTAACTAACCCCTCAAAGAATGAATCGGATTCTTCTTCGTCCAATACGTGTTCGATTGCTTCTTTGACAGTTAATTCAATGTTGTCTAATTGAAACAGTACTTGCAACGCTTTTTGGCGCGCTTCATGTCGTTTCATGTAAAAATCTCCTTCTTCAGTAGCATTGACTCCTATAATAACACATTTTAGCTATTCTCACATAACTTCAAACCAACTTTTGAAAAATAGAAATAAAATTAGCAGTTTACCCTCATGATGTAACATGAAAGCAAAATAAAACACTGGCTGTATCCAGTGTTTTATTGTTTATTTAAATGCTTGTGCTGCGTTTACAGCTTTTTTCCAACCAGCGTACAAATGATCACGTTGTTCGTTTGGCATATTAGGTTCAAATTGGCGATCCAAGTTCCAATGGGATGCAATTGAATTTTTATTTGCCCAAAAACCTACTGCAAGACCAGCTAAATAGGCAGCACCAAGCGCAGTTGTTTCATTAATTGCTGGTCTTTCTACTGGAACATTTAATAAATCTGATTGGAATTGCATTAATAGATTATTTTTTACTGCACCTCCATCAACTCGTAAAGATTTAAGTGAAATGCCAGAATCTACTTTCATAACATCTAAAACATCCTTAGTTTGATAAGCTAACGATTCGAGTGTTGCACGTATGAAATGTTCTTTAGATGTCCCTCTCGTCAGTCCAAATACAGCACCGCGCACTTCACTGTCCCAATACGGAGTTCCTAAACCAACAAAGGCAGGTACAACATAGACTCCCTCTGTACTTTTCACCTTCTCTGCATATCTTTCACTTTCATCAGAGTTTCGGAACATACGCAACCCATCTCGTAACCATTGAATGGCTGACCCTGCAACAAATATACTTCCTTCAAGAGCATATTCTACTTTGCCATCAACTCCCCAGGCAATTGTCGTTAATAGACCATTTTGTGATGGAACTGCTTTTTCGCCAGTATTCATTAACATAAAGCATCCAGTGCCATATGTATTCTTCACCATTCCCTTTTCAAAACATGCTTGGCCAAAGAGCGCTGCTTGTTGATCTCCTGCAATACCTGCAATTGGTACTTCTACACCAAAGAAGTGCTTTTTGGAAACCGTTCCATATATTTCAGAAGAAGGTCGTACTTCAGGGAGCATGGAGCTAGGAATGTCGAATATTTCGAGTAATTCTTTATCCCACTTAAGTTCATAAATATTGTATAGTAACGTTCTGGAGGCATTAGAATAGTCAGTTACATGTACCTTTCCTTCTGTTAATTTCCAAATAACCCAAGTATCTATTGTTCCAAATAATAATTCGCCATTTAATGCTTTTTCTTTTGCACCTTCAACATGATCTAAAATCCATTTCACTTTCGTGGCTGAAAAGTATGCATCGATTAAAAGACCTGTTTTTTCACGAACCAAGTCATTATATCCGTCCTTAATTAATTGTTCACACAAATCAGATGTTTGCCGTGATTGCCACACAATTGCGTTATAAATAGGTTCACCAGTATTCTTATCCCAAACAACTGTAGTTTCTCGTTGATTTGTTATTCCAATTCCTGCAATCTGTTCTGCATGAATATTCTTTTCTGATAGAACTGTAGCGATGACAGATAAAATCGAACTCCAAATTTCATTCGCATTATGCTCTACCCAACCAGCATGAGGAAAATACTGCTTAAACTCCCGTTGTGAGATATGCTCTACATGGCCATCTTTATTAAATACAATAGCACGAGAACTCGTTGTTCCTTGGTCTAATGATAATATATATTTTTTCATTAATATTCTCCCCCATCCTTCTAATCTAGGAATAAATCTGACGATATACTTGTTTAAAATTCAATATGTTCTTTCATAATTCCTACAATGCAAAGAAATTCTATTACAACAAAAAAGAGTATGCCCCAGTGGACATACTCCATTATTGCTCATGTTAATTTTAATTTTGACGTTTACTTGCTTCGTCTTTTATTTCCTCACGAAATCCGTTTAATGATTGTTTACGTTTTTCATTTTTCGCTTTAATTTTTTGACGTTCTTCTGGACCCGCTAATGCTGCTGTTTCTTCTGCAGCTTCAATGTTTTCTAAAGTGTTGTGAACCATTGCCTGTAATTTCTCGACGTTATCAGAACGATTATCTGGATTTGGACGATTTTTTGCCATAAAAAAAGCCTCCCTCACTTGAATTAAATTACGACTTTAGTTTGTTTAGCTTTGCTTTTTTTATACGTAATTATTTGAGGAAGTTCAAGATATAAACTTATAGATTAAAAAACCTCTTCCGTAACGGGAGAGGTCTAATGTTATATATTCGATTAGTCTTCGTTTGTCATTTCAAATTGAATTGCCGTAATGTGAACATTTACTTCACTCGTATCAATCGAAGTCATATTGTAGATTGCTTGGCGTATCACAGTTTGAATTTCTTTTGCGACTTTAGGAATTGAATATCCATATTTTACTGAACAATAAACTTCAATTATGATGCCGTCCTCCGTAATTGTCGCTTTAACACCTTTAGAATGAACTTTTTTACCGAACTTTTCAGCTACTCCAGAGGCAAAATTCCCTCTAGTTGCTGCTACCCCTTCAATTTCTGTCGTTGCAATACCCGCAATGACTTCAATTACTTCTGGTGCTACTTCAATTTTTCCTAACTCTTCTTTCCCGGAAGGTGTTGGTTGTACAAAAGACTTAGCTACTTTTTCAGCCATTTTATTCATCCTTTCTTTCTTCTCAAATCTGTCACTTAATAGTTGCCTTCCAAAATTAACAGATTTTACAAGGACCTTCATTTACTGATTATTATACACGATTTTACGTATACTGCCGAATAGAAGGAATAATAAATTCTACTTAACCCTTCCAAACATTAGCAAGTAATTCATAAGACTTTCTTCTTTTTTCTTGGTCATAAATCGCACTATTTACAATGATTTCGTCGACTTTTCTGTCACGGATTACTTCAACTAACTTTTGATATACCGTTTCGGGTGAACCGTAAAACGTATATTTTAATTGCTGTAATACCGTTGCCTTTTCCTGCTCATTCCATAGATTAGTCATATCTCTAGGGGGTTGTGTTTTCCCTCTTTTACCTTGAATCATTCCTAAAAACTGCTGGAAAAGTGTACTAGCTAAAAATTCTGCTTCATCATCCGTTTCTGCAACAAATGCATTAATAGCCATCATTGCATGAGGTTGATCTAACACTTTAGAAGGTTTAAAGTTCCTTCTATAGGTATTTAATGCATCATCTAATAAATCTGGTGAGAAATGGCTTGCGAATGAGTATGGCAGCCCAAGTTGTCCCGCCAATTGGGCACTATACAAACTAGAGCCTAATAGCCATAGTGGTATATTAATTCCTTTTCCTGGCACAGCTATTACAGGTCTTTCAACATCTTCAAAATATTCCCGAAGTTCATGAACTAATCGGTCGAACTCATAAGCACCTCTATCATCACGACGTAAGGCACGCGCTGTTAACATATCCGATCCAGGAGCTCGTCCTAATCCTAAATCAATTCTACCCGGGTACATTGATTCTAAGGTACCAAATTGTTCAGCAACGACTAGAGGGGCATGATTTGGTAACATAATGCCTCCAGACCCAACACGAATCTTACTAGTTGCACTAGCTAAATAACCAATTAATATAGCTGTTGCAGAACTAGCAATCCCTTGCATATTATGATGTTCCGCTACCCAATATCGGTGATAGCCAAACTTTTCAACATGTTGTATTAACGCACGACTATTTTGAAAGGAATCTGTAATATCTTTCCCTTCCAAAACTGGTGCTAAATCTAGTACAGATAATTTTGGTAACACAACGCTCTCCCCTTCCAATTTATAATACAAGTATATTACGCGATCAAAATTATCTCACGCTTTTCCCCTCCATACAAACAAACCTTCCACGGCTGATCCGTGGAAGGTTTCTTTTTGGCTCTGCTTAACTTAGCAAATGCGAAGCTTTGGTAATAACAAAACTCATTTAATAAAATAAAAGTCTTAATAAGTAATTAATGTGTCTGAAGAAAGAATTGAATTATTTTTCGTAATAATGAGATCTTCCTCACTAATACCACCTTTTACTACAACCTTTGATCCAATTTTTTCAATTGTCTCTACTTCTTTTCTTTCTGGGTGCTCCCCTATAGCAACGAATACAAACGATTTTCCTTTTTCATCCAATACAGCTGTAGCAGGAACAAGTATTTCCTCTTTTGCATCTTCATCTATAAACTGTAAATCTACAAGCATTCCTGATTTCAAAAGTAAATCTGGATTAGGAATCTCAATTTCAACCGGATACCCTTTTCCCTCCTCATCCATTGGACTAATTGTTTTTACTTTTCCTACTGTTGTTGAGTCGAAAGATAATGTTTGGGACTGAACTTGCTGACCTACATGGATATTATTAATTTCACTTGCAGGTATATAAGTTAAAACTTTGACTGTTTCTAAATCAACGATTGTTAAAACTGTACTTTGGGCTGACACTCTTTCACCAACATTTATATTTTTAGAAGCAATAATACCATTAATAGGCGAAGTTAAAACTGCATCACCTAAATTACTCTGTGCAATTTCAACTGCTACTTTTGCCTGTTCTAAAGCTTGTTGGCTTGCTTCAACCGCTGCCGAACTTTGTGAAATACTTACTAATTTTTCTGCGTTTGCATAACCCTCTTTGACTGTGTTGTAGCCCTCAGTTGTTTTTGTATAAGTTTGTTTTGCTGCTTGTAGAGATTTTTGTGCATTATCTAATGTTGCCTGAGCATTTTTACCAGCTATTTTTAAACTCTCATAACTAGATTGGGCGGATTTTAATGCTAATTCACTTTGTTCATATTCAACTTTAGAAACAAGTGATTGGTCGAATAATTTCTTCATTCGCTCAAAATTTGTTTTCGTATCATTTAGAATACTTTCAGCTTTCTCTAGTGCTACATTATTATCTTCTATAGCATTTTTTGCTTTTGTAACTGCATTTTGTGCTTGTGTAACACCATTTTCAGCCTGAATCATACTTGTTTCTGCTTGAACCATATTTCCTTTTGCTTGAACTACACCACTTTCCGATTGAACTACACCTGATTCAACACTAGCAGCTGTTGATTTCACATTTGCAGTAGCAGCAGATTCAGCAGCAACTGCTTGTTTTAAAGCGTTTTGTAAATCTTTATCATCAAGCTTTAATAAAACATCGCCTTTTTTTACTGCATCTCCTACTTCAAGTTCCATTTCTGCAACTTTCCCAGCAAATTTAGGTACGATTGTTACCTCTTCTTTAGGTTGAATTACACCTGAATAAACATTCCCTGTTGCAATAAGTTCTTTTTTTGCATGTTCTACTTCAACTGAAATAACCGCTTCGTCGTTAAAAGCTGACTGTGTGCGTGTGCTACCGCTACATCCAGTTAGTAGTAATAAGGTGCTGACAAAAAGAACTCCTATCTTAAATTCTACTTTACGATTCATTAGAATCCCCCTTCTCATTAAGCGTATCTGTAATTTGTTTCTCGGGTTTCTTTCTTCTTTTAAAAATCAAGACCAATGGAATGCATATAAATAAGGTCATAGAAGCTATATAGAACACATCCGTCATTCCTCTTGATGCTGCTTGTACTTGCATAATACTTGAGAGACTACTGTTCCAACTAGAACCATATAATAATTGGGCTTCTTGTGCTTTTTCAATTGGAATAGACCCCGAGATTTCCTGTAAATGCAGGGCTGTCCGTTGCTGCATAATTAATGTAAAAACAGCAATGCACATAGAAGATGAGATTGAACGCATTAAATTTGATAAACCTGACGCTTTCCCGACTAAATGGGGAGCAACGGCATTCATTCCCGCTGTAGAAATCGGCATCATACAAAGTCCTGTCCCTATACCACGAAGCATCAATACTGGAATCATCCAACTATGCATCGTCTCAGGCGTGATAAAAGCTAGTTTATATGTAGTTGTGGCCATCAATGTTAAACCAATAATACCTAATGGAATCGGACCTGTTTTATTGAATAACTTCCCTGCAATCGGCATTGTAACAGCCATACAAATCGCCTGTGGCATCATTAAAAGTCCAGTGTTAATAGGGCCTAATTTTTGGATATTTTGTAAGAATAGAGGTAAAATAAACATAGCTCCCATCAAACCGACCATTACGAGTGATGAAATAATATTACTGACCATAAAAGTAAAATTTTTAAAAAGCGAAAGATCAATAACAGGATTTTCTGTATTTGCCTCTACAAAGATTAAAAAGACAAGTGACCAAAAAGAAATAAAAAATAAGAATACAATTTCAAATGATCCCCAACCTTCTTTTTGCCCACTACTAAGCGCATATAAAAGTGTCCCAGCAAAAGTAGCAGCGAGGAAAAAGCCTAGCGCATCAAATGGTTTTGCCTGTTGTTTTTTTGGCTCTTTCAGTAAAACCCAAACAGCGATAAAGGCAATTGCACCGATAGGTACACAAATGATAAATAAAAATCGCCAGTTAAACCATTCAATCAAATATCCACTTAAGGTAGGGCCAATCGCAGGAGCTACCATGGCAGAAACTCCCCATAAACTTAAAGCTACAGAAATTTGATCCCGTGGCATTATTTTATAAATCACTGTCATACTTAGTGGTCCTATTACTCCCCCACCTAATCCTGTAATAATACGAGCAGCAATTAATGAGGTATCATTCCAAGCAACAGCACAAAGCACTGTTCCAATTGTAAAAACGCCTAGAGCTACAAGTAAAAACTTTTTATAACCAATTCGTTCTTCCATAAAACCTACAATAGGAACAATGACACCTGAAGCTAGCATATAACCTGTCAGAACCCATTGAATTGTAGACTGCGTTGATCCTAATTCAGTTGTCAAACTTGGTATTGCCACATTAATCAAACTGTTATTTAGTACGGCTACAAACGCACCTACAATAATGGCAACTAATGCAAGCCAACGTTCTTTAGAAGAAGAATCATGTGATGGAGCGGGAACAGCAGTAGTTGTAGACATGTGAACCCCTCCCCTTACTTAATGTGAATCTTTATAACAACATTTGTTCCTGGAATAAGCTTCATATCCGCTGGTTTTGCAATAGCAATTTCAATCGGAATTAATTGCGTTACTTTACTAAAGTTCCCACTTGTATTAATTGCAGGAACTAATGAAAAGACAGAGTTTGACCCTTCTCCAATTTTCCTTACCTTCCCAACAAGAGGAGCACCATCTAAGGCATCGACTGTAATGTCAACCTCTTGGCCAACCTTAATTTTTTGAATATCGGTTTCTTCAATATTGGCTGTCACATAAAGCTCATCCATATTCATCATGAGTGCCACTGGTGTTCCTGCAGCAACAAAATCATTTTCATTATTTAACAACTTAATAACTGTTCCATCAATAGGTGCACGAATAACAGATTTACTAATCATACTTGCATCAATATTAGCAACATCTTGTTCGGCAATTGCTTCATTCTTTGCCAAGATTTCACCTTCTTCTACAGTAAAACTAGTTACTTTACTAGAGATTTGTGCCATCACCTTATATTGCTCACCAGCAAGTCTAGCATCCTCTGTTTTAACATAATGAGTTCCTTGATAATAATAGTAATATCCGATGGTACCTCCACTAACTACGAATAGAACCAGAAGTACAACTAAGATAATCTTTTTTTTCATCTTTCCACCTCTAATTGTATAATCTTAATTACTACTTATTCATTTAATGCAGTGTCTATCTTTTGACAAATATTTCTGAATAATAAAAAGAAATCGCATGAATTGATATCATACGAAAAATTAAACACTTTAGATTGTCTAAGAAAACAATATTTAAATATAATTGTTTTAATCTACATTAAATGAATAAATTTACATTTAGTAATTATAAATTGCATAGTAGGTAGGAACAACCATTAAAATCTTGTCATCCGTTGTTTAATCAACATTTAAGTAAAATTTGTTGTATAATATCATCACAATCTTAAAATGGAGGTTCATTTTTATGAGTTCAGCGCAGCCACTTGACCGTAGAACTAAAAAGACTAAGCAACATTTGAGAAATGCACTCGCATCATTAATCCAGGAAACAGATTTCCAATCTATCACAGTTCAAGATATTACAGAACGCGCTGATATAAACCGCGCAACATTTTATTCACATTATCGTGACAAGTATGATTTTGTTGAAAAAATAGCTGAAGAGATTTTAGGAGAATTCAAAGATATTTTAAATACTGAAGGTTCAACTTCTTCCCATTTATCTTCTACATACCAATTAAATCTATCTATTTTCATGCATATAAAAAAATATAATATTTTCTATAAAACTATTTTTAGTCGAAAAGGGTCTTCAAAGTTTCTTATGCAATTATTAGATATTCTGAACGCGTCCATCGATCGAAGACGCACCCTTAAGCACACTTATGGGAATGAACGAGTAGTTCCTACAGATATTGTGAATAGCTTTATTGCTTCTGCGTATATTGGGGTTATTAAAAATTGGATAGATCATGAGATGCCTTATCCCCCTGAATATATAGCCGAAAAATTAACCTATCTTTTAGAAAGAAAAATGCAAGAGTAGTTTTTAGAAGTGCGTTATAGAGGAATTCCTTTAGAAGTAGTCATTTTACTTTGAAAAACTTAATAATTATTGGAAAAAGAAAAAGTGTAGACAAAGTCATATTCAGACTTTATCTACACTTTTAATTATTTTGCTACGATTGTTTCGTTCCCTTTAACATTTAAAATATCATTTTCTTCCAAGAATTTTGTATTAAAATCACCTGAAATAAATACTTCGTTATTCATTAATGCTTCGTGGAATGGAATTGTTGTATGAACACCTTCAATAAAGAATTCACTTAACGCACGATTCATTTTAGCAATCGCTTCTTCACGAGTATCCGCATGAACAATTAATTTAGCTACCATTGAATCATAGTAAGGCGGGATCGTATATCCAGGATATACAGCTGAATCAATACGTACACCATTTCCACCTGGAGCAATGTAGTTTGTTACTTTACCTGCTGAAGGCATAAAGTTTTTATATGCATTTTCAGCATTAATACGACATTCAATTGCCCAACCATTAATTTTAATATCAGCTTGAGTGAATGGCAATTTTTCACCTGCAGCGATTTTTAATTGTTGTTGAACAAGGTCAACACCTGTAATCAGTTCAGTTACAGGGTGCTCTACTTGAATACGTGTGTTCATTTCCATGAAATAGAACTTATCTGCTTGATAGTCATAGATAAATTCAATTGTTCCAGCACCTTCATAATTACAAGCTTGTGCTGCCTTAACAGCTGCTGCACCCATTTCTGCACGTCTCTCAGCAGAAAGCGCAGGTGATGGAGCTTCTTCAACTAGTTTTTGCATACGTCGTTGTACCGTACAATCGCGTTCACCTAAATGAACAACATTACCAAATGAATCAGCTAGTACTTGAATTTCACAGTGACGGAAGTATTCAATGAATTTTTCTAAATATACGCCAGGGTTGCCGAATGCTGCAGCTGCCTCTTTTTGCGTAATTTCAATCCCTTTGACAAGATCTTCTTCTGTACGAGCTACACGAATTCCTTTACCGCCACCGCCTGCAGTAGCTTTGATAATAACAGGGTAGCCAATTGTTGCAGCCCATTGTTTACCTGTTTCAATATCAGGAACGATACCTGTTCCCGGAACAAGAGGCACTCCAGCTTCTTCCATCGTAGAACGTGCGACGTCCTTAATACCCATAATTTTAATGGCATCAGATGATGGACCGATAAATTTAATACCTGCATTTTCACATGCTTCTGCAAATGCAGCATTTTCTGCTAGGAAGCCGTATCCTGGATGAATTCCATCGACACCTGTTTTTTGTGCTACTCCTAATACTGCCGGAAAACTTAAATATGAGTCTTTCGATAATTTAGGTCCAATACAATATGCTTCATCGGCTAATTTTACGTGAAGTGCTTCAGCATCAGCTTCCGAATAAACAGCAACAGTTTCAATACCTAGTTCTTTGCAGGCACGAATAATACGTACAGCAATTTCACCACGGTTTGCAATCAATACTTTTTTCATAGTGAGACACCCCTTACTCAGGTTTTACTAGGAATAATGGTTGACCGTATTCAACTAATTGGCCATCTTTTACTAGCACTTCAACAATTTGACCTTTAACTTCTGCTTCAATTTCATTGAATAACTTCATTGCTTCTACGATACAAACAATTGATTCATCCCCTACTGAATCTCCCACTTTTACGTAAGGAGCTGCGTCAGGTGATGGAGATTGGTAGAATGTACCCACCATTGGAGACGTAATTTTATGTAAAGACTCGTCTACATTTGTTTGAGCTGCTTTATTCTCTTCTGCTTTTGGTGCTGCTGTTACTTCAACAACTGGAGCTGGTGTTGGCGCTGCAACTGGTGCTGGTTGTTGTACAACAGGAGCTACTTGAGCCTTCGGAGCTGCTACGACTTCTGTAACAACTTCAATATTTTTCTTTAACTTAATTTTAGCACCGTCATGTTCATAAACAAACTCATCAATTGATGATGCATCTACTAATTTAATAATTTCACGTAATTCTTGTACTTTAAACAATATGGACACCCCTTTAGTTTTTTTGTTACATCTACCATTTTATAGTTTTTTATTTCATTTTAAAATACATTATTGCAAAATTAATTAAATTACGTAAAAAACAGTGCTTTCGTATGTAAAAACGAAGCACTGCGCACTTTTCTGTTATGCAACAACTTTAGATTGTAATTACAATTAATAATGGTTGGATTCAGGTTTAACCGTTACTTCACTCACATCTTCAATCTCTGATTTTACGATGTAAATGATTTCATTTGCTTGTTGCTTTGAAATTTCATCTGTTAATACTGATACTAACGCTTTATCATCCTCTACTCTCACTAAAGCATCTGAGTAACCTAGTGATTCAATTAACATTTCAAGCATTGCTTCAGAAGATTCAAGTTGAATTAATTGATTCATTTCATTAAATGCTTCATTTTTCTCTTCAGCTGTATAGTCTTCAGATGCAATTTTTTGTGTTAATTGTTCACGTAATTGGCTACGCTCATTGCTAACTTCCATTCTCATTTCTTCGAATAAATGGCTTTCAGAATATGTTGGTGTTGTACTTGCTACCTCTTCTTCTACCCCTGATAATGATGTTTCCTCTAATGTGCCATCTGTGAACACCGTTAACAGATCCACATCACGATTTGGTTCAAATACATAATACACTGAAATCACGGCAGCTAAGCTTAATAGCGTTAATAGCCATACTGTTCTTCTTTTTACTTTCATTGTTCATCTCCTTTACTCTCCATCGGTACAATCATGATTCTGTGAGTAGGCATTTGCATTACTCGACTAATTGTTTCTAAAAGCTCCTTTTTAATTGCTGGCTCAGACGCCCCTTCCGATACAACGAGCAAACCAGATACAGTAGTTCCATTACTACTTGAACGAAAGTAATCACTTAGCATGCTATCAGCGTTTGAGGTAGTAGTATTATCATAATGGAAATATACTTCAACTTGTCCAACGCCTTTTATCTGACTTAGAGTATGTTCAAGTCTACTTTCAGGATCTGTATCATTTTGCTCTAGCTTCGATTCATTTGACGTTAAAGAAATGTACGCAATGAACGCAAACACTATTACCGGAATGATTAATATTTTTTGAAATGACCATTTTTTCTTTTCCACCTCACGTTCTTTTGCGCCCCCTTTCTACAACGTTTCACAACATTGTATGATGGTATGTCCAACTCTATGCTTTAGAGATTAATAAAATCTAACAAAGTTGTAATAAAAATTAGTAATGTAGCAAGTTTGACATAAACCATTATGTCTTTTTCATCAGCAAGTAATAATAAACATTTTCCTATTATGATAATCGCTACTAGTTTGATCAAAAGGTTTTCCCCACCCCAAGCTGCATAATGACCATTAACAATAGCCAAATAAAAACAAAGGCAATTCCAAGCAATAACGCAACAGCACATAGAACTAATAGAGATTTCCCAACATCATCAATTAGCCCACTTACCGATCCGCTTGTAAATGGTTCTATAATTGCAGCTAGAAATTTAAAAGTCATTGCGTGAATTAGTAATTTACCTGCCGGATAAAACGCTGCAAGCCAAAAGGCAGTCATTGCACTAAATCCAGCGACAGTTGTTGCAGTAGATTGATATTTTTGAAAAATAGAGAATCCTTCCACAATAAGTGATCCAACAATTGGAATCGTTTGCTCAATCACTTTTTTAGCGGGAGTTGCTATCGTTCGATCAATTGTAAAAAAAGCAACTCCTGTAAATGATAAAACAGTCATCATTGCAAGTAGTGTAGCTGTAATGAGTGTCATTACTGAACCGCGAATTAAATCAGATGCCTTCGAAAAGGACATTTCTTGAATAAACCTAGTACAAAAATCAAGAATTAAAGAAACCGTTATGGCAGGTATCAAGATGTTTTTACATAAAAAAATGAGAGCTTGAAAAATAAAAAAAATGATTGGACTCCATGCTACAAAGGAAAAAACAGCATTTAAAATAACTAACAAGGATGCTAATACTGGGTAAAGAGCCATAAAGAAGTCTGAAAAGATACCTGCCAATTGCCCCATAAGTGAAAATGAATCCATGACGGTTTGTCCAAGCGTTAGCAAGAGGACAACAATAAACAGTACATCAGCCCAATTTTTAAATTTTGGTGCAAACGCTTCTATGATCAAGAAGACGATTGTATAGGTGACAATCAAGATGATAGATTGTCCAGCAATTTTTAATGGGTCTGTAAAAATAGATAATACATCGTTAATCACATTCATTGTCAAAGCCCCTTATTGAAGCTTTTGTAAAATAGAAGAAAAATTTGATAATACCTTTGCAACTTCTGCAGTCCAGTACGCTAACAGCACAATACGTATTGCAATCATAACCATCTCACCAATCGCTTCATATTCCTCTTCTTCAAAAATCTTATGAAATAAAGACCCAAGCTGATAAAAAAGAGCAGAATACACAAGTTGAGGAACGTACGGTACTGAGTGTACATACGAAAGAAGTTGCTCAATAAAAGGAATAATCATCATCGACAAAAGGAAATGGAGTAGTATGAAAAAAAAGATTACTGCTATTAGTCCATGTAGTTTGTTAATCGATTCTTTAATTAGCATTAAAACTAGAAGTAGAATTACGGCATAAAATACATATGTCATAGGTTACCTAATTCAATGTTAGCCATTGAAAGAATGTTAAGATTTCATCGAAGAATAGCCGCAAGAATCGTATAAGTTCAGCTGTCATATAGAGATATGCAATGAAAAATATAAAGAATGAAAATTCCTTTTTGCCGGTTTGTTCAAAGAAAACATGAAGTAATGCGATAATTAGCCCTACCCCTGCTACTCGCAAAACGTCTTGTAACTCCATTGCGACGCCTCCTTGTGTAACGCATTATATGAGCTTGGACAATAAAATAGACCCCTTCACTACTAAAAAAATACTAAGCTAGAAATAAATAGAGACAGGTTTCAACATTTCCGGTGCGAACCCATTTCCCCAACTACTATGTTTTGACTCTCAATAGATAAGAGATGAAAAAAATATAGAAAATAGACCTATAAATTATGAGAAATAAAAATTTCATTATCTTTAGCAGATATAAGCAAAGCCGATTCATCCTTAAAGTAGGATGAATCGGCTCTTATTAATAGTTCATTTTTAATGTTATAGTTAATGACTTACTTCCAATTTTTCTTTTCGATTTTGTTTGTACTTTTTAATAAATGGAATAACATATCGATCTAAACCAACTTTACCAGCATTCATACCTGCAGCAATGATTAGTACTGACATAATAATATCAGTTGGATTGTGAGAAATTGCTCCGGCTAGTAAAAATGAAAAATTCATTACCATCGCAAAAAATGCAGCTGCTGTTGTTAAACAGCCTAACATTAATCCTACCCCAACTAAAAACTCACCCCACGGAACCAAAACATTAAATAACTCTATATTTGGTAAGGCAACATTTTCTAAGAACTTTGTATACACATTAAATACCGGTGCACCATCTGTACCTACAACAGGATTTTTTATTGCATTACCGATAAAACCACTTGCATCAAATTGACCGCTCGTAATTTTTCCCCATCCAGCTGTAAGGAAGCTATATCCTAAATATACTCTAACTAATGTAATAATCGTTGCAGCAATTGAATTATTTTTCCACCATTTATTTAACATAATGCTCTTCCCTTCTTTGTTGTTTTGTTGTTTATTAAATATGTATATAAAATACCACATTAAAAAAGGAATGATATATTTTTGTCATTCAGTTCATATATTCGCAAAAAAGTTATGTATCTTTCTTGAAATGTTTTTTATATAGGTCTTTTTACTATAAATTTAATTATAATTTACTAATTACATACTACTCGTCAACATACAAAAATTATTATTTCTATATTTACTGAAGCGCAAAACCATGTACTATTTCAATTCAGGAACTCTAGCCTACATCTGTTTAACATAAAAAAACTTGAAGAAAATTTTCATTTCTTCAAGTTTTTTTATATTATCCACGTGATACGTATGAACCATCACTTGTATTAATAATTAATTTATCGCCTTCGTTTACGAAGAATGGAACCTGAACAACTAATCCAGTTTCAAGCGTTGCTGGTTTAGATCCACCAGAAGCAGTATCTCCTTTAATTCCTGGTTCTGTTTCTGTTACTACAAGAGTTACAGTGTTTGGTAATTCGATACCTAACATTTCACCTTGATATGACTGAATGTAAACTTCCATGTTTTCAAGAAGATATTTTAATTCATCTTCAATTTGTGCAGATGCAAGTTCTGTTTGCTCATAAGATTCCATGTCCATAAATACATGCGAATCACCTTGAGCATATAAGTATTGCATTTTACGGTTATCAATCTGGGCTTTTTCTACCTTTTCTCCTGCACGGAAAGTTTTTTCTTGAACGTTTCCATTACGTAAATTACGTAATTTCGAGCGTACAAATGCAGCTCCTTTACCTGGTTTTACGTGTTGGAAATCCATTACACGGTATAATTGGCCATCAATTAACACTGTAAGTCCTGTACGGAAGTCGTTTACTGAAATCATGGGTATTCCTCCATTATAAAATAATTAGTTCTTTTTTCGAATGAGTTAATTTTTCATTTCCTGTTTCTGTAATTACAATATCGTCTTCAATACGTACGCCACCAATTCCAGGTAAATAAATACCAGGCTCAACTGTGACAACCATGTTAGGCTGTAACAATGTATCAGAACGGAAAGATAAAGCTGGACCCTCATGCACTTCAAGGCCAATGCCATGACCAGTTGAGTGCCCAAATGCTTCTCCGTAACCTTTTGAAGTTAAATAATCACGAGCGATTGAATCTGCCTGAATCCCAGTCATACCAGGACCAACTTGTTCCACCGCTAATAATTGTGATTGCAAAACAATATCATACATTTCTTTTAATTGATCTGAAGGTTCCCCTACTGCAACTGTGCGTGTAATATCTGAAACGTATCCATTATAGAGTGCACCAAAATCAAGAGTTACTAAATCACCTTTTTCTATCACCTTATCTGTTGCCACTCCATGCGGTAATGCAGATCGCACACCACTAGCAACGATTGTGTCAAAAGAAGACGCTGTAGCCCCTTGTTTACGCATGAAAAATTCTAGTTCATTCGATACTTCAAGTTCAGTTAAACCTGGCTTAATAAAGCCAAGAATGTGAGTAAATGCATGATCGGCAATTTCACATGCAACCTTAATAATATTAATCTCTTGTTCAGTCTTAATCAAGCGAATTTTTTCAATTACCCCAGAAACCGGTATTAAATCTGCTTTTAATAAACTTTTATAAGTTTCAAACATACCGTATGTCATTGTATCTTTTTCAAAACCAATTGTTTTTATACCCATTTGTTCAGTTTGCTTTGCAACTTCTTTCGCTAAAACACCTTCTTGTTGTACAATACGGAAGTCTTTTACTTGTTTTTTTGCTTGTTCTGTATAGCGAAAGTCTGTTATGAACACTGCATCGTCCTTTGATACAATTGCAACACCAGCAGTCCCAGTAAAGTCTGTCATATATCGACGGTTAAACTCATTTGTAATTAGTAATCCGTCAATATTAAGATCGATCATCTCTTTACGCAATTTTTCTAATTTTATCATCTAATATTCCCTTCCTATTGTTCTAGAAATTTTCTTAATGCAAGTTCGTACCCAAAAGTTCCAAGGCCACTAATTTGTCCAATACATTCAGCCGCCAATAATGATTTATGACGGAAGCTCTCTCGTTTATGTATGTTAGAAATGTGCACTTCAATAACCGGCACATTTACTGCTGCAATGGCGTCTCGAAGTGCAACACTTGTATGCGTATAAGCTCCAGGATTAAAGATAATTCCGTTTATCCCTGTATCTTCTGCCTCATGGATCCAATCTATTAGTTCCCCTTCATGATTGGATTGTCGAAAATCAATAGTAGAGCTAAATTTTTCTGCTAGCACCACTAGCCTTGTTTTAATATCCTCTAATGTTTCCTTTCCATATATTTCAGGTTCACGTTTACCTAATCGATTTAAATTTGGTCCATTTAGCACAAGTAATTTCATGTAAAAAGCTCCTTATTTGCATATTTTTCCTTTCTTTATTTTATCACAGTGTCTTTATAGGGCAACTTATTTCGTTTCTCGAAGTGAGCTGCTTTGAAATGATAAGTTGCTGTTTCAAATACAAATCGAGAAGTCATAATAACGGTAACAATAAATGGAATTGATAACTTTTTAAAGGAAGATAGTTCAGCTGGTAAATCTTTTATTATCCATTCAGCTAATAGTGCAATTACACCTCCGATGACAAGTGATGTTACAAATGGTGGAACTAATGCTACATACTGCATGATTAAGTACAAAATAAAAAGAATAATAAAGAGGACAATCAGTAAAAAGAACCATCGAACTAAACCATGACTTTGCTCTAGTACCCCCCATTTCTCTGCATATCCTACTGGATTCCATTTGATAAAATGAAATAAGTTTAAAAGTTTAAGCCCAACGGCAAGAAAAATTGATGCTGCCAAACTAGTCACAAATGCTAAGTAAAACATAAAATACACCGCCTTTTTTCAAACAGTTTCACCAATAAATAATTTTCATATGCGTACCCGTAGTGCTTTTTATAAAAATTTAGTACAATAAGAACATTCCTATATTCATATTTTAAGAGAGTGGTGTAAATATTGAGCAGTCAAACACCTGTGTATGGAGGACAAGCACTTTTAGAAGGTGTCATGTTTGGGGGAAAAGACCATACCGTAGCGGCTATTCGTCGAAATGACAATTCGATAGATTATTTTTATGCAAAAAAAGAAAAAAAACCAATTTATCAAAAGCTAAAAAAGATTCCTTTTGTCCGTGGGAATATTGCTTTACTTGAATCAGCAGGTCTTGGATCGCGTCATTTACAGTTTGCAAGTGACCGTTATGAGGTAAACCCAGGAGAAGAAGAAGAGAACGAACAAGAACTTTCAAAACTACAAATGATTCTTGGTGTCGCTGTCGTTGGTATCCTATCCTTTCTATTTGGTAAATTTGTCTTTACATTAGTACCTGTATTTTTGGCAGAATTATTTTCTCCATGGGTTTCTGGAAAAACCGGACAAATCTTATTAGAAACTGGTTTTAAGTTAATATTATTGTTAATTTACCTATATTTTATATCTTTAACGCCAATTATTAAACGCGTTTTCCAATACCATGGTGCTGAACATAAAGTTATTAACTGTTATGAGGCTGGTTTGGAATTAACAGTAGAGAATGTTCAAAAACAATCCCGTTTACATTATCGTTGTGGATCTAGTTTTATTTTGTTTACGGTTATTATTGGGATGTTTGTTTATTTCTTCTTCCCAACTGATCCACTTTGGTTACGTGTTGTTATTCGAATCTTACTAATCCCTGTAGTATTAGGAATTTCATTTGAAGTATTACAAGCAACAAATGCTGTACGTGACATTCCTGTATTAAAATACTTAGGTTATCCAGGACTATGGTTACAACTGTTAACAACAAAAGAGCCACAGGATGATATGGTAGAAGTATCAATTGCATCGTTTAAAAAGTTACATGAAATTGAAAAAGACCCTATGGTAATTAGTGACATTAACCACGACTAAGTGAACTCGAGTTTAGCCTTATGCTAAACTCGAGTTTTTGTTTGTAATTTTTTCGTAAGTATATTTATATCAAAAAATCTTTTTCCTCTTATTTACATAATGCTATAAATTAGATAAGATTACCGTATTATTCGCATAGGGGATTATCAGATGGAAATTGATATTATTAAAATTATTGTATTAATCTTTTTTGGATTTGTAGGCGCTTTTATCAATGCGATTGTTGGAGGTGGGGGTCTTATTACGCTTCCAGCCCTTCTTTCGGTGGGTCTTCCCCCCTCAGCTGCCATTGCAACGAATAAACTTGCTGCGTCAATGGGAAATTTCACAAGCTCTTTAACTTTTTTAAAAGCAGGAAAAATAGATTTAAAATTAATCGGACCAATCTTGCCGCTTGTCTTTATCTTTTCAATGATTGGGGCTTGGACTGTACATCTTATGCCGCCTCAAATGTTAAAGCCTCTAGTTATTATCATGTTAATTGTCGTGTTAATTTACACTTCGTTAAAGAAAGATTGGGGTCAACTTGAAAATCGAAAAGAATTCACTTGGAAAAGAGGTATTCTATTTTTCTCTAGTCTTGTTTTACTTGGTTTTTATGATGGGTTTTTCGGGCCCGGTACTGGTTCTTTTATTATCTTTATCTTTTTAATTATGGGCTTCGATTTTTTAAAAGCAGCTGGAAATGCCAAATTATTGAACTTTATAAGTAATTTAGCTGCCTTAATTATGTTTTTAATATTAGGGGAAGTTAATTATACATACGGTTTCATTATGGGGTTATCTATGATTGCAGGTGCATTTATTGGAACAAGATTCGCCCTAAAGAAAGGCGCTACCTTTGTGCGTGTTCTATTTATAGTAATGACGATTATTTTAATTATCAAAAATATTAATGATTACTTTTCTGAATAAGTTAAAAAAAGCGGCATAATCCCTTTGATAAGGATCAGCCGCTTTTTAATTATCTTATAAGCCACATTTTAATTGTGCACCGCAACTTGTACAAGTATTACAGCCACCAAGCTCTTCTACTGTACCTTGACGACATACAGGGCATGTATTTCCTACTTCAGACCCTATTGTTACATTTGTAGATGTTAATGGCGCGATTGTTTCAACTAAAACTACAGGATGTTTTTCTTTCACTTTATCTTCTTGAAGTTCTTCAAAAGTTAATTGTTCATCATGAGAAGATTCAGCTTTTAATGTTAGGACTTGTGAATCACGGCTTCCGTCTACGTAAACCGTACCACCTTTAGCTCCACCTTTATATAAACGCTCGTACACTTTTTGAACTTGTTCAACAGTATAACCTTTCGGTGCATTTACCGTTTTTGAGATGGAAGAGTCAACCCAACGTTGAATAATACATTGAACATCAGCATGCGCTTCTGGTGTTAATTCCATTGAAGAAATAAACCAATGCGGTAAATTGTTTTCTTCTGCCGCTGGATTAGCATCTAAATACTCTTTTACGATTTCTGCTTTTACTTCAATAAATTTACCTAAGCGTCCAGAACGATAGTATACAAATGAGAAATATGGTTCAAGACCAGTTGCAACTCCAACCATCGTACCAGTAGAACCAGTTGGTGCCACAGTTAATAAATGTGAGTTACGAATACCATTTTCAAGTACTCCTTGGCGAACATGTTCAGGCATTTTTTGCATGTAACCAGTATTTATAAACGCTTCTCGTAAACGATTAGTTTCTTCTTCTGTTTCACCTTGTAAGAATGGGAAGCTTCCACGTTCCTTACCAAGTTCAATTGAAGTTTCATATGCTGTTACAGCAATTGCCTCAAACACTCGATCTACAAGCTCGTTTCCTTCTTCTGAGCCATATTCTTTTTCACAGTAAATAAGCAAGTCTGCTAATCCCATAACTCCAAGACCAACTCGACGCTCACCTAAAGCTTGTTTTTGATTTTCATCAAGGAAGTATGGTGTTGCGTTAATTACATTGTCTTGCATTCTTACACCAATACGCACTGTTTCTTTTAGTGCTTCATAATCAACTGTTTTTGTTTCTTTCATCGCAAATTGTGCTAAGTTTACAGCTGCTAAATTACAAACTGAGTATGGTGCAAGTGGTTGTTCACCGCATGGATTAGTCGCCACAACTTTTTGTCCATATGCACGAGCATTAGTCATGTCATTAGCATTATCGATGAAGAATATACCTGGCTCAGCAGCATATGTTGCACAAATATTAATTAGGTTCCAAAGCTCTTTTGCACGTATTTTACGATAAGTACGTACGCGGTAGCCCATTTTTTCCCACTCACGAACATCTCCAACTTCATGCCACTTCTCATTGTAAATGGCCATTTCTTCTGGCGTATAATTCGCTACATCTGGGAAACGAAGTTCGTATTCGTCATCATTTTCTACTGCAGCCATAAAATCTTTTGTTAACGTAACTGAAATATTGGCACCAGTTAAAAACTCGGAATTATGAACACTATACGTTCCACCATCACGTAATTTTGCTTCAGCATCTTTAATGATTGCTTCATTAAATCCGCCTAGACCTGGTATGCTTTTATAATTTACGATGCCTTGGTACATTGCTTCTTCTGATTGCGTTAAAGGCTTGAATTTAAGTTTTTCTTTAGCTAGTCTAGAAATTAGCTCGTCTTCTGTATTTTCAATTAAATAGCGTAAAATACGTGGATTTTGCATTTTAGAGATAATGAATTCCACAATATCTGGATGCCATTCTGCTAGCATAATCATTTGAGCGCCTCTTCTTGAACCACCTTGTTCAACGAGATGCGTTAATTTAGCAATATCATCTAGCCATGATACAGATCCTGATGATTTACCATTTACTCCGCGCGCTAATGTATTACGTGGTCTAAGTGTTGAACCATTTGTACCAACACCACCACCACGACTCATAATTTCCATAACTTGTTTGCGGTGATCACTGATACCTTCACGGCTATCTGGAACAAATGGCATTACATAACAGTTAAAGAATGTTACGTCAGTTTCTGAACCAGCTCCATATAAAACTCGACCAGCTGGAATAAATTTTAAGCTAACAAGCTGTTCATAAAACTTATTAAACCACTTTTGTCTATTCTCTTCTGTTGTTTCTACTGAAGCTAATCCTGTTGCATTACGTTTTGCAATTTGTTCATAAAATACTTCAAGAGGCTTTTCGATAACGTCTAAGGACCTTTCAATAACACCTGTTTCTTGTTCTTTTGGATTCTCCAATACATGTCGGTACTCTTCTTCAATTAAGATTTCTGCTTTCTTTGCAGCAAGGTTAATTGATTGAATAAACCCTAAACCACGTGCTGGAAATTTTGGGTCTTCTTTAATTGTTAATACAACAAAGTCACCTGGTTTTAGTGTTTTCTTTTCCGTATCCTTAAACGAATACCGATCGATCATTACTAGTCTAGATACACCTTGATGTGTGATGTGCATGTCTTCCGTAATCGGATGAACTTGAGGAAATTTCTCGATGTCTTTGTTTAGTTGATCTACGAGGATGGTTGCTTGTTTTTCATTTGCTAATACCATCTTCCAGCCTCCCTTTGCGAATCTATTCTATTTTTTATATTGACTCTTTCCCTAAAACGTTACAATTCAAACACAATATATAGTGTATAAGTAAAATTCGAGGTACTAGATGTTGTAAATATTATTGTCTTAGAAAAGATTACCTCATAATAAAATAGTATGCAAGGGTTGATTTTTTTTAGAGAATGTTTATAGAGTTAAAACCTAGCAAATATATGCATTTCTCATGAAGAAAAAATTTTTTCTGACAAATGAAGACGTATGTTCGCATAGTTATTTTCTAAAATTCCACTCATCAGTTAAATATTTTTTCTCTTCTAGTGACTCTACATATTGTTTTTGTTTTTCTGTTAATTCATACGGTACTAATTCTATTTCTAAGGCCTTTTCAAATCCTGCTTTAAATGCTTTAACACAATCTTCTATAGTAATATGACGGTCTGTTAAATCATTAATTGCAACAGCTTTATCCGGCAATCTTTTTTTCATTCTTTCACGAACCGCATCAGATGAGAAATTAAAAAGGGATAAAAGCTTATCTTCGTCCAAATCAAGTAATATTGCACCATGTTGTAAAATTACCCCTTTTTGGCGAGTTTGTGCGCTACCAGCAACCTTTTTCTCTTCTACTACTAACTCATACCAACTTGGGGCATCAAAACAAACAGCACTTTTTGGATTTTTTAAATCTTGCTTTTTTTCAGCTGTATCAGGAACACTAAAATAAGCATTTAAACCTAGGTTTTTGAATCCCTCTAACAGTCCTTCACTTAACACTCGGTATGCTTCCGTAACCGTTACAGGCATGTCTGGATATTCTTCTGAGACGATAATACTGTATGTTAACTCAGAATCATGAAAAACTGCTCGTCCACCAGTCGGTCTTCTTACAAATCCTAATTGTTGATCTCTAATTGCCTGTAAATTAATATCTTTTTCGGCGCGTTGGAAATAACCTATTGATAATGTAGCGGGATTCCACTCATAAAAACGAATTACTGGAGGAATCTCTCCATTACTATGAAAATCTAACAAAGCCTCATCTAATGCCATATTATAGGAAGGTCGACATGGACCTGAATTAATAAAATACCATTTAGTTTTCATAATTTCATCTCCTCACAATCTATATCATTTTAACAAACTCATTGGACTATATCCACTTTCTCTTTTATAATAAAAGATGTAGAAAGAAAGGAGAAATAACGCAGTGATCGACGTACTTTATACTATTGCAATTGTACTAGGAATCATCATCGTGTATGTTCTAGTAAATATGCTTCGCTTAAAAAAAGCAGTGACAAACTTAACACAGGAAGAATTTATTCAAGGCTACCGTAAAGCCCAATTAATTGATGTTCGTGAGGTAAAAGAGTTTGATTCAGGACATATTTTAGGTGCACGTAATGTCCCATCAACTCAATTACGTCAACGTTACAAAGAAATTCGTCCTGACTTACCAGTTTACCTTTACTGTCAAAATTCTGGTCGTAGTGCACGTGCTGCGATTTTCTTAAAGAAAAAGGGTTATAATCAACTTTACCAGCTTCAAGGTGGATTCAAATCATGGACTGGAAAGGTGAAAACTAAAGCTTAGTTATAAAATTACATTCGTCTAAGAGAAACACTAATCTTGATTCATGTAAATTTCAAATCTAATAAGCTATTCCTTTATTCATTTTGGGTAATCACCGAGTAATAGCATATTGATATAAAATCGCTTATAATTGCACCCTTTTGAAGACAAAGTTATTTAAGCGTAGAGTGTATTCCAAAGATAAACAAAATCCTTTATGGGAGTGACCTTCCTTAAAGGATTTTTTCTATTTTTACGTCATTACAACACTTATAGTAAATAACCTATTTTGACCTTTCTTACTTAATTAGATCCATTTTATATAGTAGAAACTCATATATTTTTTCATATTGACGTTTTTTGTTTGTAGAGCGGTTTAATTACCGATAATTCTCTTGCCTTCTATAAAACAGGTTATTGCTATAATATTTTGACAAAAAAATGTACCAATTGGCTAAATGCTAATTGGTACATTTTTCACTTTTATACTAATGCTTCTTCTTTTTGATAACGTAACACTGGTTGACGAGCAGCACGTGTTTCATCTAAACGACTGATAACTGTCGTATGAGGCGCTTCTTGAACGATTGAAGGATTTTCTTCAGTTTCTTTAGCAATTTGAATCAATGCATCACAGAATGCATCTAACGTTTCTTTAGACTCTGTTTCTGTTGGTTCAATCATCATACCTTCCTCAACATTTAATGGGAAGTAAATTGTAGGTGGATGATATCCGAAATCTAGTAAACGTTTTGCAATATCTAAAGTACGCACTCCTAATTTCTTCTGACGACGACCTGACAATACAAATTCATGTTTACAGTGTCTATTATATGGTAGATCGAAGTATGGTTCTAAACGACGCATCATATAGTTAGCGTTTAATACTGCATATTCTGTAACAGCTTTTAATCCATCAGGACCCATTGTACGAATATACGTATAAGCACGTACATTAATACCGAAGTTACCATAATAAGGTTTAACGCGACCAATTGATTGTGGGCGGTTATAATCGAAATGGAAAGTACCATCTTCTAATTTAACTAAAACTGGCTTTGGTAAGAATGGGATTAAATCCGCTTTTACCCCAACAGGACCTGAACCAGGACCGCCACCGCCGTGTGGGCCAGTAAATGTTTTGTGTAAGTTTAAGTGTACACAGTCAAAGCCCATATCGCCAGGACGTGCTTTACTCATAACAGCATTTAAGTTTGCGCCATCATAGTAAACTTTCCCACCTACACTATGAATAATATCAGCCATTTCTAAGATGTTTTCTTCGAATAAACCTAATGTATTAGGATTTGTAAGCATTAACGCCGCTGTATCTTCACCTACAACGCGACGTAAATCTTCTAAGTCAACTAAGCCATTTTCATTTGATTTTACAGTAATTGTCTCAAATCCAGCTACAGCAGCAGATGCAGGGTTAGTCCCGTGTGCAGAGTCTGGAACAATAACTTTATTACGATGACCTTCACCGTTTGCCTCATGGAATGCACGGATCATCATTAGAGCTGTCCATTCACCATGTGCACCAGCAGCAGGTTGTAAAGTTACTTCATCCATACCAGTAATCTCTACAAGAGAAGTTTGTAATTCATATAATAATTCCATTGCACCTTGAACAGTCGATTCATCTTGTAATGGGTGTACATTCGCAAAACCTGACATACGTGCAACGTTTTCATTGATTTTTGGATTGTATTTCATTGTACAAGACCCTAATGGATAGAAGCCAGAATCGACACCATGGTTACGTCGAGATAGTGCAGTATAGTGACGCATAATATCTAGTTCAGAAACTTCTGGAAGTTCAGCTTCATTTTCGCGAACATACCCTTCTGGTAAAAGTTCCGCTAAATCGAAATCTTGAACATCTAATTCTGGCAAGCTATAGCCAACACGACCGTCTTTAGACAATTCAAAAATAAGTGGTTGGTTTTCGTTATGCATTGTAAGCCCCCATTTCTGCAACCAATTGATCGATTTCTTCTTTTGTACGCAATTCAGTTACCGCAATTAGTGCATGGTTTTCTAATTCTGGATATACTCGGCCTAAATCAAAGCCACCAATTATACCTTTTTCAATTAATTTTTTATTTAGTTCAGTCACAGATTGATTTGTTTTAACAACGATTTCGTTAAAGTGTGCACCTTGGAATGGAACAGTAAATCCTGCTGCTTCAAAGGCATTTTTAGCATAGCGAGTTTTTACAATGTTTTGTTTCGCCATTTCTTGTACACCTTGTTTACCCAAAGCAGTCATCGCAACAGACGCTGCAAGAGCTAATAAGGCTTGGTTTGAACAAATATTTGATGTCGCTTTTTCACGACGAATATGTTGCTCACGTGCTTGTAATGTTAGTACATAACCACGACGGCCTTCTTGGTCTACTGTTTCTCCAACTAAACGACCTGGAACTTTACGCATTAACTTTGTTGTAGTTGCAAAGTAACCGCAGTAAGGACCTCCAAAGCTTTCCGGAATTCCAAAAACTTGTGCATCCCCTACAGTGATATCTGCACCTAATTTTCCAGGCGGTGTTAACACACCAAGAGCAAGTGGATTAGATGAAACAACGAATAAACCTTTTGCTTCGTGAGCAATTTCACCAATAGTTTTGATATCTTCAATTTGACCAAAGAAGTTTGGATATTGAACCATCACTGCAGCTGTTTGATCATCAATTAATCCTTTAAGAGCTTCAATATCTGTCACTCCATCTTTTGTTGGAACGTTTACAATCTCAATTGATTGACCATATGCATAAGTTGTTACAACGTCTCGATATTCTGGGTGAATGGCATCAGAAACTAAGATTTTTTTACGTCTCGTATGTCCTGCAGCAAGCATTCCAGCTTCTGCAAGTGAAGTTCCGCCATCGTACATTGATGAGTTCGCTAAATCCATTCCTGTAAGTTCGGCAATCATTGTTTGGAACTCAAAAATTGCTTGTAGCTCACCTTGAGAAATTTCCGGTTGGTAAGGTGTGTAAGCAGTGTAAAACTCTGAGCGAGAAATGACATGGTCAACAATGATTGGCTTATAATGGTTGTAAATTCCGGCACCTAAAAACGAAACATTAGACTCTGTATTTTTATTTTTAGTCGCAAGCTGAGATAGTTCTTTCAGTAGAGCAGACTCAGATTTTGCTTCCTTAATATTATATAAACCATTAAAACGAACTTTTTCTGGAATATCGGCAAAAAGTTCATCAATGCTCTCTACACCGATTGTTGAAAGCATTTCATTTTTGTCTTGTTCCGTCATCGGTAAGTAACGATGTTTCATTAAAGTAACCCTCTTTTCATTTTATTTTGAACGTTTATAGAAAGGCGTTGATACAGTGATAGCTTTAAGTCGTTTATTACGAATCTCAACTTCAACTTCAGTTCCTAGTTCAGTGTATTTTGAGTCAATTAATACCAAGCCGATGTTTCGCTTAGTTAATGGAGATTGAGTACCAGTTGTGATTTCACCAATTTGTTCTCCATCTTTAAATACTTTATAGCCATGACGTGGAATTCCTTTATCAATCATTTCAATTCCGACTATTTTTCTAGCTAATCCAGCTTCCTTCTGAGCCTTTAGTGCTTCTTTGCCAATAAAGTCGCTTTCTTTTTGTAGCTTTACAGCAAAACCTACACCAGCTTCAAGCGGAGTAATATCTTTTGATAATTCTTGACCATATAATGGGAGACATGCTTCAAATCTTAAAGTGTCACGAGCACCTAAGCCAGCTGGAACGACACCTTGTTCTTTACCAGCTTCTAAAATTTTCCCCCAAAGATCTATAATCGCGGAAGGTTCACCGTAAAGTTCAAAACCATCTTCCCCTGTGTATCCACTACGTGAAACTAATACAGCTTGTCCAGCAATTTCCACATTCTCTTGGAATTTAAAATATTTAATTTCAGATAAATTTGTTGATGTTAATGTTTGAAGAACTTGTTCTGAAAGCGGTCCTTGCAAAGCAATTTGTGCATAATCATTTGATTTATTTACAATCTCTACATCACCTTCAGCTTGCTGTTTCATCCAATCAAAGTCTTTTTCAATATTAGCTGCGTTCACACATAATAAGTAACGATCTTCGTCAAGGCGATATACTAAAAGGTCGTCAACGACACCGCCATTTTCATAGCACATTAAATTATATTGAGCTCCACCAATTGAAATTTTAGAAATGTCATTTGATAACAGTTTCTGTAAATAGCTAAGAGCATCTTTACCTTCTACAAAGATTTCCCCCATATGGGATACATCAAATAGACCAGCACTATTGCGGACTGCATCATGCTCCTCTTTTATTGAAGAAAATTGTACAGGCAACTCCCAGCCACCAAAATCAATTGTTTTGCCACCATATTTTGAATACTCATCAAATAGCGGTGTTCTTTTTAGTTCAGTCCCCATTATGATCCTCCTTAAAATTCACAGTACTAAGTTACAAATGCATAAGGGATTCAAATGTGCATAAAAAAAGACAGACGAACCCCTCATGTAATTGAGGAATTCTCTGTCCTTGTACCTGAAAGTTACACCTACTCTTAGATGAATGAAACTATTGCCTCTTTTTATAGGTACCTGAAATTAAAACAGGTCGGTCTATACGAAAGATTGGCAATGCTAATCATAGGCTTTCCCCTTTGGTGGCTGCTCTTGCAATATAACAGCGCTCTCCAGAGTTGCGTCCTGTACGAGTCTTTTTGCCTGAGAGATTCATAGTATTCCTATTTGCTCCTTCGGCGACGTTTTTAACGTTCTCTCCCCGTACAATCATCCGCTCATTGTATTCATTATTCAATGTACAATTCAATACTGTTTCTTGCCTATATCCTAACATTGAACACATATAAAAGGCAATCCTTTTTTAATTCCAAACAAAAGACGAACATTTATTAGCAGTAATCAAACATTATTCGCCTTTTAAACGATTCACTTGAAAACCAATATATTCAACGATTTGTCTGATTGTACGACCTTCAGTTAAAACTTTGATATGGCCAGAAATTCGATAAAATTTTCTTCTGTTATTGAACAGCTGTTCAAGATCTTCTCTCGTAGAACTTTGAACAATTGGTCGATTTTTGTCATTTTTTACCCTTGTATAGATATCATCAAATGTGGCGTCTAAGAAAAAAACCAATCCTGTTCTTCTCATAATTCTTCTATTTTCTTCATTCATTGCAACTCCACCACCAGTTGCAATGATGCACGCCTCATTTCGAAAATTACGTAAAAATTCAGTTTCTAATTGCCGAAAATAAGGTTCACCAAATTTTTCGAAAATTTCAGGGATCGACATTCCCTCGAGTCTAACAATTTCATGGTCCATATCATAATATGGCATTTTTAAAAAATAGCTCAACCTTCGCCCGATTGCGCTTTTTCCACACCCCATAAACCCGACTAAGTAAATTTTCCGCATGCTTCCACCTTCTTACTACCATAAGATTATCCTATTTATTACTAATTTCTTCTAGTAGGTTTATGGTAGCACGAACATTGGCGAATTCCAATGAATTATATACTTTTATTTGCGATTCAAATGAAAATATATAATAAAAAATAGTTAGCATTGTAATAAATAACAACATGATAGCAATCGGGAACATTACACCACGATTATCCTTCAGTATGTGGTACAAAAAAAGTTCTCTCCTTTTTCAGACCATTTATAAACTCCACCCTTATTTCAACAAAACCTTGTTCTAAATTAAATTCAACATTCTTCACTCCAACTAACATCGGTACATGACCTTTTCGCTCAACTTGCTTGCGTAGTACCTCATTACTTTGGTTAATTTGCACTTTATCATCTGAGTTGGCATAAGTTAATTCAATGCCTCTCCCACCTTGCTCAATTGCAATGTCAGAGATATCATCAAAATAATTCTTAAAGTCATAAGTAAACATTTCCCAACTAACATGTTCTTTCGTAAATATTGAAATATTAAGTTGGTTTATCCAACTGTAGAAAAAAACAATAAATGACATAAACATTAAGAAGGTAACTAAATGAATCAAGGCCTCTAACAATGTGAAACCACTTTGATTCAATTTGTCTATTCTCCAGGATTGATACACTTTTCCCTAACCTCATCTAAGTTAATATATTGAATGCAGATTTGTGTTCCGTCGTAATTCCAATCATACTTAACTCCCTCTATCGTTTCAGAACCAGAAAAAATAGTTGCATTCAACACTATCTTCGCAGCTTGATAACCTACCTCAGAAGCATGTAGTTCAAGTTTTTCACTATTTAATGTACTTAACATTTGATAGCTTAAAGGTATCAAGGAGATAAATACCGTGAGAAGTATGACTAATGTTAACAATGTTTCAACCAATGAAATACCTTTATCATTCAACAAATTTCATCCGACCTTTTTCAATATAAATCATTAATTCTTTTGTACCATGGGGCGTATAAAAAATGAGTTTCCCAAAACGTAGAATATCGCCAACTGATGTAAATGTGATGATTTTCAAGTTACTATATTTATTAAATGTAATACCATCTGGGAAATCTCTCTTTATGAAAGGATCTGTTGGTTGATGATAGACTCGATAATGGTTTTCCTCAAAGGAAACATAAGTAGTTTTTTTAGTTTCAATAGCATGAGATTGTATACTTTGTAAATCTAACAATAGTTGATTAATAAACAGATCTGTTTCTTGCTTCTCTGTGTATTTAAATGATAGTTGGAAAATGACAGATGAAATCATTCCCAAAATGAACAAAACAAGTAACATTTCAATTAAAGTAAAACCCGCACTACTTTTTAATTTACTAATCATTATTTTCTAACTTACCAGTTGTATCTTCTATCGGGTTACTTGAAACAGTTACATTACCAGTGTCATCAATACTAACTGGATCTCCATTAGGACAAGTAGCTTCTACATCTTTACTTAAATACCCGTCAGTCTTTAACGTTGTAATAGAATCTGGATACTTCTTTTTGTCGATTTTATAGGCCTGTACCTGTCCTTGCACCATTTTAATATAGGCATCACAGCCCTTTTCATCGATTGATGTAAAATGTTTTGATACATTAGGAACTGTAATTAAAATTAAAACAGAGATTATTAATAACACGATTAACATTTCAACTAGCGTAAATCCTTTTTCACTTTTTAACACGATTAAGTTCACCTCTTAAATAATTTCAATAAGATTGTACATGGGGAGAAGCACACTTAAATATGCTGCAATAATGCAGACTGCTATAAGGATAAAAAATAAGGGCTGAACAACTGCTACGCTTGTTTTAACGATGGATTGAAGCTTATCGTCAAGCAATTCACAATACAGTAACAATTCCCTCCCAAGATAGCCACTTTTTTCGCCATGTTTAATAAACTCCTCAAACTTTGGAAAGAAGCACGACAAAATTAACGCAGCGTTTGACAAAGAATCACCATATATAATTCGCTTTTCAAGTTTGCTCATAATGTAGGACAGATGTAGATTTAATTGTTGTTGTTTAAGAATTTGAAGTGCTTGCTGTAATGAAAAACCGCTAACGATTAAATTTCCTAAAGATCGTCCAATAGTTCTCGTTAAGTGCAATCTATAAAAGTAATTGACAATGGGAATTTTTAATAATAATGCAGACTGTGCCTCGATGGATTGTTTTTTTAATCCATAGACGGAAAGTAAAACACAGAAAATTACCAGCATACCAAATATGAGGATGAAGTCTGGTAAATGTAGAAAGAGATTTGAGATCCAAAGACTTGAGGATACATGATTTGTGGTCCTTGAATTAATGATATTTTCAAGATTTGGGAGAAAAAATGTACGAAATGCAAGAAAGATCCCAAAAATAAATATAAGCAATACTATAGGATAAATTAAAAGTTTCCCCAATTTATTCCGCATCATTTCATTGAATTCCATTTGAATTGCTACATTTTTCAATGCTAACGGTATCCCTCCACTATCTTCTGCAATTTTAATTGCAACCAAATAATGTTTGGGGATAGAAAAGCTTTGTAAAATATCGATTATCTGGCCACCTCCTCGAAATTTTTCATCAACATGATTTTTCCAATAGTCAACATCGTCTACATGGTAAGGTAATAGCATTTGAATTGAATCTGAAAACGTATATCCTTCTTGAAGTAATATGCTTAGGCGTCTCAGTAACGAGGATAGGTGATTTATTTTTTTTACCTTTTTTCTATAAAAAAGAAATGATCTAATATTAAGAAGTTGTTGATACATGGCTTTTATTCACCCCAACTGCCTGCACTTGGAACTGCAAAGTTTCTTGTAATGGAAGTTTGTACTCCTGTCCTCCCATCGCAGTTGCTAATGCTTCATATAAATAAAGATCACTCAATATCTCATAAATCGCTTTTCTTTCTTCAGATTGCCCAACTTCAATTAAGCATTGTGCGGCAATGCCAATAAGTGCTTGTCTAATTTCTTCAATTGAAATACCTAAGTCCATTAATCGATATAGACAGTTCACAGAATCTTTAGCATGTATTGTTGATAACACTAAGTGGCCAGTTAATGCAGCCTCAATTGCTATATTTGCAGTTTCCCTATCGCGAATTTCCCCTATCATAATAACGTCAGGGGAGTGACGTAAAATCGCTCTTAGTCCAGCAGCATAAGTGATACCTGCTCTTTCGTTTACTTGTATTTGAAGCAGATGAGATTGACTACTTTCCACAGGATCCTCTAATGAAATTACATGTCTAGCCAGTGTTTCACTACAATAATTGACTAATGAATACAACGAGGTAGTTTTACCTGAACCTGTCGCACCACAAAATAATAAAAGCCCCTGACGACTATGGACAAGATTCAATAATTTTTCAGCTTTTTTAGGATGATAACATAAGGAAGAAATTGGATATGAGGAATTTTGAAGCATTAACCGAATGACAAGACTTTCTCTCTGGAAAACTGAAGGTAGAGTTGAAACACGAAATGCATATATTTTTTGCAAAAATTCCTTATGAAAAGAACCACTTTGAGGTTTTCGTTTTTCGCCGATATCTAATGAAGATAAAAATTTAAAGAAACTGATCATACGATCTCCAATCTCAAAGGGAAGATCACCCGCTGGAAATAACTTTCCATACTTTCTAAAATGGATTAGAAACTTTTCTTTCGTAGGAACAAGATGCAAGTCTGACGCACCAAAGTGCAAAGCCTTCAGTAATAATTGTTCGCTTTTACTTTCCACTACTGATTCGATTTCCATCATTCATCACCTCATTTTTAAATTACGTGACCGCAAATCGTAACTAAGGAAAGTATAAGATGATAAATTGGATAAGAAAACCTTATCCTTCATATTTTTTATTTGGGCGCCTTAAAGATATCGAAACACAAAATTTCATCTTAATTGATAAATATTTTCATTCATACCTACCATTTCTCACTAAGAAAAGATAAAATAAAATTACAAGTTCTGTAATATTAAACCAATTAGGAGGTGGAATTTGTTGATACATCCATTAAAGGTGACAAGCACTTTGGCAGATAAGACTCGCTATCAGATTTACGAATACATGTTACAACAAAAGAAATATTTTACAGTTCAAGATATAGCTACACAATTTGACATTCACCCAAATGTTTCTAGACTTCATTTAACAAAGCTGTCAGAAATCAATTTAATTACAGCGGATTATGTCAAAACTGGTAAGGGAGGTCGCCCTGGACGAGTTTATAAGGCATCAGAGGAAGGAATTGTTCTAAGTTTTCCTAAACGAGACGAAGGGCATTTACTGAAGTGGACGTTACAAATAATTAAGGATTACGGTTCAGAAGCATTAGAAAAAGCGAAAGCAATTAGTTATCAAGATGGTTTTGAAAATGTAAAAGAAACTTTCATCAAAGAAAAAATAACGAAAAATAGCTTAGACTTTAATAATAAATTAAATATATTAGCAAATGCTTCTTCGATGATAGGATATTTCCCTCAAATTAGTGAAACAGATCAAGGAAAGAAAATTATCTTTACAATCTATAATTGTCCATTCAGAAACCAAATTCAAGAATATAATGAAATTGTCTGTGCTTTACATGAGGCATATTTACAAGGTCAAATAGACGCTTTATTCTCTGAAAACGAACTACTCCAAACAGAAAGCATGGTTCATGATTGTGAGCTTTGTCAGTATAAAATTCTCATTCAAGAACCATCATTACTATAGCTACCAATTGTTTGTCACAAATAATATGAGAAGTAGCAGTTTACATTATTATTGGAAATCATTTATAATAGTAATGATATTATGCGTCGCATGGCAAAAGGAGGGAATCTTCATGGGCAATATGTATAAAGTTATGGCTTTCTGGACAGGTATTTTTGCCGTTATGTTCTACCTTGGTGATATGTACGAGGTTTCGCTATTATTCGTTGGTAATTCTGTATTATTCCTTTTATTAGGCTTATTAAACCTTTCAGAACGTATGTACATGTACATTTTCGGTGCGTATTTAACAGTTTTCTTTGCAGGATTTACGTACTATACTACCTTCATTCACGTACCAGGTGGAGGCCACTAATAAAAAACATCGACTGATTAGCAGTCGATGTTTTTTTATGAATGCATTTACAACACATTTACAAATTTAAAAACCATGTAAAAATGGGTTCATTTCCATTTCTACTCCAGGTGTTGTATAGTCACCGTGTCCTGGATAAATAATTGTATCTTCAGGAAGAATTAATAACTTTTCATGAATAGATTTTAAGAGCACTTCCATTGAACCACCAATTAAATCCGTTCTTCCTATACTTCCTTCAAACAAAGTATCACCTACAATAGCAAAACCATCATTTTCAAAAATATAAGACACACTACCAGGTGAATGTCCAGGTGTAAAAACTGCTTTGAAAATAAAATCTTTAATTTCAAATATTTGTTCGTTTCGTATGATATGTTCTTTTTCAGGCAATCCTACAATGTAGTTGGGCAGTTCCGCATATTTTGCAGATCCATTTTTCGATGGGTCTGAAAGCCAACTAACTTCTTTTTCATGGACAAATAATGGTAAATTAAACGTTTTTCTTATATCGTCAACTGCACCAATATGATCAAAATGTGTGTGCGTTAAGAAAATTGCTAGAGGATTTAAATTACTTTTTCTTACTTCTTTTATTATTCGCTCTGATTCTTCCCCTGGATCGAATATAAGACATTCCTTTTGCTTATTACTAACGATATAACAGTTGGTTTGAACTGGTCCTAAACTTAGAGATTTTACATTCAACAACTTTATCACCTCAGGGAATATTATACATGGAAGTAGTTAAAATAAAAATTATAAATGTCCGTTCTATTAAAATGCAAGAATTTTCCTCGACAAAAGAAGTTAGGTGCTTTAAAATAAAGAAGGAATATTGTTTACGACATTCATTTTTCTAATGTCGAAAGGAGTGTTTTTTTAATGAACTTATTAATGGTTATTTTTGCTTTGATAGCAATCCTTTCAGTTGTTAGTGTATTCCGTTCTATTAAAGAAAAAAATATTCTTTCTTTAATTTTTGGTGTTGCAGCCGCTGCTATTTTCGGTTGGTTCGTCATCATGACTGTTTTAAATCAAGGTTATCCACCAAAATTACACTAATTAGCTTGAAAAAACGAGGGGCTTTTACCCCTCGTTTTTTCTATTTATCATAATAAAAAGACGTAGCGAGAAGGCTACGTCTTTTATATTTATTCTAATGATTCATGTTTTAAATTACCTGTTTCTTCATCATAGAAACGCAATAAATCTCCATTTATGATTTTATCAGAATATTCTAGTTCGACTGATGCACGCTCAATATAAGGTTGACATGCCTCAATACCAATTTCTTCTCCTGTATCACGGTCATAACATACTTCACTCGCATACACGTACTGATCTGTTATAAATCGACCATCACGGAAAATAACAAAGTCTTCATGTTCTTCGGAGAACAAATCCGCACCTAATTGCATATCGTTCGATGTATCAATACCTAGCAGATGTAAGATAGTCGGTCTTAAATCAATTTGACCCGCTGTTTTATCTATTACTTCACCATCTCCTGAACCAGGTACATGGATAAATAATGGCACTGACTGAAGTAATGCACTGTCATAAGGTGTAATCTCTTCCTTATTTAAGTACATTGACATCGCCTTATTATGGTTTTCTGAAATACCGTAATGATCACCGTACATTACAATAATTGAATTATCATATAGGCCTTTTTCCTTCAGTTCGTCAAAGAATACTTTTATCGATTCATCTAAATAACGAACTGTTTGGAAGTATCTGTTTAATGTACCCGAATTCGAATTATATTCAGGAATCATAATATCTTCTTCATCTAAATAAAACGGATAATGATTTGTTAGCGTAATCATTCTAGAATAAAACGGTTGTGGCATTTCAGTCATTAAATCAACAGATTGCTCAAAGAACGGAATATCTTTCAAACCCCAGTTAACTGAATTTTCATCTGTGACTTGGTACGAGTCAAGATCATAGAATTTATCAATATTTAAGGATTTATAAATCATATCACGATTCCAAAACGATTTATTATTAGAGTGCATGACATTAGAAAAATAACCATTGTTACCTAAACTCTCTGCCATTGAATTATAGGTATTTCCACCGTGGGTAAAAAATACTGCCCCACGTCCTAATCCAAATAAAGAGTTCTCAACTAAAAATTCAGCATCAGACGTCTTTCCTAGCCCTGTTTGATGGTAGAAGTCACTAAAATAATAAGTGTCTTTATCGCTAGTTAAAGAATTTAAGAATGGAGTTACCACTTCCCCATTCATTTCATTATTGATTACGAAATTTTGTAAAGATTCTAATTGAACAAGAATAATATTTCGTCCTGCATATTTACCAAACATTTCTTCATTTACAGCTGCTTGATTGGCTTGAACATAGTTATCTACTTCTACAAGTTCACTACCATCAGCCAATGCGCGTTGAGCAGATGATTTTGATTGGATATATATATCATATAAATGATAATTATATGTCCCAATATTTTTCACTAATAGTTCTCGGTCAAAACTACGTGTTAATAATTGTGGACGTTCACTTTCTGCTAATCCTAAGTTCAAGAATAATACCGCAAGAGAGAGTACAAAATAAGCACGGCGTACTTGTTTACGGACTTCCATTTTCCCTTCATATTTTGGCATAAACTTCATTACTACTAGTAATAAGATAATGTCAACAAAATAGAGAATATCTGTCCAATTGATAATTTCACTAATCGAAGTACCTAATTCACCAAAATTACTTGTTTGGAACAAAACAGGTAAAGTTATAAAGTCATTATAGAAACGATAAAACCCAACGTTAGCAAAAAGTACAATTGATAACAAAGTACTAACCGTAATAATATAACGATTTCTCGCTTTTGACGTTTTTAAGAATAACGATAAACCATAAATAAAAAGTAAAAAACTAAGAGGATTGATTAGTAAAATCAATTCCTGCATTGGATTTTCGATTTTCATATCAAAACTTGTATGGTATACAATCGCTGTTTTAATCCATGTAGCAATAATTGCTAGAGCTAAAATCGAATGTTTAGGCCATTTAACTGATTTCATTCCTAACATCCTCCTAAGATTACAAAAATTAACGTAGAATAACTAATTTACAAATTTTTTACAAAACTTAAAACAAAATATATCTTAATCTTTTTTACAAAAATATGCAAGGAAAACATAAACAGCTTTACAATTAATAGGAATGTTAAAATTATTTCCCTAACAATCTTAAAATCTTCTATATAATATTTACGACTTATTTACAAATAGGTTCCCAAAATAAAACAGCGGAAAAAATTCCACTGTATGCCTTAGTTTACATTAAGTTTTAAAGTCGAAAGTAATGTATACTATAACAACTTATTATTATCAAATCAATAATCAATTTTTACCAGATTTAATTTTTGTTGCTTCTTGGCGTATTAATAATAACGCCATTTGATAATCCTTTGTATCCATTACTCTCGCCTTATAAAGTTCTCTTATTTCATCTTCCATTAATATTAGATCACCTATTCGATCTCTTGTGTAGATGTATGTACCATACTGTTTCAATAAATCATATATATCCTTCATCGATTTCATATGAACTCCCCTTTCAATTTCTCAGGCAATCAATGCGATCTTGTTCTGTAATTATAATATCTACAGGTATATCATGTGCTTCTTTTGGAACTTGATGAGTCAATTGCACTGTAAAAGCAAGAGAAATTAAAGTGCCATCGTAGTTTTTTAAATAACGATCATAGTATCCTCCGCCGTAGCCAATACGAAATCCTCTAAAATCATATACAATTCCAGGTACGATTATTACATCAATTTCAAGTCGATCGACCATTTGTGTTAATTCGATAATTGGCTCCTTTAAGTCCATGTACACTGTTTCTAATTGCTCAAAACTTGTAATTGCATAAAAAGTCATAGATCGATCTGATGGATTACATTTAGGAACAACCACCTTTTTACCTAGACCCCATAGTTCTTCTATAACACTTAGTGTATCTACCTCAGGGTATTTAGATATGGTAAGAGCAATTGTTTTCGCTTCTTTAATAGACTTTTCTCTTAATAGACGTTTTTTTATATTTTCAGAGAAATCTCGATGTTGCTCAATTGTTATTTCGGTTAAAGTGGTATTTACTTTTTTACGCATTTCTTTTTTGTTCATTCAGCATCACCTTAAGATTTATTGGAATCTGGAATAAATAATTAATTATGAATATGTATATTTTAGCCGAAAATATGTAAAAAGCCAAAACCACAAGTGGTTTTGGCAATAATGAGCATTATTTTGTTTCACGGTGAAGAGTGACTTTCTTCTCGCGAGAGCAATATTTTTTGAATTCAAGACGCTCAGGATTGTTACGTTTGTTCTTTTTAGAAATGTAGTTACGTTCGCCACAATCTGTGCAAGCTAAAGTAATGTTTACGCGCATTATTAACCCTCCCACTCTATATTAAAAATTGTATTAATTGAGCATGATTTATACGACTAAATCATTATAACATAAACTCAGAAAAAATCTAGCATGATTTATAATTTGATTATGTTAAAATAATTAATAATGCCAAACTAATGGAGGACAACACGTGGACTTATCGATCATCATAATGCTCGTTGGCATCTTTTGTATTATTGGGTCATTTTTCTTAAAGGATCCGGCAAAAAAAGTTGAAAAGGATTTAGAGGAATTATCAATAGGTATTTATCAAGAAACTAATGCACTTAAGAGAAGATTAAAGGTTGTAGAAGAAGAATTGTTACTTGACGCAAACTTTAAAATAGATACTTCAAAAACTACAACAAATCCTAAAAATTCTTTCGACTCATATAAACAACCGACAGCTTCTACTAAACACCCAATTAACTATTCAGGTTCGAATACTTCAAAACCGGTAAATGAAATTTTAGTAAGACAAGTCATTGAATTAAACAAACAAGGCTATCCGATTGTTGAGATCAGTAAAATGTCAACTTTATCAGTAGAACAGATTCATACTATACTAAGCGGTGAAGGAGGAAAAAGATGAAACGCTCTTCCTTACGCGCTTTCGGTATTGCTTGTTTTATCATCGGATTGCTTTATGCCTTAAGTGAACAATGGAATATTCCATTCATTTCACAAGAAAAAAACACGAATTCAATAAAATATGAAGAACAAATTGCTCAGCTTGAACAAAAACTTATCGAAGCCAATAAACAGATTACTCAATTAAAAGAACAATCAACTAAAAAGGAAAATCTACAAACCTCTGCCCCTTTTACTGAAAAAGACCATGAAATTGAGGGTAGTACTAGCACAAAAAATGGCGTTGTTTACGGTACACTTTATATTTATTCTGGATTAAAACCAGCTGATGTTGCACAGAAATTAAAAGATATGGGCATTGTTTCAAATAGTGTTCAAATGGAGCTGTTCTTAGCACAACCGGAATATGCAAAAACAATACAAAAAGGACAGTTTGAATTAAATTCCACAATGACTGTTGAGGAAATTGCAAAGATTATTACTGGAGATTCAAATAAGTAGGTTGGAATAAATATAGCTTTCCAACCTACTCTTCTTTTTTAAAATAAGAGCGAACATACGATGCAAATTGCCTTGTTACAGCACTCATAAATCGATTAGTTTTATAAGCGACCCCTATTTGTCGTTTGCAATCATTTGCATCAACTTGAAGAATCTTCAAATTATATTGCTCAATACCTTTAATTAACGGAATGAGCGATACGCCTAAACCACTTTCTACTAGACTTGCAACCGTATGAATTTCCTCACCTTCAAAGGCAACATTTAATTGAAAACCCTCTCGTCTATATAACTCATCAACTGTTTGACGCAAAGAATTCCCTTTTTTTATTGAGATAAATGGAAGTTCTGCGAATTCGGATAGTTTTACCCTATCTTTATTAGCTAATGGATGCTGACTTGGTACAATTAAAAATAACTCTTCATCCCAAAGCCTCTCCCATACCACATCATTGTTTGTATCTAGTGAAGAAATTAAGCATAGATCAAGCTCACCTTGTTCGAGCTTTTTCATTAACTCACTTGAGTTACTTTGTGATAACTGAAATTTCATTTTAGGATATACTTTCTTCACATCTGTCATTAACGAAGGTATCACTTCAAGGCCTAGCGTATGCATAAAACCAATTGACACTTCCCCTTGACCAGGCGCCACAAGATTTAGTAAGTCTTCTTTCGCTCGATCGTATTCTTGCAAAATAAATTCAGTACGCTCCAAAAAAAATTTCCCGTAACGATTTAATTTAATCGACCGTCCATTTCTGTCAAATAGTTCTACACCAAGGGACTCTTCTAATAATGAAATCGATTTACTTAATGCTGGTTGAGTTATATGTAGATCAGCAGCAGCACGAGACATATTTTCGTACTTAGCAACTGCTCTAAAATAATGAAGCGCAATAAAATCCATTTCGACGGCTCCTTATAACTTTTATTTATATATCAGATAAAAACAATGAATTATCTTTATGTAGTTATTCTTATTATAATGAATTGAAATGGGATGTTCAAAAAAATGTCAAAATTAATTTAAAAAGAGGCGAGCAGTATGACCTACTTACAAAAGGGCACAAAACAGTTTACTTTGGCTAATTTAGCATTGTTTGCTGCAGGATTCATTACTTTTGCAAATCTATATATTACGCAACCACTGTTTCCACAGTTTTCAAAAGAATTTCATGTGTCACCAACTGTTGCTAGTCTTTCATTATCGGTTGCAACAGTCGTATTGTCATTTAGTTTAATTTTATTTGGTTCCTTATCAGAGGCTTGGGGACGAAAAAAGTTAATGACGATTTCCATTTTTGCAGCTTCTATTCTAACAATTGCTCTAGCTTTCTCACCCTCATTTGAAATCTTAATTCTTTTAAGAATTGTTCAAGGATTTGTATTTGCTGGCGTTCCAGCAATTGCTATGGCTTATTTAGGGGAAGAAGTTGACCCGGCAAGCTTAGGTGCTGCAATGGGCCTTTATATAAGTGGTAACTCTGTCGGTGGACTTGCAGGGCGAATTATTATGGGGACGGTTACCGACTTATATAATTGGCAAATTGGGATGATTTTTTTAGGATTATTAAGTTTAGTAATTTGTGCTTACTTTGTTTGGGCGTTACCGGCTTCAAAACACTTCACGCCTAGACCATTACAATTCAAATCACTATCAAAATCTTTATTTTCTCATCTAAAAGACCCCGGATTAGTTTGCTTATTTGGTATAGCCTTTACACTTATGGGTGGCTTTGTAACGTTGTATAACTACATAAGTTATAAATTACTAGCCCATCCATATAATTTAAGTGCAACCATTGTAGGATGGATTTTTATAGTCTATTTAGTTGGAACATTTAGCTCAGCTTGGTTTGGTAGTCTTTCAGATAAATTCGGTCGACAAAAGGTATTATTAATAGGGATTATTATTATGTTTTCAGGTGCATTACTTACATTACCTGTTCACCTTTTCATAAAAATATTAGGTATTGTCGTCTTTACTTTTGGATTTTTTGGTGCTCACTCAATAGCAAGTGGTTGGGTTAGTCGAAGAGCAAAAAGAGATAAAGCACAGGCTTCCTCACTTTATTTATTCGCCTACTATTTTGGTTCTAGTGTTGGTGGAACAACCGGTGGTATCTTCTGGTCACATTGGGGCTGGAATGGAATTATAGCTTTTATCAGTTGTTTAATTATGACAGCCTTCATCCTTACTGTTACAATCATGTTGAATGATCGAAAAGTTGAATCAAGCGTAGAGAATCATTACCAATATTAGGTTTTAAGTTAAACTTGAAAAAAACGAGGGATTAGATGAGTTTATATGATATTACAGTAACCGATACAAACGGTGAACAATATTCGCTAGAACGGTATAAGGGTAAAGTAATGCTGATTGTGAACACTGCTACGAAATGTGGCTTTACTCCTCAATTTGAAGAACTTGAAGAACTATATAAAAAATATCAAAAAGAGGATTTTGTGGTGTTAGGTTTCCCTTCTAACCAATTCAAACAAGAACTAAGCTCCGGTAAAGAAGCAGAAGAAGCATGTCGATTATCATATGGAGTTTCCTTCCCTATGCATGACTTAGTTAAAGTAAATGGGAATGAGGCACATGAACTCTTTAAATATCTCACTGAGGAATCAAAAGGGATTCTCGGAAAGAATGTTAAATGGAACTTTACGAAGTTTTTAGTCGATCAAGAAGGAAATGTCGTAAAACGGTTTGCTCCAACTGATAAACCATCAAAGTTTGAAAATGAAATAAAAGAATATCTTTAACGAACAACGCCCTAAAAGACTTAGCTTTTAGGGCGTTTGATTTTATCTAAATTTTTTCTAAAAAGGTTCCAACCATCTTTATACCTGTTTCTGTACCAATGGATTCTGGGTGGAATTGTAAACCATAAACTGGATATTGTTTATGTTGAATTGCCATTATTTCTTGATCATCTGTAGAAGTAGCTATAATTTCAAAATCCTCATGCAATGTTGCTGGCTCAATCACTAATGAATGGTAGCGCATTACCGCTATTTCTTCTGTTAAGGAATTAAATAATCCTTCCCTCTTATATGTTAAGTATGACAATTTCCCATGCATTATATTTTCTGCTCTAACAATATTACCTCCGAAAGCTGCACCGATTGACTGATGACCCAAACAAATACCTAGTATCGGAAATTCAGAATAAAGTTGTCTTACTACATCAACCGTGATCCCCGCATCTTCAGGAGTCCCTGGCCCTGGTGAAAGGACAATTGCTTCTGGATTTAATTCTCGAATCTCTTCTATTGTAATAGCATCATTTCGAACCACTCGAACATTTTTACCTAAACTTGAGATTTGTTGATAGAGATTATATGTGAATGAATCATAATTATCAATAAGTAAAATCATCGGTGCACCTCCAACAATGCTTTTGCTTTATTAAGGGTTTCTTCATATTCAGACTGAGCATTAGAATCGTAAACAATTCCTGCACCAGCTTGCACATGGGCTTTTTCATCTTTCACAATCATTGTACGAATTGCTAAAGCTAAATCTAAATTCCCATTTAATGAAAGATAACCGATCGCACCTGCATAAACTCCACGTTTCCTTTGTTCTAGTTCATTAATAATTTGCATAGCACGAATTTTCGGTGCCCCTGATACTGTCCCAGCAGGTAAACAAGAGGTTAACACGTCAAGGACATGTACATCATCATTTAACTCACCAATTACTTCTGAAACTATATGCATTACATATTTATACCTTTCAATTGTCATATATTTACTTACTTTAACTGACCCAATTTTACTCACCCGACCAATATCGTTACGGCCTAGGTCGACTAGCATTCGATGTTCTGCTATTTCTTTCTCATCATGTAGTAGTAACTGTTCCGTTTGTTCATCCTCTTCCTTCGTTTTCCCTCGAGGTTTGGTACCTGCAATTGGATTCGTTGTAATAATTCGATCCTGGACCTTTACTAAACTTTCTGGAGAAGTACCTAAAATTGTATATTGATCAAATTCTAAGTAAAACATATATGGGGAAGGATTAGATGTTCTAAGTTTTCGATATAATGCAAATGGGTCACCATTGAAGGCAGCTGAGAATCTTTGTGATAAAACAACCTGGAATATGTCTCCACGCTCAATATGATTTTTTGCAGTTTCAACCATTTCAATAAAGTCTTCTTTTCTAATGGTTGGCTCAAACTTAACAGAAATCGCTTGTTCCTCTTTAAATGTAACACCTTGTTTTATTTCATCAATAAGTCGTCCAATTGACTGTTCCATTTCTTTTTCTGATTTACCTGATTGGAAAAGATCTACGGACGCTATTGTTACAGTTTGAAGCAAATGATCAAAGACAATAAATGTATCATAAAAATAAACATGTACATCTGGCATGTTTAAATCATCTTGCAGTACCTCACCAATTTTTTCATTATAAAAAGCAGTATCGTATCCAAAATAGCCAATCGCCCCTCCAAAAAATGAAAAAGGATACTGAACATTTTGGATTGGAAGCATTTCACGAAGTTTTTGCAAAACCGATCCTGATTCTCTAATTAATTCCTCTTCATTGTAATTGTAGTAGTAATAATCATGATTTCCCTTTAATTGTGCGATTGGATTCACAGCGATAAAAGAGTATCGTCCACTTTCTTCATGTTTTGCAGAGGATTCAAATAAAACTTTATGCTTCCCCTTCAAACTTTGAAACACAGAAATTGGTGTCATCATATCGCCTTGTAACTCACGAATGATATAATTTTTCACTTCAACAGTCATGCTCAACTCTCTCCTTCTCTACTCTACTAAACTTACACCGTTTTTCAATGTATCCAGTTAATACCTGTGAGATTGATTCAAAACAATTGCGAATCATCACAACAATTTCAATCTTTTATGGATTAACATTCTACAAAAATGCAAAAAAGGCTTTCCATCACAAAGGACGGAAAAGCCGTGGTGCCACCTTCATTGACTAATTTATTGCGTTCTAAATTGAATACATAAATTAGTCCTCTCAACTGTTGTAACGTAACAAATTCGCTAATACCTACTACTATTTCAGCACTAGAAGCTAGAAACCCATTCATATTATGTCATGCACCAGCTTACACCAACCGCTAGTTCTCTTAGCCATCCCATAATACTACTCTTTTTCATCATTGCTTTATTATTTAGCTAACCCTATTTTATTATAAATTTTGCCACTATTCAAATGTAATTATGGAAAATTAAAAAAAATCAGATAAACCGAGAATTTTCAAATAAAAAGAAGCCGACTCACTACACTAAGTCAGCTCTATAAAATAGATTTAATTATTAAGGTCGAATCGTTGACCCTTTTTTAAATAGAATAGATATTCAGCAATATTTGTTGCTAAATCAGCACAACGCTCAATAAAGCGACAAATAAATGCTAAATTTGTTATTTGCGAAATATTTTCAGGTCGAACACTACTTAACTTCATTAATTGCGTAATCATACTTCCGTACATTTCATCAATTTGATCATCAAAATCAGCTACTTCTTTTGCTTTTGTTGTGTTTTCTTCCACAAAAGCTTCCACAACTTGATTTAACATTGCAGAAGTTTTTAAGAACATATCCTCAATTAACTCAACTGAAGTAATAAATTGCGAATCACCAATACGAATCGTTTCTTTTGCAATATTTACTGCATAATCACCAACACGTTCCATATCAGATGCTGCTTTTAGTAAAACAACTAATCGTCGTAAGTCCTTTGCAACTGGTTGTTGTCTTGTCATAATTAAAATTACTCGATCATTTATTAGTTCTTCTAAGTGATTTATTTCAGTATCTTTATTAATAATTTCACGTGCTAATTTTAAATCTTTATTAATGAACGATTTAAATGTAAGATCTAGTTGACTTATACTCAATTTACAAAGTTTTATTAATTCATTTTGAACATCCTCAATATCATGTTCATAACGACCACGAACTCCCATGTCCTTCCTTCCTCCTTAACCGAATCGACCTGAAATATAATCCTCTGTTCTTTGATCTGTTGGAGTCGAGAATATTTTATCAGTATGATCAAATTCAACTACTTCACCATTTAAGAAGAATGCTGTTTTGTCAGAAATACGAGCTGCTTGTTGCATATTGTGTGTAACGATAATAATGGAATATTTATGTTTTATTTCTTGAACAAGTTCTTCTACTTTTAAAGTCGAAATTGGGTCAAGTGCAGATGTTGGCTCATCCATTAAAATAACATCTGGCTCAATTGCAAGACAACGAGCAATACAAATACGTTGTTGTTGACCACCGGATAATCCATATGCATTTTGGTTCAGACGATCTTTTACTTCATCCCAAATCGCAGCACCGCGCAATGATTTTTCTACGATTTCATCTAGAACTCTTTTATTTTTAATTCCATGGATTCTTGGTCCATATGCAATATTATCATAAATTGATTTAGGAAATGGATTAGGTTTTTGGAAGACCATCCCCACTTTTGTACGTAGTTCTTCAACTTCATAATTACCTTCAAAAATATTACGTCCACGGTAACTAATTTCACCATTTGTTTTTACGATAGGAACAAGCTCAACCATTCGATTTAGAGCTTTAATATATGTGGATTTCCCACATCCAGATGGTCCGATAATAGCAGTAACTTCATTTTCTTTGATGTCTAAATTAATATCTTTTAATGCATGATGATCTCCATACCAAAGATCGAAATTCTTTGATTGGAATACAGTATCTTTCGTTGTGATAATCTTTGTAGATGTTTCTTCACCTACATTTTCAGACGACTTTAAAGTTAACTTTTCAGTATCATTTTTAATCATTGTTTGTACCAACCTTTACACTTCCTTTAATATCGTTTTTGAAATTTATTGCGAATAAAGATTGCAATTGAATTCATTACCACAAGCAATATCATTAAAACAATAATTCCGGCTGAAGAAACATATAAAAATTCTTCTTGAGGACGTTTTGCCCAATCATATATTTGCATTGGTAATGCGGTAAATTCACTTAGTAATCCTTCTGGTAAGAATTGTAGAATAACCGGAATACCAATAACAACTAACGGTGCTGTCTCTCCGATTGCACGGGATAACGCTAAAATACTACCTGTTAAAATACCTGGGATTGCAGCTGGTAAAACCACACGCGTAATTGTTTGCCATTTAGTTGCTCCCATTCCATAAGAAGCTTCACGTTGTTCATTTGGTACCGCACGAATGGCTTCTTGTGCTGCAACGATAATTACAGGTAGAATTAATAAACTCATTGTAAAACCTGCAGCCAAGACACTTTTCCCTAATCCTAACATTCGAACAAAAATTGTTAACCCAAGTAAACCAAATACAATTGATGGTACACCTGCAAGGTTAGAAATATTCGTACGAATAAAATCATTAAATTTGTTCTGTTTTGCATACTCCTCTAAATAAATTGCTGTACCTACACCTAATATAATGGATACAGGTGCAACAACTGCCATTAACCAAAGTGAACCGATTAAAGCAGCTTTAATACCTGCTTTTTCAGGGAAGCGTGATGCAAAATTTGTTAAGAAATCTATATTTAAATATCCGGAGCCTTGTGAAACGATTCGCACCAATAAAACAACTAAACAAAGCAATGCAAAAAGTGTAGCGATTAGGAATAACGATTTCCAAAGTTTGTTGAACTTTAAACGAGACTTCATACGCTTCATAACAACAGTTTCATCAATGTACTTCATCGTTAATACTCCTCTCTGAAACGTTTTGAAATATAGTGTGCTAATAGGTTCATAATTAATGTGAATATAAATAGTGTGAACCCAACAGCATAAATTGAGTAGTAAATTGTTGTACCATAACCAGCATCACCAGATGAAACTTGAACGATATACGCTGTCATGGTTTGGATAGAACCTGTTACATCTAAATTAAACGTTGGCGTTGCACCACCTGCAAGGGATACAATCATAGTCTCACCAATTGCACGTGATATCGCTAAAACAATAGATGAAATAATACCCGAAATTGCAGCTGGAAGAACTACTTTTAATGCTACTTCAAGTTTTGTTGCTCCTAATCCAAGAGCAGCTTCACGTATAGAATTTGGAACAGAGCTCATTGCATCTTCAGATAACGATGCGATCATTGGGATAATCATAATCCCTACTACAATACCTGGGCTAAGTGCGTTGAATATTTTCAGTGACGGTATCAATTGTTGCAGAATTGGTGTAACAAATGTTAGAGCGAAGAAACCATAAACAATTGTAGGAACACCTGCTAACACCTCTAATATAGGTTTAATTACACGGCGTGCTTTATCTGATGCATATTCACTTAAATAAATTGCAGCTGCTATACCTAATGGTACAGCTACGATTATTGCGATGACTGTAACTTTTAAAGTACCTAAAATTAATGGTAGTACACCGAATGTAGGATTATTTCCTGAGAATGGAAACCATTCTGTTCCGAATAAGTAATCTGTAATTGATACTCTCTGAAAAAATTCAAAGGTCTCGAATACAAGTGTAAAAAGGATCCCAAAAGTTGTTAATACAGATACAACGGCAGTAAATAACAATAGTAATGGCATCACTTTTTCAAGAACTTTTTTACCTTGCTTGTTTCGAGACTTCGCAATCAAATCTTGAACTGATTGCTCTTTCCCTAATCCTTGAGAAGCCATAATGTAAATCTCCCTTCAATATACGTGAGAAAATGTGTGGGCTAGGTTTTACCCACACATTATAAAAATCTAGTAAAATTATTTTAAGCCTTCTAAAGTTGATAAACCTGTTTCATAATCAACATCTTGTAATTTAACATAACCAACAGCTTCAGCCATTGCACCAGCGTTTTCTAATGTATATTTCATGAAATCATAGAAAGCTTCGTTTTCTTTTACTGCATCATTTTTTGCATATACGAATAATGGACGTGAAAGTGGTGTGTATTCTCCAGATTCAATTGTTTCGTTATTCGGTTCCACTCCATTAACTGATACAGCTTGTAATTTGTCTGTGTTTTCTAGATAGTAAGCAAAACCGAAGAATCCGATTGCATTTTTATCTCCAGCAACACCTTGTACTAATACGTTATCATCTTCAGATAAAGTAGCGTTTTTGACTAAGTCAGCTCCATCTAGAATTACTTCATCAAAATAATCATAAGTACCTGAGTCAGTACCTGGTGAGTAGAATACGATTTCTTCTGCAGGCCAAGATGGGTCAATATCAGACCATTTTTTAGTTGTGCCATCTTCAATCCAAAGTGCTTTTAATTGATCAACTGTTAAATCTTGAGCCCAATTGTTTTCTGGGTTAATAACAACTGTTAAACCATCATTTGCAATTTTGAATTCTGTATATTCAATACCAGCTTCTTCTAAAGCAGCTTTTTCTTCATCTTTAATTGGACGTGATGCGTTTGAGAAATCAGTTTCACCTGCGATGAATTTTTCAAAACCACCGCCTGTACCTGAAACCCCTACCGATACTTTAACGTCAGGTTGTACTCCGCTGTATTCTTCTACTATTGCTTCTGTAATTGGGGCAACTGTTGATGAACCGTCACCAGATACTGTCCCTGTTAATTGCGCATCACCTTGATCTGCAGTTTCACCAGTAGTTTGTTCATTAGTTGCAGGTTCTTCTTCAGCTGTGTTAGAACCACAAGCTCCTAATAATAATGCTGAGCCTAACGCGGCTGTCATTGTTAAGTACTTCCACTTTTTCATCTCTTATTTCCTCCATCAATTTCATAGTAAGTTTGTCTTACAGGTTTCACTATAAAGGTGTATTGTTGATGTTATATAAACGAATTGTAAAGAGATTGTAAATCAATGTCGAAAAGTAGAATAAATTTTCAATTATTCGTTAATACTTTAATTTTGAACATTAAGCAAAACTATATAAATGCTAGAATTAATTTTTAATAACCTATTTCCCATACTTAAATTTTCCCTTAAAGCGTAAACAATAGAATTATTAATACCTACAATCAATAAATAGAAAAAGACCCAATAGTATGCAATTGCAATCTATTGAGTCTTTTTTATTATTTTACTGTTTGTTCAACCGTATTTTCATCAATTTTCTCATCTGTTGTTGGTGGAAGGATCTTTTGTTCCACCGAGCTTTCGGATACTCCGTTTTCAGCATATTTCTTTTTTAATTTAAAATAAACATCCAATATTTCACGCGCAATTTCATTATTTTGCGGTTGATAAATATCATAGTTTGTTGTTACCCATGGAATAAATACAGCGTATGCAACCTCTGGATTTTCAAAAGGAGCAAACCCAACATGAGTTAAATTGATTGTAGTAGTTCCATACTCCTCACGAAGCGGACCGTAATAAACCACTTCCGCAGTACCTGTTTTACCCGCTGCAGTGTATGGAGCATTTCCAAATTGTGTACGAGCAGAACCCTGGTTTCCAATATAAACTTGACGAAGTCCTTTTTTCACTTGATCAATTTCATCTTGACTATTAGAAATTCGATTCAAAATCTTTGGCGTTACTTCTTCCACAACTGGACCTAAAGTTTCACCATCTTCAGAAGGTTTTCGAATTTCTTTTAATAGTCTAGGTTGAACACGATATCCATTGTTTGCAATTGTTGAAATATATTGAGCAAGTTGCATCGGAGTATACGTATCGAATTGTCCTATAGCAAAGTTCAATATTTTACCAGGGTTATCAAGAATCCCTTGGTAACCTGAGAATTCACTAGGCAAATCTATACCAGTATTAACACCAAGTCCAAACTGTGCATATCCATTGCGCATTCTTTGGAGCGTATCATCTTTTAACTTTAGCCCCATATTGTATTGATATCTCGAACCACCAAGCATCATAGCCACTTGGAACATATATGAGTTCGATGAACGTTCGAGTGCTGTGACATCATTCATCGGAATTGCACCACTTCGGTTAAATATAGAACTTTTTGCGTCTGTACCTGCAAGTTTAATAGGCTGGTCAATTAAAGTAGTTCCTGGCTGAATGACTCCTTGAGAGTAACCCATTAACAATGTTGCAGCTTTAATTGTTGACCCTACTTCATATGCTGTAGTAAATGTTCCATATGAATAATCAACAACATATTGTTTACCTGTCTCAGGATCTTTCTCAATCTTTTTCCCCACAACCGCTAGCAATTCTCCTGTTCTTGGATTCATCATGACATAGAAGGCACGATCCAAGAGTTTTGAACTGCCATACTCATTCTTAAGCTCGAGTAATTTTTCTTCAACGATTCTTTCAGCTTCAGCTTGTAGTTCAGTATCGATTGTTGTAACTAAATCTTTCCCAGGTTCACCTTCATAAGTTGTTACGGTATCAACAACTGCACCTTGTCTATTCGTAATATTTTTTACTACTGATTTTTGTCCCTGTAATAGCTCTTCATATTGAGCTTCAAAATAACTTTCCCCTACTCGATCATTCCTTGAATAGTCACGTGCTAAATAAAAATCAAGCTTTGATTTTGGAATCCCTTTACTAGGGACAGTTGTTCTACCTAAAATAGAAAGGGACGATAATTTTACACGCTTCCAGTCTGTCGTAGTATTGACTCCTGGCAAATCGGATAACCGCTCAGAAACACGTGCAAATTCAGCAGCCGTTACATCCTCACTTTTAATAATTTGCGGTGACAAACTATAGCCTGATACCATTTCACGGTATATTGCCAAAACTTCTAAATCGAAATTAGTTAATTCAGCTAACTCCTCTTCTGTAATTCGTTCTCTCACCAAGCGATCAATTTCTTTTTGAACTTCTTTTTCATCTTCAATCGTTGCTCGTAAGTTGGTTTCTTCTTTTTCCGAAACTTTATCGTATGCAGCTTCTTTATTTTTTAAGATCCAAAAATCTAGTTTATCACGATATGTGACCCGTTTAGTTGGCTGCTCTATTAACATCGCCAATTGTTCCGCAATATCGAGCATTTCTTCGGTTGTTGTTGATTGCATCTTTGTATATGTAATGGCATTCTCGGGCTCATTATCAACTAACACACGACCATAGCGATCATAAATTCTACCTCTTGGTACACTCGTATTAACTGCAACTTCTTCCGTGCGTTCTAATGCTCGTACATAATTTTCCCCATTTACAATTTGCAAATATCCTAGTCGGAATATTAATGCAGAAAATAGTATAAAGATTGAAAAGAAAAGGACGTTCATACGAAAAGATAAGCTTGCTCGATACTTTGCTTTCACACTAGATGCACGATTCAATTTTTGCTTATTTCTCACTGTAATCCCCCTTTCTAATTAAACTTATTTTGAACTATATAATGAAACACATGCATTCTAGTATATCATTTCCTTAGTTAATAAAAAAGAACATAGACAAAGGCAAGGAAACTACATGTTCTGTAACGGTAAAAAGCGTAAAAGGTTCCTATTCTTTCAACTATCAAATTATGTTGATTGTTAATGTCCCTTCAGAAGACACAACCATATTCTCTAGCGTAAGAGTTCACATTCAGTTCCATGTCCAAAGTAAAAATTTGATATTTTTTAGTTAGCATGTTAGCTTTTCACAAATACATTAATTCCAAACAGTAATATTAAACTTACCAGAAACTCCGCATTCGATGCAATACTACATAAAAAGGCCACAATACTATAGTAAGCAGAAATTTTATTAGCAGGTATTTTTTAACTTAATGGTAAATTACGTAATAAAGAGGTGCCTCAATTAATAGAGACACCCCTTTTTTATTTTTCTTCCATATACTCAGCTACATTATTAATACGCTCAAGCATCGGTGGATGTGTATATCTAAACCATTTTACAAGCGTTGGTGGATTTACCTCACTTAACCCTGCTTTCGTTAACTTTTGGAAACCGCTAACTGCTGCTTCTGGGTCTTGTACTAATTCCATTGCGAATTCGTCTGCTCTTTGTTCCTGATATCTAGAAACGAAATTTGAAATAGGACTTGATAAAAATAATAATATTGACGATAAAAGTAAGATCAGTGGTAAAGAATGAATGCTTTTTACATCCTTAATTTTTAGGACATGCCCAAACCTATTAATAATCCAAGGCATCATTTTTGAAATTAACCAAAGTCCTACCAACATCATCAGAACATATCCAGCTATCCCTATATAAATGTGCTTTTCAACATAATGCCCCATTTCATGACCCATAATATATAGTATTTCTTCTTCGTTTAATCGGTTTAATGTCGTATCCCATAAGACAATCCTCGAATTACTTCCGACTCCCGTCACATAGGCATTTAGAGCATTTGTTTTTTCGGCCATATTTACTTCATAGACATGATCTGATGGAATATTGGCTTGCTCTGCAAGTTCTAGAATTTTAGTTTCTAATTCTTTATTTGTTAGTGGATAAAACTCATTATATAACGGATCGATGACAACAGGTTGGATAAACATGATGAATATTGAGAACGGTATTGTTAATAACCATGCTGGAATCCACCACTTCTTAGGACTCTTATTAATTAGCCAGTATAAAACCGTTACAACTAATACCGTAATGACAAAGTTCACCCAAAAGTCTATTACGTTATCCCTCATCCAAGATGAAAATGATTGTGTACTGATTCCATAACTTTTACTTAAATTGTATCGATAATAATCTAATGGGAAAAACACCACGAAAGTTAGAATCAAAAGTAAAAATAAATAGATAGCATTTTTTACAACCTTCCATTTCATATCGAAATCTGACCATTTTTCAATTAGTAAAGATGCGCCTGAAATGAGAACAAAGAAATACATTAGCCATTCGAAAGGTGTCGCTACAAAAAATAAGAAGTTCCTAATTTTCGCATAATCTTCACTTAATAGCAGTTCTTTTTTTGTCATGAACGTTGCTGGATCTGCTACAGTTCCTTGTAATGCAGCTGGTATTCCACCGTCATTTCCATAAAAAATGTAAAAATACATTGCTAATGCATATAAACCGAATAATAACAGGACCGCTATTCCCCATTTTTTAACCACAACATCCCACCTCAATAAAAACCTTTTTATAACAGTGTAATCAAAAATGGACAAGATAGAACCATTTTTACTACAGTATTCTAACACTTAAATTAAAAGAGGAGACTGTGTTTTATTGTCCCCCCTGTCATAATTGTTATAATAGGTTTTTTTGTTCTAAATATTGTTTAAACTTTTGTGGATTATCTAAGCGAATTGCAACTTGTTTATATGTTTTTTCATCCCCATTAACAATGTTTGTTTCCTTATTTTTAAGGATACCATCTGAAAAACCTTCTAAATCTCGTGCAACAAAATTAAGTGTATCCTTGCCATGTTTTCGCTTTAGAATTTGTGCACCTAACACAGCATCCTTGAATAACTCCCAGTAAAAATCAGTTCTTTTCATTAAACCTAATGATTAGACTCATTTTTCATCAAATTGGAGTAGGTTAAGTTAAATTATTCCCAAACCTCTTCTGCAATCTCTTTAATTAGAGATAGTTTTTGCCACTGGTTGTCTTCCTCTAGAATATTACCATCTTCAGTAGAAGAGAAACCACATTGTGGACTTAAGCAAAGTTGATCCAGCGATACATACTGTGCAGCTTCGTGAATACGTGTTTTAATTGATTCTTTATCCTCTAACTTTCCAAATTTAGAAGTAACTAAACCAAGTACTACCTTTAAATCTGGACGATTTACATATTTCAATGGTTCGAAGCTACCAGAGCGTTCATCATCAAACTCTAAGAATAAACCATCAACATTAAGACCACCAAAAATAACTTTTGCTGCAAAATCATAACCACCACTAGAATGGAAAGTTGATTTATAGTTTCCTCGGCAAATGTGCATTGTTATAGTCATATCTGCTGGTTTATTTTTAATTGACTCATTGATCACATACTGTAATGTATCCATGAATTTTTGAGGATCTTTACCTTCAGAAACAAGTTTAGCACGAGTTTCATCAGAGAATAAACTAGCCCAGGCCGTATCATCTAATTGTAGGTAACGGCACCCTAAATCATAAAATGCTTGAATTCCCTTTTGATAAGCTATAATTGTATCTTCAATTAGTTCTTCTTCTGTTGCATAAATTTCAGTATTTTTATCAGCACGTGCATGTAGCATATTGGGACTTGGGATCGTAAATTTTACTGTAGATTCGCCAGCATGTTCTTTTACAAATTTAAAATGATCTAAAAATGGATGATGGCCAAAGTCAATTTTTCCAACAACCCGAATACCTTCTTTACGAGTCTCTAAGTTATGGAAATTTAAGCCATGATCTTTTTCATAGTATTCCATCCCTTCAAGTCCACCTAAGAAATCAAAGTGCCACCAGCTCCGACGAAATTCACCATCCGTAATTGATAAAACACCGATTTCTTTTTGTTTTTCAATTAAACGAATAATTTCTTCGTCTTCTACTTTTTTCAATTCAGCATATGTAATTTCGTTCTTTTGAAATTTTGAACGAGCTTCTTTTAACACTTGTGGTCGTAAGAAACTTCCTACATGGTCATAACGAAAAGGTGCCTTAATTGTTTTTGTCATCTACTCTACTCCCTTTTAAAAGTAATCCAAGAATAGTATTCTTGTATAACTTATTTTTACCTACTATACAAATTAATATATCACATATTTGAAAAAGAAGAGTAATCCCAACTTTTACTACGATTTTTAGTTTTTACTTCCTCTAATTGTTTTTAATACTTGTTGTGAAAGGATTGACAACATAATTCCTAAAAGATACATAAAAATAAAGACAAGTGGGAAAGTTTTGACCCCTTCAACTATGATATTGTCTTCTGTTAGAGTTCCTAAAGAAACAAATGGACGTAACCCCATAATATAGACTAGAAATACACTCCCTACTATTTCCCCTGTGGTGGAATGTATTCCTATTCGTTAATAATAATATAAAAAAAGAATTCGATCACTTTCTTAAGTTGAAAGAAATCGAATCCTTTATTTACCATACATAAACAGTGACATTACTTTGCTACTTCAATAAGTAAGGTATTTTTTCTTTTGGAATATCCAAACCTAATTCCTTTAACTGACTTTGAGCCTTAATTAGCAGTTGATCTACCTTTTCCTTAGTATCGGTATCCAAATCAGCAAACGGGTCCTTTTTGTCATGATGATGTTTAGGGAATGAGACGCCCAATTCTTTTAATTTGGCTTCCGCATCCTCTTTTGTTAGGGATCCATTTTTAATTTGATTTAGTATTTGTTTTACTTTTTCCTTCGTTTCATCATCCAATTTTGCAAGCATGTCATCACGATGATGATCAGGTAATTCTACTCCTAGCTCCTTTAATTGGGCATCTGCCTCTTCTTCTGTAATCTTGCCATCTTTCATTTGTTCCATAATTTCTTTTACTTTTTGTTTTGCATCATCATCTAATTTGTCAAACTTCGCATGATGTTTAGGCAGTTCTACATTTAAATCTGTTAAATCTTTCTTTAAATTATTTAAAACTTCGTCGACTTTTTCTTTAGTTTCTGGGTCTAGATTTTCATATTCTTCCTTAAATTGATGAGCCAATGTTTCATTAAACGTTGCTCCTATTCCAAAAATAAGGGTTACTGATAAAAACAATGCAAATAATATCTTCTTCAAAGATGTTTCACTCCTATGTTTATTCAAGTATTCTTTTTGAATTGATGTTGTTCGATAGCTAAAGGAAAAGTGTGCATGAAGATGATTAAGCTTATTAAAAATTAATTATTTTCGGGTCTTCCCCTTTTGTATTCATTAAACGCATTTGAGTAGGTGTTACTTTTAAAATGACCATTTTCGGATCGTCCGGACCATTAAACCAAAATTTCAATGCTTTATTCCAAACTTTTTCTTTCATTCCGTCATTTTGTGAAACTTCAACCTTTCCTTCTATCTCTAAAAATGAATCACCAAACCCTTTTCCATCGTAACCGATTAGAATATGTGTATTAGGGTTTTGTTGTAATTCCTCCACTTTATGGGTATCATTACTAGTTACTGTATACAAAGTAAAGTTATCGTTAAAAAAAGTCATATAACGTGAGTGGGGTTTATTCCCCTGGATTGTTGCCATTGTCCCAACCATATTATCATCTAATATTTTTGCAGCTATTTCTAAGTCTGTTTTTGCCATAAATTGTATCCTCCCTTGATTTTTTCATTTTATTATTTGAGAGTTGCAATTCATTTATGCTAATTAACTTAAAAAACTGGTCTCCATGTATTTAAAAATTTTTCAGTCTTTTTTCTACCAATATCAATTAGTAATTCTTTCGTTTCTTGGTCAATATCAAATTTTGTTGTGGAATAATCTTCAACAGGTATAAAAATAATATTTTTCTCATGCTTCCTAGATATATATCGCTCATCATGAGCAATTCTCATTGCAGTAAACAGTGCTTCAAATAAATTTAGGCCATTTTTAAATTGTTGAGGGGGTAGTTGTTCCCGTGGTTGACTTAGTTTCAATCCTAAAAGTGGACGTTCTTTCATTCCATTATCAAATATCCACATAGGGAAATTACTTAAAATCCCTCCGTCGACAAAGAGATATTCGCCCTTTTTATTTTTTAAAATAACTGGTTCAAAGAAAAATGGTAAACCACAACTCATTCTTAATGCACGAGCAACTGAAAACGTCTTCCAGTCAATACCGTAATAGCCTAAATCATCTGGTAGCACAATCATGCGTCCACTCGATAAATCCGATGTTACAAGTTTTAATTTTCCCTTTGGTAAATCATCAAAAGTATAAATTCCTTTACTGGCTAACTGTTGATAAAACCAATTTTCTAATGCATCACCTTTATATAATCCAAATTTAAAATATAAATTTATCCATTTAGTAAATGGTAGTGAAAATGCCTTTTTTGGGGTGTCTAAGAGGGATTTAAGATTTAATTCATCCAATGCTCTTTCAACTTCTTTAACGGTATAGCCCGCTGCAATAAATGCTGCAACAATAGCTCCTGCACTTGTTCCCGCTACTCGTTTAAATTGATAATTTTTTTCTTCTAATACTTGATAGGCACCAATAAAGGCGAAAGCTTTTATTCCACCACCAGAGAACACACCATCTATTTCCAAATACCTCTCCCCTTTATTTATCCATCATTACAATTTAAGAATAAAGGGGAAAAAATAGAACTAATGTCGAAAAGGACATCTCATCTTGAGATGCCCTTTATGTCATTTAAAGTACAGACCAGCCATTAGGATAATTTACTAATCATTAACCATTTAAATTTGTATGATTACTCTTATTCGTTTGTCTTCCATTATCATTGTCTTGCTTACCGTGATTATTGTTTTGATTTCGCTTTTTTGCTTGTTCATTTTCACCTATGATGTCAAAATCATCCGGACTCAGATCAAAACCGTATCCATATTCTTCACGATCCTGTCCATTTCCCTTTTTTTTGTTTTTCACAATAGATCACCTCCATAGAATATAATTTGTACATTCTTACTGTTTTTATGTGTCGGTTCATATTTCTAATTGAAAACCCTTAATATGTATTTTGAATGTTTTCTTTTCATGAAAAAAAGACAAAATCCTACTATTGGATTTTGCCTTTTCATATAAATTATTGTGCCTATTTTTATGATTTCGACGCTGTAATTTACTAAATTAATTATTTAGCAGCAGCGTATTTTTCAGCTACAACATCCCAGTTTACTACGTTCCAGAATGCAGAAATGTAGTCAGGGCGACGGTTTTGATAGTTTAAGTAGTAAGCGTGTTCCCAAACGTCTAAACCTAAGATTGGTGTTTTACCTTCCATGATTGGAGAGTCTTGGTTTGGTGTTGATGTAACCGCTAGTTCGCCACCTTCTACTACTAACCAAGCCCAACCTGAACCGAAGCGGCCTGCAGCAGCTTTTGCAAATTCATCTTTGAAAGAATCTAAGCTACCGAATTTTGCTTCGATTGCAGAAGCTAATTCACCCGTAGGAGCAGTAGCACCACCTGGAGCTAAAATTTCCCAGAATAATGTATGGTTTGCATGACCGCCACCATTGTTACGTACTGCAGTTTGTTTATCAGCAGGAAGTGCTTCGATATTTGCAATAAGTTCATTTAGATCTTTGCTAGCAAATTCAGTTCCTTCTACTGCTGCGTTTAAGTTTGTTACATAAGTGTTATGGTGTTTCGTATGGTGAATCTCCATAGTTTTTGCATCGATATTTGGTTCTAATGCATCATAAGCGTAAGATAATTGTGGTAATTCAAATGCCATTGTGAATATCCTCCCTAAACATAAGTAATATTGATTACAATACTAGGTTATCAAACTTGGGTATTTCATTCAATCATTTAGCTCCAAGTAAAAGTTAATTCAGCCTTTAGGCGGAAAAAATGGTGAGATTTAACTATAATAACAATTTAGTAGAATCCCCGTTTTGAAAAGTAATCAACAAGTAATTATTATATGGCAATGATGAAAATAATAATCATCACAGCTTGTATAATTCCTTTTGTAATTACAGAAGTTAAAAAACCGATTAACGACCCAACTCCAGCTCTAATAGCTTGTTTTAATTCTACCTTCGTTACAAGAACCTCACCAATAACTGCTCCTACGAATGGTCCTATTAAAATTCCTGCAATCGGGATAATAAAAGGCCCTACTAGTAACCCAATTGTACTACCCCACATGCCTGCTTTGGAGCCACCAAACTTCTTAACCCCTACTAAATTGGCAACGGAATCTGCTGCAAAAAGCAGAATAACAAATAAAATTTCAATAGTCCAAAACCACCAACTAAGCTCTGCAAAAGAGAAAAATAAGCCATATACAATAAATCCAATTAAAATAAATAAAACTGACGGAATAATCGGATAAACAAGCCCAACAAATGCAATGATAAAACTTGCAATTATTAATATCCATGCAATAAGTTCCAAATTTTCATCTCCTATTCATGACGATTCAATTTTCATACGGAAAAACATTATAATAAGTTTCAACCTTTTTAGAATTCTCCCAAATCTATAATTTATTTAATGCACTATGACTTTGTTTATTATTTCATGGTAAACTATTGTGTGGAGGAGAAAATATGGTAAAACATTCTCAATTATTTATTGATAGTTTAATTCACCCTAAAAAATTAGCTGCTTATCGCTTATTAACAATAGGAAAAGTTATACAATACGTTTTTTTACTAGTGTCAATTATGGCAATCTTTTCATTTAGTCAGTTTGTTTTAGGCGTATCTAAAGAAGAATCTAATTTTATTGGCTTAACTGATTACGTGAAAAATATACAGTGGCTATTATACCCATTTGCACTAATTTTACAGTTTTTAGTATCCACAATTGTTCTTTTTACACAGATTAGTATTTATGCATTTGCAAGTTTAGTTATCTTAAAAATAATGAATAGACGCGGTGAGTATCGTCATATATGGCGAACATCAGCGTTAGCAATTACATGGGCAACTCTATTAACCATTCTTTTTTCATTTACTCCAATTTCTCAAATGCTAGCAAGTTTAATAGGAATAGTAATAACTCTCACTCTATTAACTTTAGCAATTTCAAAATACCCAAAAAAACTTAAAAAATAGTATGCATGAATCCCTCTTGACTTCATATAGTGGAAGAAAGGAGGGTTATTTATATGCGTTTTCTACTATTTACAATTCTATTTTTTCTAGTAGCAACTGTCATTAAAATAGATTTAACTGAAGGTACAGTTCCACTTGCTGCATTTTCGATCGAGCAAAAACAATGTGAGGATCAATATTCGCTTCAAAAAGTAACAGTTCAAACAACTCAGGGAGATACCGTTCAAAGCTTATTAGCTATATATCCATCAGAAGTTGATATATCATTTCCTGAAAGATTATCCTATTTTTATAAATTAAATCCGCATTTACAAAATCAATCAATTGTTCCAGGTGAATATATCGAAATACCAATGTTTAAAAAGTCTAGTGAAATATGTTCCAATTAAAAAGTTAGTGTATATCCTTGTCATTTACTTTCATACACTGATAAAATGATAAGGATGAAGGTACATAACTGCATAGGAGAATATACTTAAGTACCTAAAAAGGAGAGAATCTTCATGAGTGAAATTATTCACCGTACCAAAACACGTCCTGTGCGTGTTGGAAATTTAACAATTGGTGGTAGTAATGAACTATTCATCCAAAGTATGTGTACAACAAAAACACATGATGTAGAAGCTACTGTAGCTGAAATATTACGATTAGAAGAAGCTGGTTGTCAGATTGTACGTGTAGCCGTTCCAGACGAACGTGCAGCAAATGCTATTGCTGATATAAAAAAACGTATCCATATTCCCCTTGTGGCGGATATTCATTTTGATTATAAGTTAGCTTTAAAGGCTATTGAAAACGGAATTGATAAAGTACGAATCAACCCAGGAAATATAGGTCGACGTGAGAAAGTTGAAGCAGTTGTAAATGCAGCTAAAGCTAAAGGTATACCAATTCGAATTGGTGTTAATGCAGGATCACTTGAACGCCATATTCTTGAAAAGTATGGATACCCTACTGCAGATGGTATGGTTGAGTCAGCACTTCACCATATCAAAATTTTAGAAGACCTAGATTTCCATGACATTATAGTATCTATGAAGGCGTCTGATGTTAACTTAGCAATTGAAGCTTACGAAAAAGCAGCACAAGCATTCGATTATCCGTTACATTTAGGAATTACAGAATCTGGTACACTCTTTGCAGGTACAGTTAAATCTGCTGCTGGTCTTGGGGCAATTTTATCAAGAGGAATAGGAAATACATTACGTATTTCTTTATCTGCAGATCCAGTAGAAGAAATTAAAGTGGCGCGTGAACTTCTTAAATCTTTCGGACTTGCTTCTAACATGGCAACATTAATATCTTGCCCAACTTGTGGCCGAATTGAAATCGACTTGATTTCAATTGCAAATGAAGTAGAAGAATACATTTCAAAATTAAATGTTCCTTTAAAAGTTGCAGTTTTAGGCTGTGCAGTAAATGGGCCGGGTGAAGCACGAGAAGCTGATATTGGGATCGCTGGTGCACGTGGAGAAGGGCTTCTATTTATGAAAGGTAAAACAGTTCGTAAAGTTCCTGAAGAAACAATGGTAGAAGAATTGAAAAAAGAAATTGATAAATTAGCAGCTGAAATGGCTGAAGAACGTGCAGCGGCTGAATCAAATATATAAGCTAGGTGGTCTTGCCATTGACAAAAACGAAGCCTCGATTCGGTATTGATATTGACGGAACAGTAACATGTCCAGATACCCTAATACCTCATATTAATAAGCAATATAATACAAACATCGTATTAGATGATGTTATTGAATATGATTTTTTAAGTGCTTTTCCTCATCCGGTTGATCGTAATGAATTTAATAGATGGTTTAAGGAAAACGAAGGATATATGTATTCCGTAAGCTCTATTGCTAAAGATGCTCAAGTAATATTAAAAAAATGGCATCCATTATATGAACTATACTATATTTCTGCACGTGGTTTAAATGTTTTTGAAATTACAAAACAATGGTTTGAACAAAATGATGTTCCCTATGACCATATTGAGTTAATAGGTAGCCATGATAAGCTTAGAATTGCTAGAGAACACAAGGTCCAGGTGTTTTTTGAAGATAAGCATGACAATGCAGTAATGCTAGCAGAAGAATTACAAATACCAGTCATATTATTTGATACACCTTATAATCGAAAGGCAATTCCAACGAATGTCATACGAGTAAACAATTGGGTCGAAGCAGATTCTTGGATTAATAAAAACTTCTCATTAACATAAACAAAGGGAACTAGTGATTTACTAGTTCCCTTTGTTATTTCTCTTAAATTTCCCAAATTCCTTCAATATAACGTTTTACAAAAGTCTCAAATGTAATTCCATAATCGTCATAATAGTTATGATAAACAAAATAAACCCCTAGCTTTTCCAGAAGTACATCATCAATTAGCATAATCCCTTCCCTTCAGTGTTTATCTTTACGTAATTAATATTTACTTCATAATCACAATGTTTATAATTTTGTTTTAAAACATTCACAGTAAGTTTGGGGACTTTCCCATTTCCTTCATTATGATAAAAATAATAATATAAACGGGAGAATTTCTAATGTGAGTTATTATACTAAACGAAACTTGCTTCGTTTTTAAAATGGTTCCTATTCGGTTGTAAACATCAACTAACAGATTTGCAGGAGGCTGTCTATGGAATTGCTAAGCTGCAGACAGAGTAGACAAAACTACATGGCGGTTTTACATTCTTTTCGCGGGAAAGAAATCAATCATAAAGGTCTGAATTTTACTATTAATACTTTATTTACAACTATTCTACGTGATATTCAGTGGGATTATGAAGAAAAGGATAATATACAAGTTTTAACAACAAAAGGCAGTTTGAAAGATTTTCCTTTTGAATATGACAATTTTTCAGAGGAAGTAATAGAGAATTTAGGAACTTTTAGGAACAATGGTCAAGTCTTCATAAAGCTAATCATAGTAAATGTGATAATACTCGCTGAGAAGACAATGATTTAAGTTAATGTTGGATAATGGACTCCTTATCTGAAAAAAGTGTGCATTCCCGCTTCAATCCATTTATGATTATTACATCTCTTTGAATAATAAGAAAAACAACCTCTTTACACTACTTTTTTAGAGGTTGCTTTTGGAATTAATGTTTTGTTTCTGCAAGATTTTCTGCAATAAAGGCAATTAAATCACGCAAATTATCAGGAGACACTCCGTGACCATCAGGATAAACCTTATATGTAACATTTGCGCCTAGATCTGTGAAGTACTGTTTGCTAATTTCACTCCACTGGACCGGATAATCATAATCATATTCCCCGTGGGAAATAAAAATATTACACTTATTTAAGTTTGATGTATTATATTCTTCCTTCACAAATGCAGGTAAAAACCCACTTAATGCAGCTACTCCCTTAATAGTCCTACCTAGAGTTACTAACAATGTTTGTGCTACCACTGCGCCTTGATTAAAACCAATTACATAAATTTGATTAATATCTAATTCGAATTCTTCTATCGCTTCTAAAATAAATGAGTTTGTGAAATTTATCACTTTGTCAAATACTTCTCTTGTTGGCTTACCTTCCTCTTCGAAAGTATAAAAAGCAAATCCAGGTCGATGTGTTATAGGACCTCTTAAACTAAAGATATGACATTGACCTTTAAATTCCTCAACTAATTGTAATAAGTCATCTTCGTTACTTCCTAATCCATGTAATAAAAAAATAGCAGGCTTTTTTTCATTTAAATTTTCCGTTGGTGGGATATGTTTATAATTGTATGGTGATTTCATTTTTATTTTTTTCCTTCCTTTACTAATTGATTGTGTAATAGCTTAGAACTGACTTGTTTGATTTTTCATTATCTCACAAAGGAAAGTTAATTTATATTTAATTGGTTTACGATTTTAAAGACTTGATCATAAATTAGTTTATCAATAAACTTGATTAATTCTTCTCCAACATCATGAAGTAAATCCTGCGATTGTTGATCCAATGCAAATAATGTTATGACATCTATTCGTAAAGAATTCTCGATTGAAGCAAATGCATAATCATATGATATTTTTTGGTTCGATTTAGCCTGAGATTTAAACTTATTTAATAATTCATTCATTCTTAAGGATAGATTTTCACGAATTTTCATTTGTTCTAATAGTAATTCATTTTGAATTGTTTGTATTTTAGTCATCTTACCATTACCAAAATTTTGGAGGAAAATTTCCACCCAAGCTTTTTTATTTTCAATGAAATACTCGATATTAAGTAACATCTTCGCAAAAAACTCCTCTTCTGTAGGAGTAGAATTTTTCTTCATATCAATCGCATTTTGGATTTGTGTTTGAAATTTATGAAGGTCAATATTATTTGTTAAACGGTTTAATGATTGTTCAATATAGTTTTTCGTTTGCGGATTCAATACTCACACTTCCTTAAGTTTTCTATTGTCTCTTTTCGGAATAGGTTAATAATTACTTTTAAAATCTGCAGTTATAAGGATACTGTTATTATTAAAATTATAAACAAATAAGTACCGTCAATTAGTTAAATTATAAAATTCGAATTATGTATTTGTTATTGAAGATCGACAATATGTAATATACAACTTTGTAGTTAAATTATTATAATAACCTATTACTACAAAAATTTTCTAAGATATTTGATCATGGATAGGAGTAAAAATATTTATAATGTTTTTTTACATAATCGGCTGTAGAGTTAATGAATTCTCTGTACAGCCGTCCTACTTTTATTGATCTATACTTACTTACAAAGATTAGTTAGCTTAAAAGCTTTATCTGATGAATTGGTGTTGAAATTTTTTCTTTGAATAACTCAATTTGATCTTTATCAACTCCGACAATCACTGCAGTTGAAGGACCGCTTGTCTTGTCGAGTGGTATATCACATTGAATCGATGATCTCGGAAATAGTCTAGCACACTCAGCACTAATACCTTTTGAACCAACTGGCCAAATTTTTTTGATTACATTCATGCGTATTAATAATAAAAGCTCATTTAATTTGGCAACATTTTGCGGTTGTTCAACTACTTCTATTCCGACTAATGGTAATCCAATGACATACCACTGACAGTTTTCTTCATTCATTTCAAACGTTTTTTTCCCAATCATCATTAAACTTAATCCTGATTGTAAAGACTGAAAATTTGATTCCGTAGATCCTTTTAAAGGTGGTATTTTCTCACCGATTTCTTCAAAGACCTTCGATATCCCTTTTTCATAATCTGCCCAAGCTTCCTCTCCAGTAAAGTTTGATAAAAATAAATTTACTGGATGAGCCCCCGCGCACCACTGTTCTAATAAGCCAACCCGAGCTGTATAGTAAGCAGTCAGTTCATTTGAGGCTTTCACAAAATCTTGAGCTTTTTCACCAATACATCCTGCATTATCAATAGTGACGACCAAATTTTGATCAAATTTTATTGCGTTTCTCATTAATTCATTACCTCTTTATGGTTAAACACTTTACTAAGTATAGGCATAACAATCATAACGACCATTACATTAATGATTGTAGCAATTAATAAACTTGGAAGTGCTGCAAAATAAAATGCTGGCGACATGATAAAATAAAATGGGAACGGTAAAATAATAGCGTTTGTAATAACTAAAAACACCCATTTTATTATGGAGAATCCTTTTCTATGTAATACATTAAAAATATAAACCATTATGAACATTTCAATGGCAATCATTATGTGAAATGGACCAAACGGAAAACCCGAAGTGAAAGAAGTAGCAAGATGTCCCAAGCCCCCCACAATTCCTGAAAAAGCTGGTGGTAAAAATAATACACTTAAAAATGCTGGAGCTGAATCTAATGCAGCAGTCGTTATAAACCCTGGAACTTTAATAAAACTTCCAATAACACAAATGGCAACTGTTAGTGCTGTTAATGTTATTATTCTAAGTTTACTTTTATTCATAATCCCACTTCTCCCCTTTAATATATTGTGGTATACCATACCAAACACGAACAATTTCACTACTTTCAGAAAACAATCTTTGGTATAATCTCCCACAAGCATCTCTTAATTTTCTTTCATTTTTCTCTAATGGAACAATTCCTCGGCCTATATCAGTACAAATGCATATTAAATTTGTTTGCACGTCGAGTTCCTTTAGTTCATCAAATATCTGTTTCGCAATATCATCTTCATCTAAATTATCAGATTTTATAATAACGTTTTCCAAGCTTCCTATGATCACAATGTCATCTTTTGTAAATGACGCTTTTGGGATTTCCCCCTCATATTGATACACGTTTTTTTGATTACGATGTCGAAGGGTTTTAGCTACGAAATTTCTTTTACCATTATAGGCTCCACCGATAACGATTCGCATCTTTGTCCTCCTTTTAAATTCAAAACATTTGTCCATGTTAATGTATGCACTTCTCTATGATTCACTAAAATTTGCTGAAAACTCTCATCGTTAGGACCAAAAATGGACCTTAGTAAGCGAACGACACCTCCGTGAACCACAAACGTATATTCACCAGGTTGAGTTACTATTCGAAAAAATGTATTTAAAATTCTTTCTCGAAAACTTTCAAAAGATTCTCCATTAGGCGGAGTTAAGTCCATAGGTGAATCAATCCAATTTCGATAATGAATATGATCCTTTAACTGATTATAAGTTTTCATTTCAAAATCGCCAAAGTCTAGTTCTCTCAATCCTCTATTCCCTTCATAATCAACATCCGGAAAGTAAAGCTTTGCAGTTTGTTCACATCTAACCAAATCACTGCCATAAACCTTATTAGGTTGTATGGGGAGTATGAATTGATTGTGATTATCTATAATCGGTTCATCAGTCCAACCTAAATACCTTCTCTCAATGTTAGCTTGTGTTTTTTCATGCCGAATTAAATGAAGAACAACAGAATTCCCCATAAAACAAGTTCAGTCCCTTCGTATAGTGCACCTAGTAAATCTCCTGTCATACCACCAAAATTTTTTATTGACCATCTTTTAAAAAGATTAACAAAAAGAATCATAAAGACGATTAAAATAATTAGGTGAAAACTCCCTATATAGTAAGTAATAACAAAATAGAATAAAGTATAAAAAACTAAAAATTGCCATACTTTTCTTGGATTGACTTGGGCCTTGAAATAAGCAGCTAAACCTTTTTCTTTTACGTTTTTTGTTGTTAAAAAGTATAGTAATAATGCCAACCTACTCAAAAATGGAATGGCAATAAAATAAATTAGATGGTATCCATTCGAATTCTGTAACACCTCATAAATAAATGCAGTTTTTAATATGATTAGTACAACTAAACTAATTGCTCCGAAGGCTCCTACACGGGAATCTTCTAAGATTTCTAATCTTCGTTTTTGATCTTGATAAGAAAAATATGCATCTCCCATATCAATCCATCCATCTAAGTGAAGCCCACCGGTCATAATAATACTTGCGACAACTAGAATGACAGCTAGTAGTATAGTAGAAAACTGAAAAAATTGTTCATTTAGGAAGATGATAAATGAAAGAATTCCCCCCATCAACAAGCTTATAATTGGTAATGCAGTATACATTGCTGTTACAGTTTTTTGATTCATTTCATACTGCCTATGTATAGGGAGCGAGGTAAAAAACTGACATGCTAATAACATTCCTGTTATATAATTCTTCAAAATCAACCCACCTTAATCTAACAGCTTGAGTATTCAAATAACTACTTCCACTGCCTATTTAAACTATAATCCATTTCATATGCTTCGTCACACTGGTCTACAATCCATTGATGTAATTCTCCTAAAATTCGTCTATATAAATTCGTTTCAATATAAGTCCCACAAGGTTCATCTAGAACTTCATTTGATACTATTATGACGATGACACCATTTTCCCTCCAAGTTAATAAACGCCTTTTGAAAATAGCTAAGTGATGGTTGATTTCTTGAAATCGTTTCGTTTCAGTAAGCATTTCTGTTTTAAATAAAATATTTGAAAGCCAGGTAGTAATACAATCCCATAAAATGATGTGACTGTTTGAAAATGTGAGGTTATTTGGTATTGTATTAATAACTTCAATTGTTTCCCATTTAACTTCTGAATGCTCTCTATCCTTTTGATGACGTTCAATACGTTTCTTCATTTCTTGATCAAATGCAACACCAGATGCGATATATATTAAATGTCTTTTTTCCAATTGTTTGAATAGACTCTTAGCATAATTCTCTGCAAAGGCACTTTTTCCACTTCGTACTCCACCAGTAATAAATATTATTTTACGATCCACGTAAATCCCTCACAAAATTTATTGATAAAAAAAACCACCCTAAATGGATGGCAGTAATAATAGATTATTTTTTTGTTAAAGGCTTCAATCTACTCAATATTGCCGTACTTTCTCTTTAGTTCCGAAGAGAATCATTACGTTCAGAAAAAGATAGGTCTCCTGGCTTGTGCTTATGAATTTAAAAAGAAAGCCTTCCTATTTTGTAATAGTGGCAGATTCTCATAATTTAGCACATACAGTTGCGGACACAGCTTCGGTTTCTAACCGAATTCCCAATTAAGCTAACTTTAGTCCTGGCACATAAGTTAATAATGTTAAAAACGTGTATTACACGATTATTTCATTTACAAACTACTTCATTACCAAAGACATTAATAACAACGACACAAAGTATACGTGCCACAGTTACAGAATGCATCTTTTTCCTGCAAACATATTCACTTATTAGAAATTTATCATACTATTTTAATTAAATGTACATATACATCCTATTCATAGAAATTTGTTGCTGAAATAACCCATTATTTGCATCTCGAGCATTTTCCGTACACTTCAAATTTGTGTGATTCAACTAAGAAATCCGGCAGATTTTCAGTTAGAAATTCCATAGGGCAAATCGGTAATTCTTTTACCTTACCACAATCCATACAAATAAGATGATGATGGTGATGGTTTGATTCACATTGCATGCGGAAATTTCTTTCACCATTTAATTCTGTTTCCTCTAATATACCAAGTTCTACAAATGTTGAAAGATTACGATAGATCGTATCAAAGCTCATTCCAGGAAAATCCTTCTTTAAAATAGTTAACAGGTCACGAGCTGTTAAATATTTATCTGTTTCTTCAAACATATTTAATATTAGCTCACGTTTATCTGTTTTTTTATAACCGTTTTCTTTTAATATCTCCCAAGCTCGTATAATATTCACTGAAATTAGCCCCTTTCAACTTTTATTTTAAGAACTAGTTTTTTTATAATAATAACTAAGAATAATATAATAATTGAAGTCACAACGATTGTTCCACCAGGTGCTAAATTTAAATAAAATGCACTTACTAACCCAATGATTACGGATGCTTCACCAAATAGAATTGAAAATAATATTGTTTGCTTAAAGCTTTTTGAAAGTCTCATAGCAGCTGCTACGGGTAAAGTAATCATTGACGAGACTAGTAGAATTCCAACAATACGCATACTCGCCGCAATTACTAATGCAACAACTAACATAAACAGTAGATGAATTTTTCTAGCGGGTAAACCAGATGCTTTTGCATACTCTTCGTCAAATGATAGTACAAACATCTCTTTAAAAAACATAAACAAAAATACGATGACGATAATTGCAATCAGTATAATTACCCATAAATCTTGTTTAGATACAGCTGAAACCGAACCGAAAAGATAACTCATTAAATCTGTACTAAAACCACTTGCAAGAGAAATGAATATTGCACTAAGCCCAATTCCACCAGACATAATTATAGGAATAGCCAAATCCTCATAATGCTTATAAAGCGAACGTAAACGCTCAATTAACACAGAACCACCAACAGATGCAATAATCCCAAAATAAATAGGATTTAAATATGCAAGAGTTGTGACTGTTTGACTTAAATATAAGCTTCCTGCAATCCCTGCAAGTGTTACATGTGATAACGCATCAGCAATTAAGGACATTCGTCTAACAACAATAAATACACCTAGGAGAGGTGCAATAACGCCTATAATCATCCCTGAGAGAAAGGCGTTTTGTAAAAATTCATAATTAAGTATTGCTTCAATCATATTGCCTTCTCCTCTTTAATGAACTTTACGAACCGCATGACCATATAAAGCATCAATTTGATCCTGTGAAATTGTATCAAATTCTTCTTTATAGCCATGGAAATGTATAGTTTGATTTAAACAAGCCACATGACTAATTCGATTTGATACTGTATCTACATCATGTGTTACTAAAATAATTGTCTGATTTTGTTCCCTGTTTAATCTTGCTAACATATCATAAAATGATTGAACATTTTCATGATCAATCCCAACAGTTGGTTCATCTAAAATTAATACTTTTGGTTCGGCTATTAATGCTCGAGCAATAAACACGCGTTGTTGTTGACCACCAGAAAGCTGACCAATATTTCGTTTAGCAAGATTTTCGAGACCTACCGCCTTTAGAACCTCTTCTGCTTTTTTACTAGCATCTTTTGGTATTTGTTTGAAAAAGCCTAATTTCTTAACTAATCCACTTTTTACTACTTCTTCAACAGTAGCAGGGAAAGCTGAGTTAAAAGCATTAGATTTTTGAGAAACATATCCAATCAATTCTCGATCACGAAATTGGTTAGAGGCTAGGCCAAAAAGTTTTATTTCTCCGGCAGTAGGTTTTTCTAATCCTAAAATTAATTTTAGAAGTGTTGACTTACCTGAACCATTTGGGCCAATAATCGCTAGAAAGTCACCTTCATCTACTTTAAAAGAAATATTATTCAATGCATGAGTATTTTCATATTGAAAAGATACATTTTTCAATTCAATTAATGGTTTGCTCATTTTTCTCTCTTCTTTCTAATTCATAATCATTACGATTTACAACTTGTAAGTATAGTGGAATGTTTAAAAATTGTAAAGGTAAAAGAAGTACCTTCTGCTTTAAATGCCATTATTTAATCCGTAAGCCTTTAATTCTTTAATGTAAATAAGAAAGGATGAGGGTCCTGAGACAAATTGAACTTTTTGAACAGTTTTTAACGAAGTCCGATAAAGAAATTATTAAATTTGCAAGAGAGTATGGAGTTGAATTAACAAAAGAAGAGGTACGGCAATTAAGACCAATTGCGCAAAATGCTTCAGTTACTTGGTTAATTACGGGGATTCCAAATTACGTATTTAAAGAAGTAGAAAGAATTGTTGGAACGAAAAAGTTCAAACAGTTACTTACTTTTCTACCATAATTAAAAATGAGTGACTCAAATTGAAAATACCTGATTTGAGTCACTCTATTTATTAATATAATGAAATTATTTTTTTAACAACCGTATCAATTTGATTAATTTTAACACTTGGTTGATATTGCGTCATAATCGTGAAAGCATACATACGACCACTTTTTCCAGTTACATATCCTGATAGTGTATATACTCCTGTAATCGATCCGGTTTTAGCTACCACACGATTCTTATAAGACGGTGCTGTAAAGCGATTTTTTAATGATCCACCAACTAATCTACTACGTTCTCCACCTATTGGCAAACTAGATTTAAATAATTTATAATTCGGTTCTTGTCTAACTTTTAGTAGAAGTAGGGATAATTCATTTGCACTTACCTTATTTTTATGTGACATACCTGAACCGTCTTCAAAACTCCACTCATCCATATGAAGCCCAATTGAATCTCCATATGTTTTTAATACCTTTAACCCATTCTCTGTTGAACCTTCACCATGTACTTCTCGCCCCATTGTTTTGACAAGAATATCAGCAATACTATTGTTGCTTAGTTTCATAAATGGATTCATTATTGTTTTTAAAGGGATTGATTGTTTTGTATAAATTAATTTTGCATCACTTGGCACTGCTTTTCTAGTCAAGCTGGCCGTTTTTGAAAACTTTATTCCAGTTCCTTCAATTGTTGTTTTTAATGCTTGTAGTGTATTTATCGTTGGATCATACAGAGTTACCCATTCTCGACTTGTGCTTCCTAATGGGATATTTCCTGTAATGATAATTTCATTCGTTCGATATTTACGTTCGATTTTAATTGTATTTTTTTGTCCGCGATTAACCGTCTTAGATTTGTTAATTATACGCATACCACTAGTATTAGGTTCCGCAATATAGTTGGCAGCTTTTCCAATTGTAGTCGGTTTGACATTTACGATCATTGTTCCCGCATCGTAATCATCATTAGGGGACATCGTTAAAGCTGTTATTCTCGGAGCATAATAATAGCTTTCATCTTCTGGATAGATTCCTGGTGTTAGTTGTGAACCAACGAATGCATAATCATCCCCATACACATTTCCTGTAATCGTTCTGATTCCATTTCGCTTAAGTGCAACTGCAAATGTTAAAAAGTTTTCTTTTTGAAGAGTAGGGTCACCCCCACCCTTTATGTAAAGATCACCTTGTAACACATTGTTTTCAATATTTCCATCTACATAAACTTCAGTTTTAAAACGATAATTAGGGCCTAACACATCTAGTGCAGTTGCTGCTGTTAACAACTTTAATGTCGATGCAGGTTTGACACCAAAATCACCGTTATATTCATACAGAACGTTTCCGGTTTGTAATGATCTTAATGAAACACTTATGTTTTTAGTACCTAAGTTAGATTTAACAGTTTGGTCTAAACTCGATGCAGCCGAAACTTCGCTAACAACAAATAAATTACTTAGTACTAAAATGATTGCAATTATGTATATTGAAAATTTCTTCATAACTACCTCCTTAGTATTAATTCTACTATACAAATTAGTAAAAAATGAAACCTATTAATTTATATTATATTTTTTATATGTTAAGTATAGTGAAAAAGACAAGCAAAAATGCACTCAAGTATTCACTCAAGTGCATTTTTAATTTAGCGTAATGCGTCAATAACGTCAGGATTATATTCACCTGTACGTAGCATTGCTATTTCATATTTATATGGTGCTTTTTTATTTTTCGCATCGGAACCTACCCAAGGTGTCTCTAAAATTTTAGGTACATCTTTAAGCGCTTCATGATGAACGATTCGGTGAATTGGCTCGAACCCAATATAACCAAAACCAATATTTTCATGACGGTCTTTTGAAGCGCCGCGTTCATTTTTACTATCATTTATGTGAACCACTTTAATACGGTTAATACCAATAATTTTATCGAACTGTTCTAACACACCGTCGAAATCATTTATAATATCGTAACCAGCATCATGAGTATGACATGTATCAAAACATACAGACAAGCGTTCATTATTTGTAACACCGTCAAAAATTTGGGCTAGCTCCTCAAAGGACCTACCGATTTCTGAACCTTTGCCGGCCATTGTTTCTAGCGCAATTTGAACTGGATGATCTGTCGCGAGTACTTCATTTAAACCTTCGATTATTTTAGCAATACCTGCATCCGCTCCGGCACCAACATGAGAACCAGGATGAAGTACTATTTGAGTTGCTCCCAATGCAGCAGTGCGTTCGATTTCTTTTTGTAGAAAATCAACACCTAGTGCAAAAACTTCAGGCTTAGTAGTATTTGCTATATTAATAATGTAAGGAGCATGAACCACAATATTTGAAAGCCCATGTTCTTTCATATGAGCAAGCCCAGCTTCTATATTTAGATCTTCAATTGCTTTTCTACGTGTATTTTGAGGTGCTCCTGTATAAATCATAAACGTTGAAGCACCGTATGACGCTGCTTCCTCACTAGAAGCTAAAAGCATTTTTTTGCCACTCATTGAAACATGTGAACCAATTAGCATTCTTTAAGTTCCCCCTTCTTTTTTTCTGATTATCTTAGTACTGAGAAAGGTTATTTCTTGCAATTATTGCTGAACGAACACACAAAGCTATTATTTCGTACGATTGCGTTTTCTACGTTCTTTCTTTTTGATTTTATCCATTTCCCATTTCATCGCACGTTTATAGCCAGGTTTTACTTTTTTCGGCTTACGTACTTTTGCTTTGGCAATTGTATCTATTTCATTTTCTTGTTTCACACGATTTTTACGTGCATGGCGTTCTTTTAACTCAGTCCACTCGCCTTTTTTTACGTCTTTTTGTACAAATGGGATACCCATTTTTTCTACTCTAACTAATGCATCTTCATCTTCAGGTTCAAATAACGTAATGGCCGTTCCTTTATTTCCTGCACGGGCAGTTCGGCCGACACGGTGAATAAAGAACTCTAGATCTTCTGGAATTTCGTAGTTAATAACATGGGAAATACCTTGAATATCAATTCCACGAGCTGCTAAATCTGTAGCAACGATATATTGAAATTCTAGATCACGAATTTGCTTCATCATCTTTTTACGATCACGAGGTGATAAATCACCATGAATTTGCCCAGCACGAATACCTTCTTCTGCTAAAAAGCTCGCAACTGATTCTGCATTTTTACGTGTATTACAGAAGATCACCGCTAAGTAAGGGTTGATCCCTTCAATAACATCTAGTAAACGACGATTACGCGATTTAGAACGGACTGGGACTAATATGAATTCGATTCCTTCAGCTACTGGTCGTTTATCATTCATTTTAATATGGACAGGTGATTCCATATATTTCTTTAAAAAAGGCTGTAATTTCTCAGGAATTGTAGCTGAGAACACATACATCTCAAGGTTTTCCGGCATACTTGATGCAAAACCGTCAATTTCTTCAATAAAGCCCATATCAAATGCTAAATCTGCTTCATCTACTACTAAGATTTGTGCTGTATGAACAAGAAGTGCATTTTCTTTAACTAAATCACGAATACGTCCAGGTGTACCTACTACAATTTGTGGTTGAGTTTTTAACTTATCAATCATTCTTTGCTTGTCAGTTCCACCAATTAATAATTTCGTTTGAATATTCGTTTCTTCTATTAATTGATTTAATGCATCGTAAATTTGCTGAGCAAGCTCTCTTGTTGGTGAAGTAATCACCGCTTGTACTTCATCTTTTTCTTCATTAATTCGCTGAACTATTGGCAATAGGAAACTATGTGTTTTTCCTGTACCTGTATGTGCCTGTCCAATCGCACTTTTCCCTCTTAAAATCAATGGAATCATTTCTTTTTGGATGGGAGTTGGTTCAACAAAACCAAGTTCCTCTATAGCTTTCCTTAAAAATGGCTTAAAATCATAATCCGCATACTTCGACATATTTCGTTCCTCCTGACATGGTACATATTGTACCATGTTTCAAAAATTTAGTTGACCTTTTTACTTCGTACATTTAATAGACCATCTGCATATGATAGCTTTTAGAACAACCTACGTCAATTGTATTGAAATAATAGAAAGGAGATCTTTATGCGACCACATCAATTTAATCATAATTTTCCACATGGGCAGCATTTTAATCATTTTCCAAATCAAATGCCAAACTTTGGATATGCACCAAGACAACACCCACCAATGATGCCACCAAATTTCCAAGGTCCGCCTAATTTTCATGGCCCTAATTTTCAAGGTCCTAATTTCCAAGGCCCCAATATACCTAAAGCCCCCGGTGTAGGAGCAGGAGCTGCAACTGCGGCAGCTGCAGCAGGTGGACCAAAACTTGAATCTTTTATGAACACAGCAAATAAATTTTTAGCAACTGCTCAAAGTTTCCAACCACTAATCCAGCAAGCATCGCCTATGTTTAGAAACTTACCTGCTATATGGAAATTATATAAAGGCTTTCAATCTATCCCTTCAACATCCAATGAAGAAGAAAATCCATACAGACCTGAGTCTTCTTCATTTGAAGAAACAAGACCTAGAAAAACTGAAGCAGCACCTTCTAAACCAATTAAATCAACACGACCTTCTACCCCAAAAATTTTCCAACCTCCCTATGACTTCTAATCAGTTATAATAATTTTGTAGGATATTTTGTATTAACCGTTCTCCTCCGTTATAATAATTTTATGGACCAACAGAAGGAGTTGACATGATGCAAGTTATTAAAATTAATCCACGAGGTTATTGCTATGGTGTAGTAGATGCAATGGTCATCGCGCGTAATGCCTCATTAGATAAAACATTACCAAGACCTATATATATTTTGGGTATGATTGTTCATAATAAACACGTTACAGACGCATTTGAAAAAGAAGGAATTATTACATTAGACGGTGCAAATCGTAATGAAATTATAGAAAAAGTGGATCAGGGAACGGTTATTTTTACTGCCCATGGTGTTTCTCCAGAAATTAGAGAAATTGCAAAAAGAAAGGGACTTGTGGCCATTGATGCAACCTGTCCTGATGTTACAGTGACACATGATTTAATACGTGAAAAATCCGCGCATGGTTACGATATTATTTATATCGGTAAAAAAGGACATCCTGAACCAGAAGGTGCCATCGGTGTTGCCCCTGGACATGTGCATCTAGTACAAAACATAGAGGACGTAGAAAAACTAGATTTAAATAATGATAAATTATTAGTAACAAACCAAACGACAATGAGTCAGTGGGATGTAAAACATTTAATGGACTTATTAAAAGAAAAATTCCCTCATATCGAAGTTCATAGCGAGATTTGCTTGGCAACTCAAGTACGTCAAGAAGCCGTTGCAAATCAAGCCGGTCAAGCTGACTTATTAATCGTTGTAGGTGACCCAAAATCAAATAACTCTAATCGCTTAACACAAGTGTCCGAGGAAATTGCAAATACACCTTCATATCGTATTGCAGATTTATCGGAACTAAAAATTGAATGGCTAAATGGTATTGAAAAAGTTGCAGTAACTGCAGGTGCTTCTACTCCTACACCAATTGTTAAAGAAGTGATTTCGTTCTTAGATCAATTTGATGCAAATGATCCAACAACACATAAAATTAACCGTTCTGTTACACTGGATAAAATCTTACCAAAAATTAAAGAACCTAAACCGGTAGAGAAAATATTACCATACTAAAAAGGCTGTAGCACTTTTGCTACAGCTCTTCTTAATTTTAAATAAAGTATTGATTTATTGGCCTTCCTACTCCACCATAATGTACATCCACTTTAATTAAATCATGTTTTTCTAAAAAGTCTAAATATCTTCTAGCGGTTACACGAGCAACTCCAATCCCAACAGCTACATCATCAGCAGAGGCACCTTCTTCCGAATCACTTATATAATTTAACACTTTATGTAATGTGTTTCGATTAAAACCTTTAGGTAATTCTGTTGGTAACTTTTGTTCACTTTGAGCTGACTCTATAGTTTCTGAGTTCCGATAATTGTGTATCATTTCATCTAATTCTTCTTGTGTCAGATCATTAGATTTTAATGTTTTCATTTTAAATTCATAATAATTTAATAAGGTTTGTTGCATCCTTTCAAAAGTAAATGGTTTCATGATGTAATCAAAAACGCCAAGATGTAATATTTGCTGGATGGTTTGCATATCATTTGCAGCGGTTACAGTTATCACATCAACTGTGATATTTTCACTTCGGATTTTTCTTAGTGTTAATAATCCATCTTGTTCTGGCATAAAAATATCCATCAATACTAAATCTGGTTTTACCTCTTTGATTTTACTAAACCCTTCTATCCCATTTTTGGCTGTTGCAATAACTTGAAATCCCTGAACTTTTTCAATAAATTGACTATTAACTTGCCGTACCATTGGGTCATCTTCTACTAGTAGCACTTTGATTGTTTGCAACTTTCTCACCCCTAGATTTCAAATGTAATAATAAATGTAGTACCTTTATTAGGCTCACTTAATACTTCTATATTGCCATTCCCTTTATTAACAATTTCTTCAATTAAAAAAAGGCCAATTCCCCTATTTTCATTCGCTTTAGTAGAAAAACCATTTTCAAAAATACGATTTTTTACATCATCAGTCATACCTAAGCCATTATCACTAACCATAATGGCTAAAATTCCATCTTGGTCATCAATCGATATTGTAATCTCTTTATAATCCTGCTCAATATTTGATAATGCGTCAAATGCGTTTTCAATTAAATTACCGAAAATGATCACGAAATCGTGATGGTCTAATTTTGCAGGGAATTTTGTTAATTTACTTTCCTCATCAATTAATACTTCAATTCCAAGTTCTTTCCCTCTACTGATTTTACTTAGTAATAATCCAGATATATTTTCATTATAAATTCGTTCATTTAAAAATTTCGTTACATGATCATGTTGATACTTAACTTGCGATACATAATCTATAGCCTGTTCAAAATGTCCTAAATGCAGTAATCCGGCAATTGTATGAAGTTTATTTTTATATTCATGCGTATGGACTCTAAGTGCTTGTACAAAGGCTTTTACTCCTGTTAACTCTTCTGCCAGTTGCTTAAATGCAGTTAAATCTTTAAATACCGCAACAGCACCAACCCTTTTCCCATCCACTAAAATAGGAATACGATTACTCATTATACTATGTTGATTTACATAAAGTTCTTGATTATATACAGGTTTGCCGGTAAAAAATATTTCTGGTAATCTAGTATCAGGTATAACATCATAAATACTCTTCCCTATATATTTCGTTGGGTCATCATCACCAACCCCTAAAATTTCACTTGCTTTCTGATTAAAAATTGTAATATTTAATTTACTATCTACAGCAATGATTCCTTCATGCATCGCATTAAATGTTTCCGTTCGTTCAACATACATTTTAGAAATTTCATGCGGCTCTAGTCCAAACATTTGCTTTTTAATGTGACGCCCTAATGTATGAGCACCCCAAACGCTAAATAAAATCGATATAATTACCGTTATTAGTATTTCAGTTTTAAAGTCTTTAAATAATAATGATAATGTTGGCAAACCAAACCCGACTACGACGACTCCTATTTGAGTATTTTCTTCATTCATAATGGGCACAATTGCTCGAATCATTGGCCCCTTGGTACCTTCAGCTTTTGAAATATAGTAATGTTCTGCAAAAGCTGCATTTAAATCAGCTGACTCACTCTTCGTCCCTATTGTATTTTTAAAAGGATGGGAGTACTTCACACGATCCATATTCATTACAACAATATATTCAGCTTTATTAATGTATCTAATTTCTTCGACAAGGTCATTAGTAATTTTGGAAGCCTTTTGAAAATCTTCTTCTTGTAATTGTGTTTTTATTTCAGGAAATTGACTAACCGTTCGAGCAACGAGCATTGCTCTTTGCCCAATATCCTTTTCCTGTTCTTCTAATAAATTTCCAATAACAAAAGTTCCCGCTACTAAGAAAGAAAAGGCAATAATGAAAAACGTTAATAACATTATTTTGCCATTCATTGATAATTTACGCTTCGTCACTTTGTGCCTCCTAAAACCTTTTGTACAATCTACTTTCTAATATATAATGAATTTAACTATATTAAGTAAACAGTGGTGAATAGATTGAAATACTTTTTAACTGGTTCATTTCTTACAATCATAATATTAATTGGGATTTTCGGCTATCGTCAAAGTATTTTTTCAAATGAAACACTCCCCTATGATGACGAACAAAAAGATTTAAATCGTCAAATTACAATCCATTTTAGTCATGTTGTAGCCGAAAACACCCCAAAAGGTATGGCAGCTGAAAAATTTGCTCAACTAGTCGAGCAAAAAAGTAATGGGCGAGTGATCGTACAAGTCTATCCTAACGGTATGCTGTACAATGATGAAACAGAGTTTGAAGCGTTACAAGATGGGGAAATCCAAATGATTGCTCCTACTAACTCAAAAATGACTAGCCTTTTACCTGATTGGCAGATACTAGATCTCCCTTACATAATTGAAACACAGGACCAACTAAAAAATGTACTGCATGGGGACCTAAGTCAACAACTGTTAGCTGAATTAAAATCAATAAATGTAAAGGGGTTAACTTTTTGGAGTAATGGCTTTAAGCAAATTGCCGCGAGTTCATCACCAATTATCGAAGTTGACCAATTTCAAAATAAACGAATTCGAATGATGCCTAGTGATATTTTAGAAAAGCAATTTACATTATTAGGTGCAGAGCCTGTAAGTATTTCATTTAGTGATGTTTTTTATGAACTTCAAAATAATATTGTTGATGCACAGGAAAACACAATCTCTAATATATATTCTAAACAGTTTCATACAATGGAGAACAATATTACTTTATCGAATCATGGAATTCTTTGTTATGCCGTAATGATTAATGAACAATTTTGGAATGATTTAGATCCAGAAGTGCAAAAAATTATAGTTGATTCCTTAGACGAAATGAAAGATTGGCAACATGATTTTGCCATTGAGTTAAACAAAAATGACTTAAAGTACCTTTCAGAATATGAAAATGTAACATTGTATGAGCTTGATGAAACAAACAAGAAAGAATGGAAGGAAAAATTAGAACCACTATATGATTACTATTCTTCTAATGTTAATGAAGAATACTTTACTGAACTTTTACAAGAAGTTAATAAATAAACTAAAATTATTAAATTGAACAAAATGAACAAAAAAGTGCTAACAATATTTATATGTTAGCCTTTTTTATTTTGTACTATAACAAAGTATCTTCTCGATATAACAGTCGTATAACAGCTGAAATAGTATTATATCAATATTTCTCTTTTTATTTCGATAAATTGAACAAAATGAACGATAAAACCATTAAAAACAAAACCCCTTTTTCAGAAAATTATAAGTTAATATAAATCTAGTGAAAGCGATTCCAAAGCTTCATATTTTATAGGGGGATGAGAGAAAATGAAATTAGCTAAAAACCTTACTTTTCAAGTGATTACAGCTATCATATTAGGTATTATCGTTGGGGCGATTTGGCCAGAATTTGGTGCTAGTTTAAAAATATTAGCGGACTTATTCATTAAATTAATTAAAATGTTGATTGCACCAATTATCTTCTTAACCGTAGCAATCGGAATCGGTGCAATGGGGGATATGAAGAAAGTTGGTAAAATCGGTGGTAAAGCATTACTTTATTTCGAAATAGTTTCCACTATCGCATTAGCAATAGGAATTGCCGTTGCGTTAATTGTTAACGCAGGGGATGGCTTTGATACTTCAGCAGCTAATAATGCAGATGTATCTCAGTACACAACTGCAGCTGCAGAAAAAGACTTTAGTATTGGTGGTTTTGTCGCAGAAATTATTCCTGCTAACTTTGTAGGAGCATTAGCCAATGGAGAATTATTACCGACATTATTTGCTGCAGTTTTATTCGGTTTAGCAGCAGCAGCACTTGGTGAAAAAGCAAAACCAGTTATTTCATTCTTTGAAATCGTATCAGAGATTTTCTTTAAAATTGTAGGTATGGTTATGCGCTTCTCTCCAATTGGAGCATTCGGTGCAATGGCGTACACAATTGGTAACTTTGGAATGGGATCATTAAAAAGCTTAGGATTATTAATGGCTGCTATTTACCTTACAATGTTCATATTTATCGTCTTTGTCCTTGGGGCAATTGCTAAATTCTATGGTATTAATATCTTTAAATTTATTTCTTACATTAAACAAGAAATTTTCTTAGTAGTTGGTACATCATCATCAGAGTCTGCATTACCATCACTAATGAAAAAATTAGAAAGAATGGGTTGCTCTAAATCAACAGTCGGTTTAGTAGTCCCAACTGGTTATTCATTCAACCTAGACGGAACTGCAATTTATTTATCAATGGCGGCTCTATTTATTGCTCAAGCTTATGGTGTAGACCTTTCTTGGATTCAAATTATAACACTTCTAGGTATTCTAATGATTACATCAAAAGGAGCTGCGGGTGTTACAGGATCTGGTTTCATCGTATTAGCTGCAACATTAGCGGCATTCCCAATGATTCCTGTTGAGGGTATCTTCTTATTAATTGGTGTTGACCGATTCATGTCAGAAGCTCGTGCTGTTACGAATATCATCGGAAATGGTCTAGCAGCAGTTGTTATTTCTAAATCAGAAAAAGAGTTTGACGAAGCACAATACGAAGAATTAAAAGTAGCTCGTTCACATTCTTAATATAGAACAAAAAAAGAACAGTTTATCCTATTCGGAAAAACTGTTCTTTTTTATTGTTTACACTTAAATATATAAGACATTTGAAAGACTGAGAAACCTTTTCTTTCAGTTACAGGACAAAATGGTTAACTTTAAATAAAGGTAAATGGCTCTGTATTCACTTTTGATTCAATAAATTGTACAGATAGTTTTTTTTGCGAACAAAGTTCCATCATTTTTTGCGTAACACCTTTTATCATTACTTTTTCTACATGATGTCCAGGATCAACAATATTTAGCCCGATACTCTGTGCATCTTGGGCTACGTGAAAATACATATCTCCTGTTACAAATACATCAGCACCGGATCGTTTTGCAACATGTATATATTTATTTCCATCCCCACCAACGACGGCCACTTTTTTCACTTTTGCATTTTTATCTCCGACAACTCTCACAGTTGGGACGTCCAATTGCTTTTTAACATACTTTGCAAACTGTTCTAATGTCATTGGCTCATTAAGTGTCCCTACACGTCCTAGGCCCATTTGATCGGTTTCTACAGCTAATGTATATAAATCATAAGCAGGTTCTTCATAAGGATGTACATTTAACATCGCTTTTAATACTTTATTTTTTATTGAAGGTGGGAAGACAACTTCAATTTTCTCTTCATCTGTCACTTCAATTTCACCAATTTCACCAATAAATGGATCTGCGCCCTCTAACGGTCTAAAGCGCCCCTTCCCATCTGTTGAGAAGCTACAAGAATCATAATCCCCAATAGCTCCCGCGCCTATTTTCGATAGTTCAAGACGTAAGCGATCTGCATGGGAGTCTGGTACAAATACGGCTAATTTCATTAAATTTTCACTATATGTTTGCTCTAGGATTTGCCTGTTTTCTAATTGTAATGCATCAGCTAATAAATCATTTACCCCACCGTTAGCTACATCTAAATTAGTATGAGCTGCATACACAGCAACGTCATGTTTAATTAGTTTCTCATACAATTTACCTGCAGGTGTATCAGTACGTAAGTTTGAGAGTTTTCGGAAGATTGGTGGGTGGTGTGCAATAATTAATTGACAGCCATTTCGAATTGCCTCATCTGCAACCTCTTCATTGACATCAAGTGTTACCAACACCTTTGTTACTTCTTTATTTAATGTCCCAATAGCTAATCCAATCGGATCATTTTCCATACAAGCCAATTTTTTGGGTGACCAGCTTTCAAATAATTGAATCACTTCTTGTCCGTTTGCCGTCTTCACGCTTTTAATGCCTCCTTAACTAAAGAGATTAGATGATGTAATTCTTCGCGCTTTGCAATAATTTCTGGGCTTGGTTCTGCTTTTTCAATAGAGTTTAACACTCGCTCCCAATTCTCTATTTCTTTTTTCCACTTTTCGATAAATACATCCGATTTCTTTGCTAAAAGAAATTTACCTAATAAAACCTCCTCTTCCGTTAAAGTCATGTTTCCTCTTTGTAGAACAAGGACTTCATATATTTTTCCATCTTCATCTAATATTTCTTCATCAAGGATTGCCCAACCTTTTTCTAGTGCCCATTCTCGTATCACCTTCGCATGGATATTTGGTTGTAATATAAGTCTCGTCACTGATTTTAAGGCACCTTTTCCATTTTCTAGAATTGATACAATTAGTGGTCCGCCCATTCCCGCGATTGTAATCGTATCAACATGATCACTTTCTTGAACTGCCGCTAACCCATCTGCCAGTCGCACAGTAATTTTATCCGATAAATTTTCAGCCCTCACTTGCCGAACTGCTGAATCATATGGTCCCTTTACAACTTCGCCAGCAATCGCTTTGTTAATGATCCCCTTATGAATTAAATAACAAGGTAGGTATGCATGATCACTGCCAATATCCGCTACTACGGCTCCAGTTGGAACAAATGATGCCACCATTTCTAATCGTTTTGAAAGTTTTTGTGCATTCATTTTTTTATAAACCGCCTTTTTCTATATTTGCCGCTTCTATTATATTAGAAAAACACGAATCATCGCTACTATACAACAATTCGATGTGTGTTTTCTTTTGCGGATTCCCAAAACTTTTTGATCCTATCCGCGAAAAAAATAAATCCTTAGCCTAAAGACTAAGGATTTCGTAATAAATTATTTTAATGTTGAAATATAATCAGCAATCGCTTGAGCCTCTTCTGGTGTTTTCAAACCAGGAGTCATTGGTGTACCTTCAATACCATTTGTTAAGACATCCACGATATGTGCAGGATCTTGGCCAATAAGTTTTGGTCCCATACCACCAGTTAAATCACCGCCGTGACAGCCGATACATGCGCTTACCAATTCTTCACCGCTTGCTCCACCTTCTGCAGTTGCGCCGCCCTCTTCAGTTGCAGCTTCATCTCCATGAGCAGCGATTTCCTCTTTGTTACCAACACCTTCTAATGACAGGAAGAAAATAAGTCCGATACCGAATGCCATAATTAGGATATAAGGAATGATTGGATTGTTCTTCATATGTTACCCTCCCTTTTTTTATCATTTTTGCTTCTATTTAGTATAGAATCTGTTACCATACATTATTGTACTGCATTATTTCAAAAACGAAAAGACCTAAACGGTAACTTTTACAACTATTGTCACAATTGCAACATCTTTACTGATTATTAAGAATATGCCTTGCAATCACCATTTTTTGTATTTCTGATGTGCCTTCACCTATTTCTAATAATTTTGCATCTCTTAAGTATCTTTCCACTTCATACTCTCTCATATACCCATAACCACCATGAATTTGTATCGCTTCATCAGTAATTTCCATTGCTATCTCTGAGGCATAATATTTTGCGATTGCAGCTTCTTTCCCAAAAGCTCTTCCCTGATCTTTTAACCAGGCAGCTTTATAAACCATATTTCTAGCGAGTTCAATTTTCACCGCCATGTCAGCAAGTTTAAATTGAGTTACTTGGAATTCTGCCAACGTTTTCCCAAATTGTTTACGTTGCTTTGAATATTGAAGTGCTTTGTCAAATGCTGCTTGTGCAATTCCAACGGCCATGGCAGCTATCCCTATTCTTCCCCCATCTAATGTAATTAAAAACTGTTTAAAACCATTTCCACGTTTCCCAAGTAGATTTTTTTCAGAAACTGACACATCTTCAAATATTAATTCTGTTGTGTTCGAAGCATTTAATCCCATTTTGTCTGTTATTTCATTAATCGTAAAACCTTTAGAATCGGTTGGAACAATAATCGCACTAATCTCTTTTTTGTCAGCGTTTTGAGCAGTTATTGCGGTAATAGCAATATGCTTTGCATAACTCGCATTTGTTATAAAAACTTTTGAACCGTTGATTAGAAATTCTCCATCTTTTAAAGCAGCTTTTGTCTGAGTGCCTCCCGCATCTGACCCTGCATTCGATTCTGTCAAACCAAATGCACCAAAAGACTCCCCTGTACAAATTGGTACTAAATATTTTTCTTTTTGATCATTTGTTCCAAATAAATGAATAGGTGCTCCCCCTAAGGAGATATGGGCAGAATAAGTAATTCCAGTGGAAGCACAGGCACGACTTAACTCTTCAGTAACAATGGCGAAACTAATCGTATCCGCTCCAGCCCCTCCAAATTTCTCTGGAAAAGGTAACCCCATAATTCCCATATCCGCAAGTTGTTTAAACACTTTTATGGGGAAAGTTTTATTTCGATCTCTTTCAATTGCTTCGGGTGCAACGACTTCATCTGCAAACTCTTTTATCATTTTTAACAGCATTTTTTGTTCTTCTGTCAAATCGAAATTCATTATGAACACCCCTTTTATTTGTTATAGGCTTTTTGAATATAGCGTCAATAAAAAAAGCAATATCCCCTTTTAAGAGATATTGCTATTTTATTGATTAAGCAATCAATTTATATCCAATTAATACAATAAGACCTAAAGCTCCTGAAACCGTAAAATAAAGTAACTTTAATTTTAGACCGGATAACAGCCATAAAAGACAATTTGCAATTAATAATGCGTACAAAACCCATTCTTTTTGTTCAAAATAAGTTAAGCTTATTTTTACAGAAAGTCCAAAGATAAGTAGTGCGGCAGCAACTTGAAATAATGGAGCTAACAAATTTTTTTCCCTTGCTACTTTAAATGCAATAATAATAAAAGCTATTGATAATAATCCTATGAACAGAATCATTACTTCTGTTGCTTGGGCAGTCATAAAAAGTATTGCAAGTAAAGTTATTGAAACGAGTAAAACAAAAAAGTAAATAATGACCATGCGACGTTTCTCTTTTGATTTCACAGCTTTTTTATGACTCACCTCTTCTTCTAGCCCGTCATCATTTCCTTCTGTGTATAGTGTCATTAAAAAATCACAATATTGTTCTGGTAAAAGTTTACTTTGTTTCCAAAACAATATTTCATTTAGAATAATTTTCTTTCTTGCATTTGACATATGGTAATCTCCAAAACTGCATAATTATGTATATATTAATAGTTTAGCTTACTTTTTATATTGCATCTATAAAAATTACTAGATTCTTTTCATTTATAATTAATAATACGTAAAAAGACACCCAAAAAAGGATGTCTTTTTTATCATTATTCTAAGAAATCTTTAAGACGTTTACTACGTGATGGGTGTCTAAGTTTTCTTAATGCTTTTGCTTCGATTTGACGAATACGTTCGCGTGTAACTCCGAACACTTTCCCAACTTCTTCTAAAGTTCTTGTACGACCGTCATCTAAACCAAAACGAAGTCGAAGAACATTTTCTTCTCGATCCGTTAAAGTATCTAAAACATCTTCAAGCTGCTCTTTTAGCAATTCATATGCTGCATGATCAGAAGGAGATTGTGCCTCATGGTCCTCGATGAAATCACCTAAGTGGGAATCATCTTCCTCACCAATTGGCGTTTCTAAAGAAACCGGTTCCTGAGCAATTTTTAATATTTCACGAACTTTTTCAGGAGTTAAATCCATTTCTTCACCAATTTCTTCAGGTGATGGTTCACGCCCAAGATCTTGAAGTAATTGTCTTTGAACACGAATTAATTTATTAATCGTTTCAACCATGTGTACTGGAATACGAATCGTACGAGCTTGGTCTGCTATTGCACGAGTAATCGCTTGGCGAATCCACCAAGTTGCATAAGTAGAAAATTTAAACCCTTTTCGGTAATCAAATTTTTCAACTGCTTTAATTAATCCCATATTACCTTCTTGAATTAAATCTAAAAATAGCATTCCACGACCAACATATCGTTTCGCAATCGATACTACAAGACGTAAGTTAGCTTCTGCCAATCGTTTACGTGCTTCTTCATCCCCTTGTTCAATACGTTCTGCCAATCGAATCTCTTCTTCTGCAGAAAGCAAATCAACACGACCAATTTCTTTCAAGTACATTCTTACAGGGTCATTAATTTTAACGCCAGGAGGAACACTTAGGTCATTTAAATCAAATTCTTCTTCACTTGCCTCTTGTTTCGACAAGACTTCTTCTTCAAATTCTTCTTTACCGTTAACTTCGATTCCGAAGCTTTTTTCTATATCTTCTGCAAAATGGAAAACTTCCTCATTCTCCATTTCGTATGGTGCAAGTTTAGAAGAAATTTCTTGCATTGTAATTTCATTATCTTTTTTCGCTTTTTGTTGAAGAAGTGCTTTTACCTCTTCTACTGTTTGTCCGTTTACAACTTCTTTTGAATTCTCTGACTTGTCCGCCATAAACCTTCCTCCTTCTAACAACCGATTCGGGTTAAATCGCTGATAATGATTTCCTTAGGTTAATGATTTCTCTAGCGATTTCTAGTGCGCGTTTATGCTCATGCATTTTTTCCGCTTCCTGTGAATCATGCAGTAATTTAGTTATTTCTACTTCAATACGATGTTTTCGTAATTGTCTTAAGCTATCTGAAATTTCAGCTTCAACATGGTCAGGATCTTGCTCGACAAGAGCTGCCTCCATCACAATTTTTCGTAACTCTGAATCATCTAGAACTTCTAAAAATCTTTGGTAATCTGCTGATACATGCTCTTCATAAAAGCCTATTAGGCGAACAAATACAGCTATATATTCATCCCTAGCAAAAGGTTGAGGCTCATCACTATTGATAATCCTTTCAACCACTTCTGCATTTCGAAGCATATGTGATAGTAACAATCTTTCCGCTCTTTCTGTTGCATTTAGTGGTTTCTTTGGCTGAACATCAATTTTTGAGGGTTGGAGATTTGTTTGTTCAAATCGTTTATTACTTTTTACATCATCTGCCTCTAATTTTCGATATTGGGCATAAATAGCATCTTCAGAAATATTTGTTTCACTTGATAGTTGTTTAATATATAAATCACGCTCTATAGGTGAGGATCTACCAACAAGTTGCTCAAGCACTTCTTGAATGTATTGCAAAATATCATTTTCAAATTGGAAATTTTTATTTTTCCTCGCGTGCATCATCATGAAAGCAATATAGGCATGTGGTTTTTCTATTACTTGATTAACAAAAGATTCTGTTCCATACTTACGTATATAATCATCCGGATCTAATTTTTCAGGCAATAGAGCAATTTCAACATTTAATTTTTCGGCATGTAACATATCTGCAGCACGTTTCGCAGCTTCCCAACCAGCATGATCACCGTCATAACATAAAATAATTTTATCAACTAAGCGCTTAAGCTTTGTGACATGCTGAGTTGTTAGAGAGGTCCCCATAGTTGCAACCGCATTGTAGACGCCTGCTTGATTTGCAGCGAGTACATCAATAAATCCTTCCATTAATATGACTTGACGATTTTTACGTATGGAAGTTCTTGCTTTATCCAAGTTAAATAGAACTTGGCTTTTATGAAATATAGGTGTTTCTGGGCTATTTAAATATTTTGCATCATTTTCAGATGGATTGATGATACGTCCCGAAAATCCGATAATTTTCCCATTATCATTTCGAATCGGAAACATAATCCTTCCTCTAAATCGATCAAAATAAGTATGGTCACTTTCCTTCTGAATGATAAGCCCACATTCAGCCATATCTTCTAAATCGAAGCCTTTTTTTTCTAAGAGAATCGAAAGAGTGTCCCAAGCTGGTAGAGACCAACCTATACCATTCGTTTCGATATGCTCCTTTGTAAATCCTCTTTTTAGAAGATAATTTAACGCTTCCTCACCATCCTCTGTATTCATTAGCAAATGGTGATACATTTGCGCTGCAAATTCGTGTGCTTCAATCATTTTTTCTTCTCTTGATGAATATTGAGAAGTGTTTTTAGCCATACTATCATTTTGGATATCTAAATGCATACCAGCGCGAGAACCCAGTTTGATTACCGCATCAGGAAACGTAATATTTTCAATATCCATCACAAATGTAATGACATTACCACCTGCTCCACATCCAAAGCAATGGAAGATTTGTTTGTCTTGAGACACAGAAAATGAAGGTGTATTTTCACCATGGAATGGACATAATCCAAACCAGTTACGCCCTTTTTTCGTTAACTGCATATATTCGCCGATTACATCGACGATTTCTGATTGTGAACGAATTTGCTCAATTAACTGTTCTGGAATTTTACTACTCATAAAAATCACCAACTTAAATTGCTAATAACACAATTCGATATTAATTTGAAAAATCCTTTATTTTACGACAAAATAATTGATTTAGTCCTAACTAATTCGTTAAGTTTATTTTTACCACAATTTTTTATTATAAAACAATTATTTGATAATTTCCACTAATTTTATGAAAAAACATAAAAAAACCACCTTCTTAATGGACTACACCTCCAATAGTAAGATTATTTCTATTGATTCGGAGTGCAGTTTAATATTAAAAAGGTGGTCTTTAATTATCTTTATTGTTCAATTTGGTCCAAAATAACATTTGCTGTTTCTTCCACAGCACGATTTGTAACATCAATTACTGAACAACCAATTTTATTTACCACTTTATAAAAATGATTAATTTCTTGTTCAATGCGTGTTTGTTTTGCATACATCGCATCATCATTTAAGCCTAATGCAATTAATCTCTCCTTACGAATTATATTAAGCTTTTCCGGAGAAATGACTAAACCAAAACATTTTTTTGGATTTACCAAGTATAATTCTTCAGGCGGCTCTACTTCCGGGACTAATGGCACATTCGCAACTTTTAAACGTTTATGTGCTAAATACTGGGATAGAGGAGTTTTCGATGTTCTAGATACACCAATTAATACAACATCCGCTAGTAACAAGCCTCTTGGATCACGACCGTCATCATATTTAACAGCAAACTCAATTGCTTCAATTTTTCTAAAATAATCATCATCAAGTTTATGAACTAAACCAGGTTCTTGAAGAGGTTTTTCACCAGTGTGTTTCTCAATTAAACCAATCATAGGCCCTAATAAATCGAAACTTGCAACTTGGTGTTCTTTACATAGTTCAATCATTAAGTCGCGTTTACTTCGTTCAACTAATGTAAAGACAATTAAAGCATCTTGCATACTAGCAAGTTCTACTATGTTTTCAATATGCTCATCATTTTGAATATGTGGAAACTTCCGAATAATGGTATCTTCAAAGTCTGGTCTAAATTGTGTTGCAGCTGCCTTAACAACTTGTTCACCAGTCTCACCAACGGAATCTGAAACTACAAGTATTTTTAATGTTTTCAATTTACTACCCCTTATAAGTCATGAGTATCAGCTAAAGAAATAAATGCCTTTGTAATATTCGTTTTTGTTAAACGACCTATAATTTCTATTCCTTCTTCTTTTTCATTAATAACAGGTAAAGAATCGACTTGGCGCTCAATCAATTTTTTGGCTGCTAATATAAGAGAATCATTTTTTTTGCAATAAACAATATTTGGCATTCTAGTCATTATAATATGTACAGGAATTTTCGTTAAATCCTGAGAACCTATACTTGTTCGTAATAAATCTTTTCTTGAAAGAACACCTTGTAAAAAACCGTGATCATCAACAACAAAAAGTGTACCAACATCTTCTAAAAACATATGACAAATTGCATCATATACAGTCATATTCTCTGCCACAACTACAGGTACTGATTGAAAATCCTTCACCTTTAAATTCATCATGGATTCAGTGACTGTAGCCATTGTTTTTTTACCTGAGTAGAAATAGCCAACACGCGGCCTTGCATCTAAGAAGCCAGCCATTGTTAGTATGGCTAAATCAGGTCTTAATGTTGCACGAGTCAAATTTAGCCGCTCAGCAATTTGCTCGCCTGTGATTGGTCCATTTTCTTTCACAATTTGTAAAATAGTGTCCTGACGCTTATTGAGTTCTATTGGACTCACCCGCCTCAATTAATGTTATACTGATTACTAAATTATTATATACTATTTTCATTATATTTGCTAAGAAATGAGTTGCATGCTAAAATATTGACACAGTTGTCTTCTATTAATAATATTAATTAACAACTTAAAATATTTTTAGGCAATGATTGGGATAAAAATATCTTTTCACCTCAGCGAGTAGGGATTGGTGTAAGCCTACAAAGAAAAGAGAAACGGCACCCTTGAGCCAACTTTTTAAAAGAGGATTGTTTGAATTCAGCTAGCATTTAAAAGAATGTGAGCGCTTGACTTCTCAATAGAGAAGGTTGAAAAGAAAGCGTTTGTCATTAAAGGAACGAGGAGCGATTCAACCGGAGTGAACCTAACGTTCATGAGGATTGAATCGAGACGAGTGACGCAGAATGCTAGCGCTTGACTTCAACCGAACAATCAAGCGGGGTGGAACCGCGGGTGTAAACTACGCACTCGTCCCCGGGCAAACAAAAATGCCCGGAGACGGGTGCTTTTCTATTTTTTATATAGGAGGAAATAAACATGACAGAAAAATCTATGGAAACAATCGTAAGTCTTGCAAAACAACGTGGTTTTGTCTTCCCTGGTTCAGATATCTACGGAGGATTAGCTAACACTTGGGATTATGGTCCACTTGGTGTTGAACTTAAAAATAATGTAAAAAAAGCTTGGTGGCAAAAATTTGTTCAAGAATCTCAATACAATGTTGGACTTGATGCTGCAATCTTAATGAATCCTCGTGCATGGGTAGCTTCAGGACACGTTGGTAATTTCAACGATCCTATGATTGACTGTAAAGCATGTAAAGCACGCCACCGCGCTGATAAACTTATTGAGGAAGCTTCTCTAGAAAAAACAGGGAAAGAAATTATTGTCGATGGTATGAGCTTCGATCAAATGAAAGCAAAAATGGAAGAATTAGAAGTTGTATGTCCTGAATGTGGTAAAAATGACTTCACAGATATTCGCCAATTTAACCTAATGTTCAAGACATTCCAAGGTGTAACAGAAAGTTCTACAAATGAAATCTATTTACGCCCTGAAACAGCGCAAGGTATTTTTGTTAACTTCAAAAATGTTCAACGTTCAATGCGTAAACGCACACCATTTGGTATTGCTCAAATCGGTAAATCATTCCGTAATGAAATTACTCCTGGTAACTTTACATTCCGTACACGTGAATTCGAACAAATGGAACTTGAATTCTTCTGTAAGCCAGGTGAGGATCTTGAGTGGCACGCATATTGGAAAGAATTCTGTAAAAATTGGTTACTAAACCTTGGCATGAAGGAAGAAAGCATGCGTCTTCGTGACCATGAACAAGATGAATTATCTCACTATTCGAATGCAACAACTGATATCGAATTCCGCTTCCCATTTGGTTGGGGCGAACTTTGGGGTGTTGCTGACCGTACAGATTTTGACTTAAAACAACATATGGAACATTCAGGTGAAGATTTCACTTATATTGACCCAATTTCAAATGAACGATATGTACCTTATTGTATCGAACCATCATTAGGTGCAGACCGTGTGACATTAGCATTCCTTTGCGATGCTTATGACGAAGAAGAACTTGAAGGTGGAGATGTTCGTACAGTTTTACGCTTCCACCCTGCCCTTGCACCATTCAAGGCTGCTGTTTTACCACTATCTAAAAAATTAGCAGATGAAGCTGGTCAAGTTTGGGATGATTTACGTAAGGCATTTCCTGTCGATTACGATGAATCACAATCCATTGGTAAACGTTATCGTCGTCAAGACGAAATTGGTACACCATTCTGTATAACTTATGACTTTGACTCTAAAGAAGACGGACAAGTAACAGTACGTCACCGCGATTCTATGGATCAAGTTCGTATGCCTATTACAGAAGTTAAATCGTATATCGAAAAGCATTTACAATTTTAATTCAAACATAAAAGAGGGCTGTCTAGTAAAAACTCTAGACAACCCTCTTTTTTATTACAAAACTCCCATTCTTAATGAATAATTTTTCCCATTTTGGCATAATATTGGTAGTGGGGAATATCACGTTTAAGGGGGATTAATAATGTTCTTTCAAGTATCTTCAAAACAAATGGTCGTTCCAAAAGAGCAAGAGGTTACAAAAGATTTATACGATCAACTCCAGTTCATTGTTACCACATTACTTCAAAGAGAGATCCCATCAGGTAACGCAATGCACCAAATTCTTTTTAAAGCGAATATTCAACTTGAAGAATTACGCCAATCCACCGCTTATCATCGCAAACATATTTCAATGAATAATAAAATCGGAATTTTTCACAAAGAGGCATATGAATTAACTCTTAAACAATTAAATCAACTTCAATTAATCATAGATTCATATATAAGCTTGAACAATGAAGATGATCGCAAACGTTTGAATCGTCGGTTATCTTTAGTGGACAACCAAATTAATGAATTATACTTACAAGTAAATGAATTCACAAAAGTAAAAACTAAAACAATTCGGGATATAGAAGAGAAGTTTTGGAAAGCTGTAAAAGAAGACTTATTTCCTTTGTTAGCAGAAATAAGATAATTTATACATCTTGTGAATGAAAGTGACCGATTCAAATACTTATAATCGGTCATTTTTTTATATAATTTATTAAACTTTCCTTTAAAAAATACCAACTCAAATATGGTGGTTGCATTTTTTTATTCACTCTGATTTGGTTGTTTTCTAAATTGGAGTTCAGGTGTTCTTTCTAATTGTTCAATAAATGTGCGTGATTTTAAACGCATACCTGTTTGTTCCTCATAGATTGTTGTCACAATTTTTTTTATAAATTGTTTTGTCTCCCGTTTTAAATCTAGTTTTCCCACTTGCTCAATTGGTACACTGTGAAACATTCGAATTAGTTGAAGTTGCTTTGGTGTTAAACGAATAATATAAGGATCTAAATGAAAACAACGATGACATAGAAACCCGCCTTGTGAGAAAGAATACGCAAACTCCCCATCTACTGATCCACAAGAAGCACATGCATGGAGAATCGGTTGAATACCTGCATAAGGAAGTAGCTTCCAATCTACAAACAAAGTAATTGCTTCTGGGTCGTATCCCTCTTCAATTGCATGTAAAGATTGTTGTAAAACCTCAAATGCAAAAGGCTCAGGTCGCCCTTCCTCAATTAATCTATCAATTAATTCAACTATATAACTTGCATAAGCCGTAGCAATTATATCCGTCTGTATAGTTCGCATTGAATCTAAATGTTCGCCCTGTTGGAGTGTTCCCATTCCCGTAGTTCTTTGTATCATATAGACCCCATGCATAAATGTTTGAGTTATACCAGCTAATCGACTTGTTGGTTTTTTAGCGCCTCGAGCCATTGCTGCTACCTTTCCAGCCTCTCTTGTCATTAATGTTACGATTTTATTAGATTCACCATAGGATTTTGTTTTTAAAACGATTCCTTCCCATTTGTTGAGCATAGCTGGCACTTCCTTTTAAATTTAACTATTGCTTATATAGAAAAAGAACACCTACAAAATGTTGTAGGTATTCTTTTAGCCCTAATCAATCTCTTAATTAAATTAATATTCGTCTTCTCGATAGCCAAAGTCACGTAAATGTGTTGATTTATTACGCCAATCCTTTTGTACTTTTACCCAAAGTTCTAAATAGACTTTAGAGCCTAAAAGCAATTCAATGTCTTTTCTTGCTAAAGAACCAACTTCTTTTAATAATGCGCCTCGTTTCCCAATGACTATACCCTTTTGAGAATCTCTTTCAACCATGATTGTTGCCTGTACACGAATCATATTTTCATTTTCATCATCTCGTTTAATACGGTCAATGACTACAGCTATTGAATGAGGAATTTCTTCACGTGTTAAATGAAGTACTTTTTCACGAATAAGCTCTGAAATAATGAATCGTTCAGGGTGGTCTGTCACTTGGTCAGCAGGATAATATTGTGGGCCTTGTGGTAAGTATTTTTCAATGACTTCCAATAAATTATCAACATTGTTCCCTTGAAGCGCTGAGATAGGAATAATTTCAGCAAAATTATATTTCGACTTGTATGAGTCAATAATTCCAACAATCTCATCTGGATGGATTTGATCAATTTTATTTACAACTAAAAATACTGGAGTTTGAGTCCCTTCAAGTAATTCTAAGATAAACTCGTCTCCCTTACCAAGTCCTTGTTCAGCATTTACCATAAACATAATTACATCGACTTCTCGTAAAGTATTTTTTGATACTTTAATCATAAATTCGCCTAGTTTATGTTTTGGTTTATGAATTCCAGGTGTATCAATAAAAATCATTTGGCTTTGTTCTCTTGTTAGAACACCTTGAATTTTATTGCGTGTTGTTTGAGGTTTATCAGACATGATAGCAATTTTTTGCCCAATTACTCGATTAAGAAATGTAGATTTACCTACGTTTGGTCGTCCGATAATAGATATAAAACCTGATTTATAATTACTGTTTTCTTGCATTATTTTAAATCCTCCGGAGAAAAGGCGAATGGTAACAACTCGCCTACAGTTGTTTCTTGAACAGCACCTTTTAAATTTGTTAAATATACAGGCATTGTTGGGTCACAAAATTCAGCCATGACTTGTCTGCAAGCACCACATGGAGCACAAGGTCCATCTGTATCAGCTACTATAGCAATTGCTTTAAACTTTTTAACCCCTTCAGAAACAGCTTTAAAGAAAGCAGTTCGTTCTGCACAGTTTGTCATACTATAGCCCGCATTTTCAATATTGCAACCACGATAAACTGAACCATCTTCTGCTAACAGTGCAGCGCCCACTTGAAAATTAGAATATGGAACATACGCTTTTTCACGAGCAATTTTAGATTGTTCAATTAATGAATTCTTATCTATAGACATGGAAAAATCCTCCCTAAATAAACCATTTTGGAATAAAAATTAGTAATCCGATTATAACACTTGCTAGTGCAAATACAAGTACTGCACCAGCTGCAGCATCCTTTGCTCTTTTTGCTAATGGATGGATATCGGGCGATGCTAAATCAACCACATTCTCAATTGCTGTATTAATTAATTCAGCACCAATAACAATAGAGATGATTAATATTAGTACTAGCCATTCGACTTGGTTTAACCCTGTCCATAAGCCTGCAATAATGACAATAATAGCACTTAGAAAATGGATGCGCATATTTTGTTGTTCGAATGACATAACAATTCCATAAAATGCAAAACCGAATGATTTAATGAACTTACGAACGTTCATTAAAATCACGACCTAGGCCAAAAGATGATAATATTTCATCTTGCTTACCAAACATCGTTTTTTCGTCTTCCGGTGTCATATGGTCGTAACCTAATAAGTGTAAAAAGCCATGGACTGCTAAAAAGCCAAGTTCACGTTCAAAAGAGTGACCATATTCTACAGCTTGCTCTTTCGTTCGATCAGTTGAGATAATGATGTCACCTAAAACACGTGGAATCCCTTCACCAACTATTTCTACTTCACCTTCACCTAATTCTTCTAAGGCAAAAGATATAACATCGGTTGGTTGATCTTTGTCTCGGTACTGCTTGTTAATTTCATGAATAGCTTCATTCGTAACGAATGTAACAGAAACTTCGCTACCATCCTCAATCTTTTCTACTTCAGACGCATGTTGTAGTAGTTTTTCAACTAATTCCAAATGCTCTTCTTTTACTTCATTTGTTTCATCTAAAAAATCAATTACTAAGGCCATTCTTTTCCTCCAACTCACATAGTAGTCCTTCTGATTAAAACATACTTTTACTCAGATGGTGGTTTCTATATCTTGCGTTCTTATTTTATGATAACCGTTTAAAAAAGAAGTTAGCCTTCTTTTGGATACTCAATTCGCGAATGGAAAATACCATTTAACGTTTCGCATAATACTTCTTCAATAATTTTCAATTCTTTTATTGATACATCACAATCATCAAATTGATTTTCTTGTAAACGCCCTTTAATAATTGAATGCACTAATTCTTGAATTTTCTCGGGATTCGGTTGTTTCATTGAACGAACAGCAGCTTCTACACTATCTGCTATGTTCACTACCGCCGCCTCTTTTGTTTGAGGTTTTGGACCAGGGTATGTGAAATCATTTTCATTGACTTCTTGCCCTTCCTCTTTTGCTTTAAAAAAGAAGTATTTTAACTTACCTGTACCATGATGCTGCAAAGCAATATCAATAATTTCTTGCGGCATTTTGTGTTTCCTTAGAAGATCTGCTCCATCTGTCGTATGGGCAATAATAATTTCTGCACTTCTTTCAGGAGGTAAGGAATCATGAGGGTTAATACCCGACACTTGATTTTCAATGAAGAAAGCTGGCCTACGGGTTTTACCTACATCATGATAATAACAACCTACACGAGCTAATAAACCATCTGCCCCAATCGCTTCACATGCTGCTTCAGCCAAATTAGCAACCATTACACTATGATGATAAGTACCAGGTGTTTCCGTTAATATTTTTTTCAGTAATGGATGATTAGGATTCGTTAATTCAATAAGTCTCATTGTCGACAATAGCCCAAAGGCTGATTCAAAAAATGGTAACAAGCCCATTGTTAAAGCACCTGATAATAATGCAGAAACAATTCCAGCTATAGCATAAAACATTAGCTCGACAAGGCCATAGTTTGTTTGTGACATTAACAAATAACAAGTAATAAATAATAAATTAGTTGCAGAGACAATCCCCACGACATGGAGTAAATGGGCATTTGTTTCTATCTTACGTACAAAGAATAGACTAGATAATCCACCAAATAAAATATAAAGCGCTATATCCATTTGTAAAACTGCAGAATACCCCTCTTGGAAAATGACTCCTGCAGAAGTAGCTGTTAATACGGTAACTAGTATTGCTGCTTTTTCAGTAGCTAACAACCTAACTAGCATTGTTGCTAATGCGGTTGGAAATAGAAAAGAGACTGCTACATCGAACTCTGTCGTAACGAGACTCATTAACTTCATTAAAATAACTGACAGTGAATAAACAATCGTAGATAATAACACTGAATTTACTTTTTTTGAAGTTTCTATTTTCTCACGATCAAAATAAATGAATAAAAATGCCATTTGGATAAAAATTAACATCATTAATCCAACAACAGGTTTAAGGGAGGTATTGTTATTTAATAATCCAAGAAACTCTAACTGACGATAGACTTCACGATCAATTAATTCACCCTCTTGGACAATGATTTGCCCTTGAAGAATTCTTGTTGGCTCAACTGCTTCACGAGCTTGCTGTTTTAACTCTTCTGTTTGATTTTCATCTAATAGTTCTGTTTCTGAAATTGCAGCCCTACCTATAACTATTAGTGCACTTAGTAATGCTTCTTCCACTTGAAGCTGTTGCCTAATTTTACTTTCTATTTCATTTCGTTGATAAGTAATTTGCTCATATCTAATTGGCTCACTAAGTGTTGTTCCCACTAATTTCGAGAGAGTTTTACTTGCAGAAACAATATTTTCCTCATTTGATGTTAACAACATTTGTAGATGATAATTTGTTAATGATAATTGAGATTGACTGTCTGTAATATCTTTTAATCTTTTTCTTAGTTCTTCAATTTGCTCTTCAATGGGTGGTTTACTATTTTTGTCTAGAGTCTTATATTCCGATCTCAAATCTATCACGATATCTAAAATACTAGTGACGAGCGCCGATCTATGCTCTGCTATATCTTTACTGAATACGTATACGGGTTCAACCGCTTGCTCTGCACTATCCCTCTCCTGTTCAGTCTTTTCTGTATCTTCTAACGTCTTCGCCGAGCGAATCGTCTCCGGAGCTAATTGAAAAGGTTGTATATCATATGTAATTCCCCGAACATTCCCGACCATCATAAAGAATTGTAAAAGTCCTGTTATGAAAAGTACTATGACCAAAAAAGTACGAAAACTTATTAAATTCATAATTTTGTTTAAGTGCCTATCCATTCTGCACCCCCAAGATAGCATATATACTAGTTTACCAATTTATTAATAGTTTTTCATGATTTGTTATGTATTCTTTTAATAAAATTCGTAATAATTTTATGTAATGATTTTTACAAGCCATTTACAGACAATTTGACGTTCATTTACATTCAAATTATAAAAATAAAAAAAGTTGTCTCAAAGGTACGTCCTGAGACAACTTTTATCTGATGTTCCATACAATTATAATTCTTGGTCTGTGTATGATTTAATAATTTTTGAAACCAACGGATGACGTACAATGTCACCAGCCTCTAAGATTTGGAAGTGAATATCTTTTACATATTTTAAAGTCCGTTCAGCAATGATTAAACCAGATTCCGTATTTTTAGGTAAGTCAATTTGGGTTTTATCCCCAGTGATCACCATTTTTGAACCAAACCCTAAACGAGTTAAAAACATCTTCATTTGCATATGCGTAGTATTTTGCGCCTCGTCAAGAATTACAAAGGCATCATCTAATGTACGTCCGCGCATATATGCTAATGGTGCGATTTCAATTGTCCCTCTCTCGATTAAACGACCCGTTTGTTCTGCACCATATATATCATGCAAAGCGTCATAAAGTGGACGTAAATATGGATCGACTTTTTCTTTTAAATCCCCAGGTAAAAAACCTAATGATTCACCCGCTTCAACTGCTGGTCGAGTTAAAATGATTCGTTTTACATGTCCATTTTTTAATGCCTGTGTGGCCATTACAACAGCTATATAAGTTTTCCCTGTTCCAGCTGGTCCAATTCCAAATACAAGGTCATTATGGCGAATTGCTCTTATGTACTCGCGCTGACCAATTGTTTTTGCTCGAATCGGTTTCCCTTTAGAAGTGCGTGCGATTTCCTCATCATATAGCTCTGCAAAATATTCAATTGTACCTTTATTCAACATTTCGATTGCAGTCGATACATCACGTAAATCGATATTAATTCCTTTACGAATTACTTTTATTAGCTCTTTTAATAGGACTGTTACCTGTTGTTTTTGCTGACCGTCTCCTGCAATTTGTATAACTTCACCACGAGTAATAATTTGAACTTTAAATGTTTCTTCAATTAATTTTAAATTGGCATCTGACATTCCAAGTAGCATGACAGCTTCATTCGGGTTTTCAACTTGTAATTCTGATAGTTGTTCTGACATAGATCAATCTCCTTGGTCTATAGGATATTCTTTCGCGATGTTTTCATTTACCAAAAATAGGACTTTCCCTTTTACTTTATCATCATCGAAAGTAACGTGCAAAATGTTTTCCTTCTTTATAATTGTTTTGGGCGGTAAGGATTTTAATATTTTTTCGTGCAATAGAGGCAAAATGAACGATTCCATGTCTTTTTCGGTTATTTCTTCCGTAACCGTATTGAACTTTTGAGTCTTTTTGATTTCGATATAATTTGAGAGCCACTTTGGTAAATTGACTTTTTGAAACGATTGTCCCTGCTCCTTTTCATCACTTATTTTGAAATCAATTTCCCACTGTTTTTCACTAGTTGAAACAAATTCCACTTTCTTCGGAATTGTAAATTCAGTTTCTAACCAATAATCCGCATAAACTTCACCAGAAGCTCCAATTGCTACGGATTTGTCACCAACAGTAATAACCCCTGATACAAGTGTATCCCCTTCATATACAGTAGTATTCGGAAACACGCGACGTTCACCGCTAGAAATTTCAAAATGTGTAATGACACCACTTTTTGCTGCTACTAAATGATGCAATTTTTCACTTTTTTGATCTTTGATATTAGTAATAGGAGCTAGTTGCGGCACGATCGTCATGCTACTACCCTTTTTAAAAATATGAACCCAAGATAAATGTCTCATGTCCTCCATAATAGATTGTCTAATCTCAAAGTCAGATTCTATATTCTTTTTAAGAATCGGACTGTCTAAAGATAACTTTTCATCTATTAACTTTTCTACAGCCACCCGCATTTCTGGTGTGTCGGCTTGAACATTTACATCCCAAATAAATTGCGAAGAAATGATTGGGATTGAAATTAATAATAATAACCCAATTGCGGTCCACGCATCCGGTTGAAATATTCTCGACTTCTGTAAATAACGAATTTTAACTTTTAAATGAAATTTACTTCTGACATTACGTACAATCTTTACATCTTTGCGGGCAATTTCGAATCGTACTTCTTTTTCTAGATGTTTTAAATTCTTTATTTTTACTTTCCTTGCATGTAGAAGTTGTATAAAATCATGAACTTTATTATCTTTTGAAACTCTGATTTCAACAGGGCGGTTATCGAATTTTTTCATGTTGATCCACCTGACGTTTCATTTCTACATCTGTAAGTTCTTCTACACGAATGATTATCTCTTCATCCTTTAGTACGTCGATATGTACTCGCTTTGCCTTAATTACAATTAAGAATTTTTCATAAATCAATGTACAATGTTGCTCAGAAGCTTCTAGAAACGTATAATTTCCAATCATTTTAAATTGTCTACATTTATTAATTTCTATAATCGGCTCATATTGGAACAGCTTTTTCACAAAAAATGCCCCCTTTCCGCAAATTATATGCTTGAAGAAAGGGGGACATGTATAATAGAGACGAAATTGATGTTTACATTTGGAAAAAATGATTTTATTACACTTTATCTTTTAGCTTTTGGAGGTCCTATTATTTCCGACGCAATAATTGCTTGGACCAATGCCTTTTTATTCGTCGGAATAAAACTCCCTATTTCACCAGATTGGATAAAATCTCTTTGAGTATTATTCTCTCTTTCTGCAGGTAAAACTTTGCTCTGAGTTCGATTCATATCTAATGAAGGCCTGCTTGTTGTACTATTTTTTATTGGGGAAGTTTTAATGTGATCCTCTTTTACTTCCTCAATTTTACGCAGAGCTTTCTTTGTTGATTGATCTTTGTTACTTAATTGTTGAAATACTTCATTTGCAAAATCTTCGAGAGATTTAGATTTATGTTTTTGTGGTGCCTCACTTCTTCTTGGAGGAGCACTAAAATCTCGCTTGTTTTGTTGATTACTAAACGGTGGCATTCCCCTTGGTTCTTTCTTCTTTTTACCAGAAAGCAAAGAACTTATAATGAAAACAATCACCATCATAATGATTCCTTCCATTTGGAATATACACTCCCTTCTACAGGTGAGTTAACTACTAATATGTTATCTATTTTTAGGTGTATCTGGTTTATCAGTTGAAACTTTTGCAATAGAATCTCGCATAGATGTATCTGCTTGAATATTTTTATAATTCATATAATCCATAATTCCGAAATTCCCCGAACGTAATGCCTCGGCCATTGCCATCGGTACTTCAGCCTCTGCCTCAACAACTTTAGCTTTCATTTCTTGAACTTTTGCAACCATTTCTTGTTCATTTGCAACAGCCATAGCTCGACGTTCTTCCGCCTTTGCTTGTGCAATATTTTTATCTGCTTGTGCTTGCTCTATTTGCAATTCTGCCCCGATATTTTTACCAACATCTACGTCCGCAATATCAATTGATAAAATTTCAAATGCAGTACCTGAATCTAAACCTTTTGATAATACTGTTTGGGATATTAAATCTGGATTTTCTAATACTTTAGAGTGACTTATTGAAGAACCAATTGTTGATACAATCCCTTCACCAACACGAGCAATTATTGTATCTTCACCAGCACCCCCAACCAGACGATCTAAGTTGGCACGTACAGTAATTCGAGCCTTCGCTTTAACTTCAATACCGTTAATCGCAACACCTGCAATAAAAGGCGTTTCAATTACTTTTGGATTTACGGACATTTGAACTGCCTCTAGTACATCACGTCCCGCTAAGTCAATCGCTGCACAACGTTCAAAAGATAATTCAATATTTGCACGTTGAGCGGCAATTAGAGCATTTACTACACGGTCTACATTACCTCCAGCTAAGTAATGTGACTCTAATTGATTAATTGTTACATCTAACCCTGCTTTGTGTGCCTTAATAAGTGGATTTACGATACGTGCTGGAATAACTCTACGTAAGCGCATACCAACTAATGTGAAAATACTAACTCTAACTCCCGCTGCCAATGCACTAATCCATAATGCAATGGGTACAAATGTTAAAAACACTGAAATAATAATAATGGCTACTACAATTCCTATAATTAACGTAATAGCTGCTGCATCAATAATCATTCTTGTTCCTCCTGTTCGATTTTCATTTCTCTCACAACAATGCGAGAACCTTCCACTTCAATGATTTCAACTTTCTTATTTGAACCAATATAACTCCCTTCGGATACTACATCGATTCTTTCCTTATCAACTTGAATTGTACCAGCAGGGCGTAACGGTGTTAAGGTTACACCAGTTTTCCCTAAAAGCTCAATTCGGTTAATATTCGAAACATAACCTTCTTCAGTAGTTGTGGCATCCCTAAGAATCAGTTTATTAAAAAGATGTAAATTTTTCCCGAAGAATTTCATTAATACCACCATTCCTATAATTGCAATAGCTACTGCAATTAAAATTGAATATGCCATGTGAACCACACTCGCTCCTGAAAATAATAAACTTATTACAACAAGTGCACCACCAATAAAGCCAACGATTCCGCCAGGTACAAATAATTCCGCAATAAGGAGAATGAAACCAATAATAAACATAATAATTGTTTCATAACCAGCAAAACCTGCAATTGTATGCCCAAAGAAGAATAATGACAGTGCAAACAAACCTGTTAGCCCTGGTAAACCAAAACCTGGAGAAAATAGTTCCACCATCAAACCAATACTTGCAATTGTTAAAAGAAGAGTTACGACAATGGGATTAGTAATAAACCTTGCAAGTTTTTCTGAAAACGTTAATTCCATATGAACAATTTCACTATTAGATAAGTTTGCAAGTTCTAACACTTCATCTAAATCTTCAGCTGTTCCTTCTGAATATCTTACCTTTACGGCTTCATCTGCAGATAACGTAAGTAATTCTCCAGTCTGTGCCCTATATTCAGGTAGGTCCATTTTTATATCAGCCATCGCTAGAGCGTATTTGGGATCCCTATCTGAAATTTCTGCAGCAGCCTTCATTGCTGCCAGCCAGGCGCTATTCGCTTTTGTATTTGCAGCATTCCCCTTCCCATCGATAATAGCAGCCGCTCCAATTGTCCCACTTGGAACCATATATATTTCATCTGCATGTAATGCTAAAAATGCTCCCGCTGAATGCGCTTTTGAATTAATAAAAGCAATTGTTCTAATTGGTGTTTGATCCATAAGCTTTGCTATGTCATAAGCCGCGCCAACGAAGCCGCCAGGTGTATGTATTTCTAAAATAATAGCTTTTGCTCCCTGTTTCATTGCCTCATCGAAAGAACGCTTTAAAAACACTTCTAAGCCCTTTTCAACTTCATTCTCAATTGGAACAGTAAATACTTTGTCACTTGCCTCTGCAGTGATGCTCGATGTCCAAAGCGAAAAAGTAAATAGTATTAAAAAAAGTAAAGTAATGGGTCTTAATTTTTTCACCCTATCCCTCCCTTCTATTTAATTTTGAACTTAATTTATTTACGTAAATACTTAAAATTAGTTTCAATATATTTTATTTTAATTTTATTTTTTCGTATGATAAATTTCATAATGCGTATATTAAACATGTAATTCCCAAAAAATGCAAAATACCCTAGTATTTGTAAAAACAAACACTAGGGTATATGAATTTCAAGTTGTTTTAGTGAATCATCAAATTGCGTGTTATGAACGTAGGGATTTTTAGGAAATTAATACTTACGTTTACGTGCAGCTTCTGATTTCTTTTTGCGTTTTACGCTAGGTTTTTCATAAAATTCGCGTTTTCTAACTTCTTGAATTGTACCACTTTTAGATACAGTACGTTTGAAGCGGCGAAGAGCATCTTCAAGCGATTCGTTTTTTCTAACGACAGTTTTTGACATCTCTTTTTCCCTCCCTCCGAACACACATCAATACAACATTAACGGGAAGTTAACGTGTACTTAAAGATTATATCGCAAAGCCCAGATTCAGTCAACACAAACTATTAAATCTAAATAAATTTATTTTTAAATATTTATGGAAAAATTAATAGTTTGAATCTGAAGTTAATCCATTGATAATGGCAACACCAGAACTTGCACCAATTCTAGTCGCTCCAGCTTCGATCATCTTTTGCATATCTTGTAAATTTCGTACTCCACCAGAAGCTTTTACGCCTACTGTTGGTCCAACTGTTTTTCTCATTAATGCTACATCTTGTGCTGTAGCACCACCCGTTGAAAAACCTGTTGACGTTTTTACAAAATCAGCACCAGACTCGACAGAAAGTTCACATGCTTTTACTTTTTCTTCATCAGATAGCAAACATGTTTCAATAATTACTTTTACAAGGGTACCATTTGCTGCATCTACGACCTGTTTGATATCATCACGAACTAGATCGAATTCTTGATTTTTTAAGGCACCGATATTAATTACCATGTCAATTTCTTCTGCACCATTTTCAATAGCATTTTTTGTTTCAAATGCTTTTACTTCTGATGTAGATGCACCTAATGGAAATCCAATAACTGTGCATACTTTAACTTTTGAATCCTTTAATAGTTCTGCGCTATATTTCACCCATGTCGGATTTACACAAACTGATGCAAATTCAAATTCACTGGCTTCACTACATAATTTTTCAATTTGATTTCTTGTTGCATCAGCCTTTAATAACGTATGGTCAATCATTGAAGCATACTCTTTTGTCATGTATAAATTGCTCCTTCATTTTTATAATACAAGTTGTCCGTACCTCTTAATCATACCATTAAAGATTGTTATATGGAAATTTCAGATAATTATTTTAATACACTATTTAACCTTTACCTACTTTAACTGATACGTTATATATAACCTGTGTGGAATTTATATGGACAATTCTTATATATATCAGGCTAAAATGTCTTATTTGTCCTATAAAACAAAAATCGACAAAATTTCTGGTTAGAGAAACTTTGTCGATTATTATGTTTAAAGCTGTTCTTGTTCTTCTAAAACCCGAACAAATTGACCTTCATTATGTGGGTATCCAGCTTTTAAAATTTTGACTTTAATTAATTTACCTATCATATCTTCAGTACCTTCAAAAACGACACGTAAATAATTATCAGTATATCCAACAAATAAATTGTCTTGTTCGGAATCTTTGATATGTTCTTCCGGAATAATTTCTAAAACTTCCCCTTCAAAGCGAGAAGCATATTCTTTTGCTAATTGATCATTTAATGTTAACAAACGATGTACTCTCTCATTTTTAATTTCTTCATCGATTTGGTCTTCCATTCTAGCTGCCGGAGTACCAGTACGTTTTGAGAATGGGAATACATGAAGCTCTGCAAATTTATGATCAGCAATAAAATTATATGTTTCCATAAACTCTTCTTCTGTTTCACCTGGGAATCCAACGATTACATCGGATGTAATTGCTAAATCTGGTAACGCTTCATTTAATCGAAGTAATCTCTCTGCGAAAAATTCCATTGTGTATTTGCGACGCATACGTTTTAATACAGTATTAGACCCAGATTGAATCGGAATGTGTAAGTGACGTACAACAATTTTTGATTCTCGCAATACTTCAATGACTTCGTCTGTTAATTGAGATGCTTCAATTGAAGAAATTCGAAGACGTTTAAGCCCCTTTACATTCGCTTCAAGATCTCGAAGCAATTGAGCCAAGTTATAATCTTTAAAATCTTGTCCGTAACCACCAGTATGAATACCAGTTAGAACAATTTCAAGATACCCTGCATCTACTAAAGCTTGTGCTTGTTTAATTACCTCTTGAGGATCACGTGAACGCATAAGACCACGTGCCCATGGAATAATACAAAAAGTACAGAAGTTATTACAACCTTCTTGAATTTTCAGTGAAGCACGTGTACGATCTGTAAAATTAGGTACATCTAATTCTTCGTACACACGATTTTTCATAATGTTTCGCACAGCATTAATTGGTTGTCTTTCTGTTTTGTATTGTTCAATATACCCAAGCATTTTTTGTCTATCTTGAGTACCTACTACAATATCAACACCTGGGATTGCCATAATTTCTGCAGGAGATGTTTGAGCATAACAACCAGTTACACAAATTACTGCATCAGGATTTTGACGAACTGCACGACGAATTACCTGACGAGATTTTTTATCGCCCGTGTTTGTAACTGTACATGTATTAACGACATAAACGTCTGCCTGATGTTCAAAATCAGTACGTTCATATCCTTGTTCTTTAAAAAGCTGCCATATTGCTTCAGTTTCGTAATGGTTTACTTTACAGCCTAAAGTATGAAAAGCCACCGTTGACAAGGCTAGTACACCTCTTTCATTCAAATTCATATGAAATGGCAGAAAGCGCATATAATGGCGCTGTTTCTGCACGTAATATACGAGGACCAAGTGACATCGTCTCCGCCCCAGCTTCAAGTAAGCGATCGGCTTCTTTACGTGAAATGCCACCTTCAGGACCAAATATTAATAAAATAGACTTCGATTCATTATCATACACTTTTTTTAGTTTATCCGCAAACCTTGTGCGAATTTCCTGCTTGGCATCTTCTTCATCTGCAAGAAATACCGCATCATATTTGGGGATAATTGACAGTATTTCTTGGAAGGAAATTGGTGTATGAATGGCAGGAATATGTGTACGATGGGATTGTTCTGCTGCTTCTTGAGCAATTTTTTGGAGTCTTTCCGTCTTCTTTTCTCCCTTTTTTTCATCCCATTTCACAATAGAACGTTCTGCGGAAAATGGAATTAGTGCATGCATCCCAAGTTCTGTTCCTTTTTGGCTAATTAATTCCAACTTATCACCTTTTGGAAGGCCACAAGCAACATCTACTTTGATTGGCATTTCAGGAGATGGTATTATATCGCCAGTCTGTTTTACATATACTTCTTGACCTACTGAAATTATTTTGCATTTGAATGCAATTCCATTGTGAACAGCAACAATATTTTCTCCTTCTTCCATGCGCATTACCTTTGAAATATGACGGGCATTTTCACCAGTAATCATTACTTCTTTATTTTCATTAAATGGCTCACGAACAAAGTAGCGTTGCATGGCACACCTCCAGATCATTAATTATTAGTGAAGATTAAAGTATAGGTTCTTTTACTGAATGAAGATATATATACGAAGGAGTTGACCCTGTATTATACAAAGGGACAACTCCTCGAATATATGAAATACCTTCTTAATTTTGCGGCTTACGAGCAATAATCGCTACCCAATCTTCCATTAACAATACTTCTTCAATGATAAATCCTGATTTTTCGAGCGCTGTTTTAACATCTTCTTTTTTCAATGCAATAATACCTGAAGTAACATACAATCCACCAGGTTTTACAATTGAATAAGCATCATCTGTGAAGCTTAAAATAATTTCAGCTAAAAGGTTAGCAACAACGACATCAGCTTCTTCTTTAACTGTATCTAATAAATTCCCATGAAATACTTCAACTTGCTCGTCAACTTTGTTAAGTTCAATATTTTCACGGGCAGACTTAACCGCTACTTCATCTAAATCTAACGCATGTACTTTACCTGCACCAAGCATTGCTGCTCCGATAGAAAGTACACCTGAACCAGTTCCAACATCAATTACTGTATCACCTTGCTGGATTACTTTTTCAAGGGCTTGCAAACACATAACTGTTGTTGGATGTGTTCCAGTTCCAAATGCCATTCCAGGATCTAGTTCAATGATTAATTCATCTGTACTAACAGGGGTATAATTCTCCCATGTTGGTACAATTGTAAAGCGCTCAGATATTTTCACAGGGTGGTAATATTTTTTCCATGCCGTCGCCCAGTCTTCTTCGTTCACTTCAGTAGTTGTAAGACTATTTTCTCCAATGTTAATATCAAAGTTCACAAGATTTGTGATTGCAAGATTAATTTCTTCAACAGTTTCAGCTAAAAAACTTGATGCAGGTAAATATGCTTTCACCACAACTCCAGTATTGGGATAATCATGTGGATCTAAGCTATAAATTTCACCAAATTGATTAACACGTTCTTTATTAATTTCTGTTGAGTCTTCAATTACAACACCACTTGCACCTGCATCATGTAAGATATTAGATACAGCTTCGACCGCTTCGTTTGTTGTTAATATTGAAATTTCCGTCCATTTCACTTGCAATCAGCTCCTCTTTTGTTCTAAGCAAAAATGCTAATAATTAACTGCTAAAGTTACCAACGGGGCTTGAAAACTCCTTTTGTCCTCCGTTATTCTCCTTTAAAAGTTTTTTTAATTTTATCAAATAATGAACTTCCTTGTTCTTCTGGAATATCGCCACTTATTTCAGCGAAATCACGTAATAATTGTTTTTGTTTTTCTGTTAGCTTTGTTGGTGTAACAACTCTCACAATCACATATTGATGGCCTTGACCATAGCCATGAACATTTTTAACACCTTTGTCTTTTAAACGGAACTGAGCTCCTGATTGTGTTCCCGCTGGAATTTTCAATTTCACTTTACCATGGATGGTAGGTACCTCAATTTCATCACCTAACGCTGCTTGTGGGAATGTTAATTTCAATTCATAGTAAATGTCATCTCCGTCACGCTCAAATTCTTTATGTGCACGTACGTTGAAGACAATATATAAATCACCAGGAGGTCCACCATTAATACCGGCTTCACCTTGGCCAGAAACACGAAGTTGTTGACCATCGTCAACACCAGCAGGAATAGTAACTTTAATTTTCTTACGTTTTTGAACAGTACCTGAACCATGGCAAGTAGTACATTTTTCAATGATAATTTTCCCTGTTCCTTGGCAAGTACTACATGCACGACGGTTTACCATACGGCCAAATGGCGTATCAACTGTTTGATTAATTTGTCCCGACCCTTTACATGTCTCACAAGTTTTTGGATTTGTACCTGGTTTTGCCCCAGAACCATTACATGTCTCACAAGATTCTTCAGAAGGAATTTCTATTTCAGTTTGTTTTCCAAATACGGCATCTTCAAATGAAATATTCATGCGGTATTGTAAATCATCGCCTTTTCGTGGCGCGTTAGGATCTGAGCGACGCGCTCCTCCTCCAAAGAAAGAACTAAATATATCTTCAAAACCACCAAAACCACCACCAAAGCCGCCTCCAAATCCTTGGTTGGGACCTTCATGGCCGAATTGATCATATTGCGAACGTTTTGTATCATCACTTAACACTTCATATGCTTCAGCGATTTCTTTAAATTTCTCATCTGCACCCGGTTCCTTATTAATATCTGGGTGATATTGTTTAGATAGTTTGCGATATGCTTTTTTAATTTCATCTTGGCTTGCGGTTTTACTAACGCCAAGCACTTCATAATAATCGCGTTTACTCATTGCTCACACTCCGCTCTGTTTACATAACGTTTATTGTATCATTTTATATAAGGTTTGCACTACAAAAGATAATGCTTAATTTGGATAAGTTGTGTCAGACATTTGTTTAATTGCTTATGTGTTTTATTTTACATTGAAAAAGTCAAAGACGAGAAACAGTCTTTGACTTTTCAAACTTGTAGAACAATTACTGTAATCTACACATTTTTTAGATTGGATTACGATTTTCAGATGTTATATAGCCTGAAAAAGCGTTTAGAACGACTCGATATCGGTCAGTCAGCCGTTGCTTGCATGTGATGTTCTTAGGCTGACTTCCCTTGGTGTCTAAGCTCCGAACGCCAGCTCCTCTACAACTTCAGAACTGCCTTCAAGGACAAAAAGCGTCCTTTTGTCGGTTCCTCCAGTTGTTGTCGGAGCTAACGGGCGTTCTCCGCTTTTCTAATTACTTTTCGTCTTTTACTTCTTCAAAGTCAGCATCTACTACACCGTCATCTTTTTTACCAGCTTCTGCTCCTGGTTCAGCTCCACCTTGAGCTGCTTGAGCTGCAGCTGCTGCTTGTTCGTATACTTTCATTACTAATGGTTGTAATACACCTTCTAATTTTTCTTTAGAAGTTTTAATTCCTTCGATTTCACCAGCTTCTAATGCTTTTTTCAATTCTTCTTTTGCATCCTCAACTGATTTTTTCTCGTCTTCAGTGATTTGCTCACCTAAATCCGAAATTGTTTTATCTACTTGGAATACTAATTGATCTGCTTCGTTACGTAACTCAGCCTCTTCTTTACGTTTTGCATCGGCTTCAGCGTTTGCCTCAGCATCTTTAACCATACGTTCAATCTCTTCGTCAGACAAGCCTGAATCAGATTGAATTACGATTGTTTGCTCTTTTTGTGTTCCTAAGTCTTTTGCTTTTACAGAAACAATACCGTTCTTATCGATATCGAAAGTTACTTCAATTTGTGGTACACCACGTGGTGCTGGTGGAATATCCGTTAATTGGAAACGACCTAAAGTTTTATTATCTGCAGCCATTGGACGTTCACCTTGAAGAACATGAATATCTACTGCTGGTTGGTTATCAGCTGCAGTTGAGAAAGTTTGTGATTTTGAAGTTGGAATAGTTGTATTACGTTCGATTAACTTCGTGAATACACCACCCATTGTCTCAATACCAAGTGAAAGTGGAGTTACGTCAAGTAAAACGATATCCTTAATGTCACCAGTTAATACTCCACCTTGTACTGCAGCACCCATTGCTACAACTTCATCAGGGTTAACACCTTTATGTGGTTCATGACCTGTTTCTTTTTTTACTGCTTCTTGAACAGCAGGAATACGAGTTGAACCACCAACAAGTATTACTTTATCAAGTTCTGATGCTGATAAACCAGCGTCTTTTAGCGCTTGACGAGTTGGAATAACAGTACGTTCAACTAAATCATGTGTAATCTCATCAAATTTTGCACGAGATAAGTTTAGTTCTAAGTGAAGTGGACCATCATTTCCAGCAGTGATAAATGGTAATGAAATTTGCGTAGAAGTTACGCCTGATAAATCCTTTTTCGCTTTTTCTGCAGCATCTTTTAATCGTTGCATAGCCATTTTATCTTTTGATAAATCGATGCCGTTTTCTTTTTTAAATTCTTCAACTAGGTAGTTAATAACTGCTTCATCGAAGTTATCTCCACCAAGTTTGTTATCACCAGCTGTAGCTAGTACTTCGAATACACCATCACCTAATTCTAGAATCGATACGTCAAACGTACCACCACCAAGGTCAAATACAAGGATTTTTTGATCTTGATCAGTTTTATCAAGACCATAAGCAAGTGCAGCCGCTGTAGGTTCGTTAATAATACGTTCAACTTCTAGACCAGCAATTTTACCAGCATCTTTTGTCGCTTGGCGTTGCGCGTCATTGAAATAAGCAGGTACTGTAATAACAGCTTTAGTTACTTTTTCACCTAAATAGTCTTCAGCATAGCCTTTTAAATATTGCAAGATCATTGCTGATACTTCTTGTGGAGTATATTCATTATCTTCAATTTTAACTTTTTCATTTGTACCCATTTTTGATTTAATAGATAAAATTGTGTTTGGGTTTGTAATTGATTGACGTTTTGCAACTTCCCCAACTTGACGTTCACCGTTTTTGAATGAAACAGCAGATGGAGTAGTGCGGTTACCTTCTGGGTTTGGAATTACTTTTGGTTCGCCGCCTTCTAAAACAGCTACACAAGAGTTTGTTGTTCCTAAGTCAATACCAATAATTTTACTCATATAAATTTTGCCTCCTAAAATTAAGAAAACTAATCTGTTATTTTCATGAATTATTTTAAATGATTATTCATTTACTGAAACCATTGAAGGTCGTATTACACGATCTTTTAATTTATAACCTTTTTGAAGTTCTCTTAAAATGATTCCAGAGTCTTTACTATCATCTTTTTCTTGCATAACAGCTTGATGAATAGTAGGGTCAAAAACTTCACCTTCTGCTGGAATTAATTCAAGTCCCTCTTTTTTAGTAGCTTCAATAAGTGATTTGTATACCATTTCAATTCCTTTATAAAGTGAAGTGGCATCCTCTGAAGTTACCTCAACTTGTAATGCACGCTCAAAATTATCGATAACAGGCAGTAAATCAGATAATAAAGATTGTGCACGATATTTTTCCGCCGCTTCACGATCAAGTTGTGTACGACGGCGTAGGTTATCAAAATCAGCTCTCAAACGTAAGAAGCGATTTTCTTCTTCGGCTAGTTTAGTTTCAAGTTCTGCAATCTTAGACTGGTATTCATTTTCAAGTAAAGTCTCTTCTTTTAACTCAGTATCTAAACTTTCGTTGGCAGTTGAAGCTTCATTAATAGTTTCAACCGAGTCATTTACTTCCACATTTTGCTCTGTTACTTCTTCAAAGTTTTGCTCTTTTTTTTCTGTCGTCTCAGACACGTCTAATCCTCCTTAAAATCCATCACTTAGCTTATTAGAAAGGGCACGTGTTAATCCGCTTCTCATAATGTCAAGCAAAGAAATAACACGTTGATAATCCATTCGCGTAGGCCCAATAATGGCGATTGACCCTTGTTGATCATCACCAATTAAATAACTAGCCGTGATTACGCTACAGTCTTCCATTGCTAAATGGTTGTTCTCTGAACCAATTCGGATATGGATACCTTGATGATCATCAGGGTGTAATAATGAAATAACTTGGTTTTCTTTATCCATTAATTCCATAAGCATACGTACTTTATTTAAGTCGTGAAATTCTGGTTGATTCAGCATATTAGTTTTTCCACCGAAATAAAGTTTACCATCATTTTGGAAAGTTGTAATATTCATTAACGATGAAATAATAGAATCTGCCTTCGAAATATGTTGTCTTAGAACTTCAACTGTTTCTAATTCAAGTTTTCTCTGGAGTTCAAGTAAAGGGATTCCATTTAATCGGTCATTTAAAATATTTACTATTTTCTCTATATCTGAAGGACTAAATCCTTTAGGTAGATTAAATGTTTGATTTTCAACATGTCCATTGTCAGTGACAATAATTGCAACAGCTGTTTGTTCAGTTAATGGAACAATTTGAAATCTTTTTACTCGGTGATTTCTAACATTCGGCCCAAGCAAAATCGTTGTATATGTTGTTAATTCAGACAATATATTTGCCGACTCGCGAATCACTTGTTCCATTTCAATAATTTGATTTTGGAATAAAGATTGAATCGAGCGAATCTCTTGGACTGACATAGTTTTTGGTTTTAATAAATGATCAACATAAAAACGATACCCTTTCTCAGATGGTACACGACCAGATGATGTATGGGTCTTTTCAATAAAGCCTAATTCCTCTAAATCGGACATCTCATTTCGTATCGTTGCAGGACTAAATGTAATCCAATCCTTTTTTGATATTTGACGGGAACCTACTGGCTGAGCTGAAGTAACAAAATCATCAACGATTACCTGTAAAATTTGTAATTGTCGATTTGTTAGCACTGTTTATCACCTCTGTTAGCACTCGATAAGATAGAGTGCTAATACTAATAATAAATTATCAAATCTCATAAATGATGTCAACGGAATCGCTCAATCTTCTAATAAAAATTGTTGAAATACGTCGTTTCCTAGATAACGTCCTTTTTCACTTAATCTAATGCCTATTTCATCTTCTATTAACAATCCCTGTTGAGTTAACTGTCGAATAATGTCGCCGTATTTCTCGTGCATAGAGACCTGAAATCTCATCTCAAATTCTTTAAATGTAACTCCTTCATTTTTTCTTAACCCTAAAAACATATGCTCTTCACATTTTTCAGTAGTAGAAACCACATGTTCTCTTACTGTAGGTCGATTTCCACTTTCAACTGATTCCATATATTTTTTAATTGGTCCGTGGTTCGAATAACGTTGTCCATTTAGATAACCATGGGCCCCAGCACCGAAACCAGCGTACTCATCATTATCCCAATAAATTTTATTATGAATTGATTCAAAACCTTTGGACGCAAAATTACTAATTTCATACTGATTAAGTCCGTTCGCCTTCATTTTGTTCATTAATAGACCATACATTTCAGCTTCTGAATCTTCAGTTGGTAAAGAAAGTTTTCCTTTTGAGTACTGGATATAAAATACCGTTTTCGGCTCAACAATTAATGAGTATGCAGAGTAGTGTGGTAAATTCAATTGTAATGCTTTGTCTAATGTATCTTCCCACTGTTCTAGAGTTTGACCTGGTAATCCATACATTAAGTCGATACTAATATTTTGAAAACCAACTTCTTTTGCCTTTTGAATGGTTTCATATACATGATTATTCGAATGTGTTCGCCCCAATTTCTTCAGTAATTCTTCATCAAAAGATTGAACTCCCATACTTAACCGATTGACGCCACCATTTATTAATGCAATAAGCTTCTCCACTGTTAGCTCATCAGGATTCGCTTCAGAAGTAAACTCAACCACATGTTCCATTGGTAATTTTTCTTGAATCAATTGTAGAAGCCTTTCAAGTTGTGTTGCAGAAAGGGCAGTTGGTGTTCCCCCTCCTAAAAAAACAGTTTCAATTTTTTGAAATTGTTCCGGCATTTCTTTTACTACTATCTCTATTTCTTTACCAACTGCTTCAATATATTCATCTACAGGCTGATTTTTAAAAAATACTTTATTAAAATCACAGTAATTACAGATTTGATGACAAAATGGGATATGTATGTAAACGCCTCTAGCCAAATAATCAACTACTTTCCTTGTAAGTTAGTACTTCACTATATTTTACAGTTTCAATATAAAAATTCAATTTTACCGCACATTCATACTTCGATTTCTCCTAAAAATAAAAAGCGTACTTACCGTTTTCTACACAATAAGTACGCTTAAATTAATATGTAACTAATGTTTTTTCATTATTTAAAAATAATATCATATCGATTGCAGAAAATTTTTCAAATCTAGTAGTAAATTCAAGTGCCTCAGCACCCGATTTGAAATAATAAGCATTAAGCTCTTTCACAATTTCATATTGTCCACCGTCTAAATTGATTAAATATACACGGATTACTGAACAAGAAGGTACTAATTCCAATTCTTCTTCCGCTAATAAAATGCCAAGATTTCCAGTCTCTTCTAAAACGATAGTGCGAATCAGCTTTAAATTATCTAGCTCTAAGAAGTATGAACTATTTCCCTCAATATTTTTATTCATTTGTACAACCCCTTCGATATATTTTTAAAATAAGTTTACAATAGTGAAAATTACATACTGATGAATATGTATATTATTTACAATCCTTACTTTTTTACTAGGATTAGTGCTATTGTAATATAAAAGTCAGACAAAGAAAATACACATTTTAGATGTATTTTATACATGAAATAACAAAAAGTGGGTACCCCTGTAAAGGATTCCCACTTTTTAATTATGATTGATCATCCAAAAATATTACAATACTCAATCAATGACCTAATTTATTTTTTATCTTCCATTTTTAAGACTGCCATGAAAGCTTCTTGTGGTACTTCAACAGATCCCACTTGCTTCATACGTTTTTTACCTTCTTTTTGTTTTTCAAGAAGTTTACGTTTACGTGAAATATCTCCACCGTAACATTTAGCAAGAACGTTTTTACCCATCGATTTAATTGTGGAGCGTGCAATAATTTTTTGACCAATTGCAGCTTGAACTGGAACTTCAAATTGTTGACGCGGTATTAATTCTTTTAACTTCTCAACAATCACTTTTCCACGCTCATAAGCAAAATCACGGTGAACAATAAAGCTTAATGCATCGACTGTCTCACCATTTAATAAGATATCCATCTTCACAAGTTTAGATGGTTTATAACCAATTAACTCATAATCAAATGATGCATACCCTTTTGTATTTGATTTTAAGAAATCAAAGAAATCATAGACAATTTCAGATAATGGCATTTCATAAATAATACTTACACGACTTGAATCTATGTAATCCATCGTCATAAAGTTGCCACGTTTCATCTGGCAAAGCTCCATTACTGCGCCTACATAATCGTTTGGCACCATAATCGTTGCTTTTACATACGGTTCTTCAATACGATCGATTTTTTGTGGATCCGGCATCATAGAAGGATTATCAACTTTTAAAATTTCACCATTTGTTAAATGAACATCATAAATTACAGATGGTGCAGTTGTTATTAAGTCGATATTAAATTCACGTTCAATTCGTTCTTGGATAATTTCCATATGAAGTAATCCTAAGAATCCACAACGGAAACCAAAACCAAGAGCTTGTGAAGTCTCTGGCTCAAATTGAAGAGCAGAATCATTTAACTCTAATTTTTCTAATGCTTCCCGTAAATCGTTATATTTCGCCGTATCAATTGGATAAAGACCGCAATATACCATCGGGTTTAATTTCCGATATCCTTCAAGTGGTGTCTCAGCAGGACGGTTTGCAAATGTAACTGTATCCCCCACTCGAGTATCTGCAACATTTTTAATTGAAGCGGTTAAATAACCTACATCACCGACAGTCAGCTCACTTTGGGGAACTGATTTTGGAGTATGAACCCCCACTTCAATAACTTCGAATTCGGCTCCTGTTGCCATCATTCGAATTTTATCGCCAGCTTTTACTGTTCCATTTACGATACGGATTGATATAATAACACCCTTATATGCGTCATAAACAGAGTCAAAAATTAATGCTTGTAATGGAGCATCCGGATCCCCTGTTGGTGCAGGTACTTTTTCTACAATTTGTTCTAAGATTTCTTCAATCCCAATACCTGCTTTTGCCGAAGCTAGAACTGCTTCTGAAGCATCTAGCCCGATAACATCTTCAACTTCCTGTCGTACACGCTCAGGGTCTGCAGCGGGTAAATCTATTTTATTAATAACAGGTAATATTTCAAGATCGTTATCAAGAGCTAAATAAACATTGGCAAGTGTTTGAGCCTCAATTCCTTGAGCCGCATCGACAACTAAAATTGCACCCTCACAAGCTGCTAAACTTCTTGACACCTCATACGTAAAATCGACATGTCCTGGTGTATCGATTAAGTGGAAAGTATAAACCTCTCCATCTTTAGCGTTATATTTTAATTGTACAGCATTCAGTTTTATTGTAATTCCACGTTCACGTTCTAAATCCATCGAATCTAATAGCTGAGCTTTCATTTCTCGTGAAGTTAACGCTTTTGTTTTTTCTAATATGCGGTCAGCTAATGTTGATTTTCCATGGTCAATGTGCGCAATAATAGAAAAGTTTCGTATATTCTGTTGTCGCTTTAGTCTATCTTCTCGGTTCATGTAGTTGTCCACTCCTAATCAAATACGCCTCCCGCGTATGATTCTACAAACTTGTAGAAACATATTGAGCAAATTTTGTAACAATTTTCATAACAAAAATTGTTACAAAATCATTCATACGCTGGAGGCTTTAACCTTTATCAGTAGAGGGTACACCCTACTGAAATATAGTAAAAATTTAATTCATATACGTAAGAAAATGTCTTTTTCTTCGCAAAAAGGCTAATCTTATTTGAATTATATCAGTGAACAAGCTATTTACGCAATGTTCGAGTAAAAAAAACATGATTATCATAATAATCAACAACAATTCTAATAATTGTTTTAAGATGCTAATTCTGGATTCGCAAATGTTTTTGCAATCGCTTGGGCTAAAATGGAAATTGTGCGGTACACTTCATCTTCCGTATTATCAGGTCCACCAATTTCAATTAATAGTATTTCTTTAGCCAAATCTTGATTGTATACACCGTCAACACCTTCGCCTTTTTTCTCAATAATTCCACGAGAAATTCCTGGAACAATACTATTTAGTGAACTATTCAATGCATTTGCATTGCTTAAATTCGCCTTGTAATTTGGATTTTCAGCTCCAATAACAAATGCAACCTTCGCATAATTAACTTCATTGTGCTTAATTGTCGTTTTTGCTCCAGGTAGAGAATCCCGATGAATATCTAGAATTAAATCATATTTTTTTTGCTTTATTTCTTTACTTAGATAAGGTCTAACTGTGGCGTATGCCTGGTACATCTGTGCACCATTTTGTTTTAGCAACTTCATTACATCGACATCCAATGTGGTTGCCGTTAAACCGTTCAAGCGGAAATAATCTGCCATCGTCTTTTGCATGGAGAAAAGATTCGTTTGATCATCGTAAACTGCAACTGTTCCATTGGCATTTTTCATGACCGGTTTATATGTTTCATGAGAATGTGTAAAGACAAATAAGACTTCAAATGGATTATAATTTGGTGCTACATCTGTAGCCGTAACTGTTTCACTGCTTGCTGCATAAACGACTGGCTTTTCTTCAGCTTTTTCTTTAGGATGCACTAATTTTTCGTTATTCGGAAAAGGCAATTGTCCTGCAATTATAGGCAACATAAAAAAGAAGAATAGAAAAACAGATAATACTTTTAATTTTTTTAACATTGACATCCTCTCCTTCCACTACCTTATGGAGAGGAGAGAAAATTTAGAACATTATTTTGCTGTTTTGTTAACCCATTTAAATAAGCCTGAACTGATTAGATAAGAGTACTTATTAATCCATATATCGACTTCTTTCGGCGTAACAATTAGCCGTTCTGGATGAGAAGACAGAACTTCTTGGAAAAGTTGAAGTCGGTCATTCTGAGACCAGGTAGACCACTCACCAAAAATTGGTTTTAATACACTAAAATCAATTCTTTCATTTGGATCAGGTTGCCATGAGGTAACAGATAGCTTTCGAGAAGGCTTATCTTTCTCATGAATTTTTGCTGCAATAGAGCGAAAAACTTTTTCGACAGCATCCGCGATAATGACTGTTGCATCAACAACTGTTGGAATCCCAATTGCTGTAACAGGTACTCCTAATACTTCCTTCGATATTTCTGCTCTTTGATTGCCAACACCGGATCCCGGATGAATACCAGTATTTGTAATTTGAATCGTTTTACACAAACGATCACTTCCTCTTGTTGCTAATGCATCAATGACAATAACTAGTGCTGGTTTAATTTTTTCTGTCAATGCATGAACGAAGTCACTTGTTTCAAAACCTGTTTGTCCTGTAACACCTGGAGCGTACATAATAAGGTGTTCATTCGGATGGTCTAATTGTTCAATTTGCATTGAATCAATTGCAAAAGGACCAACTGCGTCAGGTGTAATTGTCTTATTTCCTAGTCCAATTACGAGAACTTTATCGTCTTCTCCTAGTGTGATTCCTTTATGAATATCATTTAAATACTTCATAAATGCAGCTTCTAACTGTTTAAATCCTATATCATCATCGATATTTAATGTGGGAACTGAGAGAGTAATATAAGTACCTTCTTTTTTTCCTATCTCTTCTTGTCCTTGTTTGTCGACAATGACTTTCGTAATTTTGACCCGATTCTCTTTAATCTCTTCAATTAAAACGCCATTTGAATCTTTTAATTTCTCTTTTTGCTGTTTGGTCTGGTGGGCAACAACCTCATCTGCTTCATCAATAAGATCGGTTCTGCTCCAATTTACTTCTGCCATATAATCACCTCACTTTTATAATGTTCAAACTGTCAAGTAAATATTCTTTGCATTTATATCTTGCAATTATTCCGTGCGTTTGGTAGAATGATTTTTGTTGTATTGACACATGAAACTAATGAGAAGTTACTCATCTCGTACCTTACTTAGGAGGTGAAAGTTATGCCAAATATTAAATCTGCAATTAAACGTGTAAAAGTTGCTGAAAAAGCAAACGCAGCTAATTCACAAGCTAAATCTGCAATGCGTACAACTGTTAAAAAAGCTGAACAAGCTTTAGCTAACAACGCTGAAAACGCACAAGAATTAGTAGTAGCTGCTTCTAAAGCTCTTGATAAAGCAGCTTCTAAAGGTCTTATCCACAAAAACGCTGCAGCTCGCAAAAAATCACGTCTTGCTCAAAAAGCAAACTAATGAACTTACAAAGATCAATTGCATTATGCAATTGATCTTTTTTCCATCTTCAAGAAATTCTTACGTTATTATAGATAATTACTATTTTTAAATGTACTGACTTCTGTTTTAGTAAACCTTTGTGAGTATATTAGCCATTTCAGCTGATATAAATACAAAAAATCCATCCTATCAAGGATGGATTTTTTGTTAGATTTTAAATTATAGCTTCTTCAACAAGAACATCTCTAACAACCGCTCTCTATTGCCACCAGTTGACTTTAATTGCAAGTCAATTTCTGACAATTTTTGAAGAGCTTTCAAGATGTTTTCTTCACTTGGCCGTTTTCGATTTTCAACCATTAACTTTACACGGTAAGGATGAATCTTTAAATTTTTTGCAATTTGAGTAGGATGATAACCTTTTTTCTGCAAATAATAAACATTGTTCATCGTTCTAATGTTAGAGGAAAGTAACCCAACAAGCATGATGGGTTCTTGTTTTTGTCGTAATAGATCATGATAAATTTTAAGTGCTTCTGTATTATTATGTTCTAAATATGCATTCAACATTTTAAAAGCATCATGCTCTAATGTTTTGGCAACTAAATCCTGCACTAAATGGTCAGTAATCTGCTTATCATCTTGACCTAAATAAAGACAAATCTTCTCAATTTCCATTTGCAATTGCAACATATTGGCGCCAACCATTTCGACTAATTTATCGATTGCTTCATTGGAAATTGTTTTACCATAAGCATCTACTGCATTACGGATCCAGACAGATAAATCATTTTCGTTTAATGTTTCAGCGTTTAATACGACACTATTTTGTTTCATTGCTTTTGTAATTTTTTTACGCTCATCTAATTTTTCATAAGGTGCAATAAAAACAGTAACTGCAAAGTCAGAAGGATGATCAAGCCAAAGTTCAAGTCTTTTTAAATCATGGTCAATCTTTTCTTTTCCCTTTTCTGTAGCTTTTAAAAAGAGAGCATTCTTTGCAATAACAAGCTTACGTTCTGTAAAAAACGGATATGTATCTGCTTCGTCTATAACTAAATCTACTGGTGATTCTTCTAAGTCAAAGGTCATCATTTCAAGTTCTTCATTAACTGTTAATGCACTTTTTAATCTATTTATGGTTTCATCTATAAAATACGATTCTTCTCCAACAATACAATATACTGGAGCTATTTGACCATTTTTAATGTTTCTCCAAATCTTATCAAACATGAAGGGAACCTCCCTATTAACTATTCGTACTTTCAAGTATACACTTTTTTATATTTCTTGCATCTTTGTCGAAATTATGTCATCTTAAAAATTGGAACGTAGTAGAAATTGCCTCAATCAATATGGCTTTTTAATATGCATTGACTTATAATGGAATTTGAGTAGGAGGGATTTATATGGGACATCAAAACGATAACTTTGTAACACATAATCCATTTGAAGGTAAAAATGGAGCTTCTATGCGTAACGATGCAATCGATGCTGGCGTTGGGTTTGGAGTATCATTTGTATTCTTTGCAATAATGTTTATCATTGCAACAATAATCGATGCTGCCGCTTAATGACATCCGCCGGAAACTTGCAATCATTTTTTAATTATATTTCTCTTTACCCTTCTATAGAAGCGTAAGACTTCTACTGAAGAAGGTAAAAAGCTTTGTCATTTTGACAAAGCTTTTTTATTGGTTTTCTCTCGTATAAGTCGTTTCTAGTTTCAATTGCTCTTCTTCTACTTTAATTTCAATCGTCCCAACTTCTCCCGTTACAAGAGAAGATAATTCTAATTGATTAAATCGCTCCACAACTTCTTTACTTGGATGCCCATATCGATTATTTTCACCCGCGCTAAAAATCGTTAACGAGGGATTTAATTGATTAATAAATTCCTCAGTACTAGATGTTTTACTGCCATGATGTCCTGCCTTTAGTAAATCAATATTCTTTAATTCAGGTAACTTACTTATTAGTTCATATTCCCCCTCTTTTTCTAAGTCCCCTGTAAATAACGCATCAAAATTGCCTTTCTTAATGTACAAACCAAGTGAATCGTTATTTCCTTCATACGTTGTTTCATCGGGCCAAACATATTGAAAAGTAACATTTTGTACCTTCCAATGATTTAACGAGAGTTGTTCTTTAATTGGTATTTGCTGTTTAACCGCTTCTGTAATTAAATCGTCCATGATCTCTTTCTTATATGAACCCGGTGAAATATGAATTTCAACTACCTTTATTTCTTTTAGAATTTCTTCTGCTCCTTCAACATGATCGGCATCAGCGTGTGTAATTATTAATTTGTCAATCACATTAATTCCCTTCCCTTTTAAATAGGGCACAACAATTTGTCGACCAACTTCATAAGGGGGGGATGGCATTTTCCACTCCTCTTGTTGGAATCGAAGTAACCCTCCTGTATCAATTAGAACTACTTCTTTTTGAAAGGGTAACTCAATGAGTATACTGTCACCCTGTCCTACATTAATAAATGAGATTTTCAATTCGTTAAATGCTTTACCACTAAAATGCAAACATAATATTGGTAATAGTAAAGATATTACGACTTTGTACCATTTATCACGTATATCTAGTAAATAAAAGGTTATAAAAACCCCTACAAAGGCTATAGCTAATAGAAATAGTGATGGCTTTCCTGGATTCCACAACTGGTAAGGTAACGATTGTAAAACCTCAATTAACTTTGTAATGAATAAACGACAAGGCTCATATAGCCAAAACATGATGGATGCGAACGGACCAGGTAAAAATGTAAGAACAAGTAGCAAGATATTTATAGGAAGGATAATAAATGAAAAAAGTGGAACAAAAGGAATATTTACCATAAAAGAAGAGATACTCATTTCATAAAAGTGAAAAAGTAACAGAGGGTAAACGAGTAATTGACAAACAAAAGTAATAAAAAATGATTGTACAATCCAAGAGGAAAATCGATTAATAATATGACTAGAAAAGATTAAGGCAGCTGTTGCCAAATAAGATAGTTGAAAACCTACTTGGTAAATTGACCAAGGCTCTAATAATACAAAACATATAAAACTTACACAGAGCGCATCATCGACCGTTAGGTGGCTTTTATAGCGAATTAGAACAACTAACTCAACCATTAGTACAGATCGCCATACAGAAGGTGTACCACCTGCTAGAATTGCATAAATCGGTAAAATTACAATTAACACAATGGTAGCAATTTCACGGCGTACATTTAACCTTAACAGTCCTTGGAAAAACATAAAAGAGACGATAGCAATATGAAGGCCTGAGATCGCAAATAAATGTGTAATACCTAATATTTGATAGGCCCTAGATGTCTCATGATCCACTTGTTCCTGATAGCCAATTAAGAGTGCCTGCGCTTCCGCAGTAAGTGTTTGGGGAAAAGTTGATTCAATATGTTTGATTAATTTATAGCGGTGGCTACTAATTCTTTGGGAGAATGATGTTTTCGTTTTCACAAATCTCCAATTAGAAATTTCTAATATTCCTTTTGCTCCCTTACCTTTTAAATAATTCTCCATAGAAAATGCATATTTATGTGGGGGCTTTGACGGTTCAACAACTACTCCTTCTACGACATACTGTTTCCCCACTAACGGGATGGATTGATGGAAACGTTTTTCTTCTTCAGACTGAAACTCATAAAGAACATATACTATTCTCCCTTCATCATCCTCCATGAATCCACGTAATTTAGAACCATTTATTTTATATTCGCCTGTCCATGTTAAGACTGTAGGTAATTGTAATGGCTTATTCAAGTCCTTTAAAAGAATTGAAAAATAGAAAAATGCCACCAATCCAAGAACGCTTACGCTGATGATATGGAAGATTTCTATTCTCCTATAAATGCAATATAAAACAAGTAATCCTAGTAACATTAAAAGCCTCACCGATTCGTGGGCTGCAATTGCGGCAACTAAAATCGACAAGGCGTAGAATAACGTTTTATGTGTAAAGAATTTTATCAAATAAATCATTCGCCTTCTTTTCAGATAGGTAACAATTTTTCGATAGAAGCACTTAGGCTACAAGTTACTTTAGAAAATCAATTTTTGCCCCATCAAATGGTACATGTACGACATTCACGTTAGCCTTTTCAAAAAGTTCTAAAGCATAAGGATTATTTTTATAATCACTAGCATAATAGACATTCTTTATGCCTGATTGGATAATTGATTTCGAACAAGATAAACACGGAAAATGAGTTACATAAAGATCTGCATCTTTAGTAGGTGTACCATACTTTGCACATTGTAATAATGCATTCACTTCCGCATGGATTGTACGAATACAATGATTGTCCACTACATAACAACCCTTCTCAATACAATGTTCATCCCCAGAGATGGACCCATTATATCCTGCTGCAATTATCCTATTTTCGCGTACAATGGTTGCACCAACTGCTAACCTCGAACATGTACTTCTAAGTGCTAATAAATGGCTTTGTGCCATGAAAAATTGATCCCATGTAATGCGCTCCATATGACTACCTCCATTACGATATATAGTTTAAGTTTAGTAGTAAAATGCTATATATGCAATGTTGTAATTATTTGATTATTTAACAACGATGGAATCTTTCAATTTCTCAAACGTTTTTTCACCAATTCCAGAGACGTTCTTTAATTCATCGATTGATTTAAAAGAGCCATTTTCATCACGATATGCCAATATTGCCTGAGCTTTAGAAGGGCCGATTCCTGGTAATGTAGAGAGAGCCGTTTCATCCGCCGTATTTAAATTCACTAGATCGCCTGATGACGGACTTGCGTTTGAATTAAATGATGTAGAATGAACCCCTTGTCCAATGGATTGCATTTCATCAAGGCTCTCCCCTTTTTTAGGTATATAGATGACCATTTCATCTAGTAACTTTTGCGCATGATTAATATAGCGTGTTTCTGCCTCTTCTAAATAACCACCAGCATAAGTGATGGCGTCTATTACTCTTTCCTCTGAGGTTAATTGATAGACTCCGGGGAATTTTACAGCACCTTTAACATCGACAATTACCTGTTTATTTGAAACTATTTCATTTTGTTCATTATTTGTTTGGTCATTACTCAATTGTTTTGTTTGTTCATTAACTTGTGGAATTGTTGTAATTAACTCTTCAGTGGTTTTAGATGAGTCTTTTTGTTGAAGTGAAAAATAAAAGAGGATTAATAAACAAAGAATGCCTGGGGAACAGCATCTTTTTTCCATATTTACCAATGATTTTTTGAATTATAAAAAACACCCTTTCGCCAGAAGGTAAATCATATGGAGACATCTCTAATATACATAATTTACCTTCATTTGAAAAGATGTTTATTTTACTGCTCGGAAAAATATTCTTTCACTATATTCAGTTGGCACATCTTCTGTAAAATCAGAAGTAATTTCTATATGTGAAAATCCAACTTCTTTTAGCCAATTTACATAGGTTTTTATTGGAAAAGTTCGTTGATAATGTTCTTCATCAAAACGTTCAAATAAACCAGATTTTTCGTCTATAGCAAAGAATGTCATTTGATGAAAAACAGAATGAACCTCTTCTCCTTCTTCTGTATGCCAAACATACAATAATTCACCATCATCATATGTAAAAGGGCCCGACATAAAAACCTCATTCATTTTAAAAAGAGAGTGTACATCAAAAAATAATTGACCACCATCTCGTAAAGCGTTATACATACGCTTTAATGTTTCGTAAACTGCAGTTTCTTCTTGTAAGTAATTGATTGAATCGATTGGAATTACAATAACATCAAGATCCGCAAAACCTTCTAGTTCATCCATTGACATCGCAAAAAATGGGATTGAAGCCCCAAGCTCTTGTCCCCTTGAATAAGCAACACTAAGCATTTCTTCAGATAGATCTATGCCACTCACTTGATAACCTTGTGTATGAAACAATAATGCAAGAGTCCCGGTACCACAACCAACATCTAAAAGGTTTGAATAATGATCACTTGGTGCATGGTTTACAACCCATTCAACATATTTCTCATAAGGGATATCCTGCATAAGTTCATCGTAAAAATCAGCAAATCTTCCGTAACTGCTCATTATTCGTAAGATGGCGCATCTAATTGAGGAGCATCTCCCCAAAGTCGCTCTAAATTATAAAATACTCGCTCATCTTTATGGAAAATATGAGCTACGACGTCACCTAAATCAACTAAAATCCAACGTGCAGAATCAAAACCTTCTACTCGTTTCACATTATAACCATTTTCTTGTGCTTTCTCTTGCACTTCGCGTGCAATCGCTTGTGTTTGTCGATCTGAATTAGCATGGCAAATAATGAAATAATCAGCTAAAAGAGAAATACCTTGCATATTTAATACAACAATATCTTCTCCATGTTTATCATCAATCGCTTTATAAGCAATTTGTAGTAATTTTTCGTTTTCGGTCATTCTCACTTTTCCTCTCTATAATCAACTATTCCTCGCTGTAGTAGCTCTACAGGAGTTTTTATACAACTATTAAGCTGTAGTATCGGACGAAATAACATCATTGTAGCACTCGATCGATACCGGGAAAATTGGTTGCTTTGAGTGTACTAAAAAGGCAATTGAATGACGAATACATGCACGCATCGCCTTATTCAAATCAACCTCTACCTTTTTACGCAATTTTTCAACTCCATCAAATTTCCGGTTCGGTTCGATCATATCTGCTATATAAATAATTTTTTCTAATTTCGACATCCCTGCACGACCTGTAGTATGAAATCGAATCGAGTTTAGTATGTCTACATCATGGATATTGAATTCAGTTTCAGCAATCCAAGCACCAACTGGGCCATGTAATATTTCAGAACCCCAGTCACATAGTTTTGGATCTAATTTATGTTCTTTAACAATTTGACGCATCCAATCTTCATCAGCATATTTTGCAATGTCATGTAAGATGGCTGCAGTTTCAGCGGAATTTACATTCTCCCCATATTTCTGAGCAAGATAAATCGCCGTTTCCATAACACCAATTGTATGAATGTATCTTTTTTCGGGCATACGTGGTTTAATTGCAGCTAAGTATTCATCGCGTCCCATAAAGACCTTCCTTTCGAATATACATCTCTACATCTTCAGGTAATAAAAATTTTAATGTACCACCCGTTCGAAAACGGTTTCTGATTAAAGTAGACGACAGATCGATTTCGGGTGCTTCTACCATTGTTACATCAAATTTATTTTCAGCCTTTGTACCAGGACGTTTGAATCCAATAAAACGAACAATTTTACTTAATTTATCTATTTCATGCCATGTATGTAACGAATCGATCATATCGCCACCAATAATAAAATAAAACTCTACATCCGACTCACGTTCACACAAAGCAACCATTGTATGATAAGTATACGAAATTCCACCACGTTCAAGCTCAATTCTTTCAACTTTAAAATAAGGGTACGCCTTGGTAGCTAATTCAACCATTTTTAGCCGATTCTCCATTGATGCGTCATCACTCATTAGCTTGTGTGGTGCAATAGCATTTGGCATAAATCGGACTTCATCAAGCTGTAATGCATAATATGCTTCATTCGCCATAATTAAATGTCCGATATGAGGAGGATTAAATGTACCTCCGATAATGCCAACCTTTTTCATATGAGTACACCTTATTTCTTTTCGACTTTTGGTAATACAATCTTTTTATTATTTTTAGATTCTTTATATAAAACGACCGTTAAGCCAATTAATTGTACAAGTTCTGCACGAGTTCCCTTAGCAAGTGCTTCTGCTACATCATGCTTTTCTTCTTCGCAATTATCTAAAATGCGTACTTTTATTAATTCACGAACTTCAAGTGCCTCACTAATTTGACGTAGCATCTGTTCATTAACCCCACCTTTACCTACTTGGAAGATTGGTGTTAAATGATGTGCTTCTGCACGTAAAAAACGTTTTTGTTTGCCTGTTAGCATAAATTACTTATTTCCTCCTACGAAGATCCCTTCTACTTAAGACATCTTCACTTTAATTGTTCTGTTAATTTCTTTATCATTGAACTTGTATTTGGATACTCGTCTAGCCAATATTTAAACGCAATAGCACCTTGATGAACAAACATCCCTAATCCATTCACAATGACCGCCCCATTTTTTTTAGCATCTTCTAAAAATGGGGTCATTAAAGGATTATACACAATATCGGCAACAATTGCCCCTGTAATTAATTTATCTAAAGATATTGGAAGTGAAAAATCACTTTTCAATCCAGCAGATGTTGCTTGTATAATGATACCAAAGTCATTTAATGATTCAGTTGCTTCCTCCAATGAAATCGCTCTTCCAACACCAAGTTCATAAATGATGGTTTGAGCTTTAGCAACTGTACGGTTTGTGATGGTTATATCTTGATAGCCAAATTGTTTCAGGGCAAAGGCAATCCCACGAGATGCGCCACCTCCACCTATTAATAAAACCTTTTTATCACGATGGTCAGTACCTACTTGTTCTTCAAGTGAATGTACAAAACCGGAGCCATCTGTATTATAGCCTTTTAGTTTTCCATCTGATAGACGAACAACTGTGTTTACTGCACCCATTTTTTTTGCTGTCTCATCTAGCTCATCTAAAAAAGGAATGATAGTTTCTTTATGTGGGATTGTGACATTCCATCCACTTGCGCCTAAAAGCTTCAATGATTTCACAGCTTGTTCTAATTGTTCTGGAATTACATGAAGCGGCAAATATGCCGCATCAATATTTAGTTCTTGAAACCAACTATTATGCATTTCTGGTGATTTGGAATGTACAATCGGATCACCAATAACAGCAAACCATTTCTTCATTTCCCTTCATCCTCTTTCTCTCTCACTCTTAGTATATCTCTCTTTGCTAAATCAATGATGGTCTAATAAATACTTCTACACCTTTTGGAGCGTGTGCAGCAACTACAACATTTGGATGTTGTACTGTAATCCATCCTAACCCTGAAATAACAACATCAGTCTTACCTTCTTTAATGGAAAATTCATGTCGCACTAATTCAGGTAATTGATCTATATATTCTTTGGATGGTGGGGCTAATAATTCACCTTTATGTTCGGAATAAAGGCTGTCTGCTCTTTCTAATTTCGTACGATGAATAGGTAGGTCGTTCGCCGCATAAATTGTAAACGCAGATCGTTCACCTTTAATAAAATCAAATCGAGCAAGGGCTCCAATAAATAACGTTTGTCCTTCGTTCTGTTGGTATACTTTCGGTTTTATTTCTTTTTTCGGCGTAATAAATTTCAGTTCACTTGAATCAATATGGTGGGCCATTTGGTGATGATTAATGATCCCTGGCGTATCATACAGTGCAGCACCATCATCAAGCGGAATTTCAATCATATCTAATGTTGTACCAGGGAAATGTGAAGTGGTAATAACATTCCCTTCACCTGTTGCCTGTTTAATGATTCGATTAATAAAAGTTGATTTACCTACATTTGTACAACCCACCACGAAAACATCTTTTCCTTGTCTATGCGTTTCAATAGCATCAATTACTTCACCCATCCCCAAACCTTTATGTGCACTAACAAGTAATACATCAATCGGTTGTAGTCCAAGCGATTTTGCTTCTCTTTTTAACCAATTAACCACTTTTTTAGGCTTAACTGATTTCGGTAATAAATCTGCTTTATTCGCAACCAGAAGCACTGGATTTTTTCCTACGAAACGATGCAGTCCAGGTAGCCAACTACCATTAAAGTCAAATATGTCTACAATTTTTACAATAAGACCTTCTTGTTCTCCAAGACCATTTAAAATACGTAGAAAATCATCATCTGTTAAACTTACTGGTTGGATTTCATTATAGTTTTTTAACCGAAAGCAACGTTGGCAAATGATTGTTTCCTTTTCTAAAGATGAAGGTGGTGCATATCCTAATTCATTCGGATTTTCTGTTTGGATTTCTGCCCCACAACCGATACATGATGGTGTTTCAATCATTACTGTTCCTCCCAAGTTTTAATACCTTTTCGTTTTAAATAATTAAATACTCGTCGCTCTACTAGACGATTAAACTTCGTTACTAAACCGTCTGAATCCGCTACAGGACGCACTAAAAATGTATATAGGTTTAGACGATTCGCACCTAGCACATCGGTTAGCATTTGATCGCCTACCATTGCAGCTTCATTTTTACGTAATCTTAATTTAACTAATGCAGTTAAATATGCAGAACCTAAAGGCTTTCTTGCATTATGAATAAAAGGGATTCCAAGAGGGTCCGCAAAACGCTTTACACGTTCTTCATTGTTGTTCGAAGCAATAATAATTTTAATACCTGCATCTTGCAGCATTTTCATCCATTCTGCAATTTCTTCTGTAGCATCCGGGCGATTCCATTCAATTAATGTATTATCTAAGTCCGTAATAATACCTTTAATCCCGAGATCTTTTAATTTCTCAGGCGTAATTTCATATACAGTGTTAACAAATTCATCTGGTAATAAAAATTTAGCCAAAATTCATAAGTTCCCTTCTTTTTTCAAAATGCTAGTACAACTTTTATGTGAATAATAAAATCACATGCCCTTGGCGTATTTGCGACTGTCGAAAGCTTCGTCACAGTCAAAACTTTTGCGCCCAGAATTTTCCCTTGCTTGCGAAGGAAAATTCTTTGAAAATTGCATGTCTCCACCGGAGGCTTTAACTTTATTCATTGGGGAATACCCCCCAATGAATAAAGTTAGACAATGCTAAAATTATACCATAATTGCTATTGTTTCTCCCATTTTCACAGTATGCCCTTTTTGAACATTATTTGTAAATTTGATTGTATTTTTCTCAAATAATAATACAACGGTAGAACCAAATGAAAAATAGCCTACCTCTTCTCCTTTTTTCCACGTTGTTGTTCTATTTGTTAACTCAATTGAATTAACAAACATCGCACCAACTTTCACTAGAGTAAAAAATTTTTCATCATCATACTGTAATTCACTAATTAGTCTATAATTATGACTTATTGGCTTTTTCCCATATTTTAAACCCAATTGATTTACTGGATAAGACTTCCTTCCAAGTACAAATTGGCGGATGACTGTAGCATCTAATGGACTGTGAACACGATGGTAATTCGCGGGGCTTAAGTAAAAGACAACGAACTTCCCGTTTATATATTTTTCAGCACTTTCAGCATTCCCAAGTAAGTCATGTAATGAATAATATTTATTTTTGACAGTAAAAACAGCATCACTCTTAATATCACCAAAGGATTCAATTTTAGCATCAACAGGACTAATAAAACAATCATCATCATGATTAATAGGACGTACACCTTCTTTTAATGTCCGTACAAAAAAATCCTGTAAACTAGAAAAATAATTAACATCTTTCGAAACCTCATTCATATCAATATTGTATACTTTAGTAAAGTTATGAATAAGATTTTTACTAAGTGATGATGAAGTGATTCTTTTTAATACGATTGAGCTAATTTTTCCATTTGATAATTCTATTAAACGTTGGTAGATTTTTTCCTTCATCTTGTTCCCCCGAGATTATCTAATATACATTATTCCTTAATAATAATTTTAAAAGTTAACGATTGTTTTACACAGTATAAGCTAATACTTCCATTAGTTTTATTCTAACCACAAGTTAAAGTTATAAAAGTAATATGCTTTCAAGTTCGGATTAATAGCAATTGGTATTATTATGTCCGACTTACATTTTATACTTTTTCGAAGTATAATAGATAAATATTATTAGTGCAAAGGAGAGTGTTTCCCCATGTTTCTTTTGCATATGGTGGATACCACAGTTAAGAAATTGAAATCTCATGTTGCGAATTTCATTACACTTTGTAATTTATCATTTGGTGGAGCCTCAATTATGGCTACATTAAATGGAGCTTATAGTTATAGTGTACTCTTTATTTTCATTGCCGCGTTTTTAGATCGGTATGATGGCAAAATTGCCCGTAAATATAATCAAGAATCAGAATTAGGTAAGCAATTAGATTCGATGAGTGATATTATATCATTCGGTGTTGCGCCGGCCCTTCTTATGTACCAAAATGTTCTAGTAGATTTTGAAGTTGCAGGTATGATTATGACAATTCTTTATATTGCTTGTGGTGCTTTCCGATTAGCTCGTTTTAATATAACAGAATCAACAGGATATTTTGTTGGTCTACCAATCACAGCAGCAGGTACTTTTTTGACAATTTCATTTTTACTTATTCCATTCGTTGGATCTGTGTTTTACATGTTCCTTGTCCCAATCATTGCAATTTTAATGATTAGAACATTTTCAATAAAAAAAATATAAATTAGACGATGCAATCAGATAAAAGGTTGCATCGTTTTTTTTGCATTGATTTCGCTATAATTCTCATTTTCGCATACACCTTATCATATAATGTCGAAAAAGAGGAAAGGATGACGTACCTGAGCGGAATCTTTGCGTCTTTAATGCAGCTATGGTTAGATATACCGACTTTCCTTGGCTATCTAAAAGGGCAGGCATTTCATCGACCATTTACAAAAGAAGAAGAAGCGAAAGCTATAGAAAGGTTTATGCAGGGTGATGAACAAGCAAGGTTAGATTTAATTGAACGGAATATGAGACTAGTCGCACACGTTGTTAAAAAATTCCACCCTCAACATGAACAATTAGATGATTATATTTCTATTGGTACCATCGGATTAATGAAAGCGGTTAGTAGTTATACTCCTGATAAAAAGACACGGCTTGCTACTTATGCAGCTCGTTGTATTGAAAATGAGATTTTAATGCATTTACGTGCACAAAAGAAGGTCCAAAAAGACGTATCCCTTTTTGAGCCAATCGGAGTGGATAAGGAAGGACAATCTTTACAAATCCGAGACTTACTTCAGCTTGATGAACAACCCGCAATTGAAAAAATCGAACAGAAAGAAAGCTTTGAACAGTTGTACGAATATTTAAATACTTTAGAACCACGTGAACTAGAAATTATTGTTTATCGTTATGGATTAAATAATAATGATCCTCTAACCCAAAAAGAAATTGCCCAGAAATTAAAAATCTCTAGAAGTTATGTTTCTCGAATTGAAAAAAGAGCACTTGTAAAATTGTATCAACAATTTAAACACAATCAAATTGAAAAAGAAAAGGAAAAAGAAAGAGAACGTGAAAAAGAACTCAAGTAAATTTAACTACTCGTTGTGAGATTAGTTGTGACTTTCATAGACTGTTTTTATCTATCACCGAAATATAAAAAATTTAAAAAGCTCATTTAAGACTAAGTAACAGTCTTAAATGAGCTAAAAATTTTATTTATTAATCGTGCGTTTCTACATTTGTACCATAAAATACCACAATTCCAATAATTGTTGTTACTGCTACTGAAGCAGCCATTAGTATAAGCACAAAATTTCCCTCCCTTTGGTTTATTTTACAATTATCGTACCATCTTTAACTAAATAATACTGTATCTTTTTGCACAACTTCAATATTTTTTGATTAATTGATTATAATTTTGTAATTGTCTTTAACACGATTTCTGATGAATGTTTCGCAGCAATTGGTAAAAACTCGTCAAAACTTATATTTGATTCTTTTCCAGCAATATCTGATAGTGCACGAATTACAACAAATGGTGTTTTGAATTGATAACACACTTGTGCCACAGCAGCCGCTTCCATTTCAACAGCCTTCATTTCTGGGAAGTAAGATCTTACTTGTTCAACACGGGTAGGATTACTCATGAAGACATCTCCAGAACAAATTAGTCCGACTCCAAATTGATGTTCCCCTATCTCAGATACCGATTCTTGTGCAATATTAATTAATCGTTCATCAGCTGGAAAAGCAGCTGGCAGTTGTGGCACTTGCCCGATTTCATAATTAAACGCTGTAACATCTACATCGTGGTGTCGAACTTCTTTTGAGATGACAACAGCACCCACCTCTAATTCTGGGTCATATCCACCTGCTGAACCCGTATTAATGACGACATCAGGTTTAAATTCATATAATAAAACGGTAGTTGACATTGCAGCATTTACTTTCCCAATACCACTTTTCAATAGGATAATTTCTTTTCCTTCATAAGTACCAGTGGTAAATTCACTATTAGCAATTGTTGTCACCTTCGCGTTTGAAAGTGATTCCCTTAAAATTTCTACCTCTTCTTCCATTGCACCAATAATTGCAACTTTCATTAGATAATCCTCCAATACTTTACAGCACTATTTCTTACGATAAAGAAAAGGTAAGCTTTCGTCAATAGTTTGTTCCTAACCCTGTGCAAAATATGCACCATCAACTTACTTTAATTCTTCAACTTTCACTGGTTTCCAACCTTCATTTTCTATCCATTCAATACTAACTCTGTATTTTTGTGATTCATCCTTAGATGAAATGACTGCAATAGATGAGTTACTACTGCCATTATTACGAACTGACCAGTAAATAACATTGTTTTCCTCTAAATTAACTGCATTACGAAACGTAACTAGTTTTTCTTCATAATCCACATGACCTTCCCTGTAAACAGAAACATGTTCTCCTGTTTGCTTAGTAGGTGTTGGTTGCCAACTAGAATCTACAACTTCTTGCTTCACTTGTGGATCTGAAGACTTATGTGTAGTTAATTTTGTAGGAAGATTTACTGATTGTTCTTTTTCTTCCGTCTGATCCTCGTTTTTCGCAGAAACTACTGTTTTATCAGAAGATGATTGTTCTTCTTCACCTTCTTCTTCGCTTACTATTTCCTCACTTTTTGGTGATTGATTTTTTCCTTGAAGATATTTTTCAGCTTGAGTTTTATTTTCAGATGCAACTTCTGTCTCGTCATCTTTTGTGAAAAGAAAAACCAGATTTGCAATAATTAATATTGAAACTATGGCAATAAGTACATTTAACAGTTTATCGGATTTTTTCGGTCGTTTTTTCCTTTGTTCACGTTTTGATAATCTCGAACGATTCTTCGAATCAAATTCATTGTTTCCCATTCATTTATTCCTCCTAGAATGAATTCACTTCCATTTTATCAGTAATTATCGTTAAAACACATAAATGTTACCAATTTTAATTCATTTGTTATATAAAAATTACAATTGATAACAGAACGACTTATATTACATTAATTCGAAAAAAAAGGAACTCTCGTGCTTCAACTATCGGTAGAGTTTGGGTGCGAGCACAAAGAGTTAATGATTACAACTTGACATTAAAAAAGACCCAAAGGAGTAACCTTTTGAGTCTTCAATGATGTATCTTTTCGTTATTAAAATATTAGCGATCGGCCTTAATTGAAACGATGCGAACTTCCATATCTCCACCAGGAGTAGATATTTTTAAAACGTCATTCACTTTATGTCCTAATAAAGCTCTTGCAATTGGAGAGTCATTAGAAATACGTCCTTCGAAAGGATCTGCTTCAGCAGAACCGACAATCGTATATTCTTCTTCATCACCATCTGGAAGTTCAATGAATGTAACAGTTTTTCCAAGTGTTACGATATCGCTTGTACCTTCTGCTTCTTCAATAATTACAGCATTACGTAGCATAGATTCAATATTTGAAATACGACCTTCTACAAAGCCTTGCTCTTCTTTTGCAGAATCGTATTCTGAGTTCTCAGATAAATCACCGAAACTGCGAGCTATTTTAATACGCTCAACAACTTCTTTACGTTTAACTGTTTTTAAGTACTCTAATTCATCCTCTAATTTCTGTTTTCCAGCCAATGTCATAGGATATTGTTTTTCGTTTGACAAGACAATTCACTCCTTAAATCTCTCTTTTGTCGGTTTAGACACCTACTTTACACTTATGTAGATTTGATTGCAAACGGTTTCCTTACATAATAAAAAAGTGTAATAGTAGTAGAAAACCCGGTTAGTAGTTAAGCATATGAAGCAAACATAGCCATTAGAAGGCTTTTTGCTAACTTAACTATTAACCGAATTTCTTCGTCAGTTCTTATACAATTGTTAAATGAAATTTAGTTCAACATGCAATTAATTCTCTCAGAGATGTACTTTGCGACGAGAAGGCGCAAGAGTAACTTTTTAGATTGAAATAGTGTCTGAGATAAAAATAACATGTAAAAAATCCCAATACTCCATCATCATATTACACAATTGACTTTGTTTCAAGAATAGTTTTAATTTTTGTAACCATTAAGTCAATTGCTACTTCGTTCTCTCCACCTTCTGGGATAATGACATCTGCATATCTTTTTGTAGGTTCGATAAATAAATTATGCATCGGGCGAACAGCTGTTATATATTGTTCAATGACAGATTCAATTGTTCTACCACGTTCCTTAATATCTCTTTCCATACGTCGAATTATACGTAAATCTGAATCAGTGTCAACAAATAATTTAATATCCATTAAATCTCTTAGACGTTTGTCTTCAAGAACTAGAATACCTTCAAGAATAATGACATCTTTAGGCTCAACATGAATGCTTTCTTTAGATCTCGTATGATTGACATAATCATATACTGGTTTTTCTATTGATTTATGTTGTAGTAGGGCATTCAAGTGTTCAATTAATAAATCATTATCAAATGCCAATGGATGGTCATAGTTAGTTTCTAAACGTTCTTCAAAGGTTAAATGATCTTGATTTTTGTAGTAATAGTCCTGTTCAATAACAACAACAGAATGATTTCTGAAAACATCATAAATGGCACGTGTCACACTCGTTTTACCTGAACATGAACCACCTGCTATCCCTATTACTAAGGGGCGCTGCTCGCTCATTTATTTATTCTCCTTTCGCATCATGTTGTTTTTAAATAATGGACGATTTACTTTAAACTTCACAATTTGTAGAGGATGATTTGCTACTTCTAACTCATTACCCTTTTCATCCCAAATTTGGCCTACTTCCATTGTGAATGTGTCAAGATCCGGACCAAAAAATTCAATTGTATCGCCTGACTTAAAGTAGTTGCGTTGTTGTAAAGTAACTAACTGAGTATCTTGATCATAATCAAGTACTAAACCAGCGAAATCCCATTTTAATTTTGTTGCGTGTGATCCAAACATTTGTTGTTCATAACTTGGCTCACCTTCAAAGAAACTAGATGCTGTTGCACGGTTTGCACAACGGTCAAGCTCCTCTAACCACTCTTTTTTAATTGTAAAGTTTTCAGGATCTGCACAATAAGCATCAATGACTTTACGATAAACAGAAATAACTGTCGCAATATAGTGTATTGATTTCATACGCCCTTCAACTTTAAGTGAGTCAATTCCTAGTTCAATCATATGTGGAATAGATTCAATTAACTTTAAATCTTTGGGACTCATTGCAAATGGGGCATCATCATCGCTAAATAAAGCTTTTTCTGCACCATCTACATTTTCATATAAATCATAATCCCATCGACAGGATTGACAGCAACCACCTCGGTTTGAGTCTCTAGCAGTCATATGATTTGATAATACGCAACGTCCTGAGTACGCAATACACATTGCTCCATGAACAAATGCCTCGATTTCGATATCGACTTCTTCTTTCATTTTAAGCATTTCTTCTGCACCAACTTCACGTGCAAGTACTACACGATGTAGCCCTTCTTCTTTCCAATATTTCACTGCTTTCCAGTTCGATAAAGATTGCTGAGTTGATAAATGGACCTCTACTTCAGGAGCTACTTTCTTACAAGTTTCAATAATTAATGGATCGGCTACAATAATACCTCGGACACCACAATCTGCAATTGCACGAAGGTATTCTTCTAAGCCATCCATATTTTCGTTATGGGCAAAAATATTCGTTGTTACATATATGCTTGCTCCATATTTTTTGGCAAATTCAACACCTTCACGTATTTCTTCGATTGTAAAATTACCAGCATTAGAACGTAACCCAAACTCTTGTCCACCAATGAATACTGCGTCAGCTCCGTAATGAACAGCAATTTTTAATTTTTCTAAACTTCCTGCAGGTGCAAGTAATTCAGGTTTTTTTGTAATAACACGTTTTCCATTAACTGTTTCACGTATTTTTTCATTTTCTATTAATTGAAGCATTAGAGACGCTCCTTTCTTAGTAAACTGTTTCCTTAAAAATAAATCCTGTATCTAATGGACGTAATTTGGGTTGGATTGCTTCAATTTGTTCGAATAATTCATTTTTAATATCGTCATAAGCATCTTCGCCATTGTGGTAGTATGCGTCAATTGCTTGACGATATAGTTTTGTTACCGTTACGATATATTCTTCAGTTTGAAGAACACCATCAAATTTTAATGAATCTATTCCAGCTTCTAGAAGCTCCGTCAATTCATCAATTAAACACATATCATTTGGTGAAAAAATATGTGTACCATTAATATCTTCATAAATTGGATACTTATTTTTACGTTCTTTATCATGTAAGAACATATTTTTATTTTCTTTTCTATTTGCTATTTCCATTACTTCATCGCGATATAAGAAGTAGTTCCCTAATAATGAACGTTTTGATTGAAACATACAAGTCATCCCATGAACTTGTACTTCTACTTCTACATTTGAATTTTCTTTTATTTCTAAGATTTCATCTAACGAAAGTTCACGAGCAAGAACAGCACGTGTTGCGCCGCGCTCTCCCCAATAATTTGCTTGGAACCAGTTTGTTGCAATTGTTTCTGGATTCCAGTGAAGTGGAATGGTAATACCCAATTCACGAACTGCCATTACAACAGCTGGGTCACCAAATATTAATGCATCTACACCAATTTTTTGCATTTCTTTTAAATATTCATCTAATGCATCTAAACGGTCATTATGAAATATTGCATTAACTGCAACATAAACTTTTTTCCCCACATCTTGTATTAGTTTTGTACTTTCCGCGACCTGCTCTACATTAAATTCGCCTGCTAAGCGTAATCCAAATTTTTGTTCACCGATTACAAATGCATCTGCACCCGCTTTAATTAACTCTTTAATATGGTCAATTGATTTCGGCGTCACTAATAATTCTGGTTTTTTCAACTTACGTCACCTCTTTAAACAAATTAACAACCCATCACCAACTGGGAAAAATGAGCAAATATAATCTGGATGATGCATAATCCAGTCAGCAAAATTTTTAAGATTTCGTATCATTGTCCTTTTTCTTCTAGGGACATCTTTTAAATCCAAATCTGATAATCCGTGCATATACATATTATCAATATAAATAACACCACCTGATGGGACAAGTGGTGAATATCTTTCAAAGAAACGTTGATATTGACCTTTTGCCGCATCAATAAAAACAGCATTAAAAGTAGATGAAATATCCTCAACCTCTACTTCCAACGCGTCTCCTTCAATCACCGTAATTCGGTTTGCTACTTCTGAGCGTGAAATAAATTTTTTCGCAATTTCAACACGTTCATGATCTCTTTCAATCGTCACGATCGAACAATTGGGTAATGCAAGTGCCATTCGCATAGCAGAATAGCCAATTGCAGTGCCAATTTCTAAGATACTAGAAGGTTTTTGAATGCGAAGTAATTGATTTAATGCCTCTATTGCTGAAAGTTGCATAATCGGAACATGGTTGTCCATTGCATATCTTTCCATTTCTAGTAGCAAGTCGTTACGTGGATGAATGAAGGTTTCAATATAAGCATTTGAAAATTCCATTATGCTAGAACTCCTTCATATCGTTTATGACCAACAAAAACTGGCCCAATTTAAAAACACAACTTTGGCAAGTTGGGTACGAGTTGATGTTTTACTAATAACAATTTCATAAAAAATTTATCATTTCCTATCCGTCAAAAAAAAAGACCAAAAAATTTTTTGGTAATTTACATTTGTCTACAATTGAACAAAAAATCACAATCTATAATAGCACGAAAATAGAAGGAAAGCGAATAATCTTTTCATCAGAATCTAAGAATAATACTAAAACTATACTTAATTCTAAGATAATTGACTTAATCCGTTTCCTTCTAAGTTTGTTATTTTAAATATTTATCTATATTTAGTAAATGTTCATCATAAGTCTTTGCAAAATGATTCATGCCTTTTTTATCTGCTAAGAAATATAAATACTCAGTTTCAGATGGACTTAATGCTGCTTCAATTGAAACTTGCCCAGCATTTGCAATTGGGCCAGGTGGTAAACCTTGATTTACATATGTGTTATATGGATTTTTAACTTCTAAATCTTCATAAAGTACTCTTTCTTTATGAGAACCTAGAGCATATAAAACTGTGGGATCTGTTTGAAGGGGCATTTCAATTTCTAAACGATTATAAAATACACTTGCAATTGTTTCTCGGTCTGTTTGAGCAGTAGCCTCTTCTTCTAATAACGATGCGAACGTTAATAATTCATGCACAGTCATTTGTTTCTCTTCTAAAATTGATTCATATTGTTTAATGACATCATTTGTTTGAGAAATCATCGTTGAAATGATCTCATCGAGTTTTGGATCAGCCTCATAAAATCCGTAAGTTGCTGGATATAAGTACCCTTCCAATGCATACCTTATGTTTCCGGCTAAAACATCCTCTGAAATTAATGATGGGTAAGTTTTCATCATACTTTGAATGAATTCTGGATTATTAACTCTTTCCATAAATTCTTTTGCTGTAAACTTTGTATTTTTTTCAATGATTTTTGAAATTTGATCAAGTGTTAACCCTTCAGGCACCGCAACAGTAAACACCGGTTCACGATAAACCTTCCCTGTTTTTAAACTTTCAATTATTTCATCCAACGTCATGGCTTGTGTTAGTTCATATGTTCCTGCCTGAAACTCAGATTCATTTTTAAATTTTGTATAATATTTAAAGATACGTGCATTTTTTATAATTCCATTTGTTTCAAGTATAGATGCTATTGTACTTATTCCAGATCCAATTGGAATTTCTACTTCAATTCCTTTTGTAGAATTTGGATCAATCGGTTCCAACGCTGAAGTCACGTAATTGTAGCCAGTAATTCCAACAATTCCTATAATAAGTATAACGACTAATGTTACGATAGTAACAATGCGCCGAACAACTTTCGCTTCTTTTTTACGCGTATTGATTTTATCAATCATTTCTTGTTTTTTCGTATCCTTTTCCATAGCTACCTCCCTTACATCTCTTAATAATACAAGAAATCACAAGAAGTGACAAATACGTTAGTCTTGCTCTGCAAGACTAACGTATTCTGCATCGAAAACGAGTGGAAGCGTAGTGACAGGTGCAAACATTAGAAAGTTCAACGCCATTAATAAGTTGTAATTATATTAATCAAATAACGAAGGTGTTCTGCGCCAAATACGAGTGGCAGTGTAGTGACAGGTGCAAACCTTGGAAAATTTACTTAGATAGAAATCTTAGCACCACTAAAATCGTAATTACATAAAAAAAGACTCAGAAAGATTGTAGCCTTTCCAAGTCTTTTTCTATTATATTTGCAGCTTACTGTTGTGTCTCTAAAGTTTGGATTTCCTGTTCAATTGCTGCCCATTCTTCATCTGTTTCGATAGGAAGGAGTTCGTTTATTCCACCATCTTCACCCTCAATGAATGATGCAGCAAAAATTTCACCCACTTCATCTTGATCAGCAAAAGTATACAAAATATAAGACTTCCCGAATTGTTCTAGATCAAACTGATGAATGATTTCACAAATGGCCTCTTCTCCATTTTCGTCAACTACAGTGAAGTATTCTCCAACTGCATCACCAAATTCAGCAGCTAACGTACTTAAAACCTCATCAGCCATATCCCATTCCTCTTCTGTTTCAAGCGGAGTGAAATTCGTCATATGACCGTTTTCATCTAATTCATATCGAAGTGCCGAAACTTCTTCACTTTCATTCCCATTTTCGTCAAGTGCGGTATAAAGTACATATGATAACTCATCTGTATCATAGGTAAAAAGGACTTTACACTGTTGATTAGTACCGTCTTCTAATGTAATTTTAAAAGTTTCTTCCATTGTAATACCTCCAATTAATTAAATGCGCCTGGCATTTGCGAATGTGTGCTAGCTTTCGCCGGAACAAAAATATCGCTTCACCTACTAAAAGTGGCGTTATCAGTGGTAAGTGCCGTTCTTGGCCTGAAGCTCTTAGTTTCAATCTAGGTTATCTAACCAAACCCTACTGTAAAAACTTATCCCATCTTCATTCCACAAATTAAAAGAGCTTTTTAGCGATTGAAGTTAAAAAAGGTAGGCGACTTGCCTACCTTTTAATTATTAAATACTAATTACTCTTCATCTTCGTCATCAAGTTGATCTTCAAGAGCATTAAGGACATCTTCAATTAAATCCCATTCTTCATCAGTTTCAATTGGTTGTAATTCTCCATCTTCTCCATTTTCAGATGGAACAAATGATGAGGCGAAGATTTCAATTTGGCCGTCTTCATCTTCATCAGCACCAATGATTGAATAAAGTACATATGATTTTCCGAATTCTTCAGAATCAAATGTATGAATGACTTCACATAATTGCTCATTTCCTTGTTCATCTACAATTGTAATGTGACGATGTTCGTGATCGTGTTCGTGTTCATTTACCATTACTGGGCACCTCTTCATTAAATTTAATATTTTACATTCTCATACGCGACGGATTTATATTCCCTGTCGCAGGGGCATTCTGGGATAGAATTAACTCTTGCCCCTGTCGCTTTGGCTTTCGGGGCATAGAACTAGCATTCACATTGGTGAATGTTAGTTCTTACTATCTAAATATCCCTGAAGGATCATAACAGCTGCCATTTTATCAATGACTTGTTTTCTTTTTTTCCGGCTAACATCTGCTTCGATAAGCATCCGTTCCGCGGCCATAGTCGTTAAGCGTTCATCCCATAAAGTAACGGGTAGATGAAATGTCTCTTCAAGTAGCTTTTTATAATTCTCAGAAGCTTCTCCACGTGGACCTATCGTATTATTCATGTTTTTGGGATACCCTACGACAAACTCTGTAACAGCATATTCCGCTACTAGTTCTTTTATACGTTCGATCCCAAATTCGCTAGCTTCTTCATCTATCTTAACAGTTTCAACACCCTGTGCCGTCCAACCTAATGCATCACTCACTGCAACGCCGACTGTTTTAGAACCTACATCTAAACCCATAATTCTCATAATTTTATTTAAGCCTCATTATTCTTCCTAATATAAAATTTCACAAGCTCCTCAAGAATTTCATCACGTTCGAGCTTTCGAATTAAGTTTCTTGCGTCCTGATGGCGAGGGATGTATGCCGGGTCACCAGATAATAAATAACCAACAATTTGGTTTGTAGGATTATACCCTTTTTCTTCTAAAGAGGCATATACCTTTAACATCACTTGCTTCACTTCTTGTTCCATTGATTCTTCAGGAAAACTAAATTTCATTGTTTTATCAAACGAACTCAAGACCAGCACCTCGCTTTCAGAAATAAGGAAATGGTAAATCTTGTACGCATCTCCATTTTCTCTATTATAACTTATATTTTAATTCATTCAATAACGACATAATTTATTTTGTAATATATTTAATATTTAGCTTGCGAACAACTCGAAAAAGCTTGTCCCTATCAGAGGAATTATATCGATTTAACGTAATCATACACAGATTGTAATGCTTCATCAAGTTTAGACACTTCTTTCGCACCAGCCATTGCCATATCCGGACGACCGCCACCTTTACCGCCGCATTTTTCTGCAACAGATTTGACGATATTACCAGCATGGTAGTTCCCGCCTACGATATCTTTTGTGACACCCGCGCATAGCATTACTTTATCACCATCAGCTGCGCCAAGTACAATCACTGCATGATCTAACTTTGTTTTTAAATCATCCATCATTTGACGAAGTTGATTATTATCTTTTGCATCTACTCTTGTAGATAGTACTGTAACTTCTCCAATTTTTTGAGCTGCGTCTATAATAGCCCCTGCTTGTGCATTTGCAATTTTTTGAGATAAAGACTCATTTTCTTTTTGTAAGTCTTTGTATTCTGATTGTATACCAGTGACTCTTTGCACTAAATCTTTTGGATTAGCTTTAAATTGTGCAGCAGCTTCGTGTAAAATTCCTTCTTCTTCTTTTACTGCAAGATAAGCTCCCTTACCTGTAACTGCTTCAATACGACGTGTGCCAGCACCAATACCACCTTCAGAAATAATTTTAAATAAACCAATTTCTGAAGTACGTTTTACGTGAATCCCACCGCAAAGTTCTACTGAATAGTCACTTACTTGAACTACACGTACAACATCACCGTATTTCTCACCGAATAAAGCCATTGCCCCCATTGCTTTTGCTTCATCAATAGGCATTTCTTCAATAACTACTTCGATATCTTCCCAAATTTTTTCATTAACTATACGTTCAATTTGTTCTAACTCTTCTTTCGTTACTTGTCCAAAGTGAGAGAAGTCAAATCTTAATCGGTCTGGACCTACATAAGATCCTGCCTGATTAACGTGTTCACCTAATACATCTTTAAGCGCACTTTGCATAATGTGAGTAGCTGTATGATTTTTTACGATTAAATTACGCTCATTACGGTCAACCGTTGCTTTAACTTGATCATTAAGATTCATTTCACCTGATTCTACAACTACTGTATGAAGAGGTTGTCCATTAGGAGCTTTTTGGACATCTTTTACAAAGGCTGTAAATGCATCATTCCCAATTGTACCGTGGTCAGCAATCTGTCCACCCATTTCAGCATAGAATGGAGTTTCTGCTAAAATCACAAGCACTTCTTCACCTTCTGAAGCAACTTGAACTTCTTGTCCGTTGGCAACCATTGCAACAATAGATGTTTCCGTTTCTAATGTTTCATATCCTACGAAATTAGATTCTTGTTTTAAATTTGCTAATACTTCTGATTGGACTTGCATTGAATCAACATCTTGACGAGCAACACGTGCACGTTCACGTTGCTGTTCCATTGAAACTTCAAATCCTTCATGGTCTACCGTCATTCCCGATTCCTCAGCATACTCTTCTGTTAATTCAATTGGGAATCCGTAAGTATCATATAAACGGAAAGCATCCTCACCTGGAATCACGTTTAACCCTGCAGCTTTTTGCTTTTCTATTACTTCTGAAAGGATTGCAAGTCCACCGTCAAGTGTTTCGTGGAAACGATTTTCTTCATTTTTAATTACACGTTGGATAAATTCTGTTTTCTCTTTTACCTCTGGGTAGAAGTCAGACATAATTTCGCCAACAGTTGGAACTAGCTCAAACATAAATGGTTTTTCAATTCCAATTTGTTTTGCATAACGAACTGCACGACGTAGTAAACGACGTAATACATAGCCTCTACCTTCGTTTGATGGAAGAGCGCCATCTCCTATTGCAAATGCAACAGTTCGGATATGGTCTGCGATGACTTTAAATGGCGTATTAATATCTTCTTCACTACCAAAGATTTCTTTTAAATCTATTTCTCCTGGGCGTTTATATGAACGATTTGCAAACTGTTCAATCTTTTCGATAATTGGCATAAATAAGTCAGTATCAAAGTTAGTTGGAACATTCTGAACTACCGAAGCCATACGCTCTAGTCCCATACCCGTATCAATGTTCTGTTTTGGAAGTGGAGTATATGTGCCATCAGGGTTGTGATTAAATTGAGAAAATACTAAGTTCCATATTTCAAGATAACGCTCATTTTCTCCACCTGGATACATTTCAGGATCATCTGAATCATTTCCGTATTCTTCACCACGATCATAGAAGATTTCAGAGTTTGGACCAGAAGGACCTTCTCCAATATCCCAGAAGTTCCCCTCAATACGAACAAGGCGTTCCTCAGGAATACCAATTTCATTTTTCCAAACATCATACGCTTCTTGGTCTTCAGGATGAATCGTAATAGATAATAAATCAGGGTTGAAGCCCATCCATTTCGGATCTGTTAAAAACTCCCATGCAAAGTGAATAGCTTCTTTTTTAAAGTAATCACCAATTGAGAAGTTCCCTAACATTTCAAAGAATGTATGGTGGCGTGCTGTTTTTCCTACGTTTTCAATGTCGTTAGTACGAATTGACTTTTGTGCATTTGTGATTCGAGGATTATCTGGAATAACTCGGCCATCGAAATATTTTTTTAATGTAGCAACACCTGAGTTTATCCATAGTAATGATGGGTCATTAATTGGAACAAGTGGTGCTGATGGTTCTTGTGAATGTCCTTTTTCAATGAAAAATTCTAAATATTTGCGACGAATTTCTGTTGCTTTCATTTTTGTAAATGCCTCCTAATATGCTTATTCTATCCAGTAAGTGCAAATAAAAAAGCCCTCATCCCAAAAAGGGACGAAGACTATTGTTAATGTTTTCGCGGTACCACCCTAGTTACAGTTTAGATAGTAGATATGCGATTTGCAAAGTGTACTCCTAGTTAAACTGTCTCTCTAGCACTGTAACGTAAGTGAACGGCAGGGATTAGCTGCACTCTGGATTAGCTTTCAGTCAATACTTACGTGAAGATTCTTTCAGCCCAAGGAATCTCTTTCTTTCCACCTGCGTAACTGACTTACTTTTTCCATCATTGTTTTCCAATATTCTGCTCTAAATTATATGAAAATGATTTCAATGTGTCAATTATAACATCTAATTTATGCGTAGCGCGATATAACTTGTTTTAATTTATCACTTAAATTATGTAAATCTTGTTGTGTAATTGACACTCTTACGAAACTTTCATCAGCATCCAATGCTTCTGCTAAGAAACCTCCTAGCCCCCTTGCTTTACGGTCCACTTGTAGTAATAACTCTGCAGACTGCTCTGTTTGCGATAAAAAAACAACTTCAAGTTCATCTAATCTCCCTCTGAACAATCCACTATATGGAACAAACTCAAATTCCTGAACAAATGGATAATGACCACGGAATCGACGAGATGCCTGTTCACAATCAGCTTTACTTAATCTGAAACCAAGTTGTTGGACTTCTTCAAGTACTGCTGTTGCAATTCTAGACGGGCGAATTTCAATAAAGTCTTTATCTTTTGCATCAGCACCACTGCGAATATCTAATTCTGTCGTAACCCAAACACTTGTTGCTCCGATTGTAATTGGTGCATCTATTGGAATTACAAATGAAAACGGAATAATCTTTGTTTCATTACCTTGAATAGTAAAGGGTTCACTTACTCTATATTTTTGAATTGGAGATGTTGCTGTGAATTTATTGTCGTCTACTTCCTTAATATAAGTCGTATATAATGTTAAATAAATTGTATCAATTTGTTGGTCAATATTGCCACCATATACTTCTACTTCACCACGGACTGTTTCTCCAGCAACATATGAAGATTTTTCAAGTTTCGTATCAACCTTAGCTGCACCTATACCAATACTCGCTAACACTTTATTAAAAAATGACATTCAAAGCTCTCCTATCTAATCGTTTTTCACTATTACATTTACGAGCTACAGAATAAAAGGTTTCAGCAAATTATTTATTAATCCTCTGGGTACATTTTTCTTAAAAACGTAATAGATTGAGCAATAAGTTCTTTTAACACTTCTACATCGATATCCGCGATTTTATTAATATAAACACATGCTTTTCCTGTAGTATGTTTACCGAAACGTTGTAAAATCTCTTCTCTTTCTGTATCTCCTGTTGCAAAATATAAACTAATTTTTGCTTTTCTTGGTGAGAACCCAACTAATGGAGCATCCCCTTCGTGACCCGTAGCATATTTATAATGATAAGATCCAAACCCAATAATACTGGGACCCCACATTTTCGCATCGTACCCCGAAGTTTCCTCAAAGATTTGCAACAATTTATAAGCATCTTCTCGTTTTTGGGGGCTATCTACGCTTTCAATAAATTCAAACACACTATTATCTGTTTGCTTAGTTTTTTGTTCGTATTTTGCCATTGGGTACCTCCGTTTAGAATTAGGTTTAAAACAAATAATTTACTTTATTATAAACATAGTTTTCATCTGTAGCATTTGATAAATTTTAACTTTTAATTTGAAAAATCGTTTTAAGATTGTTTATCAAGATTAAAGACTTCCTCTACTGTTACCAATGGTCTAACACTTTTTGATACAATATATTTATTAGTATTGATATTTCACTTGAACTGTTGCATTGATTGTTATGGTTCCTGGTTCAATTGGTGTTTCTATAGCTTGCTCCGTAAAGGCAACGGTTTTGAACAAAATAGGACCTCCTACACTTTGTTCTGTTACTTCAATTGCTTGGGGCATATAATTTAACCCTAATGAACGTGCAATTGCACTAGCCTTTGAATTAGCATCTTGAATTGCCAAGCTTAATGCTCTTTCATAATAGGGTGACTCATCCTCAACTTTAAACTTTAAAGATGAAATTCGATTGGCACCATTCTGAATGGCAGTATCAATAATAACGCCTACATCGCTTAAGTTTCTTACTGTTACGTTTATAGCATTTCGAACTTCATACCCCCTAAATACTTGACGTCCGTCCACATAATCATAAAGAGGCATTACATTAAAAAAAGCAGTTTGAATGTCATCTCGATCAATACCAAGAACAAGAAGGGATTGAATGACTTGATTAGTAAGGCTAGCATTTTCTCTCTGCGCTGTCGCTATATCCATATTTTGTGTACTTACTTCAATTTGTACTTCTGCAATCGTCGGCCTAACTGTTAATTCACTGTTTCCCGTTACGGTAATGACACGGTAGCTTGGAGTAATAGGATGAAAAATTGATGAATGGAACACTTCATTCCACCTTTCGTTTTGTCATACAAATAAATTTATGCGTAAATTCGAGGAAACTTGTCATTCAAAAGATTTGCGAAATACCGACATCGAACTCTGATATATTTATTATTAAGTGAGTATTCTACTGCTAATTCTAATTTGTACTTATCTTTCGTTAAGTCGTATAGCAAAATCTTTATTTCCTTTATTCACTCTTCAAACTGTCTTGAAATAGCATATTTAATTGACTATTTTCTACTCTTTTTAATTGTAGGCAAAACATAAAAAAACACCATTCTTCTCAATTGAGAAAAATAGTGTTTTCTTCTTAAAAAGGAATTTATCCCTTTAAATATTTGATAAGCTAAATTAATCATCTTCCAAAAAATCATATGGGCTTACGCCTTCCATTCCAATTAAAGGATGAATATATGGTGCAGTTTCAGTATTTAACACGGGCTCCATAGCATTACCGCGCACCTTGAACATTTCCTGTTGTTCTATTTTTGGTACTGGAATAGATTCCTCCGTTAAAGCTTTCTTTACTGTTGCTGAATTGTGGTCACTTTTTTCTTCAACTATTACTTCATCAACCATCATTGGATTTAGTCTCGCTCTTAAACTCGTTAATCGTTGTAAATCGTCCGTTTTTGCTAGACCTGCTGAAAGTACATCAGGTTCTCCACACAAGATTAAGAAGCTTTTGGCACGTGTAATTCCTGTATATAAAAGATTTCTACGGAGCATTTTTGAATAGCCGCGTACTATTGGCATAATCACCGTTTGGAATTCACTACCTTGAGATTTATGAATCGAACAGCAGTAGGCTAAAGTGATTTGATTTAAATCTCCACGTTGGTAAGTCACTTCATTCCCATCATAGGAAACAACCAGTAAATCTTGTTTTTCGATCGTCTCTTTTGCACGGATTATTGCGATTACTTCCCCCATATCCCCATTGAAGATATTACTCTCAGGTTGATTCACTAACTGCAATACTTTATCGCCGATACGGTATACCACATCTCCGAAAGCAAGTTCCTTCCTTGAGCCGTCTACATTTGGATTGACAAGTTCTTGAATTTTTTTATTTAACATGTCAATTCCAGCAGGTCCTTTATACATAGGAGCGAGCACTTGAATATCTCGAATGGATTGTCCTTTTGTAATTGCACTTTTTACGATTTGAGTTACAACATTTGCTACTTGATCAGCAGATGCTTTAATAAAGGAGCGGTCTGTTGTTTTATCTGTTAATGTTTGCGGAATAGTACCTTTTTTAATTTGATGGGCTAATTCTATTATTGTTGAACCTTCCGCCTGTCGATAAACATCAGTTAATTCTACTGTTGGGATTTGTTTGGAAGCTAATAAATCTTTTAATACTTGTCCAGGTCCAACAGGTGGAAGTTGATCTTGGTCGCCAACAAATACTACCTGTGCATCTTCACTTATGCTTTTTAGTAATTGATGAGCTAGCCACGTATCTACCATGGACATCTCATCAATAATAATAAGTCGCCCTTCAACTTCCCTTTCAGTCTCTTCTTCCTTTTCCTGTCCATTAAAACCAAGAAGTCGATGAATTGTCATGGCAGGTAGGTCCGTTGATTCCGCTAAACGTTTTGCTGCTCTTCCTGTTGGAGCTGCTAATACAATTGGAAATGGCTCTTCTTTTTGCGCATATTCTTTTGGATTTAAGGATAAACCATGAAGTTCCGCATAGACTTCTACGAGACCTCGTATAACAGTAGTTTTCCCCGTACCAGGTCCCCCAGTTAATATCATGACAGATGAATTTAGTGCACATTCGATGGCCTGAACTTGTGTCTCCGCATAGGACACTTCAAATCGCTCTTCAACTTCACCGATAGCTTTTCGAATTTCATCTTTTGAAAATCGTTGTTGAGACTCATTTGTTTTTAGCAAATCTACTATTTTAGATGCTATCCCGATTTCACTAAAATAAAGAGACGGTAAATAGAGTCTTGTTTCTTCACCACAAATTTTGCTTTCCTCACGCATTTCAATAACTGCTTCGGAAATTGACTCATATGGAATTACTTCAGATTGGCTTTGCTCTAGCATCTTTTTTACATCTGGCAAAACATGCTCCGCATCTAAAAACACATGTCCTTCTGATAATGCCGCATTCGTTAAAATATGTAAAACCGCTGCCTTAATGCGATCGGGATGATTGCCTTTAATTCCAAGTCTAGCTCCAAGTTCATCCGCTCGCCCGAATCCAACACCTTCGATATCTTCAATTAGTCGATAAGGATTTTCGGTTAGTAGTTGAATTGTTTCCTCGCGATAATTTTGGTAGATTTTCATTCCTAATTGTGGACCGAACCCCCATTGACTTAGTTGAATCATGATTCGTTCTAGTCCTAGGTTTTCTTGTAACGTTTGACGAATCATTATCTTTTTATCGTCATTTAAACGAGGAATCACATCTAATGCTTCAGCGTCTTCCATAATTCTCTTAATTGCATCCGTTCCAAGTTTTTCAACTATGAGTTCTGCAGTTTTTTGTCCAATTCCAGGAAACAAATCACTAGATAGAAAATGCACGACCCCCTGCTCAGTTGCAGGAACCTCCTTTTCAAAGGTTTCAGCTTGGAATTGTAGGCCGTATTTTGGATGTGATTTTAAATTACCAGTAAAGCGATATAATTCATCCTCTGTTAATTTTGGAAAATAACCAACAACAATGATTTCCTTATCACTATATTGTAAATTGGTCTCTTGAATTTTCACCCGGACAATTGAATACATATTTGTTGGGTTATGGAAAATGGAAACGATTGGACGGCCAAGTACGAACAATTGATTCACTTCAAATAAATTCAAATGATTTGCCACCCTTGTACGCCCCCTTTAATTACATTAATTACATTTTTCGTACTTTCGATTTTATCATAACCTAACTAAGCTGTCTTACTTATTCCTACTAAACAATGGGAACTCGATATTTTTGATGATGAATGATATGATATTTTTAACCTATTGGCTCTGTAATTCACTTTATTTAACTCATATTCTTCCTCCTTACAAAAGGATAAGTTGATGATATACAATGTTGAATTCTCTACCATTTATATAGTGAATTTCTTATGTTACAGAGACAGTTACTAGTATTTTTTTATGAATTTTTAAAGAAGGGTTTGTGAGATTTCGTGGAATTTAGACCTTGCATTGATTTACATGATGGGAAAGTAAAACAAATCGTCGGGAGTACACTAGGTCATAAAGACCAGTCGGTTGTTGAAAATTTTATTTCTGAAAATGATTCTACTTATTTTGCTAAGATGTTTGCAAAAGATGGTTTAACTGGCGGACACGTCATTATGTTAGGGACTGGTAATGAAGATGCTGCTCTACTTGCACTTAAAGCCTATCCTGGTGGTTTACAAGTAGGTGGTGGCATTTCTGGTGAAAATGCCAAGAAGTATATCGATGCAGGGGCAACACATGTTATTGTCACATCTTATATATTTCATGATGGTCAATTAGACTTGGAACGATTAAATAGGTTAATTGATGAAGTAGGAAAAGAACATATTGTAATTGATTTAAGTTGTAAAAAGCGAGAGGATAAATGGTTTGTTGTAACAGATAAGTGGACGAAATTTAGTACCTTTGAAGTAAATGCTCAATCAATTCCCTATATTGAACAATTTTGTGATGAATTATTAATTCATGCTGTAGATGTAGAAGGAAAAAGAAGTGGAATGCAGGAAGAATTAGTGAGTGATCTTGCGAAGTGGACATCCATTCCAACAACCTATGCGGGTGGGGTACGGTCACTTGAAGACCTTCAAAAATTCGAAAAACTTTCAGATGGAAAACTTCACGTAACAATTGGTAGTGCACTTGATATATTCGGTGGAGACCTACCTTATCAAGACGTCGTTTCTTATTGTAAAAAGAGATAAAATTAAAAGGCGTGTAGATTTTTTACACGCCTTACTTTTAAATAAACATTCCTGCAATTGCTGCACTTAATAAAGAAGCAAGCGTTCCAGCAAAAACTGCTCTTATTGCCATTTTCGCTATAATTGGACGACGGTTTGGTGCCATTGATCCTAGACCACCAATTAGTATAGCCATTGAACTTAAATTAGCAAAACCACATAATGCAAAACTAATAATCATTACGGTTTTATCCGATAAATTCTGGATATCTGGTGCAAAATTTGAATACGCAACAAATTCATTTAAAACAAGTTTTTGCCCAATATATGAACCTGCCGTAACCGCTTCTTGCCAAGGTACACCTATGGCAAAGGCTAATGGTGAAAAAACATATCCAAGTATACCTTCTAAAGTAATATGGTCAAAACCAAAGATAGAACCAATACCACTTAAAATCCCGTTAAGAAGAGCAATCAATGCGATAAACGCCAATAACATAGCTCCAACATTCACAGCTAACTTCAAGCCATCTCCTGCTCCACGAGCAGCTGCATCAATGACATTAGCAGAGTCTGACCCCTTGTCTAATTTAAAGTTTGAATCATCCACTTTTTCTGTTTCAGGTAACATTAACTTAGCCATAACTAATCCGGCTGGCGCTGCCATAAAACTAGCAGCAATTAAATATTCTAACGGAACCCCTAATAATGAGTATCCAACTAATACTGAACCCGAAACTGAAGCTAACCCTCCAGTCATTACAGCAAATAGTTCAGATTTCGTCATTTTCTCTAAGAATGGTCGAATTACTAATGGAGCTTCTGTCTGCCCAACAAATATATTTGCAGCTGAGTTTACAGATTCCACCTTACTCGTACCTAATAATTTAGATAAAGCCCCTCCAAGAATACGAATCACAATTTGCATAATACCGAGATAATAAAGAACAGAAATTAATGCCGAGAAGAAAATAATTACAGTTAAAACATGAATGGCAAATACAAAACCAGTTGCTTCTGTGTCTGCTAAAGGCCCAAAAACAAAAGTAATTCCTTCATTTGCATAATTAATTAAGTTTTGTATCCCTTCTGAAATTCTCATTAAAACTTCTCGTCCAAATTCCCATTTTAAAACCACAAAGGCAAAGGCTAATTGGATCGCTAATCCCCCAATAATCGTTCTCCAATTTATAGCTTTACGATTCATTGAAAATAAAATAGCGATCAGAACGACAACTAGAATACCAAAAATTCCCCACAAAATATTCATATAACACCTACTTCATAGACTATGTATATTCATAAGTCAGACGACTAACAAATAAAACTAATATAGATTTTAACAAATAAAGGTGTTCATCTTGATTTAAAAATTTATTCACACTTTTTTTATATTTCTATATTTTTTCTTTTTCCCCAACTTATTTTGATAAAAATAAAAAGCCGACCAATTAAGGCCGACTTATGTTCTATTAGTTAAATCTTTGACTTACCATATCATAAATGTACTTCGCTTGTGTAAATTCAGGTTGTAACGTATAAGCTGCTTTTAAATGATGCAGCGCTTGTTCACTTTGCTCTGTAGAAACAGCATATAACACACCTAAATTATAATGGGCATCTGCATTCTTTTCGTCCTTTTCTAAGACATATTCTAATTCTACTTTCGCAAGATCAAACATTTCTAAAGTACATAGTAAAATTCCATACGATAAACGAATTTGCAAGTCATCTGGTGCTAGCTCAGCAGCACGTTGCATATATGGTAACGCAAGCTTAACTTTTTCTTCTCGTTCAAATGATTTTGCTAACATATAGTAAGCATCCGCACCTTCTATACCATGGTCAATAGACTTTTGATACAATTTTGCCGCTTCAATAAAACGTTCAGTATTATAGTATAAATTTGCTAGTCCATAATATGCTGTAGCTGCAGTTTCGTCAATTGTGATTGCTTTTTGGAAAAAGCGTTCTGCTCTCTCTGCATCATTCATTACTGCCAGTAAGTTTCCAAAATTGATATACCCAATTGCTTCATTAGGGTTATTTTCAATTGCTCCAGTAAATGCTTTTGCTGCATCTTCATATCGTTTTTCTTGAAATGCTTTGATCCCGATTTCGTTAAAATCCATGTAACCCTCTCCAACATAACAAAATTTTAGACGACTATATATAGTCGTCTAAACAATTCCTATCCAACGTAAGTTAACTTTTCACTATCTTTGAAAACTTCATCAATTGTTCCGCCACCTAAGCATTCGTCGCCATTATATAAAACAACGGCTTGGCCTGGTGTGATGGCACGTACTGGTTCTGCAAAGGTAATCTGTGCACGACCGTCCTCAAGCAATTCCACCTCTACCGGAGTATCTTCTTGGCGGTAACGGAATTTTGCAGTACAATTAAAGACTTTTTCTTTTGGTTTATTAGTTGTAAAGCCCATTTTTACTGCAGTTAATGAAGTTGAATATAAAGATTCATGGTGGAAGCCTTGTCCAACATAAAGGACATTTCTATCTAGATCTTTCCCTAGAACAAACCATGGCTCGCCCTCGCCACCAATGCCAAGGCCATGACGTTGACCAATTGTGTAATACATTAAGCCATCATGTTGCCCCATAACTTTTCCATCAAATGTTTCCATTTTTCCTGGTTGCGCAGGTAAATACTGGCTTAAAAATTCTTTGAAGTTTCGCTCGCCAATAAAGCAAATACCTGTAGAATCTTTTTTCTTTGCTGTAGCAAGCCCAGCTTCTTCAGCAATTTTTCTAACTTCTTTCTTTTCGATATTTCCTATAGGGAACATAACATGCTTCAACTGTTCTTGTGAAAGTTGGTTTAAAAAATACGTTTGGTCTTTATTATTATCTACCCCACGCAACATGACTACTTCTCCATCGCGTTCTTCAACTCGTGCATAGTGTCCCGTTGCTAAATAATCTGCCCCCAATTTAAGAGCATGTTCAAGAAATGCTTTAAATTTAATCTCTTTATTACACATGACGTCTGGGTTTGGGGTACGCCCAGCTTTATATTCTTCTAGGAAATAAGAAAATACTTTATCCCAATATTGCTTTTCAAAATTTACTGCATAATAAGGAATCCCGATTTGATTACATACTTTTATTACATCATCGTAATCTTCTGTTGCGGTACATACACCAAATTCATCAGTATCGTCCCAGTTTTTCATAAAAATACCGATTACGTCATAGCCTTGTTTCTTTAATAAATAGGCAGCAACAGACGAATCGACCCCACCTGACATTCCAACAACAACACGAATTTGTGATGGGTCTCTTGTTTCTACCATTGTGTTCACCTTTTCTATGTTAATTCGCAAGTCTCTTAACTATTTTTGCTGTTTTTATAGCTGCTGCTTTAATCATTTCTTCTGTTAATCCGATTCCGAAACTAAAGCGAATTGAATTACGCAACTCTTCAGTACCTGCTCCAAACATTGCAACAAGTACATGTGAAGGATCTATAGAACCAGCTGTACAAGCTGACCCACTTGAAGCAAAGACTCCTTCAATATCTAGATTCACTAAAAACGATTCAACTTCCATACCTTTAAAACTAATATTTAGTACATGTGGTAAGAAGTATGATTCATGACCGTTCACTTCAAAGGAGACCTGTTCACTTTTTAAAACATCTATAAAAATTTCACGATAACGCTGATACGTTTTTTGTTTTTCTTGAAGCCCATTTTGTGCAATTTCTACTGCCTTTGCAAATCCGACCGCTGCTGGTACATTTTCAGTCCCTGCTCGGCGTTTTTTTTCTTGGGATCCTCCATAAAAAGTAGCCGCTAAAGGTATTCCAGTTCGCTGATATAAAAAACCAATTCCTTTAGGACCGTTTAATTTATGGCTTGAAACACTCAATAAGTCGACGTTTAGTTCATCGACATTTAGTTTTTCAATACCGAATGCTTGAACTGCATCAGTATGGAAGATTGCTTGATGTTCTTTTAATAATTGTCCAATCTCTGCAATTGGTTGAGTTGTCCCTACCTCATTATTTCCATACATAAGCGTCACTAAGATTGTATCATCACGTAGTGCTTTCTTAAACTCATCAACTGAAATCCGACCTGTTCGATCAACTTGTAAATAAGTAACTTCAAAGCCCTCTTTTTCAAGCTTTTCACAAGCATTCAGTACTGCATGATGTTCAATTTGTGTAGTAATAATATGTTTGCCCTTTGAACGATTAGCATATGCTGTCCCAAAAATCGCTGTATTATCAGCTTCAGTACCACCACTTGTTAGAATAATTTCATTTTCCTTTGCACCGATTGCTTTTGCTAATGTGGAACGAGCGTTATCTAAAACTTTACGTGCTGCACGTCCAGCTGTATGGATACTTGAAGGATTACCATATACTGACTCCATTGCCTTATGAATCTCAATGATAACATCAGGATGCATTGGCGACGTGGCAGCATGATCTAAATAGATGGATTCCATCGTAAATCATAAACTCCTTTATACTGCTAAATAATTTGAACTATGTGTTATTTATTATGGTTAAATATAGAACATATAACCATCGTAATCATTATCGTCCTTATGTTTTGCTAAGTCATCAATTGTCGTTGTTTCAAGAACATTTTTAACGGCATCACGGATTCGAATCCATAATTCTCTTTGCGGAGATTCTTCATTTTCAATACCTTCAACTGGTTGAATTGGTCCCTCCAACGTTTTAATAACATCAGCTGCGGAGATTTTTGAAGGAGGAAGTGCTAACAAATATCCTCCATATGCCCCACGTACACTTTTTACTAAACCAGCAATTCTTAACGGAGAAACTAATTGCTCTAGATATGCTTCAGAAAGCTCTTTCTCAGCAGCAATTTGACGCAGAGGAATCGGTCCCTCTCCATAATGCTTTGCAAGTTCTATCATAATTGTTAATCCATAACGACCTTTTGTAGAAATTTTCATTATAACACCTCAATCTTTCTTGTCCATTCATAAGCTCAAGTATACCATAACTCCTTTAATTCCACTCGGAAAAGGTCTATTATTAGTGTATCTATTGAAAAGATCGGAGGATTTTGACATGCAAAATGAACCATTAGCTTTTCGAATGCGTCCTCGCAATTTAGATGAAGTCGTAGGACAACAGCATATCATAGGAAAAGAAACAACATTATATAAAATGATTCAAAATGGACATGTCCCATCAATGTTGTTATATGGGGAACCAGGTATAGGGAAAACTTCGATTGCCCACGCCATCGCAGGAAATACGAAGCTTCCATTCTTTTCACTTAATGCAACTCATGCAGGTAAGAAGGACATCGAGCAAATCGTTGGGGAAGCAAGACTTGTAGGAAAAGTTATTTTATTTTTAGATGAAATCCATCGGTTTAATAAATTACAGCAAGACACTTTACTACCACATGTTGAGAATGGTTCTATTGTTTTAATTGGTGCAACGACAGAAAACCCTTTTCATGATGTCAACCCAGCTATCCGTTCAAGATGCGGTGAAATCCTACAATTAAAACGACATACGATTGAAGATATAAAACAGTTGATTAGAAACGCATTAACAGACCAAGAACGTGGGCTAGGAAAAATAGAAATTGATATTTCGGACGAGCAAATTGAAAAAATAGCCATTGCCGCTAACGGTGATGCGAGAAAATCATTAACTCTACTTGAATCCATTTACTTTGCTTCAGATGAAGTTGATGGAAAAATAATTATTAAAGATCATATCATCGAACATCTTTCAAAAAGAATCGGTGTTTACGGCGATAAAGGCGGATCACATTTTTATAACTTATTATCTGCTTTACAAAAATCAGTTCGCGGTAGTGATACAAATGCCGCGCTTTATTACTTAGCACATCTTCTTGAAAATGGAGATTTAATAGCAGTTTGCAGAAGGTTACTTGTAATGGCCTATGAGGATATTGGATTAGCAAATCCAGATGTGGGGGCACATGTATATGCTGCAACAGAATCTGCAAAGGTACTTGGGCTACCAGAAGCAAGAATTCCACTTGCTAACGCTATTATTGAAATGTGCTTATCATCCAAATCAAATTCTGCGTATAGTGCCTTAGACTCTGCAATAGCTATGATTCATGAAGGGAAAACAGGAGATATTCCTTCACATCTACGAGACGCCCATTACGAAGGTGCAAAAGTACTTGGACACGTTGGATATAAATATCCTCACGATACGCCAATTGGGACTTTTGGAGGTTGGGTAGATCAGCAGTATTTGCCTGATAACTTAATTAATGTTGAATTTTATAAACCTGTGATTGCTGGAGATGAAAAGCGTATGGCTGCCATCTATGATAGACTGAAAAATTTTAAATCCCCCAAATAATAAGTCCAAGTTAGATGTTCAATCAAAACAAATTATCTTTGGATTAAAAAATAGACAAGGTCATAATGACTTTGTCTATCTTTGCTAAAATTTTAATTTATAGTATCTGCTTTTGTTCCGATGTGCAGTTCATAAAACGCTACTAAGCATTCATCTAATTGGTAGTCTTGAGAATAATAAAATTTCTTAAAATTCCCCTTAGCTCCATCCATTAAATCTATTTCTTCATAAGTTTGACTAATTTCTTCTAAGAGTTCTTTATTTCTTTTTTGAACGTTTGAGAGACAATTCACAGCATTCTTTAATAGTAATAAAACATTCTCTTTTTCTGATAAATCATTTAAATTAACTAAATTCTTTTTCGAAAGGGCTCTAAAATACATTAAACGTGCAGCTATATCCATAAATAATGCCCAGTATAAATTCGACTTAGGTAATTTCCCATCATTTTGTTCTACATAGTTTTTATAATAAGAAACAAGTTGGTTAAATAGTACATCTAAATCATGATAGGCTTTTTTCCAGTTTTGCGAAGTATCAATATTATCAAATATTACTTCTTCCATCTTTTCTTGCAGTTGAGATACATTTAAAAGATTGTTTTTAATTTCAATCGTTAAAACCAATTATCTCACTCCCCTTTTCCCGGTTGGCTATATGTTTACTATACCAATAATCACTAGAACATTATTCCGAATATAGAAAATAACGCAAAAATTGAAATATGATTGCTGATTTGAATCATTTTCTACAATATTCCGAACATAAATAAACAATATTTAATCTATTAATATAAAAATTTTCAACACAATAATTATTTCAATATAATATTTATGAAAAAATTTAATGTAATTTTTAACAGTTTATAAGAAAATAAAAAGTAGCAAAATCACAACTCTTGATTTTGCTACCAAAAGATTATTGTTGTACTCTGTTTATTTTTATATCTTTAAGAATGTCATTTATTACCCAGCTAGCGGCAATTAATCCAGCTACAGATGGAACGAAAGCGTTTGATGACGGTGGCATCTTTGCTTTACGAATAGTAGCATTTGGATTCCCAACTTCGCCAACTACATCTTCTCTAACAACAATTGGTGATTCATCTGAAAATACAACCATTACACCTTTTTTAATTCCTTCTTTTCGAAGCTTTGTACGGATGACTTTTGCTAGTGGATCTGTATGAGTTTCAGAAATATCCGCGATTTTGAATCGTGTTGGATCCATTTTATTAGCTGCACCCATGCTTGAGATAATTGGAATATTACGTTTTAAACATTCCTTCATTAAGTGAATTTTATACATTACTGTATCTGAAGCATCAATCACATAATCGATTCCTTTATCGAAAAATTCCTCATACGTTTCTTCTGTATAGAACATTTGCATATCAATTACTTCACATTCTGGATTAATATCAGCAATACGTTCCTTCATAATAGTTGATTTGGATCTTCCGACTGTAGAAAGATAAGCAACAAGTTGACGGTTTACGTTAGTAATATCAACATTATCTTTATCGACTAAAATAATCCGTCCAATTCCACTTCTTGCGCATGCTTCAGCAGCAAAGGAGCCTACTCCACCCACTCCCAATATTGCGACCGTTTTACTCTTTAATTTTTCAAGTCCTTCTTTTCCAATAGCTAGTTCGTTTCTTGAAAATTGATGTAACATAATCTTTTGCCTCGCATTCTAATTTTCATACTCGGAATTATAACACTTGAAAAAACTACTCCGCAAGGGGAAAGTGGACTTTGGGTTACAGGACTTGATTATTCACACTTTCCGAAAGACAAAAAGAAAAAAGTGCCCGTTATAGAACACTTTTTTATATGTATTTTTTAATATTAGGGCGAATCCCGATTGTGCCGCATTGCCAGACGTTTTGAACCCGCAGCCCTTGCAGGGGGGTGTCCGCTTCAATTCTTTAAACGTCCCTCTTATAGTGTGCAGGGCTTGTTTGCCAAACCAAAATATGGACTCCCAACGATTTATTGTTCGGTCAAAACTATTATTAGAGCATTCACAAACACTTCAGGATTCGCGTTAAATAAATAATATCATCAATTATCAGAAAATTCAATACAATTAATATAAAAAATTATAAAAAATTTATTTTCTTACTTGTTGATGGCTATACAAAATTAAAACTAAAAAAACAGAAAATCACAACTGATTGTGATTTTCTGCATTAGTTTAAGGTTTAGTTAGCTATATTTTTTTACAGTTAAATTTAATTCTTTTAATTGAGCATCTGATACTTCACTTGGCGCAGACGTTAATAAATCACTTGCTGTAGCAGTTTTAGGGAATGCAATCGTATCACGTAAGTTATTACGACCAGCAAGTAACATAACAAAGCGGTCAAGACCGAATGCAAGACCTCCATGTGGTGGAACTCCATATTCGAATGCTTCTAATAAGAATCCAAATTGTTCTTGTGCATCTTCTTTACTAAAGCCTAGTAATTCGAACATTTTTTCTTGTAAGTCACGTTCGAATATACGAAGTGAACCTCCACCAAGTTCATAGCCATTTAAAACGATATCATATGCTTGCGCGCGAACTTCTGATGGATTTGTATCCATTTTTTCAATATCTTCATCAAATGGACGTGTAAATGGATGGTGAGCTGCAGTGTAGCGGCCTGCTTCTTCATCGTATTCAAGTAATGGCCAATCTGTAATCCAAAGGAAAGCATAGATTGATTCATCAATTAAACCAAGTTCTTTTCCAAGTTTAGAGCGCAATGCACCAAGTGCTGCGGCTACAACTGAAGATTGATCTGCAACAAATAATAATAAGTCGCCAGGTGCTGCATCAGTTGCTTTCATAATGTCTTCTACGATCTGACCTACAAAGAATTTTGCAATTGGACCAGTAAATCCTTCTTCTGTAACTTTAATCCAAGCTAATCCTTTTGCACCGTAAATACTAGCAAATTCAGTTAAGGCATCAATATCTTTACGAGTATACTTGTCGGCATTTGCCTTTACATTGATTGCTTTTACTTCTCCGCCAGATTCAACAGCTGCAGTAAATACTTTAAATGAAGAATCTTTTACGATCTCTGAAAGTTGAACTAATTCCAATCCGAAGCGTACATCTGGTTTATCTGAACCAAAACGAGCCATCGCTTCTTTATATGACATGCGTTGGAATGGTAATTGAACATCAATTCCTTTAGCTTCTTTCATAACTGTTTGGATTAAACGTTCATTCATTTCAATAATGTCATCCATTGACATAAATGAAGTTTCAATGTCCACTTGTGTAAATTCTGGTTGACGATCAGCACGTAAGTCTTCATCACGGAAACAACGTGCGATTTGGAAGTACTTTTCAAAACCAGAAACCATTAATAATTGTTTAAATAATTGTGGTGATTGTGGTAACGCATAAAATTCTCCTTCGTGTACACGTGATGGTACTAAATAGTCACGTGCGCCTTCAGGTGTTGATTTTGTTAAGATTGGCGTTTCTACTTCTAAGAAACCTTCATTTTGTAAAAAGTTACGAATTGAACGAGTAATATCAGAACGAAGCTTGAAAGTGTTATACATTGCTGGGCGACGTAAATCTAAATAGCGATATTTTAAACGTAGATCTTCACCAACTTCTACTTTATCTTCAATTGCAAAAGGTGGTGTTTTCGCTTCATTAATAATTTGAATTGATGAGGCAACCACTTCAATTTTACCTGTACTAATATTAGGGTTAACTTGACTCTCATCACGAAGAATAATTTCCCCTTCAATTTCTATTACGTATTCACTACGAATTTTATCAGCTAATTGAAGAGCTTCAGGTGCATCATCGCCAAATACAACTTGAACGATTCCTGTTCTGTCACGAACATCGACAAAAATAAGTCCACCTAAATCACGACGTCTTTGTACCCAACCTTTTAATACTACTTTCTCACCTACATGTTGTTCAGTGATTTCACCGCAAGCATGCGTTCTTTGTACCATTTGTCTTTCCTCCAGTATGAATCTAAAAAGTAATTTATTTTTGTAAGTAATTAACTAAATCATGGAATGCAACTTTTTCTTGGTTTCCTGATTCCATTTCTTTCACATTTACTGCACTTTCTTCAAGTTCAGTATCACCGATGACAATAACATATTTTGCACCAAGTCGGTCAGCAGATTTCATTTGCGCTTTCATTTTGCGATCAATATAATCCATATCTGCTGAAATTCCTTTTGTACGGAATGAACTTAATAATTCTACTGCTTTTTGCTTTGCAGCTTCTCCCATTGCAATTACGTATACATCTAATCCATCTTCTACATCAAGCTCTACACCCTCTGCTTCTAATGCAAGAAGTAGACGTTCTATTGACATTGCAAATCCAATTCCAGGAACATCAGGTCCACCGATATCTTCGACTAATCCGTTGTATCGACCCCCACCACATAATGTAGTAATTGCCCCAAATCCTTTTGAAGTACTCATAATTTCAAATGCAGTGTGATTATAATAATCTAATCCACGCACTAAGTTTGGATCGACTACATATTCAATACCAAGAATCTCAAGATATTTTTTTACTTCGGCAAAGTATTGAGCAGAAGCTTCAGTTAAATACTCTGTTAATGCTGGTGCAGATTCCATTAACGGATGCTCATGATCTATTTTACAATCTAAAATACGTAATGGGTTTTTCTCTAAACGTTTTTGGCAGTCAGAGCAAAATTCTTCGATACTAGGTTTAAAATGATTAATTAATGCTGTTCTGTGTGAATCTCGAGTTTCTTTATCACCTAGCGAGTTTATTACTAGTTTTAGGTCTTTTAATCCAACTGATTGATAAATATCCATCGCTAGAGATATCACTTCAGCATCAATTGCAGGATCTGCACTTCCAATAGCCTCTACACCAAATTGCACGAACTGGCGATAGCGTCCTGCTTGTTGACGCTCATATCGGAACATTGGGCCTACATATGAAAGTTTAATTGGTTGATCTGGTAATCCAAACATTTTATGTTCCACAAATGAACGAACCGCTGATGCAGTTCCTTCAGGACGTAATGTTAATGAACGTCCTCCACGGTCTTCAAATGTGTACATTTCTTTTTGAACAATGTCAGTAGTATCACCCACACCACGTTGGAACAACTCAGTTTGTTCAAAGATTGGTGTACGAATTTCTTTGTAACGATAAACACGACAAAGCTCTCTCATGATGGATTCGACCTTTTGCCATTTCGGTGTCTGTTCAGGTAATATGTCTTGCGTTCCTCTTGGTACCTTAAAACTCATTTATAGTCTCCTTCCTCTAATTCAATAATTACGCTAATCACATTAGCTAGGGCGATGTTTGTTATTCAGCGACATTAAGTAAAATAAAAAAAGCCTTCATCCCCTGCTTATACAGCAAGGGACGAAAGCTTGTAAATTCTTCCGCGGTTCCACCCTAGTTGATGTACAATTAAGTACACCCTCTTCATTTGTCGGATAACGGCCGATTCCGTTTCCCCCTACTCGTGTCTTTGACAGTTCGAAGGAAAGCCTCTCAAGTGTTTTTCACGATTACTTACTGTAGGAAAGATTTCAGCCTATGTCTTTCCCTCTCTATTCAGAAGTGGTAATTGCTACTTTCTTGGTCGTAAGCGTTTTACTTTTTTTCATTCTATCTAATCTTAAATATGTCCTATAAAGTTGTCAACTATTTTCAATTTAATTTTAACAATACAAAAATTTAAATGGGACAAAGTTGTTGAATATCTTCAAACAAACCAATTTCCCTACTAAACTCATATAAACTAGATATAAAAAACTATGGATTTTATATTAGGAATCCTTTTACAATATAGTAGACTCGAAATAATCTAAATTCTACCTAGATTACTAAAACTTTTCAGAGAGGAGCAAAAGATGAAAAACAAAATAATAGCAGGTATTATGACATTAATGTTATTTGTTTCCATTTCCGTTCCGTATATATATGGTTCAAATAATGCTTTTGCTTCTAACCCTGAATCTACAGGGTTAATCGTTTCAGCAGAACTTTTGTACCTACGTGATGGGCCCGGATTATCCTATCCGATTCTAACTACATTAGTAAAAGGACAGGAGCTTACATTTATTGAAAAGCAGGATGATTGGTACCATGTTTCAATTGATGGCCAAGAAGGTTGGGTTGCTTCATGGCTCACATCAAAACAACAGGGTCAGACAGAAGAAGTTCCCAATGCTAGTACAGGGATTTCACAAGTAGATCATCTAAATATTCGTTCTGAACCTTCTCTGTCAGGACCGGTATTAGGTCAGCTATCTTCAGGTGATGAAGTAAACGTAATTCAAGTACAAAACGACTGGACTGAAATTAACTATAATGGCATGAATGGTTGGGTTTCAAGTAATTATATATCTATCATTGTGGAGGAACAAAAATCTGAGCAATCCCCTTCCTCTTCTAAAGAAACAGAAGATGAACAGATAAACGACTCCACTTTAGTAGAAACGGATCCGAATACGTTTACTGTGATAGTTGATGCAGTGAATGTACGAAAGTCTTCAAATCTTTCTTCTAAAAAACTTGGTGTCATTTATAAAGGAGAGCAATATGAAGTTTTAGACCGTGAAAATAATTGGGTTCAAATTAAATCAAAGGATGGAACAGTAGGATGGATATATAGTTTTTATGGTTCTTTTTCCACTCAAGTAAAAGCAGCAAATGAGTCTACGAAAGACGAACCTTCATCCTCTTCATCTTCCGAAAATGAAACAGTTACAATTATTTACAATGGGACAAACCTACGTAGTGAAGCTTCAACATCATCCAACATTGTTGCACATGCAAATGCTGGTGAAACCTTCCCAATCATTTCACTGGAGGGCGATTGGTATAAGGTAAAAGTAAATAATGAGCCCGCTTATGTTGCGAGTTGGGTTGTTTCTACAGATGCCCATACTAGTACCCAACAGGAAACTCAAGAAGAGCGTAAGAAAGGGACATTAAAAGGTGTAACAATTGTCATCGACCCAGGTCATGGAGGAAATGATCATGGGACTACCGGTATACGAGGCACGAAAGAAAAGGATATAAATCTGAAAACTGTCGAATTCTTAAAAGCGAAACTAAGAGCCGCAGGAGCGACTGTATATTTAACTCGTGAATCTGATGTCTACGTTGATTTGCGTAAACGTGTTTCCATCTCACACCAGTACAACGCGGATGCTTTTATTAGTATACATTATGATGCAACAGATGATAGTTCTGTTTCTGGTTTCACAACTTATTATACAAACGGATACCAACAAGAGCTTGCAGAATACGTACACGATGGACTTGCAAAAAAGGTAGATATTAGAGACCGAGGCGTACAGCCAGGTAACTATTTAGTAACTCGAGAAAACCGTCAAAATGCAATCTTAATTGAGTTAGGGTATTTAAGTAATCCCAGTGAAGAACGAACTGTAACAACAGATTACTATAGGGAACAAGCTTCTCTAGGGATTTATCAAGGTATCCTTAACTACTTCGATGCACAGTTAGAAGAATAAGAAATGGGCGACTCATGATACGAGTCGCCCATTATTCTATTTAAGTACTTTCCCTTACCCTTTTGAAAGCAATCTTTTCAATATATTTTGGTATTCATCTGCACTTATGCCCGGTGAATACTCATCTTGTAACTCCTTCATATTTGGTACTTTGCCCCGTTCTTCTGGTATGCCTTCTAGAACAACTAAGGGTTGTCCAGTTTCCGGATGAAGTCCTTTCCAAATTTTATCGATATCCCGATAATCACCCACATAATTCCACGTATACAATACATGGCCATCTCCACGTTCTTCATACTTTCGAGCTGCTTCAAATACATGATGTTCTGTTATAGGGATAGGTAACATCTTTGCAACATTCACACCAGTTGCCATCTCAATTGCTTTTGCGAATGCCATAATATGGGCACCTTCACGAACAAGTAAATAACCAATCACTTCCCTAAAAACAGGATGGGTAGCCCTTTCATAAGCCATCATTTTTTCCTTGTGAGAACTATTTGCTAAAAAGAAAACATGTTGTAAATCAAGAGTTAAATTACCTGTAGAATAGACCAATTCTCCACTCAGTGGATTTCCTACTGAATCATTGTATAGATATAATTTTTTTGTTGGATTTTTTTCATTTTCGTGTTGAAGCTGTGAAAATTCTGTTTCTTCTCTGAAACTTGTCCCCACATTAAGTAAATTAAATGCAGAGACCATTAATTCTACAAGGCCTAGTTGTTCAGCTGTAATACTTGCAAGTAGATCATAGAATGGCTTCAATTTCATTTTTTCTCGAAAATTCATTGCTTGAAACATATACGTATTTAGTTTGTTTATTTCTCCTGATTTTCCCTTTATTAATTCTTGGACAATAGAAGCAGAGATTAAATCACCAGATTGAACTTCCGGTAATTCGATTGGTAAATAGTTAACTCGTTGGAACAAAAAGACACCCCCTATACTGTCATTTGTAACTTATGACAGTAAGGAGGCAGCTAATACTTTTAAATAGAGATTGGAGTTTATTTTGATTCTAAAATAATTGTAACAGGACCATCGTTAATAAGTGAAACGTCCATCATTGCACCAAAAATACCAGTTTCAACTTTTAACCCAAGACTTCTTAAAGCTTCATTAAAATCTTCCCATAATGGCTTTGCTACTTCCGGTCTTGCTGCTTCTATAAAGCTTGGTCTTCTTCCTTTTTTCGTTTCAGCGTATAAAGTAAACTGTGAAACAGATAAAATATCGCCACCATGTTCTAATATGGAATGATTCATTTTCCCGTCTTCATCTTCCCATAAGCGGAGTTCAGCCACTTTTTTTGCAACATACTGTATATCTTCAATTGTATCTGTATGAGTAATTCCAACTAATAGAACATAACCTTGATCAATTGCTCCAGTAATATTTCCGTCTACTGTAACTGAAGCTTGCTTACTTCGTTGAATAACTACTTTCATAATTAATACCTCATTTTATCCCGTATTATCGGACTGCCGACAAAATTCGCCACGTCCGTGACAACGTCGTCAATAGTACGTCCTGTACGTTGTAAGACACCCAATTTCAAGTGGAGTTAAGTGTCTGTAAAAACAACAATCAGCGGGGGGTAAGAAAAACCCCACACTGATGAGTTTTATATTACTAATTAATCACTCGTTGTACTGAATATATATCTGGCAATTGTTTAATACGTTCAACAACTTTATGCAATCCAGAAATATTAGAAATAGAAATCGTTAAATGGATTGTTGCAATTTTATCTCGATCCGCTCTTCCTGAAACAGCTAATATATTTGTTTTAGCTTCACTCACTGCCTGCATAACGTCATTTAAGATTCCAGGTCGATCAAAAGCGGATACTTCAATATCAACAGGATATTCTTTTCGCTCAACTATTTGACCGTGCTCCCATTCAACTTCAATTAGGCGATTTTCATTTTCTCCCTCTTGAACATTCGGACAATCCGCGCGGTGCACAGAAACTCCACGTCCCTTAGTAATAAACCCAACGATTTCATCACCAGGGACAGGTGTACAGCAACGTGATAATCTAATTAATAAATTATCAACCCCTTTAACAATGACACCTGATTCAGTACGCTTTTTCTGTGTAGGACTAGACATTTCTTTAACAATTTTTTCAAACGCTTCTTCTTGCTCACGTTCTTTACGCATTTTCTCTGCAAGACGGTTCACTATTTGCTGAGCTGTGATACCACCAACACCTACAGCAGCATACAAGTCATCTTCATTTGTATAATTGAATTTATCCATCACGCGTTTAATATTTTCAGTTGTAAGAACTTCTTTTAATTCAAAGTCTTGTGCCTTAATTTCTTTCTCAACCATGTCTTTACCTTTAACGACATTATCTTCACGTAAATGCTTTTTAAAGAAATTCTTAATTTTATTTTTTGCTTGTGAAGATTGAGCAAGTTTTAACCAGTCACGACTCGGACCAAATGATTGCTTAGATGTAAGGATTTCTATAATATCCCCTGTTTTTAATGGTGTATCTAACGGAACCATCTTACCATTCACTTTTGCACCAATTGTTCGATTACCAACTTCAGAGTGGACACGATAAGCAAAATCAATCGGTACTGAACCAGCAGGTAATTCGATCACTTCTCCTTTTGGTGTAAAGACATACACCATATCAGAAAATAGGTCAAATTTTAAGGATTCCATAAATTCTTCAGCGTTCGAAGATTCATTTTGGAATTCTAATATTTCACGGAACCAAGTCAGTTTTTGATCAAGACTCTCTTTATTGGTGTTAACGGATTTACCTTCTTTATAGGCCCAATGAGCCGCAATCCCGTACTCAGCAATCTGATGCATTTCTTTAGTGCGTATTTGTACTTCTAAAGGATCTCCGTATGGACCGATGACTGTTGTATGCAGCGATTGATATAGGTTTTGTTTTGGCATTGCAATGTAATCTTTAAAACGACCTGGCATTGGTTTCCATAACGTATGGACAATTCCAAGAACTGCATAACAATCTTTTATACTATCAACTAATATCCTCACAGCTAATAAATCATAAATTTCATTAAACTGCTTATTTTGAAGAACCATTTTACGATAAATGCTGTAAATATGTTTTGGGCGTCCATAGATATCCGCATCAATCTCAACGTCTTCAAGCTGTACATTAATTTCTTTCATGACACTATCTAAGTAAGCTTCTCGTTCAACACGTTTTCTTTTCATAAGACTTACAATACGATAATATTGTTGAGGGTTTAAATAACGTAAAGCTGTATCTTCAAGCTCCCATTTTATTTTTGAAATTCCCAGACGGTGAGCAAGAGGCGCAAAAATTTCTAACGTTTCATTTGATATTCTACGTTGTTTTTCAGCAGATAAATGTTTTAATGTACGCATATTGTGAAGACGGTCAGCTAACTTAATTAAAATAACACGTATATCTTGAGCCATCGCAATAAACATTTTTCTATGATTTTCAGCCTGTTGCTCTTTTTTCGACAGGTATTTAATCTTCCCAAGCTTTGTAACACCGTCTACTAGCATCGCAACTTCTTCGTTAAATTCACGAACTAAATCTTCTCTAGTAACCGTAGTATCTTCCACGACATCGTGAAGGAAACCCGCTGAAACTGTTTCCGGATCCATTTGAAGCTCTGCTAAAATTCCTGCAACCTGAATTGGATGAATAATATAAGGTTCACCTGAACTACGGAGCTGTTCTTTATGAGCTTCTTTTGCAACTTCATATGCTTTTTTGACAAAATCGACATGTTCATCGTTCATATATAATTTGACTTTCGCGAATACATCTTCGGGCGTCAAAATTTGCTCTTTCGCCATTCGTTGTCCACCTTGCTAATTAAATATTTTCGAAAAGTTATATAAATTTAATTTTATAAAAAATATGTATTGAATGTAAAGGTAAGTTGATAAAGAGTTTAAGAAACAATTTAAAACCGCACAATTTGTACACAATTTGTGACCATTATATGACAATTTATGAGAATAGCGGAAAAAGACATGTAACTCTTTTTTTTGAAATCGACAGTTGTTTTGAGGTAATCTAGGAGATGCTTGTTTGCAGCTAGGTACTTTCAATTTCAAAGTTCCATTTTTGAAGAAGGGACCTATCCAAAAGATAAGCCCCCTTTTATTAATATTCAATTAAGGTTTTGATTGGATAATTACCAATTTTTTCGCGACCTTTTAAATCTTCTAATTCGATAATAAATGCACAGCCAACAACTTCTCCACCTAATTTATTAATTAATTGGATAGTTGCATCCACTGTGCCACCTGTTGCTAGTAAATCATCAACAATTAACGCTTTTTGCCCAGGTTTAACAGCATCTTTATGCATTGTTAGAACATCAGAACCATACTCTAGACCATATTCTACACGTACAACTTCTCGAGGTAATTTCCCTTCTTTACGAACTGGGGCAAAACCTGCTTCAAGTGCATATGCAACTGGGCATCCAATAATAAATCCGCGAGCTTCAGGACCCACTATGATTTCAGCTCCTACCTCTTTTGCAAATTCAACAATTTTATCAACTGCATATTTAAAAGCTGGGCCATTATCCATTATTGTTGTGATATCTTTAAAACTGATTCCTTCTTTCGGCCAGTTTTCTACTGTTGTAACATATTCTTTTAAATCCATTAAAAAAATCCTCCTTAGGAATAGCTATATTCCTTCATTCGTACATCAAACCATTGTTTTAACTCTGAAAAAGTTGAATATAATAATTTTTGTTCCATTTCTAGTTGTTCTACACGGTTTTGATATGTAGGTGCTTCTGTCAAGTCACGTTTCGGTGCGTTGACGTTGACTGAAGTCAGACCATTTTCTATTGTAACAAAATCGAGATCAAAAAACACGTTTGTCATAAATTTTAAAATTTCTTCATTTAATCCAATATGTTTTGACAATTGATCAATATGTGCCTGTAAATTAAAGTTTGGTCTTTTTTTAAGAAATGTATAATACCAACCAAAATGTTGTCTTGATGGCATTCCATTAAAGTACTGTGACTCAGGTGTATAGAAATGCGCATAAATTCTTTTGGGTTTAATTTGTTCAATTGTTTTTTCTAAATGAATAGAAGTCTTTGGTAAATCAAGTAACACAATAAAAGGTGAAAACTCACTGTTTAAAGCATTAGAATCCACCAATTTTATCGGTGTATGAATCGATGATTGGTAGTAACTAATTGTTTCATTATTAAATGCAATAAAAGTAGTTTTATCTTTTGGAATCGAATCTAACCATTTACTATGGACTTTTCCACGATAATCAAACAATTGCCATTCATCTGTTTGAACGTCTGAAATCATAAATTGAGGCTTTTTTCTTCCTTGCCATTCATTGATTTGCAAATCACCAACGAATGACAATTGTACGTCATAAGAGATTTCATCATGTAAATTTCCTTGGTTAAAACCAATCGCATCAATTGAACCATACTCATCTTTTAATTCCATTTTTATATGGTTTTCTCCAGCACCAATTTTACGCATCGATCCAACTTTTACATTTTGCAATGCATAAGTTGGTTTTGAAAATCCAACGCCAAATGGACCTAATTTTTTTACTTCTTCAATTGCTTCTACAGAAATTTCACTTAACTCTAATGGAATATCTATAAATAGTTTAGGTGTTAATAATTCAGTTGTTAAACATTCACTTGCTTGTAAATGAAGGCGACTACGTAATTCATCGACATATTCTAATGGGAACGTCATCCCTGCTGCCATTGGATGTCCTCCGAAATGAGGTAAAATATCTCGATTTTTAGTAAGTTCATTAAACATATGGAATCCTTCGATACTTCTTGCTGATCCTTTGGCAGTTCCTTTTTCATAATCAAGTGATAGAACAATAGTTGGTCGGTAATACTTTTCTACAAGACGAGAAGCAACGATGCCTATTACCCCTGGATTCCAACCCTCTTTTGCTACAACTAAAACAAGTGAATGATTGATTTCTTCATTAGATTCGATTAGTGCAATCGCTTCTTCAGTAATTGATTTTACAATATCTTTTCGTTCAGCATTTTTTAAGTTTAATAGTTTAGCCCCTTCAGTTGCATACAAACTATTCTCACTCATTAAGAAATGAACTCCAGGTGCTGCATCTCCTAAACGGCCTATCGCATTCAGGCGAGGACCGAAATAAAAACCAATAGTATCCTCGTCGATTTCACGTTGATTAACTCCAGTTACTTCACAAAGAGCACTGATCCAAGGATTTGATGAATATTTCAACTGTTCGATTCCTTTTTGTACTAAATAGCGATTTTCACCTTCTAAAGGAACTAAATCTGCTACTGTTCCTATCGCAACAAACTCAAATAAATGATCAGGAATTTCCCCATATAGAGCATGAGCTAATTTAAAAGCAACACCGACACCAGCTAATTCTCCAAAGGGATAATGATTTTCAGGCACTCGAGGATGAATAATAATATCAGCAGGCGGCAAAATATCACTTGCTTCGTGGTGATCTGTTACAATTACATCCATTCCTAGTTCTTTCGCGAGACGGATTGGCTCAATTCCACTGATTCCATTATCGACAGTAATAATTAGTTGCACTCCATCTTCATGTGCTTTTCTAAATAATTCTTCATGTGGCCCATATCCATGGGTAAAGCGATTTGGAATACAAAAGTCTACGTCTGCACCTAAATCCAGTAATGCATTCATCATTACAGTCGTGCTTGTAATTCCATCCGCATCATAGTCACCATAAACTAATATCTTCTCTTCATTTTCAAGTGCTTGTTCAATACGCTCTACAGCCTCTTGCATTCCATTTAGTAGAAATGGATCGTGTAAATCATTTGCATTTATTTTTAACATCATTTTTGCAGTATCAGCATGTTCAAACCCTCTAGCTGCTAATATTTTTGCAGCGATGGTAGATATATTTAACTCATTCGATAATTTCTTTACAGTATCTATATTTGGTCGTTGAACAACCCAATTTTTCTTCGATTCAATCATGTTGTCACTCCCTTTACGAAGTTCATTATACAAGATTTCTATATGTAATAGGACACTTATACTATTATTTAAATATTTACATTAGTTTTGCAAAATAATAAAGCAGGATACATAATGATGTATCCTGCTTTACTTAACACGGTTCGATTATACCATCGGCTCGTCTGTACCCCATTGTTTTTTCTCTTTTTTCTCTACTACTGTTCCTTTTTTCTTCATCTCACGTGATTTTAATGTATACCAAATTTGAGCAGCTATACAGATAGATGAATACATACCAGTTATTAACCCAATTAATAAGGCAATTGAGAAGTTTTGAATGGCTGGCGCGCCTAAAATTAATAACGCGACTACCACAATGATTACAGTTAGCACCGTATTTATTGAACGTGACATTGTTTGTCGTAAGGATTTATTAACAATTTCAGCAAGTTCTTCCTTAGTTGAAATAACCCCTTTTCGATCAATATTTTCACGAATACGGTCAAACGTAACAATTGTATCATTGATTGAGTAACCTACAATGGTTAAGATTGCCGCAATAAACGTAATATCAACCTCTAAACGGAATACACTAAAGATTGCTACCATAAAGAATACGTCATGGATTAAAGACGCGATCGCACCAACACCCATTCTCCATTCAAATCGGAAAGCAACATAAATGATAATCCCTAAAGCTGCAATAGCCAACGCATAAATAGCATTTTTAACCAATTCACGACCTACTGTTGGAGATACTGTACTTACACTAGGTTCATGACCGTAATCTTTCATAACTTTTGCTTTAAAGTCAAGGATTTCCTTTTGATTTAGGTCATCTTTGTAAGTAACAACCGCCGTATTTTGTTCTTCTCCAGAAATAATAATTTTATCTGATGGGAAGCCAATTTGATCTAGGTAATCATGAATCTCTTCTTGCGTAGTTGCTTCATTTGTAAGAATTTCTACACGAGTACCACTTGAGAAATCTATACCCAAATTCAACTTAAAGATGCTAATCATAATAATACCAACAATCAATATAACAGCTGAAATCGTATAGAATTTTCTACGGTTTCCAACAAAATCTAAACGATCAAAGTTTGTTGATAAATCAAGCGATTCGAGTCCTTCAGATTTATCATGGATTTTTGATTTTCCAACTCCATATAATCCTGGTTTGTCAAAATATCCACTTTTAACAAGTAAACCTAGTAAAATACGTGATAGCCATACTGCTGTCACAAAACTTAGGACAATTGAAATCATCAGAGTCGTTGCAAAACCCTTAACTGAGCTTGTACCAAAGAAAAATAATACCGCTGCAGCTAGTAAAGTTGTTAATTGTGCATCCACAATTGCAGATAACGATTGTTTTGAACCTAAATGGTAAGCCTCTTTAACAGATTTACCAGTGCGCAGTTCTTCCCGTATACGCTCCGCAGTTAAGATGTTCGCATCGACAGCCATCCCTATACCTAACACTAGTGCTGCGATTCCCGGTAATGTTAAAACGGCATTAATACCATTAAATAAAAGTAAGACTAAATAAGTAAATACCGTTAACGTGATAATCGAAATGAAACCAGGTAAACGATAGTAGAATAGCATGAATATAAAGATTAAAATAACACCTATGATACTTGCGAAAACAGTACTTTTTAAGGCTTGGTCACCAAATTGAGCACCAACAGATGTTGAATATATTTCAGTTAATTTAACTGGTAATGCCCCTGCATTTAAAACACTTGCAAAGTCCTTTGTCTCTTGAACTGTAAAATTACCACTAATCATAACATCTGTCGTATTTAATACTTGAGATACTTGAGCAGCTGAAACAAATTTTGGTTCTGGTTTTTGCGCTTCTGCTGCGTAAGAATCTACACCTTCTTCAAAATCTAGCCATACGACCATTAAATTTTGACCTTGACCCATAGCAGAAATTTTTTGTGTAACTTCAGCAAATTTAGATGCATCTTTTAATGTAAGTGTAACGATTGGACGATTTTGTTGATCAAAAGAAGCAGCAGCTCCTCCTTCTTTCAAATCTGTACCGTCTAGTAATAAGTTATCATTTACATCTCGGAACGTTAAATTAGCCGTACTTGATAACAGTTCACGAGCAGATGATTGATCGTCAACTCCTGCAAGCTGTACACGAATTCGATTTTTACCTTCTACTTGGATACTAGGTTCACTAACTCCAAATTGGTTAATACGATTCGATAGTGCAGTTGTCGTATCCGTAACTACATCCTGTGTAATTTTTTGACCTTCTTTAAGTGGCTGCACTTCATATAAAACCTCAAAACCACCTTGTAAATCTAAGCCGAGTTTTACATCTTTTAAAACTCCCTGAACAGTCGCCCCCATTGCAGCAAATAAAACAACTACGATGAGCACAAAAGTAAAAATACGGCTCTTTAACTTCATTGAATATCCTCCTCGGGTAATATGTAAAGCGCATTCTTTACATATAAAACGTTAAAAAGCGTAATTATTAGGATGATAAAAATCATACTAAAAAAATCACTACTCTTATTTATGTACAAACTCATTATGAAACACGGATTGCCTCATGTCAATTTACGATACTAGTAAAATTATTCCTTTACTTGTACCCTAGGATTTAATAGTTCTTTTAGTTCATCTTGGTTTACTTCTGAAAACCAATTTGTTGATTTAAACTGTTGAATCTGTGCAAAACTAACAATTTCCGAAGCTTTAATTGAATAAATCGTTTCAATTACTCCATATAATGGTAGTTTATCAATCGATTGTTTTTTCCACTTTTTCTTTAAACAATAATTCCAAATATCTTGGGTAGTGATCCCATCATACTCAAAATATTTAATTTCCTCTAACTTGCTTTGTAATACAGGCAATACTTTTTTGAAAAGCTCTTCGTGTAGAATCTTCATAATGAATCACCCCATAGTTTTAACTATATAAGAACAAGCATACAAATATTGTATCTGATATTTCTTTATATGAGAAGGGATGTAATAAATGGGGTCGTTCGTTAAAGGTACAATTTTTCTTACGCTCGTCATATTTTTATCTAAACTCTTTGGCTTTGTATATAGAATGCAATTTATGCGAATTGCAGGAGAAGAAGCCGTAGGGGTTTATATGACTGCGTATCCCGCCTTTATCTTCTTTATTTCGTTAGTTTCACTTGGTCTACCAATTGCTGTTGCGAAAATAGTAGCCGAGCTACATGCGAAAAAAAAGGACGGGCAATTACAAGCTGTACTAAAAACAGCTATTAAATGGTCAGTATTTTTCATCATCTTGTTTATTCCGCTACTGTATTTCTTTATTCCAATTTTGGCGGGGAATCTATTACAAAATGAAGCAACAACTGTTACATTGTATATTGCATTAGCAACTGTTCCTGTAGTTGTTTTCTCTGGAGTATTAAAGGGATACCTTCAAGGAATTGCAAACATATCAGCAACTGCTTGGTCTCAAATGCTTGAACAATTAATTCGTATAGGACTTATTACATTTTTATTACCGTTTTTTGTAACACCAGAAAACCCTACTTTAACGGCTGCCTATGCAATGGCCATTACAGCAGTTGGAGAAGTTTTTTCTTTTATTTACTTATACATTACGTATTTATTTTCGAAAAAACCAAAAAAATCAAAATCAGAAGTAAACAAGCCTTACCCTGCAATGCCACTTCTTCGGATTGCTGTACCTTCTGCTGGTAGTAAATTATTCGGTACATTTACATGGTTTTTAGAACCAATTGTTTTCTTAAAAGCACTAACAGTAGCAGGAATGACTGCAGCTGGTGCTACAACACTTTATGGGATTATTTCAGGTGTACATATTCCTTTATTATTGTTCCCTTCATTTATCCCTAATGCACTGGCTATAGTCTTAATTCCTGCTGTTAGTGATGCGATGGCTAGAAACAATTATTCTTTATTGAACGATCGAATTGGTATGTCTTTACGCTTATCTTCAATAATCGGTTGTTATGCTGCTACTTTCTTTTTCCTTCATGGTGATGAACTTGCAATGAAATTATTTCATTTGGAAGAAAATCGAGGATTTATGAAGGTTTTAGCACCTATTTTTTACTTTTACTATATACAAAGCCCACTACATTCCATTTTACAGGCAATCGATGAGGCTCGCCCAGCAATGATGAATTCTATTTATGGAGGGCTTGGAAAGCTATTTATCATGTTTGTTTTAGCATCTCAACCATTTATCCAAGAATTTGGTGCAATTATTGCTATTGGTTTTGGTGTATTAGTGACATCGTTCTTACACATTGCAACACTTCGTTCCCATAAAATGATTAGTGCTGGTTTTCGATTCTTTGCCATTCCATATTTATTATTTGTTGTTACATGCGTCATTCAATCATACGTAATCCCTTATTTAAATTTTGATTTTTGGACAAATAGTGGGATTACACTATTAATTCTTACGGTATTCCTATTAATGACAAAACAATTCCAATGGAGTGATTTTAAATTTTTACGATCCATTGTTCGTCGCACTCGCCTTTAATTGAACATGTAATTGTTGCTTCTCATAACAACAGTAGAAAATATCTTCAATCTTTTCATACCCATCTTTCTTTAATAAATTAAAGAGCCATTTCTCATCTTTTTGCATTAACTTTAAATGTCTATGCACAATGATTCCATCAACAATTAGGGGTATAACTAGAGGGTCGTCATCTTTCAAGAATATCGATAGTTTTCCTGAAGGTTCTAAAAACGCATAAGAAATATTTTGAACAGATGGCACCCTCTCTTCCCTTAATTGTTGAAATAAGTCGTCAAGATTATATCTTTGCTTTCTCATTTCTTCTTCTTGAATAACACCATCCCTAACCATTAAAGAGGGATCACCATCAATTAAATCACGTACTTTTTTGCTTTTTAAAGTTAATAATGAGTTTGCATATTGTATTAAAAACAAAACAAAGATTGGAAAAATAGATTCAAAGATTGGTTTATCGAGCTCATCTAATGAAAACGCAACAACTTCCGCAATTAAAACGAAAACAACTAAATCCATGATACTCAGTTCTCCGACTTCTCTTTTCCCCATTAGTCGGAATACAATAAGAACAAGAACATATAAAAAAATGGTTCGTAAAAGAATTTGAATATAAATTTCCATTTTCAACACCCCCTCAATACATTGTGGGCTTTCAAAAAAGTTACTATTCATAAATTAGGCAAAATTAAAAGAGGTTGCCCAGAAAATCAAAATTTCTAGGTAACCTCTTTTACTACATATTAAATATCCGCAACTCGCGCATATATAGTTAATTTTTACAAAAAACATTTAGACTTGCAGAGTGGTGCATTAAAATACCACCTTTATGGGAACAAAGACCTTCTAAAAGTACTACTTTTTAGATAGGCTCTTTGTTATTTAATCTGCAATAACTCGTCCTATTGCTTGTCGTTCAAATTTTAATCGTGTTTTACCGTCTACAAGTACATAAACTGCAGAGTCTTCAATAGCATCCACTTCGCCATGAAGTCCTCCAATCGTTACAACACGATCACCCTTTTTTAAGTTATTTTGCATTTGCGCTGTAGTTTTTTGTCTTTTTTGCGCTGGTCTAATTAATATAAACCACATTGCTACGAACATAATTATTATCGGTAGTAAACTAACAATTGTATCCATTTTTACTAATCCCCCTTTCTAATTCACACTATATAAGTATATTATAAATGAAGGGAAAAAAGCGATTTGAAACTATTATTTTTATGAACATTTTCGTATTTTTCTACTTTTCCCTATAATTTTAAAGATACATACAATTTTTAGCTATTTTACAACAACATAAAGAATATTAGAAATTTTTTGCATTAGGTTTGTTAAACCCATATTTTTCAAAGAATTCTTCACGGAAATCTCCTAGTCGATCTTCTCGAATTGCTTGACGCACTTGTTCCATTAGGTTTAGTAAGAAATGTAAATTATGGTATGTCGTTAAGCGAATACCAAATGTTTCTTCTGTTCTAATTAAGTGACGGATATATGCTCGAGAATAATTTTTACAAGTATAGCAATCACAGTTAGGATCTAATGGTCCGAAATCACGTGCATATTTTGCATTTTTCACAACAAGGCGACCTTCAGAAGTCATTAACGTACCATTACGAGCGATACGGGTTGGTAATACGCAGTCAAACATATCTATTCCACGAATTGCACCATCGATTAATGAGTCTGGTGAACCAACTCCCATTAAATAGCGAGGTTTATTTTCAGGAAGCAAAGGCGTTGTAAATTCTAAAACGCGGTTCATGATTTCTTTTGGTTCCCCAACAGATAGCCCTCCAACTGCATAACCTGGTAAATCAAGTTCAACTAAAGCCTCAGCACTGCGTTTACGTAAATCTTCAAACTCTCCACCTTGAACGATTCCAAATAGACCTTGATCTTCTGGACGTTGATGGGCATCCTTACAACGTTTTGCCCAACGAGTTGTACGATCAACAGATGCTAACATATAGTCATAAGTGGCTGGGAATGGTGGGCATTCATCAAATGCCATCATAATGTCTGAACCTAGATCATTTTGTATTTCCATTGCTTTTTCAGGACTTAAGAATAGTTTGTCACCATTTAAGTGATTACGGAAATGTACGCCCTCTTCTTCAATTTTGCGGAATTCACTTAGTGAGAACACTTGGAATCCCCCTGAATCAGTTAAAATTGGACGGTCCCAATTCATGAACTTGTGCAATCCGCCTGCTTCTTTTACAATATCATTCCCTGGACGTAACCATAAATGGTAAGTATTCGATAAAATAATGCCTGCGCCCATTTCTTTTAAATCTTCAGGTGACATCGTTTTAACAGTTGCTTGTGTACCTACCGGCATAAAAGCTGGTGTTTCAAAAGAACCATGTGGTGTGTGGACAATCCCTAATCGGGCTCCTGTTTGCTTACAAGTTTTAATAAACTCATATCGAATTGCTGGTTGTGTCATAATATAAATTTTTCCTCTCTTATAAAAAAATACTGCATTAATTTTATTTTAGCGGCTTGGACGTATAAACATGGCGTCTCCGAAGCTAAAGAAACGATATTTCTCTTCCACTGCTTTATTGTATGCATTTAGAATAATTTCTCTAGATGTTAGCGCACTAACAAGCATGACTAATGTAGACTTTGGTAAATGGAAATTCGTAATTAGGCCATCAATGGCTTTATATTCAAATCCAGGATAAATAAAGATATTTGTCCAACCCTGTTCTGCTCGAATTTCACCATCGTACTTTTGCGCAATTGTTTCAAGTGTACGTGTTGATGTTGTACCGACAGCGATCACTTTCCCACCATTAGCTTTTGTACGATTTATGACTTCTGCTGCTTCTTCAGATACACTATAAAATTCTGAATGCATATCATGATTTTCAATTGAATCTACACTTACAGGTCGAAAAGTTCCTAAACCAACATGAAGGGTAATAAAGACAATCTCAATTCCTTTTTCTTTAATTTGCTCTAAAATTTCATTGGTAAAATGTAGACCAGCAGTTGGTGCTGCAGCTGAACCAATTTCTTTTGAATATACTGTTTGATAGCGTTCGCGATCATCTAATTTTTCATGAATATAAGGAGGTAATGGCATTTCTCCTAATTTGTCTAAAATTTCATAAAATATTCCGTCATAACTAAATTTAAATAGACGGCCACCATGATCTAACTCCTCTGTACACGTTGCTTTTAAAAGACCATCACCAAATGTAATTTCAGTACCAACTTTTACCCTTTTGGCTGGTTTTACAAGTGTTTCCCATTCATCATCTTTACCTTGTTTTAAAAGTAATACTTCAATATGAGCACCTGTTTCTTCTTTTGTTCCAAAAAGACGAGCTGGCATTACTCGCGTATCGTTTAATACTAAACAATCCCCTTTTTGTAATTGATCTACAATATGTTTAAAATAACTATGCTCTACTTCACCAGTCCCTCGGTCTACAATCATTAGGCGACTTGCTGTACGATCCTCTAATGGTGTTTGTGCAATTAGTTCTTCTGGCAAGTGGAAATCAAAATCTTCTACTTTCATATAAATACTTCCTTTTTATTTAGTGTTACGATTTAATATAACCAAAATGTTCATAAGCTAATGTTGTTGCAACACGTCCACGTGGTGTTCGTTGAATAAAACCCATTTGCAATAAATACGGCTCATAAACATCTTCTATTGTCACTCTTTCTTCCCCAATAGATGCGGCAAGTGTATCTAGTCCTACAGGCCCGCCACCAAATCGTTCAATCATGCTAATTAATAAATTGTGATCAATATGATCTAATCCTCGTGGGTCAACTTGCAATAATTCTAGTGCCTGTGCAGCTAATTCTTCTGTAATAGTTCCATCACCTAAAACTTGTGCATAATCACGTACACGTTTTAATAAGCGATTTGCAATTCTGGGTGTTCCTCTTGAACGTTTTGCAATTTCATTTGCTGCTTTTTGATCCATCTCCACATTAAATAATTTGCTACTTCGAATAACAATATTCTCTAATGATTGCTCATCATAGAAATCAAGTCGTAATAAAACACCAAAACGATCCCGTAATGGTGCCGATAAAGCCCCTACTCTTGTTGTAGCACCCACTAATGTAAATGGAGGCAAATCAAGCCGTATCGACCGCGCTTCAGGCCCTTTTCCTACCACAATATCGAGACAAAAGTCCTCCATTGCTGGATATAGTACTTCTTCAATGGCACGAGGTAGACGATGAATTTCATCTATAAATAATACATCTCCTGGCTGAAGAGAGCTAACAATCGCAGCTAAGTCACCAGGTCTCTCTATGGCAGGACCACTTGTTAACCGAACATTTACATTCATCTCGTTAGCAATAATCGTTGCTAGAGTTGTTTTACCTAAACCGGGAGGGCCATATAACAAAACATGGTCTAAACATTCTTCTCGTTGTCTTGCGGCTTCAATAAAAATTTTCAAATTTTCTTTTACTTTATGTTGGCCAATATATTGCGACAACTTTTGTGGACGAAGAGATAGTTCGATTTGGTCGTCAAACTCATCCGCGTCACTAGAAATAATTCTGTTTGACATATTACCTCCTCCTCCATTATTTCAGTTTTAATAGTAACTGTAATGCAAATTTCATATAGTCTTCTGTCGTTGAAAGATTGACTTGATCTTCTAACTGAGACTTAATTTTTGACAATTCCTTTTCAGAATAACCTAATGCTGTTAACGCAAGAATAGCCTCTTCTAGTTCTTGTTTGTGTGGATTTACTCCAAATAGAGGCAATTCATCTTCGGTACTTGGTAATTCAATCGTTTCAAGAAGGGATCCAAGTTTTCCTTTTAAATCTAGAATCATTTGACGGGCAGTTTTTTTTCCAACTCCCGGAAACTTCACTAGGAATGTTTCATCTTCTTGTTCAATTGCTTGAATTACTTGAGTTGGATTGCCACTTGCTAAAATTGCTAGTGCACCTTTAGGTCCGATTCCTGAAACTTGAATAAGTTTAAGGAATAAATCTCTCTCATCCAAAGACTTAAACCCAAATATGTCTTGTGCATCTTCGCGAACATGCATATGTACAAAAATCTTTTGTTTTTCATTATTTATGCGGAAAGCAAAGGGATTGGGTGTGAAGATCTTCCACCCAATCTCCTGTTGTTCTAAAGCGATATAAGCTGGAGTTATACGTGTAACTTGTCCAATTAAATAATCATACATTGTAAATCCCTCACATTTCACTGTTTAAGATTATATCATAATGTTCGTATTTTCCCCGAACAAATTCCTTAAGCCAAAAGAAAGACCGCCTTTTAGACGGTCTTTACTTAATACATTTAAATATTATTCTATCATAAAACTGATTTTAATCCCATGATAAGAAGATTCGTATTTTAGCTTTGAAAAATTTCAATTTCATTCATTAAAGCAGGCCAATGTCTTAATGCTTTTTCTGTAAACGGCATTAAATAGTCTAAGAAGGCCTCTCGCTCAATTTCACCTAAATGTAACACAAATAACCATTCACGCAAAAGCTCATTTGGATATTGTAAATAGTGCAATTTAGGTAAGCAGTTTTGCATTAAATACGGATTTTCTTTCATAAGTAACTTTAGATCATAATTAATGGTAGGTAATACTCTATGCATCCACAGGATCAATTCTTCTGAAGGATCACCAATTACTCCTAAATCAAAATCAATGAGTTTCATACTACCATCATTAAGAACTAAAAAATTATGATGAACAACATCGCCATGTAATAACGTTACTCTTTTCTTTGCTCTGTCATTTTGTTGTTTACGCATTTGTTTTAAAACATTGTTTGCATATAAAGTAATATCGTAAAAGGCATGTTGGAGATACGGAACTAACTCTTTTTCATTATTTAAAAACCTTTCTAATCTTGCATTCCACTTTTGATATAAATGTTGACGCGGAATGATGTAATTGCTCTTCCAATCTATTACGTTACCTGTATCATGTAACGATTTTAATATGTGCAAAGCATCTTTACGATGTTTAGCTTTTGAGAAGTCGGCACTTGAGCTATGTTTTTGCCATTTCTGAATTAGTAAATCTGGATCCTTGCTTTTAATCAAAGGAATAACATATGGAAACTCGATAGCTTCTAATTGTCTATGAATGAATTTTACTTTTTCTGCAGATGTTGAACTATCGTATTTTTTTATAAAAAGTGTTCCTTTTGATGTTTCTTGTTTCCATATATTGTTTTTAATTTGCATTTAGTAAGACCATGGATTGTAATATGGGTGTTGCGGGTATTGATGTTGATAATGGTTGCTTTGATTACATCCGCAAGGTTTCTGTGGCATTTGTGGCATCATTTGCGGCATAATTCCGTAATGGCCAGGGTATTGTTCTGATGGATATGCACCTAAACTTTCAGGTTGTTGATAATAATAATTTGCTAACTCTGCCTCTTTCTCTGCACATTCATCATCGAGTCTACCATGGTTTACATGTTTCATATGATTGGCATGATGATCGTCATGTGAATACATTTCACCTAATTCACTTGCGCCCGCTACAAAGCCTTGATTTGAAGACGATGGAGATGAACTCGAATCTAATAACCAATCAGGTAATTTTTCTTCAATCGGTAATGTTTCCATAGCTGGTGACACTTGCTCAGGCGACTCAAACATAGACTCATATTGAGTCTGATCAAAATATGGCATCATTTGATAGGGTTGTGCTTCATGGCATCCACATGGTTGATGATGTTGCATGAATTGATATGGATTCACCTCTTGACATCCACATGGTTGGTGTTGCATGAACTGATACGGTAGCATCTCGTGACATCCACACGGTTTATGATGTTGAGGCATTGGATAGTGTTCAGGGAAATGACACGGATGACATGGATTGAACGGAACATACACAACATGTGTTTCTGGCATCGGCATAGGCATTGGCATCGGCACATGCTCTGTTTTTGGTTGCTCAATATAGATTGGCTGTACTTGCGGCATTGGCATTGGCATCGGCATTTGTTGCATTGGCATTACTATTGGTTGTGGTTGTGGTTGTGGCTGTGGCTGTGGTTGCATAAATTGCAGATCTGCTTTTGGTGAAATATTAGTTTTTGGTGAAACATCTATTTTTGTACTTGGTGAAACATTAGTTTTTGGTGAAACATCTATTTTAGTATTTGGCGAAATATTAGTTTTCGGTGAAACATCTATTTTTGTATTAGGCGAGATATTAGTTTTTGGTGAAAAATCAATTTTTGTATTTGGTGAAATATCAATATCTGTTTTAGGCGAAAAATCAAAATCTAAATTTATATTTGGTAATGTGAACCCACCTTTACTTGGTTGTGGCATAGGCGCTGGTGGTGGTGTTGGCATTGGCATTGGTTGAGTCATTTTTTCTTTCGTCATTTTTTCTTTTGGAAGCATTTCTTGCATAGACTCCACCATTGGCTCCGGTGTTGGCATTGGTGTTGGCATTGGCGTTGGCATCGGAGCAGGCATCGGAGCTGTTAGTTGTTCTTTCCCCATTGAACCTCTAGATGGTGTTGGTGATGGTGTTGGTGTTGCGCCATCAGGTAAAATAATCTCCATACCCGGTACAATATAATCAGGATTTGCCAAATGGGCATTTAACCTTTTTAATTCATCAAAACCAATTCCGTATTGTTTCGCAATTTTCCAAAGTGTATCACCTTTTTGAACAATATGAGTTCGCACAAACATCCTCCTTTTCTCGTTTTATAATATGTTACTCAGTTGAAAAGGACACAAAAAATAAAACGAATGTTTTCGTTCCTCGTGATAAACTATGAATGAAGGCGTATTATATATACATAGAAATGTTTCGAATGAGGGGTTTATAAATGAAAAAATTGTTAGGCGAAAATCGTAGAAATGCACTGCTCAATTTACTTAGAAAAGCAAATGGTCCTCTAAAAGGAACAGAATTAGCTAAGCATACAAATGTTTCAAGACAGGTAATAGTAAATGACATGAATTTATTAAAAGCACGGAACGAACCCATCTTGGCTACTAGTCAGGGCTATATTTATATTCAACAGGACGACTCAATTCAAACTTTTGAGCGAAAAATTGTATGCTTACATACTCCCCAACAGGCAGAAGATGAGATGATTACACTTGTCGATTGTGGAGTAACTTTAAAAAATGTAATTGTTGAACATCCGGTGTACGGAGAGATTACAGCCTCTATTATGGTATCAAATCGATTTGATGTTGCTAACTTTATCGAACATATTAAGGAAACAAACGCAAGCTTACTTTCAGATTTAACTGATGGAACTCATCTTCACGTCATATCTGCAACTTCAATCGAACAACTAGATCACGCAGAACAAAAGCTACGTGAGAAGGGTTATTTAATTGAGGGTTAATCACTATATACGAATAAATGCGTTCAAATTTTAAACATTTTGGTCCATCTCTAAAGACGGAACTCTTCTAATTGAAAAGAAGTTAAAAAAACGTCCCTCTTTTGGGACGTTTTTTTGAGCCGGAACTCATTACAAAAATCGCTCTAAATCATCTTTTGTTGGAATACGGCATTGATTACTTTTGTTTAGTTTATGGCGATTTTTTGCAACTAAATCATAGACGAGGTTTCGAATTGGAGATGGAACAATGATAAATACATACAACAATTTCCAATGTCGATTAAGCTGCTTGCATATTCGCAGGACTGCACTCGATTTGGTATAAATTTTTCCACCTTCGATTAAGACAATACTATCCAACGTTTTTGCCACTCTATGCTGTTGTAACAATTGTTGCCCCTTTTCGCCTTGAATTGATGCAAACTTGAATTGTTTTCTAAGATCACGTTTAATAATAAACTGGACACTTCGATCACAAAAATGACATTCACCATCAAACAAAATTATATTAACCAAATTGCACCCCTCAATTTTCCGGTGTTAAATATGTATAATATGTTCCGAGTGACTTAACTGTACATCCAAGTACCTGTAATTCTTCAACAGCACCTTTCATCATCGGTTCTTCTTCATCGGCAATTATGTCTGCAATAAAGAAATAATCCCCAAGTCCTGTCTTTAACGGACGTGATTCAATTTTACTTAAATTTAACTTACGCCATGCGAAAACTGATAGGACTTGATGAAGAGCACCTGAAACATCAGATGGTAATGTAATCATAAACGTCGTTTTTGGTTTACCTTCTGATTCTTCAATCGATAAACGACCGTTTTTCTTTGACACTACAAAGAACCGAGTATGATTAAAATGGAAGTCATGAATGTTTCGTTCAACAATTTCTAAATCATATTTTTCTGCTGATGACGCATTTCCTATTGCCGCAATACAGAGTTCCGGATGTTCAGCGACTAGCTTTGCTGCAGCAGAAGTTGATGAATATTGATGTAGTGGTACTTTACTAAAACGATAATGCAAGTACTTATGACATTGAGCTAATGCATGTGGATGCGAATAAACTCCTTCTATATTATTCCAATTCATTACTTGCGCTTTATTTACCATTAAATGCTGTTGAATTTTAGACAATACTTCCCCAACAACATATAAATCTACTTCATGAAATAAATAATCAACTGTTAGCGTAACTGTCCCTTCCAATGCATTTTCTACAGGAACCACTGCTAAATCTACTTTACCTTCAGAAACAGCTTCAATACATTCTGGAATTGTTCTATAGGGTTCTAATATTTCATTACTATTAAATAATCCCTTTGTTGCTAAAAAGGTAAATGATGCTTCTGGCCCTAAATAGGCAATACGTTTTCTTGATTGTAGTTCTGTCACTTCTTTTTCCTCCTAAACCAAAAGTATTTTAATATTCTGTCTTTTTGTCATAAAAAGAATTGGAACACAAAATAGTGTCCCTTACTTTAATTGAATAATTATGTAAACTATAATGCACCGGAACTAATAATTTCAGCTGATTCCACAAATTCTAATTTCTTAAATTGCTGTACTAATTCATCTAAGTCAATCGTCATACTTGTTACATCTAGAGAAAGAGTGACATTTGCTCGCCCTTGTATCGGAATTGTTTGATGAATTGTCAATATATTGCAATGTGATTCTGAAATAATTTCTAGTAGTCTTGCTAGTGTTCCTTTCCGATCTTGTAATTGAATAAAAACTGTTAGAATTCGTTCTTGCACAATAGAGTGAAAGGGAAAAACAGCATCTCGATATTTATAGAATGCGCTGCGTGATAAATCCACTTCCTTAACTGCGTCCCAAATTGAAGACACGGCACCACTTTGTAAAAGATGTTTTGCTTCTAAAGTTTTTTGCATAGCATCTGTCAGTACATCTTCGCGTACTAAATAATATCTTTGATTCGCGATGTTTTTCATACTTTACCCCCTAAATCAACTGCCATATGGAAACTTTTATCCAGACTAACAAGCCACTCTAGGAAGAATGAAAGTAGATGTTGATTCTAATAAAAGATTCAACACCTAACTTTTGCATCCTTAATTTTATGTCTGAATTTTATTATGCCCAAGAATTGTTCTGGGAAAATGAGAATAAAAACATTACTCAACAAACTCAAATTCGAATTCTAATAGTCGTACGATATCTCCATCTCGAGCACCGCGTTCACGTAATGCCTCATCGACTCCCATAGCACGTAATTGACGAGCAAAACGTCTAACCCCATCTTCTCGACTAAAGTCAGTCATTTTAAATAAACGTTCAATTGTATCACCTAATAATACATATGCGCCATCATCATCGCGTGAAATTTCAAAGTCTTGACCTTTCTTCTCATGTTTATATAGAACTGTTGCATCGCTTTCTTCCTCTTCAATTTCATGAAGTTCAAATTGCGGTGTTACTTCTAGAAGGTCCGCGATTTCAAATAGCACTGGTTTTAGCCCCTGGCGTGAAACAGCTGAAACAGGATATACCTTAACAGTATCTCCAACCTTTTCAAGGAATGTTTGTAGGTTTTCCTCAGCTTCAGGCATGTCCATCTTATTTGCTACGACTATTTGTGGGCGCTCTGTTAGTCGTAAATTATATTGTTTTAATTCTTCGTTGATTGTTACATAGTCCTCGTATGGTTCTCGACCTTCCATACCTGACATATCAATGACGTGAACAATAACTCTTGTTCGCTCAATATGGCGTAGGAATTGCATTCCTAATCCAATACCTTGATGTGCACCTTCAATTAATCCTGGTAAATCAGCCATTGCAAAACTACGTCCGTCTTCTGTTTCTACCATCCCTAAATTTGGTACAATTGTTGTAAAGTGATATGCGCCAATTTTTGGTTTTGCAGAAGATACAACCGATAATAAAGTTGATTTTCCTACACTCGGAAAACCAACTAATCCGACGTCAGCTAATACTTTTAATTCTAATATAACATTTAATTCTTGTCCTGGCTCCCCTTTTTCTGCAAGTTCAGGTGCAGGGTTCGCAGGAGTAGCAAAACGTGAGTTTCCACGACCGCCTCTTCCACCTCGAGCGATAATGGCTTGTTGTCCATGTTCTACTAAATCTGCAATAACAGCTCCAGTTTCTTCATTCATAACCACTGTTCCGGGTGGGACTTTTACAATTAAATCGCCTGCATTTTTACCATGCATGCCTTTAGACATACCATGTTCTCCACGAATTGCCTTAAAGTGACGTTTATAACGAAAATCCATTAAAGTACGTAAACCTTCCTCAACTTCAAAAACTACATTTCCGCCATGTCCACCGTCTCCTCCAGCTGGACCACCCATTGGTACATATTTTTCGCGGCGAAAAGCAACCATTCCATCTCCACCGTCTCCGCCTTTTACATAGATTTTCACGTGATCAACAAACATTTAATTCACTCCTGTTCAAAAGTCAATACATATTTCCAAAAATTATTTGTCTGTACTATTGTTTCAACTGCTATTCTATCTAATGTTGGTTGTTGAAACGATTCTGTATCCCACTGTCCCTTTAATTCAAAAGTTAACTGCAGGTATTCCTTGTCTGTAGAAATTTCAATCAATAAATGTTGTTCCATAAATGGATCTAAATGATCATATACATGAATAATTGTCTTTTCCAAGTAATCAGCAATTAACTCATCAACCTCTTCTTCGACTGGTGAATTCACTTTACTATTAATTTCTATCTCTATGGCAGGAAAGCGCCAACGTACTGTTTGGAACCATTCAACAGTCTTAGATAATGCTAATTTGTTTAGATTAGAATTTGCCTTACATTGTTCAGATATTTGTTCAATTAATTTTTTTGATTCTTCTACACGGCCTAAATCTAAATTCATTTTAATTAGCTGAAGTTGATTCAAAAAATCATGATTGGCAAATCGTAAAACTTCACTGATTGATAGTGTTCGATTAGTCAATTCCCTCACCCCAATCCAAAATAACAACACAATAAATATATTGTCGAATAATTAATTTTACCTCCGCTAATTGTGTTCGGGTTTAGGTCATCAGAATACTTTAAGACAAGTAACCACAAGAGCACCACTCTTATGCTAATTTCTATATTCCACTCAAAATCCGTTACATCCATAGGAGGCTCTAATTCCATTCAGTCGAATTTAAAACCCCTAGGTAAATAAAAGAAATTTGCATTTATTTTCTACCTATAAAGTTGAGAGCCTTTCACTGAATGAAGTTAAAATGTCCTACTTAGTATAGCAAGTTTTTCTATAATTTTCCCCAATACTCACCTTTTTAGCATGGACTACTATAAGAAAACTTCAATTATTCATAGAAAAGTGAGAACGCCCGCTTAGCTCCGCGACGGCAAAAACGCGACATCGTGTCGCATTGCCGTCATGACTCACGTCGTGTGAGCCTCAACAACTGGAAGAACTGACAAAAGGACGCTTTTTGTCCTTGCAGGCAGTTCTGAAGTTGTCGAGGAGCTGGCGTCCACAACTAGACATCTAAGGAAACAACCTAAAATCGCCACAAACGCGAGCAACGGTTCTATGACCGACATCACGTCAGACAAACAGCAGGTAACTCGTTCAGCTCAACATGAGCAAAAAAGTATCTCGTGTACCATTTTAATCATGAATCAGCACTAGCACACTATACGTCGGAAGTACCAAACCAACAAAAAAGCAAAAACTTTTCTACCAATATTTCTCCAATGAAAAAGGACTGCTGGCCAGCAGTCCTTTTAAGTAACTATTTAAATTATGCTTCTTGAGCAACTGGGTATACGCTAACTTTTTTCTTGTCACGGCCCATACGTTCGAAACGTACAACACCATCAACTTTAGCAAAAAGTGTATCGTCTCCACCACGGCCTACGTTTGTACCAGGGTAAATTTTTGTACCGCGTTGACGGTAAAGAATTGAACCACCAGTTACGAATTGACCATCTGCACGTTTAGCACCAAGGCGTTTTGCTTCAGAGTCACGTCCGTTTTTAGTAGAACCTACCCCTTTTTTAGAAGCGAAAAATTGAAGGTCTAAAGACAATAATAGTTTCATTCTGTTCCACCTCCTACTAGATTGTAATTTATGCGAATATATTGTCCGTAACTTTCCACCATAGAATAAATCTGAGCAGTCATTACTTGAACAATAAGTTGTAGTTTTGCATCGACATCAGAATCGAGATCAGTAGGAAGATCTACTCGTAAGTAACCCCCACCTTCAGTTGCCTGTTCAATTTTCGGCTCAATTTGTAGTAACGCGTAGATGGCATTAACAGTACCTATGGCAATTGTTGATGCACCAGCGCAAACTAAATCTTTGCCTGATTGATCGTACTCAGCATGACCTGAAAACTCAAATGCAGAAACATGTCTATTTTCATCGTGATGAATTTTAACAGTAATCAACCGTTTCACCTCACCTATTAAGCGTTGATTGACTCAACAACTAATTTTGTGTAAGGTTGACGATGACCTTGTTTACGACGGTAGTTTTTCTTCGCTTTGTATTTGAAAACAGTGATTTTTTTAGCGCGACCTTCTTTAACAACTTTAGCTGTTACAGTAGCACCTTCAACAGTTGGAGCTCCAACTTTTACTGTTTCGCCACCTACGAATAAAACTTTATCAAAAGTTACTACTTCGTCAGCTTGAACACCTAGTTTTTCAACATAGATTTCTTGTCCAGCTTCTACTTTGATTTGTTTTCCACCAGTTTCGATAATTGCGTACATTTTACTGCACCTCCTCTTAGACTAAGACTCGCCTGCTTGAAAGGTGATCTTTCGATACTTAAGACCTTTTCAGAGCGGTTGTAGCACGGGTGCTACAAACAAGAACATTAAAATATTACCATAGTGTAAACTTTAAGTCAATCGATTCATCACATATTTCTCAAAGGCTAAACGGAATTTACGATATCGCCATTCTTCGATTATTTTTATAAGTAAAAATATACTTAGGACAAATAAAAATAATGTTTTTGGAATTAAAATAAAAGTTACTACAACTATTAAAGAAATTAAAAGTAAAGAGATTGCTAAAAACATCACATAATTTCTAGCCTTAGGTGAAAATATTAAGATAAGTGATAAAACTACCCTACCACCATCTAATGGCCAAATAGGAACTAAATTAATAGCTAATAAAATCAATTGAATTTTTAAAAAAGGATCTGCAAAAAGAGGGTCAAGTAATGGTGTGATGGCGATACATATTAATGTAGCAATTGGGCCGCCTAATGCAATAATTAGTTGCTTTTTAGGTGGTAGGGATTGACCTCCCACAAGTTCAATTTCTCCACCATAAGGCATGATAACACATCTTTCCACTTTCACCTTAACCGTCCAAGCCGCAATCATATGTCCAACTTCATGAATAATTAAAGAGCTCAAAATAAGTGCATAATACGAGATATTACCATACATGACCATGCTAAATAAAATTGGCAAAAACAAAGGATGAATGATCATACGTCTCACGATTGCGTATACTCTTTCATCCACTCAATTGTTTGTTCTAAATTTAATATGTTGCCGTCTTTTTCAATTTGAATATAAAGATCGCCAACCTCTTTATTTGCTAATGTACTACCCTTTTCGATGGAAGTGTATGGTAACAATGAAAACGAATCTACATTACCGTAAGTAACGGTTGTATCGTCCTCATAAAAAACAGAAACTGTCTTTCCCGTATGCTTTGAATGACCTGTGTAAACGACTAGTCCATTTTCGATTGCAATGATTGGTATTGCCTCTTCATATGTTAACAAGTAACCATTATTATATGGTTTAACCGCAACAAATGATAATAATTCGTTATTTACTGTTTCTGTTGAAACGGTAATGGTAGAATCTTGATCCCTTCCAAAAACGCCTCTTAAAAAATTACGCATGAATGTTAAATCTTCTGAACTATAAACTATTTTTTTTACATCAAAGTGAATTTGACCACTATCTTGCAAACGACTTCCTATTAAGACAGCCGCACAAAGTAAAACAGCAACAACCCATTTCCATTTTTTCTTCACACGCTCATCCATTCGCTTTTTTTATATTATATGAGGAAGTTGAATTTGCGATTCAATTAGAAATAAAAAAGCTTTGTAGAATCTACAAAACTTTTCCTTTTTTACTATTTTGAAAATATGGAGATTAATTTTTTAAAGACACCTTTATGTTCGTCTTCTAAAGACATAAGTGGGACAGATTCTCCTAAAATTCTTCTTGCGATATTACGATATCCCAAAGAAGCTTTACTGTTAGGATCCATTACAATAGGCTCACCTTTATTAGAAGAAGAAATAACATCTTCACTATCAATTACAATACCCAATAAATCAATTGACAAGTGAGTTGTAATTTCATTAATATCTAATGTCTCACCTGAATTCATTAACCCTTTTCGAATTCGGTTAATGATTAATTTTGGTGGTTCAATTTCTTCTTGTTCAAGTAATCCAATAATTCGGTCTGCATCACGAACAGCAGAAATCTCTGGTGTTGTTACAACAATTGCTCGGTCTGCCCCTGCAACTGCATTTTTATATCCTTGTTCAATACCAGCAGGGCAATCAATTAGTACGTAATCATATTCTCTTTTTAATTCATCAATTAGGTTCTTCATTTGCTCTGGATTCACAGCATTTTTATCTGTTGTTTGAGCAGCAGGCAATAAGTAAAGTTTGTCGTCTACACGCTTGTCTTTTACAAGTGCTTGGTGTATTTTACAACGACCTTCGATTACATCTACTAAGTCGTAGATAATACGATTATCTAGACCTAAAACTAAATCCAGATTGCGAAGACCAATGTCAGTATCGACTAAACATACTCTTTTCCCTTGAAGTGCCAATGCAGTCCCTAGGTTAGCAGTCGTTGTTGTCTTACCTACACCGCCTTTACCTGAAGTAATGACTATTGCTTCACCCACATTAGCTTCCTCCTTTACTTGTAGTTAATAATGGACGTATATTTCTAAAGTCTTGTAATCTATTATACGATATTTTTCCATCACTATTAATATAGGCAAATAATTGATCTGCATTTTTCAATACTATTGGTTGTTCATTTGACATCACTTCGATTTGGTCCGCAATCATTACATGTGTTGGTAAGAAATGAGAGGCAGCAATAATTACATCCTCTTTACCATTCACTCCTGCGTGTACCATACCTTTCAAATTCCCTAGTATGTAAATATTTCCTCCAGCTTCGATTCTTCCATTTGGATTCACATCACCTATGACGATTATGTCTCCCTCAGCCTTCAATACTTGACCTGAGCGGACAATTCCAACATATGTATCACATTGATTCTCCAACATACGATGATTACATTCTTCAACTGTTATAACTTCACTATGAACATTAGAAACAAGCATTTTTCCAGGACCTTGTACAATTTGAATTAACTCTGTCATTTGCTCAGACGTGCAGTATCGATAGCCCAAATATAATTGAACATCTACTTTGCTATCGATACCTCCTTCTGAAACTTTGCGCTCGAGTTCTTCAACTAGCTCTGCGTAGGCACACTGATCATCAAGCCGAAGTACTAATCCTTCTTTCGTCCCTTTTATATGGACAAGCTGTTTTTTCATAATAAGCGACACCTCACGCATACCATTTTAAGAAATATCATCCGCTCGTTGTAATACACGTGCGTTTATTAAATATTTAAATGCCCATCCAAGCATTATTAAGAATAATAAATTCGCTATAATTGTTGGAAGTAATCGATTACTTAAAAAATCTGTAAAAGGAATCGACGTCAAATTAATGAAGAAAAAGAAATAGTACAATAAAATTTCCATCAACCCAACTAACAAAACAGACAAAATTGTAGTTACACTTAAATGTTGGTGGATAAATTTAACAGCATAACCTGCAACAAAACAAACTAATGGATATAAAAAGGAATATAATCCAATAATATCAATGTAAAAGACATCATACAAGAGTCCAAAAAACAATCCATACAAAATCGCACGTCCCCGATTATAATAGATTGAAATAAAAATCAGGTACAAAATAACAAAACGAGGCACCAAAAACACTGTTTGATCTCCAAAAGTAATTGGAGAAAACAGTGCAAAAACTGGTTCTAACAAAAATAAGACAACTGCTACAAATGGAATAAGAAAACGAATCATTTTTCCTCTCCCTCATCAGCAGTTGATTCTTCAACCTCATTAGTTAAATCTACATTTGTTCCTTCACCATCAGACCCATCGATTGAAACAATACTTCTTTTCGCAATAATTACATCCTGAAGCATTGAAAAATCTGCTGACGGTTTTACATATGCCATTTTTGTCAGTCCAAAGTCATCTGTCGTTACTTCAGTTACTTCTCCAATTAAAATTCCTTTAGGAAAAATTCCCCCTAATCCAGATGATACTATTTTTTCGCCTACTTTAACATCTAAACTTGAGTCGATTCTTTTTAATAATAATTCATTACGCTCTACGTCATATCCTTCAATTAGTCCAAAAACATCTTTGTTTTTTCCTTGAACCATTGCAGATACCCGATAATTTGGATTATTTGAAAATAAAAGTTCTACTTCAGATGTAAACGGTGTTACTAAACTAATTTTCCCGATTAACCCTTTGGATGTCATAACAGCCATATTTAGTTCAACACCATGTGCTGTACCTTTATTTAATATAATTTTTTCTTCCCATTGATCCGGATTCCGAGCAATAACTGTCGCATAAAGCGGATTAAAATCCTGTAAACTAGTCTCCTTATCAACAAGTTCACGTAAATTTTTGTTTTCTGATTTTAATGTATTAACTTCTGCTTGTAATACCGCAAACTCTTCTAAACGCATTTTTAAACGCTTATTTTCTTCGTAAGTTGTTAACAAAGAATTAATATCGTTAAAAATATTAGTTATGTAATTAGCTGGTTTAGCTACAATTGATTGAGCTAAACCAACTGTATCCTTAATAATTTGTTCGGGTAATGTTGCGTTTTGACGATCACGTAATGAGAAGCTAATCAATGCCACAAGAAAAATCATGCCAACAAGTAGCAATATTAATTTCTTGCTTGTAAAATGTGGCATTGTCTTTACCTCCTTACCCTTTTAACTGTTGAGAGCGAACTAAATCTATGTGATCTAAAGCTTTGCCAGTACCGATTGCAACACAGTCTAATGGGTTTTCTGCTATAAATACAGGCATATTAGTTTCATCACTGATTACTTTGTCTAAATTACGTAACAATGCTCCACCACCAGTTAAGACAATTCCGCGTTCCATTACGTCAGCAGAAAGCTCAGGAGGTGTTTGCTCTAATGTTTTCTTAACCCCATCAACAATAGCAGAAATTGCTTCACGTAAAGATTCACATATTTCATTTGATGAAATTTCAATTGTTTTTGGTAAACCAGTTAATAAATCTCTTCCGCGAATTTCCATTTTTTCATTGAAATCATCCACACGAGCAGTTCCAATTTCAATTTTAATTTTTTCAGCAGTTCTTTCACCGATTGTTAGGTTATATGTTTTACGAATATAACTAATAATTGAATGATCCATCGCATCCCCACCGATACGAACAGACTCACTTGTAACAATACCACCTAAAGAAATTACAGCAACTTCTGTAGTACCTCCACCGATATCAACTACCATTGACCCTGTTGGATCCCAAACTGGTAATTCAGCACCTATAGCTGCAGCAAAAGGCTCTTCAATAGTAAATGCATCTTTCGCACCTGCTTGACGAGATGCATCGATAACTGCACGTTGCTCTACTGATGTAATTCCATAAGGAACACAGATCATTACGTTTGGTTTCTTCCAGTTTGAACCTGAATTTTTTAAAGCTTGTCTTAAATAATACTGAATCATAGCAGTTGTAATATCAAAGTCTGCAATAACTCCATCCTTCATAGGTCTAATTGCAACAATAGAACCTGGTGTACGCCCAATCATATTTTTCGCATCATTACCAACGGCAACAATGTCACCTGTTTTCGTATTTTTTGCAACAACAGAAGGCTCTCTTAAAACAATACCTTTTCCTTTAATAAAAACTAATGTATTCGCTGTGCCAAGATCGATCCCGACATCCTTATTTCCTAATCCAAACAATTTTGTACTCCCTTTCTATTTACGCCATACATATTAATGCTCTCCAAAATCATAAGATTTATTATAGCGGATTATATCGAAAAATTATAGTGCCACATATACTGTTCTTCTAAATTTGTCGAAACAGTATTAAACATGTCTGTTTATTTAATTTTATGTCGAAGTTATATTTTAAAACAAATAAAAACATAATGAAAGTTTTTACATTCTTGTAACAACTGCACGAAATATATAAACGTTTTGTCTTAAAAAAGGTTCGCTGAAATTTAGTTGTAATAAAAAAACCGAAAAATCCTATCTTTTAGGATAATTCGGTAGTTTTTCAATTTACTGTAATAGCCAAATCCTTCTTTACATATATCCTTTTTCTTTTAAGCTTATGAATTGATGGTCTCCAATAATCACGTGATCTATTAACTCAATTCCGATTATAAATCCAGCTTCAAGTAATCTTTTTGTTACTTCAATGTCTTCGGGACTAGGTGTTGGGACTCCACTTGGATGGTTATGTGCACAAATTATAGATGCTGCTGAACGTTTTACAGCTTCTCGAAAGATTTCACGTGGATGAACGATAGAAGAATTAAGACTTCCTATAAAAATTGTTTGCTTATGAAGGATTTGATTTTTTACATTGAGGAAAAGTACAACAAAATGCTCTTGTCTAAGGGAAGACATTTCGGGTATTAAGTAATCTGCTGCATCTTTTGGAGAACGGATTGTATACCTGGAGTCTACTTGTTTCTGTGATAATCTTCTACCCAATTCAATTGCTGCAAGAAGTTGTACCGCCTTTGCCTCCCCAATCCCTTTTATGGATATAATTTCTTCTAAGGTCGCATGTTTTAGTTCATGTAATTTTTCAAAATAGTTTAAAACTCTGTTTGCAAGTGTTAATACCGATTCTTGTTTTGTACCTGTTCTTAGTAATATTGCAATTAACTCCTGATTTGAAAGGCTTTGTGCACCTTGGCGAATTAGCCTTTCTCGTGGCCGATCTTCTATGTGAACATCACGAATCATGAGTTCAGGAATAGCGGCAACAGACATTATACTTCACTTCCCTTATATTGTAATGATAGTTAACGTAATTAATTTTTCGCAAACACTTGCTAAAGGTAATCCCACTACATTGTTATAATCACCTTCAATTCGTTCCACGAATAAAGCACCGTCTGTTTGAATTCCATAACCACCAGCTTTATCAAATGGATCGCCTGACTTAACATATTCTTCAATTATTTTTTGTCCGAGTTTTTTAAATACTACCACTGTCTCTTCGATAAAAGTTTCTTCACGACCATCTGGTGTAATAATTGCTACTGCTGTCATAACACTATGACGATTATGCGACAGCCTTTGTAGGTGGGTTACAGCCTCTTCTGGTGTTTTTGGTTTATGAAGTAGCTCATCCTGAAACACAACCACTGTATCTGCACCAATAATTGTCTTTCCTCTTTCTTTTTTTGCTACATCCCTTGCTTTTAATAAGGCTACCTCACGAACATAATCTTTCATTGAATTAGCCTGTACCGTTGTTTCTTCGACGTCACTTGTCACTACTTCAAAAGGGATTCCCAATTTTGAAAAAAGCTCTTTACGCCTTGGGGATGCTGACGCTAAAACTAGTTGATGATTAGTAGTAAATTTCATATCCATACCTCCTACTACTATCATAGCCGAGGAAAGGGAATTTGAAAATTTATGCCAAAATAAGAAATTTGATTTTGCCACTTAAATGATGATTAAAATTGGATTTTCAGACAATCATTTTCGCTATAATAATGTGATAATAAGTGTAATCTGATGACAGACAAGTCTTCAGAAATGCTTGATAATGCTACTGTTATCGCCTTCCAGTCCTGTGGTAACGAGTCAGGTACTTGATCTTTCTCAAAATAAAATTTTGAACGTTCCTCACTTTTAAGTTGTGCTGGTAGATCTTGAATGCTAGATTCCTCGCAAGCATCGCCAATAAACTTAAAAGGTTTTACAAAAGAAGACGGGTTTTCACTTAATTTCACACTTTCTTTTGTAGTAGATATTGACGACCATACGTAAAAACTTCCATCCACTTCGACAATAGTACTTTTATTTAAACTCGGATAGCCCGAAATAAACGCGTTTGCAGCTTCAGAGGACGAAAACATACCATGTTGATTGGCGAAAAATTGCTCAGAAAATTGTTTAGGTGTATTATTCTCAGCTTCATTTGATTGCACTGGAATTACTTCCTCATTACTTGTTTCAGTTGAATTCATTGAATTAAGTAGAATAACAAAAAATATTACTCCTACCAATCCTGCAGCGGAGCCTAAAAAAGCAGCTTGTAGTAGTTCTTTTCTACGAATTACTTTAGGAAAATTCATACACTTCACCTCTATTGTAACCCTATCAAATTAAGTACAAAAAAAAGCGAGACTAATGTCGCCTCGCTTAAAAAAGTTTTCGCAAATTCTTTTATTCTTCGATAAACATTTAGACTATTCTTTCCTTTTCGCACTCATTTTAACAATTATTTCACAAGCATTTTTTGTCGAATCTCACTCAATAAATAAAGCGACCCGGTTACAATACATTTTTCGTTGTTTTGTGATGCATTTTTTAAGAATGGCACAACGTCTCGGATTACCTGCTTATTCTTTGCATTTGAAACGTTAATTACCTGATTTGCTTGCATAGCACGATTATTTTCAAAATCTACAAAGAAAAATTCATCGCTTATAGTTTCTAAAATACGTAAAACCGTCGCAATATCTTTATCAGCTAACATACCGACTACAAATCGAATTTTTTCATTTGGAAATTGTTGTTGAATTGTTTTAACAAGCATTTCAGCACTTGCTGGATTATGAGCACCATCGAAATATATATTTGGGAGAACTTGTTCAAATCTTCCAGGTAAACTTGCACTAGAAACACCTTGGCTCACTTTACTATGATCTATGACAAGAGCTAATTTCTCCGCTACTAGATAAAAAGCCGTTATTGCTAATGCCATATTTTCACCTTGATGTACCCCTAATAAACGACTACGTTTTAAGTCGTTTATAACTACATTATTGATGACATTTATATAAATATCACGATTATTTGAATTTTCAACACGGAAATCTCGATTTAGCTGGAGTAGTGAAGCATTATTCAATATCGCCTCTTTTTCAACAACTACTAATGCTTCTTCAGGTACCCTTCCGACTACTACCGGTTTTCCATCCTTAATAATTCCTGCCTTATGATACGCAATACTCTCTAGTGTCGGCCCCAAAAATTTTGTATGTTCTAATGCAATACTTGGAATGATTGATACAATCGGCACTACTACATTCGTACTATCCTCACGTCCCCCCATTCCTGCCTCAATTAAAACTAAATCAACATTTTTAGTTGAGAAATAAAGTAAAGCCGCGCAAGTTAGTAATTCAAAATCTGTCAATAAACCACTTAATCCTGCATACTTCATTTTTCGGAAAACCTCATCCATCTCGCTTTCAAGTATTGGAGTCCCATTAATTTGAATTTGGTCATGAACATCCATAATACAAGGAGACATAAACTTTCCAACTGTTAAGCCATGCCCCCTTGCAATCGAATCAAGAAATGCGAGTGTGGAGCCTTTACCATTTGTCCCAGCAATATGAACAACATTTAGATTTTTATGTGGGTGGTCTAGTAATTGTAAGGCATGATACATGCTAGCTAATCCAGGTTTAATAGAGTCATCGCTTCTTATTTCCCAACGAGACTTATATTCATCAAACTTCGGTATCAATTTATTTGCCCCCTCTTTGTAATAGGAACTTCCGCACATCTGCAATAAAATAAAGTGATCCTGTAATGACTAGAAGTTCATTTTCTTTTATTTGCAAAATTTCATCTTCAAGTAAATAGCGCCAATCTTTCTCATAACGCACATTTTGGTGCTGTGACTTAGATGCCAATATTTCAGCTTTCTCTGCTCGTGGTAATGGAATTTCAGTGAAGCTCATAGATAAGGCCTCTTGATCCATCATTTGAATACTTTTTTGATGATCTTTATCTTTTAGAGCAGCATAAACAAATTTATAATGATGGTTTGGATAATTGCGTTTTAATGTTTCAATTAATGCTGCTGTACCTTCAGAATTATGTGCACCATCGATAATAATTTGTTTACCGAAATGTTCAAAACGCCCTTCCCACTTTGCTTTTAATAGACCTTGGCAAATGCTTTGATCATCGATGTCGGGTAAAAAAAGCTTTGCAGCAGTAATTGCTAATGCAGCATTGTTCATTTGATGCACGCCCTCCATTATCACTGGAACATTTTCAGTGAGATGACCAAATGCAACATAGTCAAAAGTTTGTGGAATGGTATGATGCACTACATTACTAATAAGTATTTCTTGTCCCAAAGCATAACATTTCGCGTTACATTCGTCTGCTTTTTCTCGTATAACTCGAAGTGCTTGAGCCTGTTTCACCCCTACTACAACAGGTTTGTTTTCTTTAATAATTCCGGCTTTTTCAAAGGCTATTTTTTCATAGGTATCTCCTAATAAATCGGTGTGTTCTAATGAAATAGTCGTAATAACAGAAACCTCAGGCGTGATCACATTAGTCGAGTCTATTCTCCCTCCAATTCCTGTTTCAATCAAAGCAACATCAACCTTTTCATTGGCAAAGTGCAGAAAAGCCAATATAGTCATGATTTCAAAGAAACTTGGAACCTTACCATCTAATTTTGTTTCTATTAAATTCAAAACTAGATTCGTATATTTTAGGAACTGTTCATCCAATATTTGAACTTTATTGATAGTAATACGTTCATTTACACGTTCAAGGTGCGGAGATATAAAAGCACCTACAGCAATACCTTGTTCCATTAATATCTCACGTGTTGCATTTAAGGTAGACCCTTTACCGTTTGAACCAGCAAAATGAATAAATTTTACTTTTTCATGGGGGTTTCCTAAGTTTTCTAAAAGTATACGGACAGCTTCTAATGGTTCGCCTTTATATGTACTAGCTTTCAATGAAAAAATAAATTCTGTACATTCATCTATTGAATGAAACATGTCATTCACTCCTGTAATTTTGGCAATGCCAAACAAAATTTGATCTAAATTCAATAGAAAAAAATGCCCTAGTATAACTAGGACATCTTTATAATATTACATATTTTTTAATTCTGCTAAACGTTTTTCAACTGTCTCATACTTTTCTTGGTAATCAGCAAGTTTCTCACGTTCTTTAGCAACTAATGCTTCAGGTGCCTTCGATACAAATTTTTCGTTTGAAAGTTTACCTGATACTAGTTTTACTTCTTTTTCCCACTTCTCAAGTTCTTTTTCAAGACGAGCAACTTCCTCTTCTAGATTTATTAATCCTGCAAGTGGTAAGAATAGCTCCGCTCCAGTTACAACCGCACTCATTGATTGACTAGGTGCTTCAAGGTTTTCACCAATTGATAATACCTCTGGATTACAGAATTTCTCAATGTAGGCTTTGTTCGCTTCTAGAACTTTTACAGTTTCTTCGTCCTTTGCTGCAATAAATAACGGTACCTTTTTACTCATAGGTGTATTTACTTCTGCACGGATGTTACGAACAGAACGAATAATATCCATTAGCAATTTCATGCTTGTTGATTCTTCAGCAAAATTAAATTCTTCTTTTACTGTTGGCCATGCAGCAACTGTAATTGACTCACCTTCGTGTGGTAGGTGTTGCCAAATTTCCTCAGTTATAAATGGCATTAATGGGTGTAGTAAGCGCATTGTTTGATCCAATACATAGGCTAATACTGAACGAGTAGTTTTCTTAGCAGCTTCATCTTCACCGTAAAGTGGAAGTTTTGCCATCTCAATATACCAAGAACAGAAATCATCCCAAATAAAGTTATAAAGTTCACGTCCAACTTCACCGAATTCATATTTATCCGACAGCGTTGTAACACGTTCAATTGTTTCATTTAATCGAGTTAAAATCCACTTGTCAGCAACATTTAAATTGCCTGTTAAATCGATTTCCTCAAATGTTAAGCCTTCCATGTTCATTAATGCGAATCGAGATGCATTCCAAATTTTATTGGCAAAGTTCCAAATGGATTCTACTTTTTCTGTTGTATAACGTAAATCTTGACCTGGAGATGAACCAGTTGCTAAGAAGTAACGTAATGAGTCTGCACCATACTGGTCAATTACATCCATTGGGTCAACACCATTACCAAGGGATTTACTCATTTTGCGTCCTTCACCATCACGTACTAACCCATGAATTAATACATCTTTAAATGGTCGAACGCCTGTAAATTCTTTACCTTGGAAAATCATACGAGATACCCAGAAGAATATAATATCGTATCCAGTTACTAACGTATTTGTTGGATAATAGCGTTTGTACTCTTCATTTTCAGTATCTGGCCAGCCCATTGTTGAGAACGGCCATAATGCAGATGAGAACCAAGTATCTAATACGTCTTCATCTTGTGTCCAATTCTCAGGGTCTTTTGGAGCTTCTTTGCCCACATAAATTTCACCTGTTTGATTATGATACCAAGCCGGAATTTGATGCCCCCACCATAATTGACGTGAAATACACCAATCATGGATGTTTTCCATCCAACGGTTGTAAGTATTTTCAAATCGGTTTGGTACAAAGTTTACCTTTTCAGATTCACTTTTTTGAATTTCTAAAGCTTGCTCTGCTAGAGGTCCCATTTTAACAAACCATTGTGCAGAAAGGTATGGTTCCACAACTGCACCCGAACGTTCTGAGTGTCCTACTTGATGTGTATGTGGTTCAATTTCAACAAGAACACCTGCTTCTTTTAAGTCAGCAACAATTTGCTTACGGCATTCAAAACGATCCATGTTTGCATATTTGCCTGCTAAATCATTCATCGTTCCATCTTCATTCATGACAAGAATGCGTTCTAAGTTATGACGATTACCAACTTCAAAGTCGTTCGGGTCATGTGCAGGAGTCATTTTTACAACACCTGTTCCAAATTCCATATCAACATAAGTATCACCAACGATTGGAATTTCACGCCCTACGATTGGAAGAATAACTGTTTTACCAATTAAATGTTTATAACGCTCATCCTCTGGATGCACAGCAACTCCTGAATCCCCAAGCATTGTCTCTGGTCGAGTTGTTGCAACTCGTAATTTACCCGAACCGTCAGCTAATGGGTATTCCATATGATAGAATGCTCCCTCTACTTCTTTATGAATTACTTCAATATCAGAAAGAGCAGTTTTTGCTGCAGGATCCCAGTTAATAATGCGTTCACCACGATAGATTAATCCTTTTTCATATAACTTAACAAACACCTCTTTAACTGCATCTGATAAGCCTTCATCCAAAGTAAAACGTTCACGAGTATAATCTAGAGCTAAACCAAGCTTTGCCCATTGTTCACGGATGTGACCTGCATACTCTTCTTTCCATTCCCAAGTTTTTTCAAGGAATTTTTCGCGACCTAAATCATATCTTGTAACACCATCTTCACGAAGTTTCGCTTCAACTTTCGCTTGTGTTGCAATACCTGCGTGGTCCATACCAGGTAACCAAAGTGCATCGTAGCCTTGCATTCGTTTCATACGAATTAGAATATCTTGTAGTGTTGTATCCCATGCGTGACCTAAATGTAGTTTTCCCGTTACGTTTGGCGGTGGAATGACGATTGAGTATGGTTGTTTACCGCTTTGGGGTTGTGCTTCAAAATACTTACCTTTTAACCACCAATCATAGCGCCCTGCTTCAATGCTCCCTGGTTCATATTTTGTGGGCATTGAATTATTTAGTTCTTCTGTCAAATTAAGTTCCTCCCTTTATTTAAAGCAATAGCTTTCGCTAGCAATAGAATTATTTAGGTAGCAGCAAATTGAGTAAGACGCATTCATTTTAGACATCGTACTACGTATTTAACTAAATAAAATAAAAAAACTCCTTTCGCCTATAAAAGGACGAAGGAGTTAGATTAATCTATTCGCGGTACCACCTTTAATTCCGAGAATGTAAAAAATAAGGCAATTGCGATCTAAATGAATGCACTGGTTCCATAGAACGTTTTGTTCTAATTTTGGTTACATAGCGCTTAATCTAGAGTCGCGTTCTTTCGAGCAACACATATACTGAAGTATAGAGTTACTGGCTTTATTTTAAGAGTATTCTCGGCTCTCATTGCGATAACGGTGTAAACCGGCGTTTGTTACTGTTAGTTCACAAAAGCTGCTCGTAGGCTACGTTCAAATGGTTGCATTGCAGAAACTTTTCAGCTAACGTTTCCTCTCTTTTGCAAGCAAAAGCATTTTACTCTTCCTATTCATTGCATCCTTATTTAAATTTGCCTTGGCATATTTGCGTTCAGATTTTAGTTGTTCCTTTAAAAATCTGTGACACCAAACAAGGCAAAAACTTTATTTAACTCTTTTAAAAGCAAAATAAAGTTTAACTGTTTATATATTATAATATTACATCAACAGTTTTCAAGTTACAACAAATATGAAAGGGTGTAAAAAATGAAAAAACGTAAGAGTTACAATCCTTGGTTATTGCCACCTTGGCTTCGAAAATGTCGCTTTTATTGTAGAGGTATTATTTTACCTTTAACAATCTTCCAAGGTTTACGTACATTATTTTTCCCGACAACTTGGGACTTTTTATTCTTACTTCTATTGGGATTATTTACTTATCTATTCTTCACTGACTTTATTTGAACGTAAATCCAATAGTGTATAGGATTCTGATAAATCACTGAAGAAATCATCTTGTTCATACGGAGACGGTACATTAATTGTTGCTTTACCTTCAGATGAATAGTCCTTTACATCGATAATTTCAACAATGTCATTTTGATTGATTTTAACTTCATTATATTCAATATCCAACAGATGATTTTGTTCATATTCAACCGGGGCTTGATAGTTGAATAAGTGTTGATGATTTTGTTTTGACTCAGCGAATTGAATTTCTAATTCTTCTTCACGTTCTGGTTGTGTATACTGAATTTCAAGCTCTTGATCTAGTTTTGGCTCAATATACTCAAGTTCAATGTCTTGGTCTAATTTGGGCTCGGTATACTCAAGTTCAATGTCTTGGTCTAGTTTTGGTTCAGTGTATTGAATGTCTAAATCTTTTGCAATAGACGGCTCTGCATTCTCATCTATTGTTTCATTTGTAAAAGATGGCTCCAGGGTCTCTTCTACCTCTTCAGTTGTAAAAGAGGGCGTTAGAGTCTCTTCTACTGTTTCATTTACAGAGGATGGCTCTACGGTCTCTTCTACTGTTTCATTTACAACGGATGGCTCCAGGGTCTCTTCTACTGTTTCATTTACAACGGATGGCTCCAGGGTCTCTTCTACTGCTTCATTTACAACGGATGGTTCTAGGGTCTCTTCTACTGTTTCATTTACAACGGATGGTTCTAGGATCTCTTCTACTGTTTCATTTACAACGGATGGTTCTAGGATCTGTTCTACTGTTTCATTTCCAACGGATGGTTCTAGGATCTGTTCTACTGTTTCATTTCCAAAAGATGACGCTGTATAATCAATTTCCAGACTATTATCTATTGATGGGTCAATATTGTCATACTCTTCAATTTGTTCATCAATAAATTCTGTCTTATTATTTAATTCAAAAGCTTGATTATTATTACTGCTGCTTGTACTACTCTCAGTATTTTGGACCGTTTCTAGCCTTGTAAAAACAGGTTGTTCGTAAGCTAGTTGTTCTGAAGGATGATGTTCAAATAATGACTCAGCTTCTTCATATACACATTTTGTTTCCCATTTAAACGTACAACTTGAACCATCATATACGAAGAAATTCACATCATTTACAAAAAGTTCAGGTTTATTAAGTTGTGCAATTTTTTCTCTAGGTAAATCAACTTCTAAAGGTAATGCATACTCAAAATAACCATCATTTCCATCAAACTCTAAATGTTCAATCAATGTCCCTTCACAATACTGTGGTAGGTGACTTGGATTAAATCGTACAACTGCAGTAATATGATAAATTCCAACTAAACGAACGGACTCATCTGTTTCAACTTGTTGCCATCTTGGTTTTATATTTACGGAGATAACTTCCTCTACAATTCCTAAGTCCTCAGGGAACACAAATTGTGTCATCATTTCCCAATTAATATTTTGCACACGACATCCCTCCCGTAAATACAATATGCTTGTCATTTTAAAGTATGCAAAAAAAGAGTGCCCTCTTCTATTAATTGAAAAGGACACTCGGAAAATTATTTTATTATAGTGAAAAAACTACTTTCTAGCTAATTTTGCAAATACATTATGGAATGCGTCTACAGTTTTTGCAATGTGTTCTTCAGTATGCGCAGTAGAAAGAAATAACCCTTCAAATTGAGACGGTGGTAAGTATACCCCTTCTTCAGCCATCAATTTAAAATATTCAGCAAATAATTCTAAATCCGAAGTTTTAGCCGAAGCAAAATCAGTTACATCTTCATTTGTCAAGAAGAAGCCAATCATTGAACCTGCACGATTCACTGTATGAGGAATATTATACTTAGTTGCAGCCTCACGGAAACCTGCTTCTAATTGATCACCTAGTTTTTTGAAATACTCATAATTTTCAGGTGTTAAACGACTAAGTGTTTCAATACCAGCAGTCATTGCAAGAGGGTTACCTGACAGTGTACCTGCTTGATAAACTGGACCAGCTGGTGCGATTTTCTCCATTAATTCACGTTTACCTGCAAAAGCACCTACAGGAAGTCCACCACCAACAACTTTACCTAAACAAGTTAAATCTGGATCAATTCCAAAGTAACCTTGAGCGCAATTGTAATCTACTCGGAAACCAGTCATAACTTCATCGAAAATAAGAATGGCACCATTTTCTTCTGTTACTTTACGTAATCCTTCTAAGAATCCCGGTTTAGGTGGCACTACTCCCATATTACCTGCAACTGGCTCCACAATAACTCCTGCAATATTTTGACCATATTTTTCGAATACAACTTGTACCGCCTCTAAATCATTGTAAGCAACTGTCATTGTATTTTTCGCAATATCTGCAGGTACACCAGGACTATCTGGCAAACCTAAAGTAGCCACACCCGAACCAGCCTTAATTAATAAGGAATCACCATGTCCATGATAAGACCCTTCAAATTTTAAAATAATGTCACGACCAGTGTATCCACGAGCTAATCGAAGAGCAGCCATTGTTGCTTCTGTTCCCGAAGAAACAAAACGTACCATTTCAACAGAAGGTACACGGTCAATCACTAATTGTGCAAGTTCTGTTTCAAGTTCAGTTGGTGCACCAAAAGATGACCCTTTTTCTGCTTGTGCCTGAATAGCCTTTACAACATCCGGATGAGAATGTCCTAAAATAAGAGGACCCCAACTAAGTACATAATCAATATATTCATTGCCATCGATATCTTTAAGAATGGCACCTTTTCCTGATTCCATAAAAATTGGATCTGTATTAACCGATTTAAATGCTCGAACAGGGCTATTTACCCCACCTGGCATTACATTAACTGCTTCTTTGAATGCTTTAACTGATTTATCATTTAGGTGCATATTATTTCTCCTCCAACCAACGAGCTACATCTTTTGCATGATAAGTTAAGATCATATCCGCTCCAGCACGTTTCATTCCTAATAACGATTCAAGTACAACACTTTTCTCATCAATCCAACCATTTTGAGCAGCTGCTTTTACCATTGCATATTCACCACTAACGTTATATGCAATAATTGGTAAGTTATAGTTATTACGTACATCACGAATGATATCTAAATATGCAAGAGCAGGTTTAATAATAATCATATCTGCCCCTTCGTTAATATCTGATTCAGCTTCGCGGAATGCTTCTAAACGATTAGCTGGGTCCATCTGATATGTTTTGCGGTCACCAAATTGAGGTGCACCATCTGCAGCGTCACGGAATGGACCATAATATGCTGAAGCATATTTTACTCCGTAAGACATGATTGGAATATTTTCAAAACCAGCTTCATCTAAACCTTTACGAATAGCAGCAACGAAACCATCCATCATATTTGAAGGAGCAATAATATCAGCACCAGCTTGCGCTTGTGATACTGCTGTGCGAGCTAATATATCTAATGATGGATCATTAAGGATTGTTTCTCCTTCAACTAGGCCACAGTGACCATGGTCAGTATATTCGCATAGACAAGTGTCAGCAATTACAAGTAATTCTGGGTGGCGCTCTTTAATAAATCGAGTCGCCTCTTGAATTATGCCGTGGTCATGATATGCTCCCGTACCTACAGCATCCTTTTCAATTGGAATACCGAAGAGAATAACTGCTGGAATACCTAATTCAACAACTTCGTTAATTTCTTCCTCTAAATGGTCTAATGAAAGTTGCCAAACACCTGGCATGGAAGGTACTTCACGTTTTATATTTTGGCCTTCAACAACAAACAAACCATAAATTAAATCCTCTTTGTGCAAATATGTTTCTTTTACCATAGCACGCATAGTTGCAGAAGAACGAAGTCTTCGATGTCTTTGGAAATTTACTTGTGTCATTAGTTAAGCATCCTCTCGTTTTGTTATTTCTTCAATTACTGCCTTCATTGTATATTCTTTAGGCATATATGTAACTTCTGCACCGTAATCTTTGATTGCAGCAGCAGTAATATGACCAATACTAGCGAATTTGACTTGTCCCCATCCAACATCTATTGCAATATGCTTTGCATAAACATCCACTGCAGATGGACTAGCAAAAATGATAATGAGATTCGTTGTAGTATGAACCAATTCAATCAAGGGTTTTATTGAGGTAAAGTTTTCTCTCGTTTCATAGACAGTCCACTCTTTAATCGCAAAGGGTAGACCGTTTTTCAACGTATCCTTTGCCCGATTCCCACGAACGAATAAACATTTAGGTTGTTCTCCCGCAATGATTGGAAACTCCTTCACAAAAACATCCGCGCTATAGACAGAAGGCATAAAACTAACTGATAGATCGTTGTCTTCCAATAACTCTGCTGTTTTTGTACCGACCGCAGCAATTTTCACTTGAATTTGCGAACTTTTCATACCTAAACGCTTCATTTTTTTACAAAATGCCTCAACCGCATTTTTACTAGTGAAAATAAGCCAATTATATTGATTTACATCCGTTAAATATTTCTGATCATTGCCGTCAATAATTTCTTTTGTATCAATAAGTGGACAAAATTTAGCTTGTCCACCTAGTCTTTCTATTTCATTTATAACGGTTGTTGTACTAGCAGAACCAGTTACAACAATTGTTTTACCGCTTAAAGGTTTAATTTGCATCAAGCTCAGCCTTTACTTTTTGGATTAAGTCAAAGGCCCCTTGCTTCGTTAATAGCTCTGCTACTTCTTTTCCTAACTCAATCGGATTTGTTCCTGTAATAGACTCTTTATAAATAACAGATGCATCAGGTGCTGCTACTAAACCTGTAAGAGTAATTTCCTCACCATTAGTTTTTGCAAACCCTGCAATTGGTACCTGGCAACCACCATCCATTGCTGCTAAGAACGCACGCTCTGCATGGGCCTCATTCCAAGTGCTTTGATCTGTTAGCTTCGTAAGTTCTGCTAACAATTCTTCATCATCAGCACGACATTCAATCCCTAGTGATCCTTGAGCAACTGCAGGAAGACAAAGATCTATATCAATAAATTCGGTAACCACTTCTTCACTCCAACCAAGTCGTTTAAGTCCAGCAGCAGCTAATATAATTGCATCAAAATCTTCGTTTTCAAGTTTCGCTAAACGAGTATCAACATTGCCACGTATCCATTTGATTTCAATATCTGGACGTGCTTGGAGTAATTGTGCGCTTCGACGTAGAGAACTTGTACCGACTATAGCCCCTTTTGGAAGATCCGCGAATTTAACATGTCCTTTTGAAATGAATGCATCACGCGCATCTTCACGAGGGGGAATACAGCCTATAACTAATCCTTTAGGTAATACAGCAGGCATATCCTTCATTGAATGTACGGCAAAATCAATTTCTTTATTGTAAAGTGCTTGTTCGATTTCTTTTACAAAAAGACCTTTTCCACCGACTTTTGAAAGTTGTACATCTAATATTTTGTCACCCTTTGTAACAATTTCCTTTACTTCAAACTCAAAAGGTACTCCCGCATTTTTCAATTCGTTAATAAACCAGTTTGTTTGAGTTAAAGCTAATTTACTTTTTCTAGAACCAACAATAATTTTTCTCATGATGAACCTACCTTTCTGCTAATACCATAAATGGAAGTTGGAAAGTTTACTCCCTAAAAAGAAATTAATAATAACTAATAAAAAGGTATAAATTTGCGCTAATGCAAAGTTTAAACCGGTTAATTTTCCACTTTTATGCAAAACAAGAAGGATGAAATACGCAATTGTAATCACGAACGAACCCAATATTTTCACATCAAGCATTGATAATCCTTCTAATGTCATAAATGCCCATTCCAACCCTAATAATAAACTAACAAAAATTATAGGAACGCCTATTACTAACGAGTAAAACATCCAATTACTTGTTTGATATAAGGTTGGTAAACGCGACCATAATCTAGAGTACTTCTTTTCTTTTAAAATTCGGTAAACTATTAAATAAAGGACCGAAAAAACAAAAGACAATGTAAATGCTGCGTATGCAATAATTGCAAAAGCAATATGAATTACAAGCATTTCTGATACAAGTGATTCTACCATTGGATGCTCAACATTATTTGGGGCAAATAAATGGATGGTAACAAAAATGAAACCTAAAACATTTATAAAAAACACAGGTAAATCAACACGTACAATACAATGTAAAATGATTGATAGAGAAATTAATAACCATGCATAAAAATAGATTCCCTCAGTTAATGATAAAATTGGAAATCGTTTAATTTCATAAATATATAATAAGAAAAATATAGTTTGCAAAACCCAGACAATCGAAACAAGCCAAAATGCAAATCGACGAATTTTTACTTGTTTAAAGAAATAATCAATAAAATAAAAAACAATACTAATTGCATAAAGGACAACCATGATTTCATAAAGCCTAGCCATTGCTAATTCTGTCATCATTTGCAACCCTTCTTAAGCTTTTACAACTTTTCTTTTACTAATACTTAATCTTTCTCAAAAATTGGATAAAGAGAAACAACACAAATAGGCGTTTTCGTATCTTAGAATATCATACCGATACGAAAACGCCTTAATTTATTGCCTTTTAAAAGGATAAATTTGTATTTATAACCGAATCAATTGTCGCTTTTTCTTCACGTTCTTTATCTCGATTATGTTGTACAATGACTTCTTCCTGAACTTCTTCTTCTATTCCAAAAATTTGTTGGAATAATTGAAGTTGCTGTTCAGCTTTTGGGGCATTTGCCATTTCCTTCGCTTGAAGAATCGGCTCCTTCAGCAACTGATTAATAATAGATTTCGTATGCTTATTTAAAATTTTACGTTCACGCTCAGTTAATTCCGGCATTTTATTTAAAATGCTTGTCATTGTTTCTTCTTGAATTCGATTTGCTTTTTTTCGTAGTGCTGAAATTACTGGCACTACACCAAGTGTTGCAAACCACTCTTTAAATTGAACAACTTCATGTCCAATCAGTTCAGTAATCTCTCTTGCAGCATTTTCACGTTCTGCTAAATTTGCTTCTACAATTCCTTGTAAATCATCAATATCGTATAAGAAGACGTTTGGTAAATCACCGATACGAGGATCTAAGTCACGCGGTACAGCAATATCAACCATAAATAATGGCTTACCTTTTCGTAAACGTTCAACGAATTGCATTAATTCATAATCAATTACATATTCAGTAGAACCTGTTGAACTAATTAAGATGTCCGCTTCAAGCAAAGTACATTGTAACTCTTCCATTGATTTTGCATCGCCATTGAACTTTTCGGCAAGTTTATGTGCTTTTTCAAATGTACGATTAACTACAGTAACTTTTCCAACTCCATTACCGTATAAATTTTCAATAGCGAGTTGTCCCATTTTTCCTGCTCCTAAAATCGCAACATGTTTGTTTTTAAGAGAGCCAAATATTTTTTTTGCTAACTCCACTGCTGCATAGGAAACAGATACCGCATTCTCACCTATTGCTGTATCGTTATGTGCACGTTTTGCAAATGTTACAGCTTGTTTGAACAGTTGGTTGTAAATGGTTCCAGTCGTACCTATTTCTTGAGCTTCTAAAAAGCTTTTCTTAACTTGTCCAAGAATTTGAGTTTCGCCTAATACCATTGAATCAATACCAGATGTCACACGGAATAAATGATGTAAAGATTCGTCATCTTCACGGATATATAAATGATTATCAAATTGATTCATTGGAATGTCAAACCAATCCGATAAGAATTTCTTTATATAGTAACGACCGGTGTTAAGTTGGTCAACAACAGCGTATATCTCAGTTCTGTTACATGTTGACACAATGACATCTTCTAATATACTTTTTTGTTTTTTTAGTTCAGCCATTGCAGTCGGTAATTCACTTTCGATAAACGACAATTTTTCACGTATCTCGACTGGGGCTGTTTTATAATTCAAGCCTACTACGAGTGTATGCATGACCTGATCACACCTCACACTTTCTATTTCACAGATTCCATTTTAACATATTCCAAGGAGCTTTTTAATTATCATTTGTGAACATGCTATGAAACCATTATTTATTTAGAATAATTCTAATTAAGTGTAACAAATATTACGTTATGTTTCAATATAAATGTACCTGTCCATAATAACACACTATTCCTGATAACTTAAGTTTGAAAACAAATTAAATTCGACAATATTCTTAAAAGGGTGTGACACGTTTATGTCCACCCTTTTCGTTCGTCTTGTCATATGTACTACATGCGCTGTTCTATTTCAGCCCATGCAAGTTCAAACCCAAGTCCTTTTTCAGAAGAAAAAACAATTATTGGGTCATTGTGATCCATATTCAAGGTTTCTCTTACGATTTTTTTATGTTTATCCCACTTACCTTTTGGGATTTTATCTGCTTTTGTTGCAATAACAATAGCCGGGATATTGTAATACTTTAAAAAATCATACATCATACAATCATCATTAGTTGGGGGATGACGCAAGTCCACAATTAAAACGACAGCACGTAATTCCTTACGCGCTGTTATATATCGTTCAATCATTTTACCCCATGCTTCACGTTCAGTCTTCGATACTTTCGCATAACCATAACCAGGTACATCTACAAAAAACAGCTGTTCTTCAATTTTGTAGAAATTAAGTGTTTGAGTTTTCCCAGGTTTAGAAGAAATGCGCGCGAGAGATTTCCGCCCAATCATTCTGTTAATAAAGGACGACTTCCCTACATTAGAACGACCGGCTAGAGCAAATTCAGGTAGCCCATCTTCTGGGTATTGTTCTGGTCGGACAGCACTAATTACCATTTCGACATTTTGGACTTTCATTTAAAAACCTCCCATAAGCGCAATATCAAGAACTTCTTCTGCTGAAGAAACTGGTTTGAATGTTAGTTGTTCTCGAATTGTTTCAGGAATATCATCAATATCACGCTCATTATCTTTCGGGATGATAATAGTCGTTAAGCCGGCACGATGCGCACCTAATGACTTTTCTTTTAACCCACCTATAGGTAATACACGACCTCGTAGTGTAATTTCACCAGTCATTCCAATTTCACGCTTGATAGGCTTATTAGAAATAGCGGAAACAAGTGCAGTTGTCATTGTAATCCCTGCTGAAGGTCCATCCTTAGGTACAGCTCCTTCAGGTACGTGAATATGAATATCGTGTTTGTCAAAGAAATCTGCATCAATTTCAAGCTTATCTGAAAGTGAGCGCACATAAGATAATGCTGTTTGTGCTGATTCTTTCATTACGTCACCAAGTTTACCTGTCAATTGCAATTTACCTTTACCTGCTGTAATAGATACTTCAATTTGAAGTGTGTCACCACCAACAGTTGTATAGGCTAAACCAGTTGCTACTCCAATTTGGTTTTCCGTTTCTGCCTGACCGTAACGGAACTTGTGTTTACCTAACATTTCAATTAATACTTTAGAATTCACAGTAACACGCTTTTTATCACCGGATACAATGATTTTAGCAGCTTTACGGCAAAGTGCAGCAATTTGTCTTTGTAAATTACGTACACCTGCTTCACGCGTATAATAACGTATTAAATCAACGACCGCCTCGTCTTTTATGACAAGTTGGGATTTTTTCAAACCATTTTCTTTTAACTGTTTAGGTATTAAATGATTTTGAGTAATTGCAATCTTCTCAATTTCTGTATATCCAGCAATTGAAATGACTTCCATACGGTCTAATAAAGGACCAGGAATTGTACTTAAATCATTTGCGGTTGCAATGAATAATACTTTCGATAAATCATAAGGTTCCTCAAGGTAATGATCACTAAACGTATTATTTTGTTCTGGATCAAGAACTTCAAGCATTGCAGCAGAAGGGTCTCCACGGAAGTCATTAGACATTTTATCAATTTCATCTAATAAGAAAACAGGGTTTATAGTACCTGCTTTTTTCATTCCTTGAATGATTCGACCTGGCATTGCTCCAACATAGGTACGGCGGTGTCCACGAATTTCTGATTCGTCACGTACCCCACCTAAAGAAATACGGACAAAATTACGGTCTAGACTTTCTGCAACCGAACGAGCTAAGGAAGTTTTCCCTACTCCCGGAGGTCCTACTAAACAAAGAATTGGCCCTTTAATAGTTTGCATTAACTGACGAACTGATAAATACTCTAAAATTCTTTCTTTTACCTTTTCTAGACCATCATGATCACGATTTAAGATTTCTTCTGCATGTGCAATGTCTAGACGATCTGTGGTACTTTCTGTCCAAGGAAGTGTTACAAGCCACTCAAGGTAATTTCGAATAACACCGCTCTCAGCACTTGCAGCAGGCAATTTCTCATATCTGTCTAATTCCTTTAGAGCGATCTTCTTAGTCGACTCAGGCATACCTGATTCGTCGACACGCTTACGTAAATCTGCTACTTCGCCGCTTTTACCATCCCGATCGCCAAGTTCAGATTGTATTGCTTTCATTTGCTCACGTAAGTAATACTCTTTTTGAGTACGTTCCATGGCCTGCTTGACTTTTGAATTTATTTTCTTCTCAAGATTTAATACTTCTTGTTCATCGTGTAAACGAATAATTAAATGATCTAAACGTTTTTTCACATTAAAGATACTTAAAATTTCTTGCTTTTCAGCAATTTTAAGTGGTAAATGCGAAGCAATAATATCAGTAAGTCTACCCGGTTCATCGATATCGATCACTGACTCGATTGTTTCAGTTGTAATCTTGTTTGATGATTTAGCATACTTTTCAAAGTAACTAATTAATGTACGCATTAATGCCTCAATTTCGGCATCTTTCTTTGAATCATCCTCATGTATTTCAAGATCCACTATTGTAAAGTCTTCTTCCTCAGCATAGTTAACAATTTTCGCACGGCTAATGCCTTCAACTAAAATGCGTAGTGTCCCATTAGGTAACTTTAGCATTTGTTTTACATTAACTAATGTACCAATTGTATAAAGTTCTTCTTGTGTTGGCTGTTCAACTCGTAGATCTTTTTGTGTAGCTAAGAAGATTTGGTTATCGTTTACCATTGCATGTTCTAAAGCTGCTACAGATCGCGCTCTACCTACATCAATATGTAAAACCATTGAAGGGTAAACCAATAATCCGCGTAAAGGCAGTAATGGGATATTCTCTTTCATTTTATCCATGCGGGTATTCACCTCCATCCAATTTATCCGAATCAACCCGCCATTGTAGTATGTGAAAAAATCACTATATTTCACTTACAAAGAAATAACAATATTTACAGCATCTGAAATAGTAATATATTGTAGTCTTACAGGTTCTAGCCTCATATAGTGTTATTATGTGGTTATTATTTTAATTAATGAATATTTGCGATATGTAACATTTACCAATATTTTTAGTTGTAGAAAGAGCTGACTTACGACTTTAACGGGAATCCGTATCTCGAAGCCAGCTCTTTTGTTGTATCTGTAGTAAGAACTAATAATAATTTATGCAGAAGTTTTATTATTGCTTAGTTCAGTTCCATCAGAAAGTATTAATTTTGGCTGCTCTTTTTCTAATATGGCTTCCTTCGTCACGATACATTTCACGATATCTTCACGGGATGGAAGCTCAAACATCATTTCAAGCATTGTCGCCTCAATAATAGATCTTAAACCACGTGCACCAGTTTTTCTTTCAATTGCTTCTTGTGCAATAGCTTTCAAAGCATCTTCTTCAAATTCTAGTTCAACTTGGTCTATTTCAAGCATTTTTTGATATTGCTTAACTAATGCATTCTTAGGTTCAGTTAAAATTTGAACTAATGCTTCTTCATCTAATTGCTCTAATGAAGCAAGGACAGGTAAACGTCCAATAAATTCTGGAATTAACCCGAATTTTAATAAATCCTCAGGAATTAGCTGAGAAAGTAGGGATTTAGTTTCTTCTTCAACTTTTGTTGGATCAGAACCAAAGCCAATTACTTTTTGACCTAAACGACGTTTAATGATACTTTCGATTCCATCAAAAGCTCCACCAACGATAAATAAAATATTTGTCGTATCGATTTGTAAAAATTCTTGATGTGGGTGCTTTCGACCTCCTTGAGGAGGAACACTAGCTACAGTACCTTCTAGAATTTTTAGTAGTGCTTGTTGAACACCTTCACCTGAAACATCACGAGTAATAGAAGGGTTCTCGGATTTACGAGCAACTTTATCGATTTCGTCGATATAAATAATGCCCTTTTCTGCACGTTCTATATCATAATCAGCAGCTTGTATTAATTTTAATAAAATATTTTCAACGTCTTCCCCTACATAACCAGCTTCTGTAAGTGAAGTTGCATCTGCAATTGCAAATGGTACGTTTAATATTCTTGCTAAAGTTTGGGCAAGTAAAGTTTTACCACTACCAGTTGGTCCAATTAATACAATATTCGATTTAGATAATTCGACATCATCAATCTTACTATTTGAATTAATTCGTTTATAGTGATTGTAAACAGCAACAGCTAATGATTTTTTAGCACGTTCTTGTCCAATAACATATTCGTCTAAAATTGCTAATATCTCTTTCGGCTTTGGAATGTCTTGAAGTTCAATTTCTTCTTCCACACCCAATTCTTCTACGACAATTTCAGAGCAAAGTTCTATACATTCATCACAAATATAGACACCCGGACCGGCTACTAATTTGCGCACTTGTTCTTGTGGTTTACCACAAAAAGAGCATTTTAAATTGCCTTTTTCATCATTAAATTTGAACAATTTGCTTCACCCCTATTCAAGCAACAATCTTACAAGATTCCCACTAGATAATCAAATAAGTTGTTTACTATTGCTAATTCTTTCTTTTATTTTAGCAACAGTGTAAAACGTTATGTATGTTAAAACAAGGTACGTTATTAATCGTACCTTGTTCTACATTCTAAATATAAATATTCATTTTTATTTTACTAAATAAACAGAAATCATTCAGTAAATTTATTATGAAATTTTTGCGTTTTCAACTAGGAATTCAACTGTTTTTTGAGTACGAATATCGTTTTCAAGAATTTCAGTTGAGCCACCTAAAGCAGTGATGATTTGTTCCTTTGTCATACCGAATTGTGAAGTCATTTTTTCTAACTCTGCGTTAACATCTTCTTCAGTAATTTCGATATTTTCAGCTTTTCCGATTGCTTCTAATGTTAAAGAAACACGTACACGGTTTTCAGCTTCTGGACGCATTTGCTCATGTAAAGCATTTTCATCTTGACCAGAGAATTGATAGTAAAGATCAAGAGTCATACCTTGCATTTGTAAACGTTGACCGAATTCATCAATCATACGGTGGATTTCGTTATGAATCATTGATTCTGGAATTTCGATTTCAGTGTTTTCAGCAGCTTTTTCAACTAATTCATCACGTAGAGCGCTTTCAGCTTCTGATTTCTTTTGTTCTTCTGTTTGAGATTTAATTTTTGCACGTAATGCATCTAAACTTTCAACTTCTGGGTCAATTTCTTTCGCGAAATCATCGTTAAGCTCTGGAAGTACTTTTGTTTTAACTTCTTTAATTGTTACTTTGAAAGTAGCTTCTTTACCAGCTAATTCTGCAGCATGGTATTCTTCTGGGAATGTTACAACTACATCTTTAGATTCACCAGCTTTTAAACCAACTAATTGTTCTTCAAATCCTGGGATGAATGAGCCAGAACCGATTTCTAGTGGATAGTCTTCCCCTTTTCCACCTTCAAATGCTTCTTCACCTACAAAACCTTCGAAGTCGATTACAGCTGTATCACCTTCAACGATTGCTTCGTCATCTTTAATTTCTAACTCAGCTTTGCGTTTTAATTGTTCTTGAATTTGTTCTTCAACTTCTTCATCAGTTACAGTAGTTTCTAATTTTGTCACTTCAAGACCTTTATATTCACCAAGTTTTGGTTCAGGTTTTACAGTTACTTTAGCTGTAAATGTGAACACTTGGTTTTTAGCAAAGTCTTCAGTTCCTGAGATTTCTGGATAGTCAACTGGAGTAATACCAGTTTCATCGATTGCAGTTGAATATGCATCAGGTACAAGAATTTCTAAAGCATCTTGGTATAGTGCTTCTACACCAAAACGTTTTTCAAATAGTGGACGAGGCATTTTTCCTTTACGGAAGCCTGGCACGTTAATTTCTTTTACTACTTTAGCAAAAGCCTTATCTAAAGCTTTGTTTACTTCTTCAGCTGGTACTTCAATTGTTAAAGTACCGATATTTCCTTCTTGTTTTTCCCATTTTGCTGACATGTATAATACCTCCAAAATTGTTTACTAAGATTACCAAACCACTCGTTTTATACGATTTTGACAACCATTTTAGTATATCATAGTTGGCATGAGTTTCAACTTTTTTCATTTCTTATTATAGTTCTGTTAACTTCTCAAGATTTTGCAAAAAATCAACAACCTCGTAATCCATTTCTCGAATACTACCAAACATTGTTCGAACAAAATCAATATAACTTAATGCTACATCTTCCGAATCATAGTCCAACCACTCAAAGGGATACGTAACAATTGAATGTTTTGAAATTAAATATTGAACCATTTCCAATATAGAAGGTTCTTGATCCAATTGCTCATTAACAAGATCAGAAACTTTATTAAATTGCGGTAATTTAGTAGGCAGTTCCATTTTTGATGGATTCACTTCCATCTCCCTACCAAATTTCGAAATAGTTAAATTTATATCAACATTTTGTTCAACCAATAATATTAGAATCAAGCTCTTAATAAAGGTATGTGTGGTTTCATTTTCTACAATGGCCTTTAGTTGTACGACAATCGGACGAATATTTACCGTAGTTAAACTATGAACTTGCATAAGTTGTTCATTAGGTTTTAACGATAAAAAATAGTCAATTGAAAATGTATCAACATCAAGCTGAAGTTTATTGTTTACTATATCTTCCTGCTGATAGATATTCTCAGCAATATTAGCATTTAACTCTTTTAAACGTTGGAATTTTTCAATTTGGTCAGCTGGAATAGCTTCTTCTTCTAATAAAGACGTTATAATACTTTCCACCTGTTTATACTGTTTTAACTGGATACAAATTGTTAAATATAATTCCATTACTTCTAAGTACATAGATGGACCGATACTTAAAAGCTCTTCACAGATTTCTTTCGCTTTTTCAAAAGACTTTGCTTCATATAATGAGTAAGCATATACACTAAGAGTTAGTTCATCACTTTCGTCACTATATTTCAATGCTTCTTCAAAGTTTTTATTGGCTAAATCATATTGATACGTCTCTACATATTCATGCGCTTTTGCAATTAATCTTTCAACTGTCCCAGGAAAAAGAACGACATTTTCGAAAGTAGTTATTTTATTTCGTTTTTTCCTCAAACTGTCACACTCCTAGGTGTAATATGCTAAAAAATGTTTGTATATCGATGTTATTTTACCTTTAAATAATTATGTGAACAACAGAATTCGTAAAATTTACATATTTCGGGGAATATTTCTTTTAATAAGCACATTATACAAATTTATATCTTTAATGATTTTGACTAAACAATAAGCATAAATACCCTTTGTTATTTATCAATGTTACCCTTAAGTATTATTTTTAATCGACTTTTTATTAGCAAGTCACCGTTCTACCTACTCCACATTAAAATCCTACCCCTAGAATCAAGAAATCATTAAAAAATATCTGTCAGAATGAAAATTTGACTTATAATATTTTGCAGATGTTTTATTTTTTGCCACTCATTTTTTGTATAATTGGTGAATGTTTATAAAAATGTTATTGGAGGTTGTATATGTTTCAAAATAAAGTAGTAATTGTAACTGGGGCCGCGCAAGGGATAGGTAAAGAAATAGCCACACAATATGCAAAATCGGGTGCTAATGTCGTGCTTGCAGATGTCAATGCAAATTTAGGGGAAAATGTATGCAAGGATTTAGTGGAACAGGGGTATTCCGCCTTCTATATTCCAACTGATGTAGGAAGGGAAAAAGATGTTAGTTTACTCATGACAAAGACAATTGAACGCTATAAAAAAATAGATATCCTCGTTAATAATGCAGGTATTTTTCGCCCACTATCTCCCTATGATTTGTCATTAGAACAATGGGATGAGGTCATCAATACGAATTTACGAAGTGTCTTTCTCTGTTCAAGGGAGGCCGCAAAGTTTATGCGATTAAATGAACGGGGTGGAGCGATTGTTTCTATGGCCTCAACTAGAGCAAAGATGTCAGAGCCTCATACCGAATCATATGCTGCGTCAAAAGGCGGAATCGTAGCACTTACACATGCACTTGCCTGTTCTTTTGCTCCGGACCATATTCGAGTAAATTGTATCTCACCTGGATGGATTGAAACGGGCGATTATAATGCGCTTAAAGAAATTGATCATAGCCAACATTTCTCCGGTCGTGTTGGAAGACCCGAAGATATTGCAAAAGCTTGTTTTTATTTAACAGATGAACGAAATGATTTTGTTACAGGTATTGATTTAACCGTTGATGGTGGAATGACAAAAAAAATGATTTATGAAGAGTAAAAGAAAGTGTATATTTATGCTACTTTAGTTAAACGCATTTATTTATAAAAATAAAGTTAAAACGTTTTAAAGGCCTCAAAAAAGATTTTAAAACGTTTTTAATCTTTACTTTCTTAAGAATGATAGAATTAACCATAAATGCATTACAGTTCTTTCTATTGGTGATGATGTACCCTTTTGATCTTAAATCTAAAAATAAATGAGGTATAGAGAAATGAAATATAGTTTTAGAAATGATTATAGCGAAATGTGTCATCCAGAAATTATGACTGCCTTAATCGAAGCAAAAAATGAACAAAATGTGGGGTATGGTTTAGATATTCATACAGACAATGCAAAATTACTTATTAGGGAAAAATTAGAATGTGAAAATTGTGATATCCATTTTGTTACTGGTGGAACTCAAGCAAATGTATCCGTAATATCATACGCTTTACGAGCCTTTGAAGCTGTTCTTGCGTGTGAATCTGGTCATATTAATGTCCATGAAACAGGAGCAATTGAAGCGACTGGCCATAAGGTATATACCGTAAAGGGCCGTAACGGCAAATTATATCCAAGTGATATAACAAAATCATTAAAATACCACCAAGATGAGCATATGGTTAAAATCGGAATGGTCTATATCTCTCAATCAACAGAAATTGGCACTGTTTATACCTATGATGAATTGAGAGCTTTATACAATTGTTGTAAAGAGAATAACTTATATCTCTATATCGATGGCGCTCGTTTATCAAGTGGGCTTGCTGCAAGTGATGTTCATTTTAATATGTTGAAAGATCTATGTGATGTTATGTACATCGGGGGAACGAAAATTGGAATGCTTAGCGGCGAAGGTATTGTAATTTTTAATGATAAACTAAAACCTTACTTTAGATATCATATTAAAAATAAAGGAGCTATGCTTGCAAAAGGATATGTAGTTGGAATCCAATTTGAAGCTGCTTTTAAAGATGATTTATATTTTAAAATGGGGCAACACGAAAATGAACTTGCTAGATTCTTAAGTAGTGAATTGAAACAATTAGGAATCCCAATGTTAAGCGAGTCACCTACGAATCAGATATTCCCAATATTTAACAAAGATGATGTGAATGAATTAGCGAAACTCTATGAGTTTGAAATTTGGGAAGAAGTCGAGAATCAAATTGCAATTAGATTTGTTACCTCATGGTTTACAACAAAAGAGAAATGTATCGAATTAATTAATGATATAAAAAATTTAATTCAATAAATGATTAGAATTCCACACCTCTAGCTTTAGAGGTGTGGAATTTTGCTAAAACCACTTTGCCACTAACTACCGTACATTATTTGAGACTGCTAGCTTAAGACATTTGATAAAAGATTGTATAAAAAAAAATCAAACAAAAAAAGCTTCAAAACCGTATTTGGCTTTGAAGCTTTTTCCTTATGACGTCCCAGGAGGGATTCGAACCCCCGACCGTACGCTTAGAAGGCGTATGCTCTATCCAGCTGAGCTACTGAGACATTAGTCATTCATTACTGAAGGACAATTATTATTATATTGGAGATACGATGGAAAGTCAACAGTTTCATAAAAAGTTTTTTTGCATTTTTTCCTACTTAAATTTATATGAGTTGGAAAGACCTTTTATGAATAAATCACATTAAATTTTCTAAAGGATATTGTTTCGAGAAGAGTTCATTACCCTGATGGGAAAATGCTGTAACCAACCATTGGTCTCCATCAAATTCAACTATACAATAGCTTTTTTCAATTCTTGCACGTGGTTTCAATAAGCTGCCAGGATTTACAAACAAAATATTTTCCATTAACTCAGAACCTAATACATGTGAATGTCCAAAAAAAACTGCGTCTGCTTCTAATTCTTTTGCTCGGTAATAAAGATTCATGATGTTTGATTTCACATTTAGCAAATGTCCGTGTGCAACAAAGATTTTTACCCCATTCATTTCAACAAGCTCTTCCTCTACAAAACGGTCATCTCGATCACAATTACCGCGCACTCGCAATACTCCCTCTAAATACGGGTGATCAAATGGTAATTCACTATCTCCACAATGAATGACAGCATCCACACTAGGATGAGATTCACGAACTTTATTTATAACTTCAGCGTCACCATGCGTATCACTCATTACTAGTAGCTTCACATCAGTTCCCCTTTTACAAATATAATTTATTATAGGGGGGAACTCCCCCCATCTTTTGAGACTATTTTAAAATATTCGGAAGCTCCATTGCTAATTTACGAATGGCATTCCCTCTATGTGAGATTTTCCCCTTCTCATCAGGAGTTAATTCTGCCATCGAACATCCTAATGAGGGTACAAAAAAGATTGGATCATAACCAAATCCATTAGTCCCTTGTTTTTCATGTAATATTACACCTTCACAAGTACCAAAAACTGTTTTTGTTTCAATGTTTGGACCCGCTATAGCTAACGCACAACAGAATCTTGCAGTACGTTCTGAATCAGGAACCCCTCTCAACTTTTCAATTACTTTTACAATATTTGCTCCATCATCATGGTCACCAGCATATCTGGCAGAATAGACACCTGGCTCTCCACCTAATGCATCTACTGCTAACCCACTATCATCGGCAATTACGATCTTCCCTAAGGTACTGGCTAACGTCTCTGCTTTCAAAATTGCATTTTCCTCAAACGTTGTACCTGTTTCTTCGATTTCCAAGTTTGGCGCAACATCAAACATCGTTACCACTTCAAACCCTAGTGGTGTAAAAAGTGCTTCAAAATCCTTTGCTTTTCCCTTATTCTTTGTTGCAATAACTACTTGCTTCATTTTGATTCCCCCTTAGCCGAACCGATTAAATTTGCTGTATCTCCTAGTACTTCTTTTTGTATTGAGATCAGTTCATTAATTCCTTTTTCACCAAGGCAAAGAAGTGAATTTAATTCTTCTCTCGAAAATGTCGCTTCTTCTCCTGTACCTTGAATTTCTACAAATCGTCCTGCACCGGTCATTACAAGATTCATGTCAACTGCTGCGGCTACATCTTCAACATAACATAGATCTAAAACAGGTCCAAAATCTTTCACAATCCCAATACTTGTTGCAGCTAAATAATCGATAATTGGAAATTTAGCAAATGGTTTTTCCCCATGTTTTTTTGCCAAAGCTAAAGTTAAAGCAACAAATGCCCCTGTAATGGAAGCCGTACGTGTTCCACCATCCGCTTGAATAACATCACAGTCAATCCAAATCGTTTTCTCACCTAATGCTTCTAAATTAACAATTGCACGTAAAGCACGTCCAATTAAACGTTGTATCTCCATAGTTCGGCCGTTTACTTTACCGCGTGTAGATTCTCGGGGTGTTCTGTCTGCCGTTGCGCGTGGTAGCATTGAATATTCAGCAGTAATCCATCCTTTACCTTGTCCGCGTAAAAATCCTGGCACTTTATCCTCAATAGTAGCATTACAAATTACTTTTGTATTACCTACCTGTATGAGTACAGAACCTTCAGGATGCATTAAATAATTTGTTTCTATTTGAACTGGTCTAAGTTCATTTACAGCTCGTCCATCATGTCTTGTCATAGTTGACCTCCTAGTATTTCGCGAAAACCATCTTACCATAAAATTATGATATTGAAAAAGCTTCCTCATCCTTTTTCTATTTTAATAATATATACATATACTTTAATAAACGACATATTTTGAGAGAAAAGAAAAAAGCTCGAAAGTAACTTAATACTTACGAGCACAAATAGTCCCCTCTAAACATCCCTATTACAATTAAGTTTATTCTTCTCCACGTCATAAGTACACAACGAAAACGAACAACATAATCCATTTGTTACATGTATCTCTGCATTCATTCTATATGTTATATTGGTAACGCTTATATGGATAAAATTTAAAGTTTAATTCGACGTATATCTAAATCTTTTTTCTCTAGCCAATTTTGAGCTATTGTTCGAAAAATTGGCACTGAACCAGTTGCAAAAAATATATGCTGTGGATCACTGGAAGCCGTGTTTAACATTTCATGATAACCTAATACTGCTTCCACTTCTTTTGCCGTTTCTTCAGCTGAAGATAGGACAAAGACATCCGATCCAACAACTTCCTCAATATGATGCTGAATGATAGGGTAATGTGTACATCCAAGAATCACAGTGTCGAATTTTTTATTTGCGAGTGGCTTTAAACCTTTTTTAACTAAGTCGAATGCAAATTGTCCTTCGTATTCACCACTTTCAACAAGTGGAACAAATGTCGGACACGCAAGAGGAATTATTTTCGCCTTCGTACTTAAAGAAAGTAGAGCAGTTTCATATGCACCACTTTTAATTGTTCCTTCAGTAGCGAGTACTACAATTTCATTCCTTTTTGTTTTCTTTTCAGCAGCACGTGCTCCAGCATTAATTACACCGATAACAGGGATCGATAGATGGGTTTGTAAACTATCTAGAGCAACTGCTGTTGCAGTATTGCATGCGATGACAAGCATCTTGATATTATGTTTTTCTAATGTTTTCGCCATTTGCCATGTGAACTTTTGTACCTCACGCTTATCTCTTGGTCCATATGGGCATCTAGCTGTATCACCGATATAATAAATGGTTTCATTTGGTAATTTTTTCATAATTTGTTTTGCAACTGTTAAGCCGCCAACACCTGAATCAATAACGCCAATCGGGGCATTCACTTAAAACCGCCTCAATCCTCTTTCATTTGTAAATGAAATTTTTGCAATAATTTTGATAAAAGTTCTACTTCTTCTTTGTCAAAATCTACCAATAGTTCATTTAAGTAATTTTGACGTTTTCAATCACTTCTTCAATTAATCTTCACCTTCTTGAAGTAAATGAATGTGCACTACTCGGCGGTCTTGGTCATCACGAATTCGCATTACTAATTCATTTTTTCCATACGATCAACTAAATCTGTCGTCGTACTAAATGCTAAATACATTATATTCGATAATTCACCAATTGTCATATCTCCCAATTCATGTAACCACTGAAGTGCAATAAATTGTGGAGGAGTAATAGTATAATTACTAAATTTCTCTGCCTTCTTGTTTAATTAGATGAGAAGTATAACGAAGTTTTTTCTCTAAAAATGCAACCTCTACATGACTGTGTATTTCACTTACTTTCATTGTCTTACATTCACTCCTCAAGAACTGTACATCAATTACGCTTTGGCGTAATTGCAACCGTCAATTATCATACAGTAACAAAAATATCTGTCACTAAGCTTTCATGCTATAAACAGCTAAACATGCATTTAGGCTGAACAATTGACGGAGGCTACTTCCTTCTTATTTTTATTTTTAAAAGAAGTAAGTTCTGCATCCATTCTCACTACCTATTTAGAAGTGACGTATACCGAATATGAATTTTCAGTACACAATAAATGCTGATTGATTTTCTAGTTCTATTTTGAAGTGTTTTTCATTAAATAGCAAGCATGATTCAATGAAGTGATAATTCGTCAAGCCTAAGCAATTCAATCAATGCTTGGGATCGACTAGAAACACCCAGCTTTTGAATTGTATTTGAAATATGATTACGCACCGTCTTCTCGCTAATATTGAGTTTTTGTGAAATTTCCTTTGTTGAGTAATCCAAGATTAACAATTGGAAAATTTCACGTTCTCTTTTAGTCAAAAGCGAACGATGCTGCGGGCTATTCATAATGGCAACACCCTCCTATCTCCTCTTCTATGTAAAGTATGTTAAGACTTGATAGGCTGTGAGGGCATTTTAACTATTTCCCAAGCAATATTTTTTCTTTTTCGACTTCCGTTAAAGGTACTGCTTTTCCAGTTCCCTTATTAATTTGCACAATTGTCCCTCTGCCCGTAAAGCAAGTTTCATTATTTTCGTTTTTGGCTAGATAATGTAAGTCTAAAGAAGACTTCCCAATCCTTGCTGTCTTAACAAAAACACGTAGTTTCTCATCAAAAAATACTTGTTTTACATAATCACAATGGAGGTCTGCAACTACAGGTATCAATTCCGGTTCCCTTGACGTCCATTCATTCATGAAACCAATTGACTTTAAATATTCAATTCTTGCATATTCAAAATAAGCAAATGGTACAGTATTGTTCAAATGTCCAAACATGTCAGTTTCTGAAAATCTTACGGTTACCTCAACAAAAAACTGAAACTCTTCTTCCCACTGTTGAGAATTTTCGATATAACTCGGCTTCATATGTTTCCCCCTCTGGCTACAAGTTTAATATTCATTAATTATACAATAATTAATGAGTCAACTTAGTACTTAAACTTTGTATATTCCATTTTTGGAGGAGTATTATTCAATCCATATCCAACAGACACTACTTATACTACTATAGTTTAAGAATATGTTTTAGTCATCTAATCATTGATATTCATGATGTGAACGTGTTTGTTAATTCTTAATATTTTATGCAAGAAAATAAAATAAGGCATCAATAAATCGAATGATTTATTAATGCCTTATAATGAATTGAATTAAATCTCTAATTAACTAGTAATCTAAATTAGTCTACCATGTGGTCAGATCCGAAGAAGTTACGGAACATTTGAACAGAAGTAGCACGGTTTAATGAAGCGATTGAAGTAGTTAATGGAATTCCTTTTGGACATGCAGCAACACAGTTTTGAGAGTTACCACAGTTTGCAAGGCCACCATCTCCCATAATTTCTAATAAACGTTCGTCTTTAACCATCGCACCAGTTGGGTGTGTGTTAAATAGACGTACTTGTGAAAGTGGAGCTGGTCCGATAAATGAAGATTTTTCAGATACGTTTGGACATGCTTCCATACAAACACCACAAGTCATACATTTAGATAATTCGTAAGCCCATTGACGTTTACGTTCTGGCATACGAGGACCTTCCCCTAAATCATAAGTTCCATCGATTGGAACCCATGCTTTAACTTTTTTCAATGCATTAAACATACGAGTACGGTCAACTTGTAAGTCACGCACTACTGGGAAAGTTTTCATTGGTTCTAATTTTACAGGTTGTTCTAATTGGTCAATTAATGTTGAACATGATTGACGAGGACGACCATTAATTACCATAGAACAAGCTCCACATACTTCTTCAAGACAGTTCATATCCCAAGTTACTGGTGTAGTAGTTTTACCATCAGCAGTAACAGGATTACTACGAATAGCCATTAAAGCAGAGATTACGTTCATACCAGGGCGATAAGGAACTTCGAATTTTTCCCAACGAGTTGCCCCACCTTCAGTATCTTGACGAAGGATTTCAAGTTTAACCGTTCTAGTAGTAGTTCCTACGGCTGTTGTCATGATTAATGACCTCCCTTTTATTATTACTTAGAATAGTTACGTTCACGTGGTGGAATTAAAGATACGTCTACTTCTGCATAAGTAATCACAGGTTCACCAGTTGCTGGATCAAACTTCGCCATCGTTGTTTTTAAGAAGTTCTCATCATCACGCTCTGGGAAGTCTGGTTTGTAGTGAGCTCCACGAGATTCGTTACGTAAAAGTGCACCTTTAGTAATTACACGTGCAAGATATAACATATTTTTCAACTGACGAGTGAAGTGTGCGCCTTGGTTACTCCACTTCTGAGTGTCATTGATGTTAATGTTTTCCCAACGCTGTAGTAACTCTGTAATTTTTTCATAAGTCGCTTCTAATTTATCGTTATAACGTACAACAGTAACGTTGTCAGTCATTAATTCACCAAGTTCTTTATGAATTAAGTATGCGTTTTCAGTACCATTTAATTTTAGGATTGCTTCCCATTTCTCTTGTTCTTCTTTTACACGTGCGTCATAAAGAGATTGCGGAAGATCTTCTGCATGCTTTTTCAGACCTTTAATATATTTCACGGCGTTCGGACCTGCTACAGAACCACCATAAATAGCTGATAGTAAAGAGTTTGCACCTAGACGGTTTGCACCATGTTGTGAGTAATCACATTCACCAGCAGCAAATAAGCCAGGAATTTCTGTCATTTGATCGTAATCAACCCATAAACCACCCATTGAATAGTGAACTGCAGGGAAGATTTTCATTGGTAATTTACGAGGATCGTCACCTACGAATTTTTCATAAATTTCAATGATACCACCAAGTTTAACATCTAGTTCATGTGGATCTTTATGAGATAGATCTAGATATACTACGTTTTCACCGTTAACACCTAATTTTTGATTTACACAAACATCAAAAATTTCACGTGTTGCAATATCACGAGGTACTAAGTTACCATAAGCTGGATATTTTTCTTCTAAGAAGTACCATGGTTTACCGTCTTTATAAGTCCAAACACGACCACCTTCACCACGAGCTGATTCTGACATTAAACGGTTTTTGTCATCTCCAGGAATCGCTGTTGGGTGAATTTGAATCATTTCACCGTTTGAATATGTTGCACCTTGTTGATAAACAATAGAAGCAGCAGATCCAGTGTTGATTACTGAGTTAGTTGATTTACCGAAGATAATACCAGGACCACCAGTTGCCATAATTACAGCATCTGAACGGAATGCTCTGATTTCTTCATTTTTCATATCTTGTGCTACGATACCACGGCAGTGGCCTTCGTCATCAAGGACCGCACCTAAGAATTCCCAGTGCTCATATTTTGTAACTAGACCTGCAACTTCGAAACGACGAACTTGTTCATCAAGTGCGTAAAGTAATTGTTGCCCAGTTGTTGCACCAGAGAATGCAGTACGGTGATGCATTGTTCCACCAAAACGACGGAAGTCTAAAAGACCTTCAGGTGTACGGTTGAACATAACTCCCATACGGTCAAATAAGTGAATAATTCCAGGAGCAGCTTCACACATAGCCTTAACTGGTGGTTGGTTTGCTAAGAAGTCCCCACCATATACTGTATCATCAAAGTGGATCCATGGAGAATCCCCTTCCCCTTTTGTATTTACTGCACCATTAATTCCGCCCTGTGCACATACAGAGTGTGAACGTTTTACGGGAACTAATGAGAATAATTCTACTTCAGTGCCTTCTTCGGCAGCTCTAAGAGTAGCCATTAAACCGGCTAAACCGCCACCAACGACGATAATTTTGCTCTTCGCCATAATTATTACTCACTCCTCTAATTTTGCTGAAAACCCTAATGGATGTCCTACTCTCTAATTAGCTTATTATACGAACGCTAGAATTGCAGCCACACCAATAATACTTACAAGAACAAAGAATATCATTGTTACGTATGTTGCAACTTTTTGAGAGCTAGGTGATTGTGTAATACCCCAACTTACTAAGAATGACCAAAGTCCGTTAGCTAAATGGAAAGTAGCAGATAAAATACCTACAATGTAGAACGCTAACATTAAAGGATTTGAAACAATTTGTTCCATCATATTGAAGTCTACATCTGCTCCAAGAGCTTTTTGAATACGAGTTTGGAAGATATGCCAAGCTATGAAAATCACTAAGAATACACCAGTAAAACGTTGTAATGCGAACATCCAGTTACGGAATGTGCCGAAACGATTTACGTTATGTGTAGCAGTAAAGGCAATATACACACCGTATAAACCGTGGAATAATAATGGTATGTAGATTACTATCCACTCAACAATTAACAGTAATGAATGTGGTACTAAGTCCATCACTCCTGTAGAATTGTTGTAAGCATCTTCTCCACCAGTTGCGGTGAAGTTCAAAGATAAGTGAAACACTAAGAACAAACCTACTGGAATTACTCCTAATAGAGAATGTAAGCGTCTCCAGTAAAACTCTCGATTGTTTGACAAGATTGTTACCCCCCTCAGTACTTTTGAATAGTGAGCCAATTTCGTCAACAAATTGTAATTGTTCATTCATTGACTCAGCAGTTCAGTTTGGTACAATATTATGACATGTCCATTGTACTCTCAAGATTTAGTAGCGTCAAGGTTGCTCCTAATTTTTATTGTATACAATATAAGTAAGTTTTTTCTACTTTAACAACATTTCTTCTGTTTAAAGTACATATTTAACTTTTTTCGCGGTAAATAAGAAAATTCGAGAGGAGTTTTTTACATGTCTTCCTATGAAATAAAAACTGTACCCGCCTTTGGTTATGAATTATTCCGGGACCATTTACTGCCTGCTATACTAGGAAAACACCAAGATGATGTTCTATACTGGGCAGGAAAAGATTTAGCTAGAAAATTTCCATGCACTGATAATCAATTAATTATTTCCTTCTTTGAAGATGCTGGTTGGGGCAAACTAACATTAGAAAAGGAAGAAAAAGATGGTTATATCTTTCATTTAACAAATGATGATGATTTATTAAATATTTCAAATCGAACATTCCGTCTTGAAGCAGGATTTATCGCAGAGCAGTTACAAATTTTTAAAGGATACTTAACTGAATGTTATGATGAAAAAAAAGAAAAACAATGCTTAGTAGAATTCCATGTGAAATGGGATCTTAAAGAAAGAGTAAACGAAAAATAATTGGACCTCACATAATTTTATAGGTCCATGAAAAAGGCCGTCTCAATCAAAATGAGACGACCTTTTTTATTTATTCGAATGCACATTGGAAGACTAAGTGCCGCGATTTTGTCGCGTTGAAACATGTCCAGAAATTACCCTCGCTTGCGTTGGTAATTTCCCCTAACAATTTTTGGCATCCACCGAAGACTTGGGCCAACAGGACCTTGGTCACATATAGCTGATGCCACAGCAAGTGGCATTTTCAGCGATAAGTGGTGTTCTTTAATCTGAGTTCTTTAATTTTGATTCAGAGTTGAGTCCTTTGTTAGAATTGCAAAACCTTTTGAATTCATATGACCACTTACGGTTCTACTGAATGAAGTTAAACGTATTCTTCAACTAAATTAAATTCGTCATGCAAAGCATTTGCTGCTCGAACCATATCCTCTTGAGGCACTACTACTGACACCTTAATTTCAGATGTACTTACCATTTTAACAGGTATATTTTCTTTACAAAGTCGGTTAAACATACGAGCTGCAACACCAGGGTTAGAAACCATTCCTGAGCCAACAATCGATACTTTTGCTAATCCAACTTCAAAATCTGCGAAACTAAATCCTAATGTACTTTTATTCGATTCAAGTACTTTGATTGCATCAGCAAAATCTTCTTTATCGATTGAAAATGAAACAGTTGGTTTTACCCCGTCAATTACAGATTGAACGATAATATCAACATCAATTTGATGATCTGCTAATGTTGTAAATATATTAGCAAGTAAAGCATGTTCATATTTTTCATAGCCTACTGTTAATCGAATAATTTCTGCTTCATATGCTACACCACGAACAATTAAGTTTTTCTCCATTTCAACCTCTCCCTTTATTAACGTACCCGGAATATCACTCGTACTGGAACGAACTATAATTGGCATATCGTATTTTTTTGCCATTTCTACTGCACGTGGGTGAACAATTTTTGAACCTAGATGAGTTAGTTCGAGCAGTTCATCATAAGAAATTTGTTTTAATTTTTTTGCTCGTGGCACTATAGATGGTTCTGCAGTATATATACCTTCAGAGTTTGTTAAAATCTCAACACATTCTGCTTCAATTGCCGCGGCTATCGCCACTGCCGTTGTATCAGAGCCACCCATTCCTAGTATAGAAATTTTATTATTTTTGTAATCAAATCCTTGAGAGCCCGCTACAATTGGAATGTCACCCTTACTGATATAGTTAATGATTGATTCAATTTTAATCTGTTCAATTCGAACCTTTTGATTTACTTCAACAGTTTCAATTCCTGCTTGCCATCCTGTTAATGAAACAGCTTTAAAGCCGCGTTGTTGAATAGCAATCGCTAAAAGAGCACTAGTAGCTTGCGACCCTATAGATTGCAAAACATCTAATTCACGTTTTGATGGTTGTTTTGAAAGTGCATAAGCAAATTTTCTATAGGGTTCTTCCAGTAATTCTTCTGAAGAAACAACAACAATAATATTACGACCTCGTTTTTTCTCTTCAACAATTCGTTTCGATATTTGCTCAATATTCGCTGGTGTAGATAATGAAAAACTATCAATTTTTACAACTACACTTGTCATCCTTACACTCCCCTTTAATAAACCGCTCTTCAACTAAAATTTGAAATATTAAAATCTTTTATTAATTAATTTTATCATACTTTAGGATTTGAAATAGATAAAATAAAGAAGCAACCATTCACAAAAAAACGTGAAGAGCTGCTCCATTTCTTCCATATAAAAAATCTATATACAACATTTCCCAATTTCCATATTACAGTACAATTATTCAGTTGTTGATGGATCTTTTTGGAAATGATTATAAATTGCAGTTGCAGTATTACTTGGAATATTCGCTTCCATTAAGTCTTCAATTGTTGCTTCTCGAATTTTTTTGATTGACCCGAAATGCTTAAGTAATTGTTTTTTACGTTTTGGTCCAACACCTTCAATTTCGTCTAGCACAGAATGAATGGCATTTGTACCATGTTGCTGACGAAGGAAAGTAATCGCAAAGCGGTGCACCTCATCCTGAATTCTTTGTAATAAGTAGAAGCCATCACTTGTTCGTTTAAGTGGAATTGGTTCTGGTGGATCTCCATATAGTAATTGGGAAGTATTATGTTTATCATCTTTTGCTAATCCAGCTATCGGAATATAGAGACCAAGCTCATCCTCAATTACTTCTCTCGCAACTTCCATTTGTCCTTTCCCACCATCAATAATAATTAAATCTGGTAAAGGTAAATTTTCTTTTAGCACACGACTATAGCGTCTACGTATAACTTCTTGCATTGCTCCATAATCATCATGTTTGGCTGCTTCTCTCAGCTTATATTTTCGATATTCCTTTTTCGCTGGCTTTCCATCAATAAAAACGACCATGGCAGAAACGGCATCAGTACCATGCATATGACTATTATCAAATGCTTCAATACGAAGTGGTGTCCCAATATACATAGCATCACCCAATTCTTCGCACGCTCCAATTGTTCTTTCTTCTTGACGTTCAATTAATTGGAATTTTTCATGTATTGCAATTTCTGCATTTTTCATTGCTAACTTGACGAGTTCCTTTTTCGACCCTCGTTTTGGAATTATTACCTTTATATCAAGTAATTTTTCCAAAATGGTTTCATCAATTGTATCGGGAATAAATATTTCCTTTGGCTTAATATGTTCAGCTATATCATAAAAACGACCAACAAATGTTAAAAACTCCTCTTCCGGGTCGCGATATATTGGAAAAATGGAAACATCTCGTTCAATTAATTTTCCTTGACGCACAAAAAATACTTGGACACACATCCATCCTTTTTCCACTGAATAACCAAATACATCTCGATTCGATAAATCACCAGAAACAATTTTTTGTTTTTGCATTATTGTCTCTATATGTGTTATCTGGTCACGGAATTCTTTAGCACGTTCAAATTCAAGTTTTTCCGCTGCATCCAACATTTTGGCTTCCAAATCTTTTTTCACTTCTTCATATCCACCGCTTAAAAACTTCGATATTTCATCGATCATATCATCGTATATTTTCGGCTCCACTTCTTTTACACAAGGTGCTAAACATTGGCCAAGATGATAGTACAAGCAAACACGATCTGGTAGATTTGCACATTTTCGTAAAGGATAGATTCGATCCAAAAGTTTACGAGTTTCATTTGCAGCAAAGGCATTTGGATAAGGGCCGAAATATTTCGCCTTATCTTTCTTCACTTTTCTAGTTGTAAGTATACGCGGATATTTTTCATTTGTTATTTTAATATAAGGATAGGATTTATCATCCTTTAACATAATGTTATATTTTGGATCATGTAGTTTAATTAAATTTAATTCTAAAATTAATGCTTCTAAATCACTCGATGTAACAATATATTCAAAGTCCACAATTTCACTAACTAGTCTTTGAGTTTTCCCATCATGTGAACCAGTGAAATAGGAACGCACACGATTTTTCAGCACCTTTGCCTTTCCAACATAGATAATAGTTCCTTGTCGGTCCTTCATTAAATAACATCCAGGATTTTCTGGAAGAATAGCTAATTTATTTTGAATGGTTTCATTCATTGACATCACCTAAAATTCTCTTTTTTTTATTATACGGTGAATAGGGGGCTAATAGAAAATAAAATAAGTTTGTTAATTTTTATCAACAACTTTAGTAGTTGTTAGGTATGTAAACTAATTTGTAAACACTTTACAAACGATAACAAAAAAACTGAGCACAATAGTGTACTCAGTTTTTTAATCGTTTATTAAAATTATTTATTTGTATTAATGAAATCGATTAATGCTTCTTTTGGTTGGAATCCAACAGTTTTTCCTTTTAGCTCCCCATCTTTGAAAAGTAGTAAAGTTGGGATTGACATTACTTGATATTCTGCAGCAGTCGCCTGGTTATTATCAACATCAAGTTTAGCAATTTTAACTTCATTTCCAATTTCTGCATCAATTTCTTCTAAAACTGGTGCAATCATTTTACAAGGTCCACACCAAGTTGCCCAAAAATCTACTAACACAACGCCTGAAGCGATTTCTTCTGAAAAGTTTTGATCTGTAACATTAACAATTGCCATTTAAATTGCCTCCTTAAATCTAACATCTGAATGTAGTATAGCACGATAAAAAAAAGAACGACAGTAAAGTGTTTTGGATTAGAGATGAAAATTTTACATAAATTTCATATAAATTAAATAATTAATCCAATAATAAAACACGTCCCATTATCGTTATGAGACGTGTTTTCTTGCAAAATTATGCGTTCACTTTTAATGCTTTAAATTCTTCAATAAGTAATGGAATCACTTCAAATAAATCTCCAACAATTCCATAATCAGCTACTTTAAATATATTTGCTTCCGGATCTTTATTAATTGCAACAATTACTTTTGAATTTGACATACCAGCTAAATGTTGGATTGCACCTGAAATACCTGCTGCGATGTATAAATCTGGTGTTACAACTTTACCTGTTTGTCCAATTTGTAATGAATAGTCACAGTAATCTGCGTCACACGCACCCCTCGATGCTCCAACTGCGCCACCTAGTAAATCAGCAAGTTGTTGAAGTGGTTCAAATCCTTCAGCTGACTTCACTCCACGTCCGCCAGCAACCACTACTTTTGCCTCAGATAAATCTACACCAGTAGTAGATTTTCGAACAACTTCCTTAATGATTGTACGTAGGTTTGTAATTTCGACTGATAATGCTGAAACTGCACCCGTTCGCCCTGTATCCTTTGTTAGTGGGGCAATATTATTAGGACGAACAGTCACAAATGTAATGCCCTCTTTAACCTTCACCTTTTCAAATGCTTTACCAGAATAGATAGGTCGAATATAAACTGCTGCACTACCAGACCCTTCAATTTCTGTTACGTCTGAAATTAACCCAGATTGTAATTTAGAAGCAATTTTTGGTGATAAATCTTTTCCTAATGAAGTATGACCAAAAACAACTGCATTTGGTTTTTCTTGATTATAAACCGCTAAAAATGCTTGGCTAAAACCGTCTGATGTATATGTTTTCAGATGAGGATGTTCAACTGTTACAACACGGTCAGCTCCGTAAGCAATTAACTCCCCAGCTAATTGTGAAACCCCGTCGCCAATTAATACACCTACAACCTCTCCACCATCTGCAATTTGTTTAGATGCAGCAATGGCTTCAAATGAAACATTACGTAATACCCCTTCACGAACTTCAGCTAACACTAACACTTTGTTTGACATGATAACCCCTCCATTACCGTTTCTGTACTATTTTTGATCTTTAGACAACCTTTGCTTCCGAATGAAGTAAATTTACAAGTTCCTTTACTTGCTCCGATAATTCACCCTGTAAAATACGACCAGCTTCTTTTTTCGGAGGTAAAAATACTTCCACTGTTTCAACTTTTACTTCTACGTCATCTTCGTCAATGTCTAAATCATCTAATTCTAGTTCTGCTAGCGGCTTCTTTTTCGCTTTCATGATACCTGGTAAAGAAGGATATCGTGGCTCATTTAATCCTTGTTGTGCAGTTACTAATAACGGTAATGAAGTCTCGATTATTTCTGAATCCCCTTCGATGTCACGCACGATCTTAACGCTTGTACCATCAATTTTTAAATCTGTAATTGTTGTTACATAGTTTATGCCTAATAGGTCAGCTACACGAGGTCCTACTTGTCCAGTTCCACCATCAATAGCTACGTTTCCAGCTAATATTAAATCAACCTCTTTATCTTTAAAATACTCAGCTAGAATTAAAGCAGTTGAATATTGATCTAATTCATCTAAATCATCTTCGGTATTAATTAGGACAGCTTCGTCTGCTCCCATTGCTAATGCGGTACGTAGTTGTTTTTCTGCATCTTCTCCCCCGATAGTAACAACCGTTACCTTACCGCCCTTAGCATCTCGAACTTGTATAGCTTCTTCTATTGCGTACTCATCATACGGATTGATGATATATTCAGCACCATCGTCTTGAATTTTCCCACCTGAAATAGTAATTTTTTCCTCTGTGTCAAACGTGCGTTTTACTAATACAAAAATGTTCATATTAGACCCTCCCCTTTTGCTAATTGAATATTATTAATTCTACTTCGGCGTTATTCCATCAAAGAATTTCGGACTCGTCTTTTCACGAGTCATCCCCTTACGAAATCACATGACTAGCCGGAAGATTTAATATTATTCAGCCTTTAATTAGTAGTTCTACCAATTAGAAAGCAAGGTCTGGATTCACTCGCAACTAAAGGTAGTAGATGCTGAATAATATTATTTACCCGTAAAAGTTGGTTGACGTTTTTCGATAAATGCTTGGATTCCCTCTTTAGCATCAGCCGACTCAAAGACTGTACCAAAGCTCTCTGCTTCCGCTTTAATTCCCTTATGGAAAGCATCACTTTTACTGAACTGTAGCATTGTGATTGCTGCTTGCAATGCAATTGGACTCTTTAATGCAATTTTTTTAGCAAGCTCTAATGTTTTCGGTAGAAGTTCTTCTACAGGGAAAGCTTTATTTGCTAGTCCCCATTCCACTGCTTCTAAACCAGAAATCGGCTCACTTGTAAACAACATTTCAGCTGCTTTTGCAGTGCCAACATATCGCGGTAAGCGTTGAGTTCCACCAAAACCAGGTATTAAACCAAGACTTAATTCGGGTAACCCTAATTTTGCATCTTCTGCTACGTACCTGATATGGCAACCCATAGCAAGTTCTAAACCGCCACCTAACGCAGCTCCATGAATAGCTGCAATTACAGGTTTATCATAAGATTCAATTCTTTCAAATACTTGTTGACCTAGGCTAGCAAGCTTTGAAAACTCTGAACCTGAAGATACTTCAGTAAATTCTTTGATGTCAGCTCCAGCTGAAAAGAAGCGACCGTCCCCATGGAGGACAATAACACGAATTGAAGGATTATGATCAATTTCATCCAAAATGGAATTAAGTGCTGTAATTAGTGCACTAGATAATGCATTTGCAGGTGGTCGTTGAATTGTAATGAGTCCAACCCCATCCTCAACGGATAACTTAAGAAAGTCCATTTTTCCATCCCCTTTTACCCTTTAAGTCCATTTAATAATAGCTCTCTAACTTTTGGAACATTATCTAATAAATCATAACGAAACTCATTCATGACCCAAGATGTAATGGTCTCATCAATTGTTCCAAAAACCATTTGTCGTGCTAAACGCACATCCATCGTTGGGTTAAATTCTCCATTTAACATACCCTCAATTAAAATATCATCTAGCAACTTTAAATATTCTTTTAATATTGTATTTATTTTTATTCTTAGTTCTTTATTTGATTGTCTTAACTCTAGTTGTGTCACTGTTGCGAGGTGGCGGTCTATTGCTAAAACTTTAAAATGATTTTCAATCATCTGGGACAATTTATCCGTAGAAGATTCACCTATTTGGATAATTTCTTGTAAGCTTTCTACGAACAAACCCATTTTTTCTTGAAATACGGAAATCAGGATGTCTTCTTTGTTTTTAAAATACAAATAAATTGTTCCATCAGCGACACCGGCTTGCTTTGCAATTTTAGATACTTGCGCATGATGATAACCATTTTCTGCAATGGCAATAATCGCCGCGTCTATAATTTGTTTGTACTTGGGTTTTTCGCGTTTCAAGTAGTTCACCACCAAAAAAATATGAAAATATGAATGACCATTCATTCACATTTTCATATTATAATTAATAGAAGATTCTGTCAATAGAATGTTAAGCCTCTAATTGAGACAACTTAGCTTTTTCTTCTTCGAGCAATGTACGCCTCAATATTTTACCAACAGCGGTTTTAGGTAATTCAGTTCTGAATTCATAAAGACGAGGTACTTTGTAAGAAGCGAGATTCTTCCTGCAATATTTATTTAATTCTTCTTCGGTCATCGTTTTTCCTTCTTTAAACACAATATATGCCTTAACCGTTTCGCCGCGATAAGGATCCGGAACTCCAATTACCACACATTCTTGTATTGCTTCTATTTCATAAAGAACTTCTTCAACTTCACGGGGATAAATATTAAACCCACTCGCAATAATCATGTCTTTTTTACGGTCAACAACATAAAAATATCCTTCGCTATCCATATACCCCAAATCTCCAGTTAAAAACCAACCGTTAATAAATGAAGCAGATGTATCCTCTGGGCGATTCCAGTAACCTTTCATCACTTGTGGCCCTTTGATGGCAATTTCTCCAATTTCACCAGAGGGTAGAATCTCTCCATTGCTTGATTTAATAATGACTGCATCGGTATCTGGCCAAGGAACACCAATCGATCCTTTCACACGTTTACCCCAAATAAAATTTGCATGGGTGACTGGTGATGTCTCCGTTAAACCGTATCCTTCTACCAGTTTACCTCCTGTTATTTCTTCAAAACGCTCTTGAACTTCTACAGGGAGAGGGGCAGAACCACTGATACAAGCTTTAATGGATGACAAATCATATTTCCCAACATCCGGATGATTTAAAATACCAATATACATTGTAGGGGCGCCAGGGAATAGTGTTGGTTTTTGTCTATCAATTAATTTTAATGCCTGTTCAACATCAAATTTAGGTATAAGAACCATTTTGTTTGATTTAACAACAGATAACAACAATACGGTTGTCATTCCATAGACGTGGAAGAATGGTAGCATACCTAAAATTGCTTCTTCACCTTCTTTACATTTAAATAACCACCTGTCGCACATTTTTGTGTTTGCAATGAGGTTTTTATGAGTTAACATAACACCTTTAGGTAATCCAGTTGTACCACCTGTATACTGTATTAATGCTAAATCTTCATTTATATCAATCTCTAATTCAATTGGTCGCGCAACTGCAATTCGCATAATTTCGTTAAATAAATGAGATATCCCTTTGTGCTCAACTTTCACGCTAAATCCATATTGCCTCTTTTGTATAAACGGATAAACCAAATTTTTAGGGAATGGTAAATAATCTTTAATAGCTGTTATGATAACGTTTTCAATTTTGGTTTCTTTGATCACTTTCATGACTCTTGGATATAAGATATCCATTGTCAATAAAACTTTTGCTCCCGAGTCCATCATTTGATACTGCAATTCTCTTTCGGTGTATAAAGGATTAGTCTGGACAACGATTCCACCTGCAAATAATGCACCATAATATGCAATTACTGATTGCGGACAATTAGGAAGCATAATGGCAACTCGGTCTCCTTTTTCAACACCAATCATTTGTAAATAATTCGCAAACTTAAGTGACGACTCATAAAGTTCTTTATACGTTAGTTCCCTACCTAAGAAATGAATTGCAATTTTATTTGGGTTCTTTTCATATGCTCTAACCAAGAAGTGTTGTACAGGACTATTATCATAGGTCAAACTGCGTGGTATTTCTTCCGGATATTGAGAAAGCCAAACCTTATCAGACATGATTTTCCCCCTTTGAGCAAGAGTTAGAATTTTCTTACTATTTATTATAATTAAAAAGAAATTAATTATCAATCAAATTTTGGATAAACTACAAATTTTAGCTAGAAAACGTAATCATTATACTATTTATTGCGTATTTTCTATAACATTCACTTTGTAATTTGATGTCGATTATTGAGAGTTGAATTTTTTCCAATATAATATTCAACAAGATTATCTTATATAAAAAAAGCTAGTAAATAGCATGAAATGCTATTTACTAGCCAACTTTATTTAACGTAAAGTGCATTATAATGTTATTAAATAGTAAATACCTACAAGGATAAATAGAACACAGCATATTATTAATGCCTTCGCTAACTTTTCCATAAATTTCTCTCCTAAGTGATACTTGCGCCAATAACAAACGATAATCCTAATGAAATTGTAAACGAAATAAACCCTACAGAGCGGTTATCTTTTGCGATTTCATCGTCTACTTTAAAATTTGGTGTGAAAAATTCAAAAAGTAGATAAGCGAAGATTAATAATACAAAACCGAATAATCCCCAACAAATCATTTGTAATAAACTAGAATGGCTTTCAATTGAATATCTAAAAATATTACAGACACCTAGTATTTTACCACCTGTTGCTAATGCAACTGCAACATTTCCATTCTTTATTTCTTCCCAGTTTTTATATTTAGTGACAATTTCGAACAACACCATTGCGACAACCAAACATAGTGTTACTACACTAAAATAACCAACTGTTTCTACTAAAGGATGTTGCCAAAAATTTGTACCCAGCACATTTTCATCCCCTCAAATCGAAATTAAAACTCAGAAAAACCACTTATATCTTTTTATTTTAATTCAACAACTGTTACGCCAAATCCACCTTCGCCCGCTTCCCCAAAGCGGAAAGACTTCACTCGTTTATGACCCTTTAAATAATTTTGGATTCCTTGACGTAATGCGCCGGTTCCTTTTCCATGGATAATCGAAACACGTTGATAATTAGCTAGTAAAGCATCATCAATATATTTTTCGGTTTTTAAAATAGCTTCTTCATAACGTTCTCCACGTAAATCCAACTCTAATTTCACATGATTATTTCGATTTTTAATATTTGCCATTGTAACTGTTTGCTTTTGTTTTTCTGGTTTAACGTACTGTAAATCAGAGTCCTCTAATTTCATTTTTAAGATTCCAATTTGTACAACCCATTCATGATCAGAGACTTTTTCTATTAAAGTTCCTTTTTGCCCGTAACTTAAAACTTTTACCTCATCGCCAACCTGTAAATTTTGAGCTCGTTCTCTTATAACTGCTTGTTTTTTAAGTACTTTATTTTCTTCTTCTGGAGCAGCTTCCTCAAGTCGCTTCTTCGCATCAATTAATTCATGCTCCTTAACCGCTTGGGCAGCGTTTTTCTTCATTTCTTTAAGCTCTTCAATAATTTTTTCAGCTTCTTTTTTAGCTTCATCAACGATTTTACGAGCTTTCTCTTTTGCTTTTTTCTCTAAATTTTCTTTTTTCTCATCGAATGTTTGTAATCGTTCTTGTAAATCCTCTTGTAAACGCTCCGCTTCTTCAAGGAGAGCATGAGCTTCATCCGCTTCTCTTTCTGAACGAAGACGGCTTTCCTCAAGTGATGCAATCATCGACTCTACTTCATGTCGATCTGTACCAGTAAAGACTCTTGCGCGTTCAATAATAGTTTCCTTTAATCCTAACCGTTTAGAAATTTCAAAGGCATTTGAACGTCCAGGAACACCGATTAATAATCTATAGGTTGGACTCAATGTTTCAACATCAAATTCTACACTTGCATTCACAACACCTGGTCGATTATATCCATAAGCTTTTAATTCAGGATAGTGCGTTGTAGCCATTATTCGAGCACCACGGTCCACCACTTCATCTAGTATAGAAATGGCAAGTGCAGCTCCCTCCTGAGGATCTGTTCCTGCTCCAAGTTCATCAAATAAGACTAGGGAGCGAGAATCAAATTTACTTAATATATCAACAATATTCACCATATGTGAGGAGAAAGTTGATAAAGATTGTTCTATTGATTGTTCATCACCTATGTCAGCAAATAGTTGGTCAAATACTGCCAGTTCGGAGCCATCTAAAGCAGGTACCGGGATTCCGGCTTGTGCCATTAACGTACATAAACCAACCGTTTTGAGCGTTACGGTTTTCCCCCCTGTATTAGGTCCCGTTATCACAATTGCAGTGATATCACGTCCAAATTCAATTGTATTAGGTACCGCAACATCAATTGAAATTAGCGGGTGTCTTGCACGAACTAGTCGAATATACCCTTCATCATTCATTTTGGGTTTTGAGCATTTATTTGCTTGTCCGTATTTGGCTTTTGCCAGGATAATGTCGATATCTCCTAAAATTTGAACAAGTACAAAAATTTCATGACTGACTTCTTGTACTTTTGCAGATAATTCCATTAATATTCGTTCGATTTCAACTTGTTCTTTAACTTTTAGTCTACCGATTTCATTATTTAATTGAACAATTGAGTCCGGTTCAATGAATAATGTTTGCCCTGAAGAAGATTGATCGTGAACAATCCCACCATAATGAGAACGATATTCTTGTTTAACTGGTATTACAAATCGATCATTTCGAATGGTAACAATTGAGTCAGAGAGCATTTTTGCTGCATTAGCACCTCGTGTTAAACTCTCTAACTTTTGACGGACTTTCGCCTCCTCAGCGCGTAGTGACTGTCTAATAGAACGTAACACGGTACTTGCAGAGTCCAATACTACTCCATTTTCATCAATACAATCATTGATTTCGTGCTGTAAACCAGTTAAAACTGGCATTTGCTCTTTTCGTTCTAAAAAGTGCGGTATGTTAATATCTCCTTCTGCCTCGATATCTTCAATAAAATTACGAAGGATTCTACTTGCCCGAATTGTACTTGCAATTTCCATTAATTCAGTTGGACTTAACATTCCACCAATTTGGGCTCTTTTTGAGTGTGGTCGAACATCAAAAATCCCACCCATTGGAACATTTCCTTTAACACGTAAAATTGATAGTCCCTCATCCATTTCATCTAACAACTCAACCACTTGATTGAACTCTGTTTCAGGAATCAGTTGGTCAATTGCACTTTTTCCGATAGAAGATGTACAAAAGTTTGCGACTTGTTCCCGTACTTTATCAAATTCTAACGTTTTCAATGCTCTTTGTGCGATCACTTCAGTTACATCTCCTGTCTGTTTACTTAATCTCTATAGTACATTTACTTATTCTTTCGTATAAAAGTTTCAAATTGTTGTAAAGACCATGTATTTACAACTAATTCTTTCTTAACCCAAGCTTTTTGCGCATAACCTACACCAGTTGCCATACTAGATAATTGTTCAATTGCATGGGCATCTGTATTAATGGCTACTGGTACATTTAGTGCCATGGCCATTTCTAAATGTTCTGCACACAAGTCAAGACGGTAAGGACTAGCATTTAATTCAAGGATTTTACCATATTCAGCAGCCCATTGTATTAATGTTTTCATATCAGGATTATAACCTTCACGTTTACCGATTACTCTTCCTGTTGGATGTGCAATCATATGGACATATGGATTTTGAATTGCTTGATGCAGGCGTTCCATGATTTTATCTTGTGATTGGGTAAAACTTGAGTGAATAGAAGCTATAACAAAATCTAGTTCTTTTAATACTTCATCTTCAAAGTCTAATTGGCCATTTGGCAAAATATCCATTTCTGTTCCAGCGAATAGTCGAAAATTCGAATGTGTTTCATTAAACTCATAAATTTCCAATCGTTGTTTCTCTAAACGTTCTGGCGTTAGCCCATTTGCTACTCTTAAAAATTGTGAATGATCCGTAATGACCCCATGTGTATATCCACGATCGATAAGTGCTTCTCCCATCTCTTGAATTGAGTGAGCTCCATCTGACCATGTTGTGTGCATATGTAAGTCAGATAGAATGGAATCAAGTGTAACTAAATTCCCAATCTCCTCTAAACGCTCTAATTCTTTCCCACTTTCCCTTATAGTTGGTGGAATAAATGGTAAATCAAAATGTGCATAAAACGCTTCTTCGGATTCAAATGTTTGTACTGTTCCATCTGGTTGTTCAACACCATACTCACTAATTTTCTTATCTTGTTGCTTTGCAAGTTGACGCATACGCACATTATGGTCCTTCGATCCAGTAAAATGATGCAAAGCAGTTGCAAATTCTGCAATACTTACAAGACGAAAATCAATACTTAATGGGTGATCCATATCTAAAATGACCGAAACCTTCGTATCTCCAGCACCAATCACTTCTTTAATCACAAGAGTAGATAGCAGATGTTCCCTTACTATTTCAGGGTCGCGTGTTGCAATGATAAAATCTAAATCCTTACTCGTCTCATTTACTCTTCTAAAGCTTCCTGCAACTGAAAATTTTTGAATTTCTTTTATGGACGAAAGTAATTTCGAAAGCTCCTCAACAATCGGCTCTAATGACCAATATGGATGACGTTCATTATGCAAACCAAACTGTTCAAGTTCTTTTAATATTTTTTCTTCTGTTTTTGCACCAAAGCCGGCTAATTTTTGAACTTTGTTAGATAAGCAAACTTCTTTTAAACTATCAATTCCATCTACACCAAGTTCTGAATAAAGTTTTGCAAGTTTTTTTCCGCCTAAACCAGGCAATTTTAAGAGTGGAATTAATCCTTTTGGAACAGACTCTTCAAGCTCTTTTAATTGTGTTGACTCCCCTGTTTCCATAAGTTCCTGGATAACAGCAGCTGTTCCTTTCCCAATACCTTTTATGGCTGTTATATCACCAATAGCACTTAAACTACGCTCATCTGTCTCTAGTGCTGCTGCAGCCTTTCTAAAAGCTGATATTTTAAAAGGATTTTCACCTTTTAGTTCTAAATATAATGCAATTTTTTCTAATGTTTGAATTACAATTTTTTTATTCACGTTATTCCCTTCTTTCCATAAATCAACTTTATTTTATTCGGTTCCTTGAATGAAGTTAAAAAACTTCCCTCGATTCGAGAGAAGCTAATAGAATATTCGCTTATTCAGTATAAATGTACCACCAATGTTGAAACAGTTTAGATAATACTGGTGTATGCTCAAGCATAAATCCAACAATCACCGAACTTCCCATAAAATTTTGAACTGATGGAACGGGAATAAGAGCAATTACATACATCGCAATAAATAAAACAAAATAAAATTCTGCAAAGCAAAGAACAGCCCCTAAAACACGGTTAATTGAATTCAATATAGGTAGGTATGTTAAGAAGTCAAAAATTGATCCCACAATTTGCAATGCAATTTTCACCGCAAAAAATATGACAGCAAATGCTATGACTCGATAAAATGTACGATCAACATCAAGCGAATCTAACATCAATGTCAGGGATGCATTTTCAGTAAACCCTGGATACGGTATCCATAGGACAAATTTATCTGCTAAAGGTTTATAGTATATATAGGCAACAATTAGTGCAATAAAAAAACTTGCAAGGTGAATGACTTGCACAACGAAGCCTCTTTTAATTCCTACAAGTAAACTAGCAGCAAAAATTAAAATTAGTATTAAATCTAGCATTTACTTCAACCCTTTAATCTTTTTAATTCTTCCTCGAGCTTTTCCACTTGTTCTTTTAGTTTCAAAAAATCATTAACAGTGTTTACTGCTGTTAAGACCGCTAGTTTTGCAGTGTCTAAGGATGGATTATGTATACTAATTTCTTTCATTTTATCATCTACTATGGAAGCTACTAAACGCATATGGCCAGTAGACTCAGTCCCTACCATTTTATAAGTATGACCGTAAATATCCACCGATATTCGATTTTTTTCTTGTTCAGCCAATGTGGTACCCCCTACAAAACGTAAACAATGATCATGAATTTATGAGAAAAGCGGAAGGCGCCCGCTTTTCAGCGACAAGCATAAGGCGAGCGCTGACAGAAGGCGCTCTTTGCCTTCCGAAGCGATTGACTTATGACCTCGAGCTGATGGCGCCTGGAGCTAGACACCAAAAATCAACTTAGATTAAGATTTTTAGGTGTTTTAAAAGTAGCAATTATCCAATAAAGCGACACAATTCCCTACTAGATTAGAATTTTTTACAAAATTATATATAATACCTATCATACCATTGTATGTTTGAATTAGGCAACATAACCATCGATTTAGAGCCAATTCATTACTCGAATTTGCCTTACCGTGAAAGTAGATTGCGCGTAGAATATGCTGTTATTTGACGAATTTTATTAGTTTATAAAATTTTAAATTAATGTAAAATTGAGGAAGATAACAAGCTTAGTGAAGAATGGATCGAAGAAATTTATGTTATATTTTATTGATGATTGTGTATCATGGAAAGCTTATTACTATCATAATGTAACCTGGAACTTATTTACGCAAATCAGTAGCTGATCATGAAAGGAACGAATTTATGTCAAATATCGTATTAGTACTTTCACTTGAAAAACAAAAGGAAGTAAAAGCATATTATTCAGCTTCTAAGGTTGACCGGAATGCACCAGGAGTAATCTTTGCTGCCAAACTCCCTGATACTGCTATAACCGTCTACAAATCAGGAAAAGTAATGTTTCAAGGAAGTGGAGCTGAAAGAGAGGCAAGTAAATTTGGAGAAGTTAATACTACTGCTTCACCTCAACCAAATTCTCCAGTTAAAACTAAAGGGGACAAACTTCCGGAAGATTTCCACATCATGTCCGTTATAGGATCCGATGAAACAGGAACTGGAGACTATTTTGGCCCCGTTACCGTTGCAGCAGTATACGTACCTAAAGATAAAATTGAGCTGATTCGCGAGCTTGGCGTAAAAGACTCTAAAATGCTGACAGATTCAATCATGTTAAAAATGGCAAAGGATATAATGCTTGTCTGCCCATACAGTATCTTAACTTTAAACAATACCAAATATAATGAAATTCAGGGGAAAGGCTATTCACAAGGTAAAATAAAAGCAATGCTCCATAATCAGGCTTTAAAACATGTTTTAAAAAAAATCGAGCCTGAAAAACCAGATTATATTTTAATTGATCAGTTTGCTGAACGTGATACTTACTATAAGCACATTCAAAATGAAAAAGAAATAATTCGTGAAAATGTATTATTTTCAACGAAAGCTGAGCAATTACATGTCGCTGTAGCTGCTGCTTCAATTTTAGCGCGCTATGCCTTTTTAAAAGAAATGAATCGTCTTTCTTCCGAAGTTGGGATTACTCTACAAAAAGGTGCAAGTAATAAAGTAGACGAAATGGCCGCAAAGATCTGGCTAAAACATGGAGAAGAACAATTAAAATCGATTAGTAAATGGCACTTCGCCAATACGGAGAAAGCAAAGAAGATCATCAACTTAAAACGTAAAAAATAAGAAGAAGGGGCAAAATAATTGCCCCTTCTTCTTATTTAATTAACTTGCTTATTGCTTTGAACGTTTCGCCCTTAGCAATTTGTTGCATTTCGTATAATGCCATTTCTACGCTTGTTACTTTTGCTCCTAATTGCATCATTTTTTGAATACCAATTTGACTGTTTCGTTCAGTACGTGATGAAACACAATCAACCAACACTTCCACCTCATAATTGTTCGCTAATAAATGAGCTGCTGTTTGATAAACACAAATATGTGATTCAATTCCCGCAATTAATACTTTCTTTCTTCCTGTTGCTTCTAGCTGTGTTACAAATTCTGGTGTATCATAGGCACTAAAAGTAATTTTTTCAATCGGTGTTAAATCCGTGAGATGTTGTGAAATTTGGTCTACAGTAGGCCCAAGTCCTTTTGGATATTGCTCTAACCAAATACAGGTAAATCTAACAATCTAGCACCTACTGTCACTTTCTCAATATTATTAACAATAATTTCACTTTCGTTTACAATTTGAGCTAGTTTTCCTTGGATATCAATTAAAACTAAAACCGTATCATTTGATTGAAGCATTTAATATCTCCTTTTTACTTTTAACTTTCTTCTACTCTATTTATTACATATTTTCTAGAAAAAAGAAATATTCCCTTCTTCAGTTCAGGGAAATTTATCCGATTATATTCAAGGTACTACAACTTTGAATACATTGTGATTTATCCACCAACTTCCATGAAAACTAAATTGTTTACATTTTGTTTACAGACAAATAAAATTTACATATTTAATAATTAGACCTACTTCTTTGTATTAAAGAGAGGAATTGAAATTTATGCTTAAACTAAGTTGGCTAATAAGTCTAGGGATTACTTTAATCGGATTTTTATCCATTCAACAATTTTTCACCATACAACCTGAAGGGGTTTCCGCTAATGGCAATTTAGGTTTAGTTGGAATCGTAATTGTCACTCCTTTTTTACTATTAAGCCTTTATACTACTTATCGTTTTTTCCTTGTACGAATTAAAGAAGGAAAAGACAAAGTAATGAAAATTATTTCAATCTTTGTCGGATTTTTTATGATTGCAGTACTATTCTACCTTGTGATTGATTACAAAAACACTGTCGTTACTTCATTGGAATCCAATATTAACATCGATGAGTTTCCACAATTAAATGAATTTACATTTGATATTTTCTTTAATTTTTACACGTATGCCCTAGTACATACAGTTAGCGGAGTCATCGGCACAATGGTTGGCTTCATTCAGCCAAAGAAAACAAAAGAAGAGTTAGCCAAATAAAGGCAACTCTTCTTTTCTAATTTCATTATTACTTCTACCATAAGCATAGGTAAACAATTACTATAGCTTATCGTACTTCTGCACCCGCTTCAGATAATGCTTTTAATACTTTATTATGGGCATTTACTACTTCGTCATCCGTTAACGTACGTTCTGGATCAAAGTATGTTAATGAGAAGGCTACAGATTTTTTACCTGCTTCCATCTTATCACCTTCATATACATCGAACACTTTTACATCTTTTAATAATTTTGTTCCAGCGTCACGAATAACTTTCTCGATTTCTCCTGCTGGTTTATTGCGGTCAAGTTCTAATGCGATATCACGAGTAACTGCTGGGAAGCGAGGTACAGCAGAGTATACTAACTCTTCTGTTACCGTTTCAATAATTGCTTTTAAGTTTAATTCAGCAACGAATGTTTCTTTTAAATCATATTTCTTACGTTCTATCGGGTGAAGTCCACCGATTAGTCCAACTTTTTCACCATCAAGTAGTATGGCTGCTGTTTGACCAGGGTGTAATCCATCGACAGATGCTTTTTCATAAGAAACTCGATTAGTTAACCCTAATTTTTCAAATAATCCTTCAACAATTCCTTTTGCTACAAAGAAATCTGCATTTAATTTCTCACCTTGCCACGAATTGTCAACCCATTTACCTGTCACGACAAAAGCAAGATGTTCTTCTTCATATGGAAGTTCTTCTGCTGTTTGACCAAGGAATACAGATCCAATTTCATATAAGGAAACTAATTCAGCTGAACGTGCTACATTATAGCTTGCAGCTTCAACTAAATGTGGAATTAAGCTTTGACGTAGAGTTGCTCTTTCTTCACTCATTGGCATCAATAGTTTAGTCGTTTCTTCCGCTTTAAGAGCAAATTTTTGCGCCAATTCGTCCGAAGTTAATGAATACGTTACTGCCTGATAAAGTCCAGCACCTTCCATGAAATTACGCACTATACGGCGTTTCAATTGGTAAGGAGTTAGCCCCCCAATTTGAGTATTTCCTTCAGGAAGAGTAATCGGAATTTCATCATAACCATAAAGCCTTGCGATTTCTTCTACGATATCTTCCTCGATTTTAATATCTTGTCGTCGAGTTGGGACATCAATAATGAGTAAACCGTTTGCAGCTTCTACATCGAATTTTAATCGTTCTAAAATAGCTAGCATGTCTTCTAATGAAATTTTCATTCCTAGACGAGTATTAATGAAATCTGGCGACACCACTACGCGTGCAGGTGTTTTATCTAATTGATCAACTAGAACAGTACCTTCTAGCACTTCACCATTAGCAAGTTCGACAAGTAATTGCGCTGCACGTTCTGCTGCAAGGATGACACGGTTGGGATCAACACCTTTTTCAAAGCGAGCAGATGAATCTGAACGTAAGCCAATTTCTTTTGAAGTACGGCGAACAGATTGACCGTTAAAGTAAGCTGCCTCAATTACTACCGTTGTAGTTGACTCAGTAACTTCAGAATTCGCACCACCCATTACCCCAGCAAGAGCAACTGGTTCTAAACCATTCGTAATCACAAGATTATGATCATTTAATGTGCGTTCTTGGTCATCTAATGTAATGATCTTCTCGCCTTCTTTGGCAAGTCGAACAACGATTTCTTTCGTTTCTAGTGAATCATAGTCAAAAGCATGTAATGGTTGGCCATATTCCATTAGAATGTAATTCGTAATATCCACTACATTATTATGAGGGCGCACACCAGCAGCCATTAAGTAGTGCTGTAACCAAAGTGGCGATTCAGCAATTTTTACGTTTTTAATTACTTTTGCAGCATATAAAGGATTTTCTTCTAATGCATCAACACGAAGTTTTAAATAATCTTCTGCTTTCTCAGAAACAGTTTCATACTGTATATTCGGAAGGTTTACTTCTTTCGATAAAATTGCAGCCACTTCATAAGCTACACCAAGCATTGATAAAGCATCCGAACGATTTGGTGTTAAACCTAATTCTAAAACTGTGTCACGCAATCCAACTAATTCTAATGCATCACTTCCTGGCACTGCATCTTCTGGTAATACATAAATTCCTTCAGCATATGCTTTTGGTACTAAACGGCTTTCTACTCCTAGTTCTTGCAATGAACAAATCATACCGTTTGATTCTTGACCGCGCATTTTTGCTTTTTTAATTTTAATGCCACCCGGTAATCGTGCACCCGGTAAAGCTACGATTACTTTTTGACCAGCATCTACATTAGGAGCACCACAAATAATTTGTCGTACATCCCCTTCACCCACCTCAACTTGACAAACGTTTAATTTGTCTGCATCTGGATGTTTTTCTTTTGACACAACATACCCAACTACGATGTTTGTCATTCCTTCTGAACGGTCAATTACTGCATCCACTTCAATTCCTGAACGCGTGATTTTTTCCGCTAATTCTTGTGGTGCTAAACCATCTATATCAACATATTGTTTTAACCAATTTAATGAAACTAACATGTTCGTACCCCCTTACCCTTCTGTTCTATGGAATTGTGATAAGAAACGATTGTCATTTGTATAGAAATGACGAATATCATCTACTCCATATTTCAACATCGCAATGCGTTCTGCACCGATTCCAAATGCAAATCCAGATACTTTCTTCGAATCATATCCAGCCATTTCTAATACATTTGGATGTACCATGCCGGCACCTAAAATTTCAATCCAACCTGTATGTTTACATACGTTACACCCTGAACCACCACATTTATGACATGAAACGTCTACCTCAACAGATGGTTCTGTGAATGGGAAGAAGCTTGGACGTAGACGGATTTCTCTCTCTTCTCCAAACATTTTTTTCGCTAACGCATCAAGAGTTCCTTTTAAGTCACTCATGTGAATATTTTCCCCAATTACTAAGCCTTCAATTTGCATGAATTGGTGTGAATGTGTTGCGTCATCATTATCACGACGGAATACTTTACCCGGGCAAATAATTCGAATTGGTTCACCTTTTTTCAGCTCCATTGTACGAGCTTGAACAGGTGAAGTGTGTGTACGAAGAAGTGTTTCTTCTGTAATATAGAAAGTATCTTGCATATCACGCGCAGGATGACCTTTAGGAAGATTTAATGCCTCAAAGTTGTAATAGTCTTTTTCAACTTCTGGTCCTTCTGCAATTTCATAACCCATAGAAACGAATAAATCTTCAATTTCCTCAATAACTCTCGTTAAAGGATGACGATTTCCTGTTTTAATTTTACGACCTGGTAATGTAACGTCTACAGATTCTTTTTCTAGTTGTTCCTGAATTGCTTGTTCTTCTAAAACAGCTGCCTTTTTCTCTAATTCAGCCGTCACATATTCACGCACCGTATTTACTAGTGCTCCCATTTTAGGACGTTCTTCTGGAGATAATTTCCCCATCCCTTTTAATAAATCTGTGATTGGTCCCTTTTTTCCTAAGTAAGCGACACGAACTTCATTTAATTCTTTTAAGCTCGTAGCCGCTTGCAATTTCTCTAAAGCTTCTTGTTCTAATTGCTTTAATTGCTGTTCCATTTGAAAACCTCCTTAATAAATTTACTGCTGTATCATGTTATTGAAGGATTGTAAGTTTTGAGTTTAGTCGTTTCATTCAACTTACATAACCGGTACAAATTAAAAATAAGCAAAATAAAAAACCCCATCCCTAAAAAAGGGACGAGGTTTGAATTCGCGGTACCACCCTAGTTATTGCTCTTCACAATCACTTCATTTACATAACGACAAATTGCCGGCATTCCTTTACAGCAAAATTGCTGGTCCCAGAAGCTGCTTACGAGGTGAACTTCGATATTCTGCACGCTATGTAAGCTTTCAGTCAAGGCTCACATTCCCTAAAACATGCACTGAATATTTACTCTTCTCGCTAGAACGCATTTTAATTATTATTTTTAATAAAGAATAATTTTATAACAATAACATTCTACGACAACTAAAGTTTTGTTTCAAGTATATGAAATATTACCAAAAAGTGATTATTAAAAAATTGTTCTCCATTATTACCACATATTTTTGTAACTTTAGTTAAATTATCGAACAAATTGGTATAACAAAATCCCTGTAGCCACTGCAACATTTAACGATTCAGCTTGTCCAAAGATTGGGATTATGACATTTTTATCTGTCTTTACAAGTAATTTATGGTCGATTCCACTACCTTCATTCCCTACGATTAAAGCGAATTGATTCGTTGATTCCACTTCTGTATATTGAATAGCATCATTTAACGCTGTTCCATAAACCGGAACACCTTTAGCCTGTAAATCATCTACCCAATCAAGTAAGTCTCCTTTTACAATAGGTATATGAAAATGGGACCCTTGTGCAGAGCGAACTGTTTTTGGGTTATAGGCATCTGCACAGCCTTTTCCTAAAACAACCGCATCAATTCCTACTGCATCAGCAGTACGAATCATCGTACCAATATTCCCTGGATCTTGAACGGCATCTACCAATAGTACCTTCCGCCATTTAGATTGACTTTCTTCACTTACCTCAAGTTGTTTACAGTGTGCAAATATTCCTTGAGATTGTTCGGTTTCAGCAATTTCCTTAGCGACAGAATCCGCGACTTCAATAATTGTGACATTATCCGTTGGCCACAGAAGCGGTATTTCTACATCTTCACGAATAATGATTTGTACAACTTGTTCCTTATTCTTTAATGCCTCTTCTACTAAATGAAATCCTTCTACAATGAATTCTCCAGTTTTTTCTCTTTCTTTACGAGTAGACGTAAGTTTTTTCCAATGTTTCACTAATGAGTTTTGTGTCGATTCGATACGTTTCATCCTATTTAATTAACCGCCTTTTATTTCGTTTCAATTCTTAAAAGTTAATTGTACAGCAATTATTCCATACTGTACAAACCTACATATTACATATTGATGTCTTTCGAAATTTTCATAAGCTCCTCGCCCAATTTTTCAATTTGAGCCTCTACTGTTCCTGGACCAAAGGAAATTCTGAAAAATTGACGTGCTGTGGTTAAGCTGTAACCCATTGCTAAAATTGCTTTCGTACCAGATGCGCTATTTATATCACATGCACTTCCTGTTGAGATACAAATACTCTCTTCATTTAATTTTAGCATAACAAATTGACCTTCTAACCCATTTAAACATAGTCCACATATACTTGGTAATTGGTCTTCTTTTGGAGCCTCAATTAAAGTGCAGTGAGAGTCTTCAATCAATTTACTTAATCGCAAACGTAATTTCCAATAGTAATTAACATCATATTGAAATTGTTCTATCGCTACTGCCATTGCAACAATAGACGGAGTGTCTACAGTTCCTCCGCGCACCCCTTTTTCATGGGTGACACCAGGAAATACAGGTGTTATTCTGCGTCTTGGATTAATGTAGATCGCTCCACATCCCTTTGGTCCACCTACTTTATGTGCAGATATAGTGATTGCATCGACGAACTTAGAGAATTCTTCAATTGGCAATTTACAAAATGATTGTACGCAATCAACATGATACGGAATACTGTGACGCCTTGCAATTTGTGCTATTTTTTCTACAGGTTGAATCGATCCAATCTCTGAATTAACATGCTGAATAGTAATCAATACTGTATCTTCACGTATAGATTGCTCAAGAAGATCAAGATCTATAATCCCGTCTTGTGTGAATGGGAGTTTCGTAATTTGGTAGCCTTCTCGCTCTAACGTGTTCACTGCAGCATGAACACTTGTATGTTCAGCTGCCGATGTAATGATATGCTTCCCTTTTCCAGCACGAGCTAACGAAAGAATTGCAAGAATATTCCCCTCTGTTCCACTACCTGTAAAGACGATACCATCTCGGTTTACACCTAATTTATCGGCAATGATAGTTCGTGCATTCTCTAAGTGATAAGCTGCTTCCCCACCTGCATCATGCAAGCTAGAAGTGTTTCCAAACATATTTTTTGCAGCGTGACTATATGCCTCCACTGCTGCATCAGTCATCGGTGAAGTCGCTGCGTAATCAAGATAAATCATCGGTTTACACCCTCGTTTCAAATCAATAAATTTCATCTTAAAAGTCAATTAGATTGTAACAAATTTTTGATGTATTTCGTTAAAACATTCTCTACAAGAGTGGAATTTTGCCCTTTTTTTGTATGAAATAAACTCTTGTAATCTCTTTGATTTTATGTAAAGATATGTGTCAAGACAACTGTAAAGAAGGTAGCTATATGAATATCAAAACTGACATCGTGATCATAGGAAGTGGTGTTGCAGCACTACAAGCAGCACGAGTTCTATCTCAACGTTTTGACGTTCACCTTGTGACGAAATCAGAAATAACAAATGGTAGCTCCTATAAAGCTCAAGGTGGAATTGCCGCTGTAACAAGAGAAGACGACCATATTTCATACCATATTAGCGATACGTTAATGGCAGGGGAACATCATCATACAGAACAAAATGTAGAAACATTGGTAATTCAAGGTAAGGAAACGATTAAACAAATGATCAATGAAAGCTTTCCTACCGACCGTACTCCTGATGGCTCTATTTCTTTAGGTCTTGAGGGTGCCCATAGTAAACCACGAATCGTTCACTCTGGTGGAGATGCTACAGGAAAGGCATTAGTTGACTATTTGCTAACAAACCTCTCAGAAAAAGTTCATATTCATTCATTTGAATTTGCTTTTGAACTTCTTTTAAATCAGGCCGGTGAATGTATCGGGGTTAAAACGAAAACGGAGAATCAGGAAAATTGTTATTTCGCATCATACGTAATTTTAGCAACGGGTGGAGCAGGTGCTCTATATGCATGTACATCTAATGTTTCTAATAGTTATGGTGATGGGATAGCTCTCGCTTATTTAGCAGGAGCAGAAATAGCAGATATGGAATTTATCCAATTCCATCCAAGTTTATTATATATAGATGGTAAATCAAGAGGGCTAGTTTCCGAAGCAGTTCGCGGTGAGGGTGGGTATTTTGTCGATGATAACGGCCGTAAAATTATGCAAGGTATTCATCCACTAGGTGATTTAGCGCCAAGACATATCACTGCTTATGAAATGTACAAAGAACGTGCCAAAGGAAATAATGTGTACGTTGATATATCCGAAATTAATCATTTTGAAGATAAGTTTCCTACTATAACGAAACTATGTGAAGAACATGGTGTTTCAATTAATGAGGGGCGAATTCCCATTGCTCCCGGTAGCCATTTTCTAATGGGTGGGGTTGTTGCTGACTGTTACGGTCGTACAAGTATTCCTAGATTACTAGCTGTCGGTGAGGTTGCTTGTACCGGTGTCCACGGGGCAAATCGACTTGCTAGTAACTCCCTATTAGAAGGGGTTACTTTCGGAAAGTTAATGGCTGAAAATTTATTAACAAATGGCACTATACAACAGAACTTCCAACCAGTAAAGCAACAAAAGAAACCATTTCACTTAAATTTACTTTCTGTTAGAACACTTCAAAATAAAATGTTAGAACTTGCAGGTATAGTTAGGGATTCAGAAGGATTACAGAGTTTAATAAAACAACTCCCTTCTTTTAAAATAGTTAGAACCTTAAATACGGATTCATTATGTCGTAATGAACTAGAGTTATTTTTTATGCATATTACAGCGACATTAATAGCGAATGCAGCTCTAGCTCGAACAGAATCACGAGGGGCGCATATTCGAAAAGATTATAAAGAAATAAGCAAAACTTTGGGAAAACAATGGATTATTTTTTCTAAAGGAACAATGAATGTGAGGGATAATCTCTATGAACATAATCAAACTAGAAGATATGTTAAAGCAGTTCTTTAATGAAGATATAGGAGATGGAGATCTTTCCAGTGAACTTCTATTCTCACCTACCGAACAAGGCGCATTTACATTTTATGCAAAAGAAGAAGGAATCTTTTGTGGAGAGCAAATCATCAAAACCGGATTTTCTATTATCGATCCTACTCTTAAGGTAACGCTATTACATAATGACGGTACTCCATTAAAAAAAGGTGACGAAATTGCAATAATTGAGGGTTCTTTCAGAAGTCTATTAACTGGAGAACGTGTGATATTAAATTTAATTCAACGTATGAGTGGAATTGCAACAAATGCCTTCAACGCTACTCTATTAACAGAAGGAACAAACGCTAAAATTTGTGATACAAGAAAAACGATGCCTGGATTAAGAATGTTAGATAAATATGCGGTTCGAACTGGAGGTGCTTTTAATCACCGAAGCGGTTTATATGATTGCATTATGTTAAAAGATAATCATATTTCTTTTGCGGGTAGCATAACAAACGCCGTGCAAATAGCAAAATCGAAAATCGGACATACCGTTAAAATTGAAGTGGAAATTGAGACGAAGGAACAATTGCTTGAATCGATTGAAGCTGGTGCGGATATCATCATGTTTGATAATCGTACCCCTGAAGAGATTCGTGAATGGTTACCTCTTGTTCCCGATCATGTAATAACAGAGGCATCAGGTGGGATTACATTAGAAAACCTTCGTGGTTACGCTGAAAGTGGCATCCAATGGATTTCTCTTGGGTCGTTAACTCATTCCGTTAAAGCGTTAGATATTAGTGCCTTAGTGCAAACGAAAGGAGCATATTAATATGTCTGTAACTTGCGCAATCCCGACAAGTGGTATGTTACCAGAAAAATATCGAAAAATGGACCGTGCTGAAATGGAAGCCCGTGTTCGTGAAATAAAAGAAAAATTAGGGGATCGATTATTTATCCCTGGACACCATTATCAGAAAGATGAAGTGATTCAATTCGCTGACGCAATTGGAGATTCACTTCAGTTAGCGCAAGTGGCAGCAGCAAATAAAAAAGCAGAGCATATCGTATTTTGCGGTGTTCATTTTATGGCTGAAACTGCAGATATGCTTACTACAAATGAGCAAGTTGTCTATCTTCCAGATATGCGTGCTGGCTGTTCTATGGCAGATATGGCAAATATTTATCAAACAGAAGAAGCTTGGGAACAGTTAGTTAAACTTTTCGGAAATACAATCATCCCTTTGACATATGTAAATTCCACAGCTGCCATTAAGGCATTTACTGGTCGCAATGGAGGTTCATGCGTTACTTCATCAAATGCGAAAAAAATGGTAGAATGGGCATTTACACAAAAAGAACGTTTATTCTTCTTACCTGATCAACATTTAGGTAGAAATACGGCTTTTGATTTAGGCATCCCATTAAACCAAATGGCTGTCTGGAATCCAATAAGTGGAGAGCTTGAATATGAAGGCGAGCTGGATGCTGTTAAAGTCATCCTTTGGAAGGGGCATTGTTCAGTACACCAAGGCTTTACAGTCGAAAACATTCGACAAGTTCGCGAAAAATATCCTGATATGAAAGTTATTGTTCATCCTGAATGTTGTCATGAAGTTGTTGAAGCTAGTGACGACAACGGTTCTACCAAATATATCGTAGATGCCATTACTAATGCTCCTGCAGGTTCAAGTTGGGCAATTGGTACTGAAATGAACTTGGTGAAACGAATTATCGCAGAGCATCCTGATCAGCACATTATTTCTCTTAATGAAAATATGTGCCCATGTTTAACTATGAATCGTATTGACTTACCTCACCTACTTTGGTCATTAGAATTGATTGAAAATGGTCAAAGGGGAAATGTTATTAAAGTCGATGAAGAGACTGCAGTACAAGCAAGATTATCTTTAGAACGAATGTTAGCTTACGCCTAAGTGTTAAAACCGCAAGGATTCCCTTGTGGTTTTTCACTATGCAATTTATTTCAAATTTTACTGATTTGTATGCATAGTTTTATCCACATGTTGCAAACTATTCTTCGAGGAGGAGATTATGTATGAATTTTCAAATTAGAGATGCAATTACAGCAAATGTTCAAGGTGACAGTTCTAGTGAATTTCGTAATACTGTAGAAGATGCAATTTCACGTGGAGATGAACATTTATTACCTGGACTAGGCGTTTTCCTTGAAAAATGGTGGAAAGCATCTAGTGCTGATGAACAACAAGCTTTCACAGAAAAACTATCAAAAGCATTCCAAAATTAATGTGAAAGGCTGACTAAATGTCAGTCTTTTTTATTTTTTGTTTATCCCATCCCCTTTTCGTCAACTAAGTTGACAATTTGCACAATTTATCATATACTAGTTATAGTCAACTTAGTTGACAATTCTAGATTGGGGGCAAAAATAAATGTTTAATAAAGGTGATTTAATTATTTATTCATCCCATGGATTATGTCATATCGACGATATTACAGAAAAGACTCTTTCTGATGTGACGAAAAAATACTATGAATTACATCCACTAAATAATGCAAATTTAAAAATTAGTACCCCAGTTGATAATCGTTCAATTTCTATGTTAGAAATTATGTCAAAGAAACAAGCAGTAATCATTCTGAAATCATTTAGAGAACTTGGGATCGATTGGATTGAAAAAAGTCATCAAAGAAATCAATTCTATTCTGATGTTGCTAAGAATGGTAGTCGCCTTGAAAAAGCTAAAATAGTGAATACACTAATGCGTAAAAAACATGAAATCGAAATGAATGGTAAAAAGTTTTCCGAGTACGATCGTAAACTGCTAACTATCATCCAGAGTATTTTATTTAACGAACTAGCCTTCTCCTTAGAGACAACATTTGATGAGATCCATACGAAGGTTGAGAACTATTTGCAAATTGATGAAGGTTCACTTGTTGGTGAACACTAAAATATAAAAAAAATATGCTAACAACCTAATATAGCCATTTTTGTTTAACAAACAAACTAAAAAGCAATCCAGCGTCTCCCGGATTGCTTTTTTCTATGTAGCGATGCGTCATTCCATCTTGAAATCAACATCGCATATCAAACAATTGTAGCGAGTCCCCCACAATTGAAGATTAATAACTCTTCCAGATAAGAATATTCCAACTGTATATTCTTACCTCTTCCTTAATAATTATACAACACCTAATCCCCAAAATCTAGGCTAAATAATAAATTTTTCCAACAAGTTGTATTCTTTATACGTAACGTGTAGATGTGCAGCATTAGTACAACTTATTTATAACGATTATGCAAGTAACGATACTAGTACTGCTTTTTGCGCATGTAGTCGGTTTTCTGCTTGCTCGAAAATATAAGAGTTTGGACCATCAATTACAGATGATGCTACTTCTTCTTCACGATGAGCTGGTAGGCAATGTAAGAACATATAATCTGGTTTTGCATGACGTACAAGTTCATCATTTATTTGATAACCTTTAAAGTCTACTAAGCGTTTTGCTGTTTCTTCTTCTTGCCCCATTGAAGTCCATACATCAGCATAAACTGCATCTGCATTCTTTACTGCTTCGATTGGGTCGTTTGTTACTTTTACTAAACTTCCATTTGCTTTTGCTATTTCTTGTGCTTTCTTAATAATTTCTGTATTTGGCCCATATCCTTTAGGTGTTGCTACCGAAATATCCATACCAACATGTGCAGCAGCAATCACTAATGAATGTGCAACATTATTTCCATCGCCTACATAAGCAATTTTTAATCCTTTTAATTGTCCCTTATTTTCAGCAATTGTCTCCATGTCTGCAAGTGCTTGACATGGATGATAAAGGTCCGTAAGCCCATTAATAACTGGAATTGTAGCATGATTAGCTAATTCTTTAACCATTTCATGAGAATTTGCACGAATCATAATGGCATCTAAATAACCAGATAAAACATGCCCAGTATCAGAAATTGGCTCTCCACGGCCAATTTGCATATCACGAGAATGCATGAACATGGCTTTACCACCTAATTGATTCATACCCACTTCAAATGAAATACGAGTACGTGTAGAATGTTTTTCAAAGATCATACCTAATGTTTTACCCTCAAGTAATTTAGGGCATCTACCCGCTTTAGTGATTTTTTTTAACTGTGTTGCTAATGTAATTAACTCTTCCACTTCTTCGCTTGTATAATCAAGTAACGTTAATAAGTCTTTCCCTTTTAAACTTGTTACCAATTTTAACTGTACCTCTTCTAAAAGTTTCATAATATTCCGCCCCTTATTTCAATGATGATGTAATTCATTATACATATGTATATTTATTAAATCAAGTGCATTTTTATTATTTTTAATCCATCCCTCATTTTATTGGATATTCACTTTTGTAGTATAAAAATACTACTGTAATTCTCAGAAAATTGATGTATCAAAACAATTAACAAGAGTATTTTAATAAATATTCAAAATTCCATTAATACGCAATTTATTCATGACGCAACCTTACTATATATATGCATCATTTATTAAAAAAGACATAAAAAAGAACGAAGATTTTAATCATCTTCGTTCAAATGTTCTTTTTGATCAAGTATAGAAGGTTTGGTTCCGATCAGCTCTTAATTAGCTCTTTTATTAGTCGAATATAATTTTGTTTACTGTTGCTCGGTCTAGCTTTTTAATGATTTCTACAATTAACTTAACCGTATTTTCGTAGTCATCGCGATGTAAAATGGCTGCATGAGAATGAATGTAGCGTGTAGCAACGCCAATAGACATTGCCGGTACACCATTAGCTGTAATATGGATGGAACCAGCATCTGTTCCTCCACCAGGAATTGCTTCATATTGAAAAGGTATTTTATTTTCTTCAGCAATATCTATTACAAAGTCTCGTAACCCTTTATGACCAACCATTGAAGCGTCATAGATGATAATTTGAGGACCGTCCCCTAATTTTGAAGAAGCTTCTTTTGCTGTGATTCCTGGCGTATCACCGGCTACCCCTACATCAACTGCAAAGCCGATATCAGGTTGAATTTTAAAGGTTGCTGTTTTTGCACCGCGAAGACCGACCTCTTCTTGAACATTCCCAACAGCATATACGATATTTTCATGTTTCACATCTTTTAATTGGCGTAATACATCAATGGCAATTGCGCAACCAATTCGGTTATCCCACGCTTTTGCCAATAACATCTTTTCATTTTTTAAGACATTGAATTCGAAATAGGGTGTAATCATATCCCCTGGTCGAATCCCCCACTCAAAAACTTCATCCTTAGAGGTTGCTCCTATATCAATAAACATATCTTTTAAGTCCACAGTCTTTTTGCGTGCATCTACAGGTAAAATATGCGGTGGTTTAGATCCAATTATCCCTATTATCTCTTCACCTTTACGTGTTGTGATTGTTACTCGTTGAGATAACATAACATGACTCCACCAACCACCAACTGTTTGGAACTTAATAAAACCTTTATCATCAATTTGAGTTACCATAAAGCCTACTTCATCTAAATGGCCTGCAATCATTACTTTAGGTCCGTTTTCATTCCCAACTTTTTTAGCAATTAAACTACCTAAATTATCTTGTTCAATTTCGTCTGCAAATGGTTCGAGATATCGTCTCATTACTTCTCGAGGTGCTTTTTCATTTCCGGCAATCCCATTCGCATCAGTTAATTCCTTTAACATATTCAGAGTATGATCTAATTCGGCCATTATTTCGCCCTCCTAAATAATTTCATCTTATTATAGCGCTACTATTGCTGATTTAGAATTAATTGCCCTTAATATCCAGTTCTTTGACGTTCATAATTTTTTTCATTTTTTTCAAGATATGCATTTATAATATCTTCTAAAGTAAACCCTAAGTTGTATGCTAATACGCCATAACACTGCCAAATGGCACCGTAACCATCTTCTGTAGGATTATGAATGAAAGTTAAAATGACATCTTGTGTACGTAGAAACCATTTTGTTAAATCTTCTTTCATTTGTGTTTCTGGCCATCGTTCAAATGAATATCCTTTTTCATTACCTAATGAAAGTAAAAAGTGAATCGAGTCAACAAATTCTTCTAAGATTATTTCTCTTTCGGATGGACCTTTCGTACTCCAAAACTTAAAACAGCGTGTTTCATTGGCAAGTTCTGCTAGTTCAATCATTAACGCTAGCCCTTTTTCCACAAATACATCATGTTTAATATTTTGATTCTTTTCAATAAACGAATCTAATTCTCGCTGCATCTCAAACAATTGCTTTAATTCCATAAAATATCCCTCAATTTCTTCAAAAAAATGAAACTTATTTACCCCTATAATCGTAAAGGAAATTACAACCTATTTACAAGGGGGAACTTTAATTGGCTCTTCTTCTACTTCGCATATTAATAATCGCGCTGATTATATATATATTCTATAAAATAGTGCGTTATTTAACAGACCCAAAACGAAAATTAGATGATGCTTACGAAAAAGGTCAATACTATTTTTATGATGATGTAAAAAACGTGAGAAAGAACTTTTTTATTTCTTATAAAGGTGCCCTCTTTGAAGGTGAGAAATATCTAGGTACAACCGATGATGCATTTGAAGTCGTTTCCATTTTTGTTTGGGTACACGATGCAATGAGTCTTCAAGGATTAACAAAAGAGGACTTCTTATACTTAGAAAAGGAAATTTTAATGAATTATCCAAAGGCAAAAATTAATTGGAAAAATCCTATTGAACAATTGATGAAAGAAAATTGAAAAGCACTCACTGTTTTTTTGCGACACAAAAATAAGGATTGTCTTTCACTGCACAAAGTATGCATGTTTGACAATCCACTTATTTTATATATTTGTTCCAATATTTATATCCACAGTCTAGAATGATAATTTCTTCATTATTTAGAGCACGTTGTATTTACCTTACATAAATTTATTTTCATTTAACAATCTTACTACTACTGTCGTTCGCCAAATTTTGATTCCACATTTAATACAGGAATGATTAAAGTTCATATACACGTACTAATAAAAATAATTGAATTGCCGTAATTAATGGAAAACCAAAGGCAAATGAATTATGTTTCGTTTTATGACGGAATAAATACATCCCTAATACTCCACCCGTTGCACCACCTAAAATGGCAATGGTAAATAAAGTTCTTTCAGAAATACGCCATTCATGCTTTTTTGCCCGCGTCTTATCAATCCTCATCATAATGAGTAATACAATTGACATAACAACTATGTATGCTAATAATGCATTTCCCACCTTGACCACCTCCAATTTTCTATTATACAGGAATACTTAAAATCCTACATTCGTGTCCATAAAAAAGGACAAAACCCTAAAGGATTTTGTCTTTTACACTGAATAAACCACGCTTGTTAATATTTTGCACCTGTCGCTTTGCTTTCGGTGCAGAAATAAAAAAATTGCGGCTTGTGGACCGCAAGCTTAATACAATCTATTTTGCACCTGTCGCTTTGCTTTCGGTGCAGAAATAAAAAAATTGCGGCTAAGGCCGCAATTTTAATACAATCTATTTTGCACCTGTCGCTTCCCTTTCGGTGCAGAAATAAAAAAATTGCGGCTTATGGGCCGCAATTTTAATAATATATTTTGCACCTGTCGCTTTGCTTTCGGTGCAGAAATAAAAAAATTGCGGCTTATGGGCCGCAATTTTAATAATATATTTTGCACCTGTCGCAAGCTTTCGGTGCAGAAATAAAAAAATTGCGGCTAAGGCCGCAATTTTTTTATTTCGCTACCGCTTTTTTAGCTGAATCAGCTAATTGAGCGAATGCTTGAGCATCGTTTACAGCTAGGTCAGCTAACATTTTACGGTTAACTTCGATACCAGCTACTTTTAAACCGTGCATTAAACGGCTGTAAGAAAGACCGTTAATACGAGCTGCTGCGTTAATACGAGTGATCCATAATTTACGGAAATCACGTTTCTTTTGACGACGGTCACGATATGCATATTGACCTGATTTCATTACAGCTTGGTTAGCTACTTTATATAATGTATGTTTTGAACCAAAATAACCTTTTGCTAATTTTAAAACTTTTTTACGACGCTTGCGCGTTACTGTTCCGCCTTTTACGCGTGGCATACTAATTACCTCCTGCTAATTCTTCCGAATGTTTAATATAAATCACGAACAATGTATTACATAAAATGAATTATTTCATGTAAGTTAATAGAGATCTGATACGTTTGAAGTCACCAGAAGTCATTACTTTACCTTTACGTAGGTGACGTTTTTGTTTTGTTGATTTGTTAGCGAATAAGTGGCTACCATAAGCACGGTCAAATTTTAATTTTCCTTTGCCCGTTTTTTTGAAACGCTTCGCAGCGCCACGGTGAGTTTTCATTTTTGGCATATCGAATTTCCTCCTAAACTATTCGTCAATATTACTTTTTCTCGTTCTTCGGTTGTAGAACTAAGAACATGCTTCGGCCTTCCATCTTCGGCTTCTGTTCTACCGTAGCTACTTCGGCACAAGCTTCAGCAAAACGATCTAAAACACGTTGACCAATTTCTTTATGCGTAATGGCACGACCTTTAAAACGCAATGAGCATTTTACTTTATCGCCTTTTTCAAGGAATTTAACTGCATTACGTAATTTTGTTTGGAAATCATGTTCATCAATTGTCGGACTTAAACGAACTTCTTTAATATTGATGATCTTTTGATTTTTACGAACTTCACGATCTTTCTTTTGCTGTTCGAACTTAAATTTACCATAGTCCATGATACGTGCGACTGGCGGCTTGGCTTGAGGAGCCACTAGGACAAGATCCAAGTTTGCACGAGCGGCAATATCTAACGCTTCGTTACGCGTTTTTACTCCTAGTTGATCACCATTATGATCGATTAAACGTAATTCACGTGCGCGAATGCCTTCGTTTACATACATGTCTTTGCTAATACTAATCCACCTCCGAGATTGTGTCGCGAATACATGGTTTGGGCAAGTTGCCCGGTTGAACGGTACACTTCCTATGTATGTCCATAAAAAAAGGACGGACATTTTTAGAAGATGTCCGCCCGCTGTATATACATACGCATAGTTTAGCGTATAATCAATTCAACGTGTAAATACCTGTTAACAGCGTTAGCGTTATAGCAGGTGAGAAGCGGGCAGCCTCTACTTCAACCACAAACTTGTATTCATAACCTAATCAATATTATCATCTAGGTAATTGAATGTCAAATAAATATTTTTCTTATTCAAACTAATTTATCGACGAGATTTATTATACCAATTCATACAATAAAAATAAAGTACTAATTTTGATAAAGTGTCAATTTTATTCCGTTATTTTTTCAAAAGATGTTCTTAATACATCATCTTGTTCATATACAGTTACATTTATTTCCTCACCATTCGTCGAGATTATTCTTGTTGTACCTTCTTTTAATGGTTTTAATAATGCTTGATTCGGAATTGGTGGATAATTATATGCGTATTCTCTTTTAATTTGATCACTTGTATAGGATACAATTTTCACTATGGACTGATCTTCAATAGTAAACTCTGCATTTCTCCAATTATTAAAATACTCTCTAAACGTTAGTCTGCGTAAATTCGTATAATTATCTTTTTGTTCTTGTAACTGATTAATCAGAAGTACAAGTTGTGCACGAGTTACAGGTTTGTTGATTCCATACTCTGTCTCTGATAATCCAGATAGAAGATTGAACTGTTTTAACGTCATGATTTCTATTCCGTGTTGTTTATAAACTTCAGCTACATTTTTATAATTATAATAAATATCTTTAAACTGCAAAGGATTGGAATGCGCACTAATTGACAACAAAGGTACTTTAAATGCATTCACTAAGATTCTTGCCATCTGACCTCTCGTTAAATATTCATTTACCCCAAATTCATAGTAATTATAGCCACCTATAATCAATTCACGAAACATCACATCAATATATGGATAAAATTGATGCGTGCTAGGAACATCCCTAAAATTAGCAAAGTCATCTACATTTTTATAATCCAAACCTGCTGCTACAGCTATCATTTTAGATGCTTGTCCACGTGTTACTTTTTCATATGGATGAAAATAAGGCAAAGTGCTACTAATGGCACCTTGTTCAATCATATTTTCCACTGCTGGGTAAAAATTATCTGATGGTTTTACATCTTTATAATGAACACTTGCATCTGCTGTAGAGTTATTAAATAACAGACTAAAACTAAGTACAACTCCAAAAATTGTTTTTCTCATGATCTTCACCCCACTTACCAATTATACCCTAATTTGTAAGTGGGGACATATACATAAAAAACGCACCGACTAATGTCGATGCGTTTGGTAAATTATTTTGTAATTTCAGTTTTAATGTTAGCTACGAATTCATCAAGTGAAATTGTTTCAGAGTCTTTCGAACCGTAACGACGTACGTTCACTTCATTTCCTTCTACTTCTTTATCCCCTAGAACAAGCATATACGGAATTTTTTTCATTTGAGCTTCACGGATTTTATAACCAAGCTTTTCTTCTCGGTCATCCATCTCAACACGTACGCCTTCTGCTTGTAATTTTTCAACAACATTACGTGCATAGTCATAGTGTACTTCATTCGAAACTGGAATTACTTCTACTTGCACTGGTGCTAACCATGTTGGGAAGGCACCTTTGTACTCTTCAATTAAGAAGGCTACAAAGCGCTCCATTGTAGAAACAACACCACGGTGAATTACAACTGGGCGATGGTGTTTACCGTCTTCTCCGATATATGTTAAATCGAACCGTTCTGGTAATAAGAAGTCAAGTTGAACTGTTGATAATGTTTCTTCTTTACCGATTGCAGTTTTTACTTGAACATCTAGTTTTGGACCATAGAATGCAGCTTCGCCTTCAGCTTCAAAATAGTCTAATCCTAAGTCATCCATTGCTTCTTTTAACATACTTTGCGCTTTTTCCCACATTGCGTCATCATCAAAATACTTTTCTTTATCTTGTGGATCACGGTAAGATAGGCGGAATTTATAGTCATTTAAATCAAAATCTTTATAAACGTCTAAAATCAATTCAACAACACGTTTGAATTCTTCTTTAATTTGGTCTGGACGTACGAAAATGTGTGCATCATTTAAAGTCATTCCACGTACACGTTGTAAACCTGAAAGTCCACCTGAACTTTCATAACGATGCATTGTTCCTAATTCACCAATACGAATTGGTAAGTGGCGGTAAGAATGCATAGATGATTTATAAACCTCCATATGATGTGGACAGTTCATTGGACGTAATACCAATGTTTCGTTATCCATTTCCATTGGAGGGAACATATCTTCTTGATAGTGATCCCAGTGACCAGACGTTTCATATAAAGTTTTTGAACCTAATACCGGTGTATAAACATGTTTGTAACCAAGGCGCACTTCTTTATCGACGATATAGCGTTCAATTGTACGGCGGATTGTCGCACCATTTGGTAACCAAAGAGGTAAACCTTGACCTACAGTTTGAGACAAAGTAAATAATTCTAATTCTTTACCAATTTTGCGGTGATCACGTTCTTTTGCTTCTTCAAGCATTTGAAGATGATGTTTTAAATCTTCTTTATTGAAGAATGCAGTACCGTAAATACGTTGAAGCATTTTATTATCTGAGTTACCACGCCAGTAAGCACCAGCTAATGATAATAATTTAAACTCTTTTAATTTACCTGTTGAAGGTACGTGAATACCGCGGCATAAATCAAAGAAATCACCTTGATAATAAATCGATACTTGTTCATCAGCTGGAATTGCTTCAAGTAATTCTAATTTATATTCATCACCGATTTCCTCGTAAATTTTTTGCGCTTCATCACGAGTAACATTTTTGCGATCAATCTCTATATTTTCAGAAATAATTTTTTTCATTTCTTTTTCAATTTTCGGAAGATCCTCTGCTGAAATAGGAGTTGGTGAATCGATATCGTAGTAGAAACCCCCTTCAATTACTGGACCAATTCCTAACTTTACATCTGGGAATAAACGTTTTACAGCTTGAGCTGTTAAATGAGCAGTAGAGTGACGTAAAATTTCAAGAGCTTCCTCTGATTTTGGTGTAATAATTTCGATTGCGCCATCTTCTTCGATTGGTGTTTTTAAATCAATTAGTGTTCCATTTAACTTACCAGCAAGAGCTTGCTTTTTAAGACCCGGGCTAATAGATCCAGCAATATCTGCTGTTGATGTACCGCGCTCAAATTCCTTTATAGCACCATCTGGGAAAGTTAATTTGATTACTTCTGACATGTTAGTATCTCCTTTATTGGTTAATTAAAATAAATTACAAAACCTTTGTTAGATGCCACGCATAACAAGAACAATTACCCATATTAATTATTGGAATCTTGCCATAAACAAAAAAGCGCCATCCCTAATAAAAGGGACGACGCGTATGCTCGTGGTTCCACCCTTCTTCCTTCCGAGTATACACTCAGGACGAAGCTCTAGGTCGGTTAACGTACCGATTCAACGTTGATGGATTATCCCCATCAATGCTCCAAGGTAGTAAAGGTTGCGATCGTACTAGGAAGCTTTCAGCCAAGGCCTCCCTCTCTTCAAGTCGTATCACAAACTTGTTGTCCTCTTCAAAGCAAGTATATAGATAAATATTTACATTGAAAGTATACGCTCGAATTCACGGAAATGCAACTGCAATCTCCAAAATTCGATTACTATCGTCTACGGTTTGACCCACCCATTTGAATTGGAATCGTAATTGCTTTAATACGTTCCATAATTCGGGCTGCTTTTACTACTTCAACATCACCGCGCGATGATTGTGCTAAATGATGCTCTAATCCAGTATAGTCAAAATTCGATGTAATAAACGTAGGTAATTGCTCACTCATACGATAATGTAAAATTGTACCGAGAATTTCATCGCGCGTCCAGCTTGATATTGTTTCAGCACCAATATCATCTAACATGAGAACTGGCGCTTTTTTCACATAATCCACTTTCTCTTGTAATGATTGATCTTGGATTGAATTTTTCATTTCACGGAAAAACTCTGGGACAAAGACCACTACAGATCTAACTTTTAAGGTTGCTAATTCATTTGCTATTGCGCCTAATACAAATGATTTACCAACACCAAATTCACCATATAAATAAAAGCCTTTTGAAGGTAATTCACCTGTACTTTTATATTGTGCTATAAAATCAGCCGCTTTATTCGCAATATCGATTCGTGATCTATTGTCAATCTGTAAGTCTTTTAACGTTGCTTGAAGAACATCCTTTGGCATATGCATGCTTGAAATCATATCCTCAACGATTCGACGCTCATCTTCAATCATTTTTTGCTCACAACGCTCATATTCCACATCAATTAAATTATGAGAAATCACAAGTTTAGGAACAAATCCTTTTAAATAATTTGTACATTGTTCTGTTGTACCACATTTACAGCAAGACGTAGATTGACTGATATATTCATGCAACCTAGGCAAACTTCGATCAACCATTTCTTTATTAACAACTTTGTCATTGGCCGCTAAGAATTTTTGTACTTGCTCATTTTCTAAAATTTCTTGACGAATAGCATTATAGCGTTGTTGAAATGATGGTACTTGTATTGTTCTTTGTAATGCTTTATTAATTGGTTCGATTTTATTTCACCTGCCCATCTTCTACGCCTAATTTTTGCAATATTTTTTGGCGCTCTTGTTCAAAATCAATAGCGGAGTTTTCCGACTGTTGTTCTTCTTCAGTTTTTGGTTCATTTCGCTTATAGAACCATTCTGGAACTTGTTCTTCTCTTCTTGTATTTTTACGATTCGACTTTTTATAGACAGCCGAGTTGGGTTGCTGTTTATTGTCGTTTTCATTTTTCCATTGAACGTATTGATCGCGCTCAGTACGTGCAAGTTCCATTGCTTCTTTTGCTGTTTTTAAGTTTTTACGAATCCAATGATCTGCAATTCTTTCAACATACTTTCTTGGCAACTTCATATCTGTGGTAAGCATGACATACTCAAGTAGTACATTCACGACACCGACTGGCATCCCGTGCTTAAGGATTAAATCATCTGCTAATTCAACCGATGAAGTTAGCGGTTCTTTCCCATTATTAATATCCCTTAAGACTTGAATTGGTGGTGTCTTTTCTAAATATTGAAGAAGTTCTTGCTCTTTCGTAAGAGTTTGAGACTGTTGCTCTTGCTGTAGCTCTCTAGGCTGATTAAATGTTTTCTCCAATTTTGGTGCGTCTTTTGAAACAGTCAATTTATAAAAATCGGCTGCTGCTTTTCTTAGACGTTCACGAGATATATTCATTTGATCATCAAGCGCTAATATGACTACCTTTTGCATATCTAAAGGTGTTAGTTGATATAAAAACGCAAGCTTTGCAATACTTTCTTTTATTTCAACAGTTATTGAACTAGAAGGTATAAGTTGTTCGGACAAACCTGACATTAATAAGTTGAAATCAAAAGAAGCATAATAAAACGGGTAATTTTTTATAGATTTATTCCCTTCATGTCCCAAAAGATCTTGTGGAACATTTGTATGCACTGGTTTATAAACATCAATAAAGGTGCGGGAAACCTCTTGGTATGCTTGTTTATGATCCGGTTTAATAAATCGTTTTCTTAACTTCCGATATGCTTGCTCGCCAATTTTACTAAATAAAAACATCGATAATAAAGGATCATCAAAGAAAGAAGTTGCATCTAATGGCCTAACCAATTCATAAATAAAACTTCGACCATTTTCTTGATCTTTTCGCCAAGTACGAAGTAATCCAATGGCCTCGAGAGCAATACGCGCTTCAAACACTTTTCCGATTGACATGTCTAACACATTCATTAAATGGTAATGTGTAAACAATGTATTTGTAGAGTCTTCACCCTCCGCCCACAATGTTAAAAATAAACTAATTGGTTCCGGCCCCGTTAAAGGTTGGTAAAATAGCGTAATTAATTGTCGTTCATTGGTCGATAATGAATGAGGGAGTTGGATTTCAAAATGATCCAGTGGTTGTACTTCTTTATACAAATGAACCATTTTATCCCTCCTAATTTTTATTTTCTCTCATCTGACTGACGTTGAAGTAATTCTTTTAGTTCAGAGATAAATACACTTATATCTTTAAACTGTCTATATACAGAAGCAAATCGAACATATGCCACTTCGTCGATTTGTGCGAGCCTGTCCATCACCATTTCGCCAACTTCCTCAGAATGAACTTCCGCATTGCCTAAACGTCTTAAATCTTTTTCGATTGACATGACCATTTCATTTAACGTTTCTAGCGGTACTGGCCTCTTTTCACAAGCTCGAATTAGTCCGCGCAATACTTTTTCTCGACTAAATTCTTCGCGTGAACCTCCTTTTTTAACAACAATTAAAGGAGTTTCTTCAATTTTTTCAAAGGTTGTAAATCGAAAACCACAAGATTCACATTCACGCCTTCTCCGAATTTCTTTATTATCATCAACTGGTCTTGAATCAATTACACGTGTACCGTTGAATTGACAAGCTGGACATCTCATAAAATTCACCTGATTCAATCTTTTTATTTCATTATAACAAATTTATTTCCCATAGAAACAACTCTATGGTTTATGTAGAAGTTCATTTTAATATATTTATTATAATTTAGCGAATATAAAAGAAAAAAGGCAGAGAATCCTCTACCTTTTTAAGAATATTAATTACGATTTAACTAAAATTGTTAAAACTATCTTATACCACTACTTTTTCTAATTCTTTCACAACTTTTTGCATTAAGTCAACGACACGTGCTGAGTAACCCCATTCATTATCATACCAAGCAAGTACTTTAACTTTTCTAGAACCAATTACCATCGTTAAAGGTCCATCTACCGTTGAAGAATAAGTTGTTGTATTATAATCAGTTGAAACTAATGGTTCAGTTGTAAAGTTTAAGATTCCTTTAAGTGGGCCTTCTGCTGCTGCTTTGAATGCACCATTTACTTCTTCCACAGTAACATCTTTTTCTAAATCTACCACTAGGTCAACTAATGAAACATTAGGTGTTGGTACACGTAATGCCATACCGTGTAATTTACCTTTTAACTCAGGTAACACTAAAGATAATGCCTTTGCAGCACCTGTTGAAGTAGGTATAATTGATTGAGCACATGCGCGTGCACGGCGTAAATCTTTATGTGGATTATCAATATTTTTTTGGTCATTTGTATAAGCATGAACAGTTGTCATTAATCCACTTTCAATACCAAATGTATCATTTAAGACTTTTGCTACAGGAGCTAAGCAGTTTGTTGTACATGATGCATTGGAAATAACATCATGTTTACTAATATCAAGTAGCTCATCATTAACACCCATAACAATTGTAATATCTTCGTTTTTACCAGGTGCAGTTAAAATTACTTTTTTAGCACCCGCTTCAATATGCATTGCAGCTTTATCACGTTCGTTAAATTTACCTGTCGCTTCAATTACTAAATCAACACCTAATTGTTTCCATGGTAATTGTAATGGATCACGTTCACTAATAAGTTGTACTCGCTTACCATTAACAATTAGTGCGTCTTTTTCTACAACAACAGTACCATCGAATATACCGTGATTTGTGTCATACTTAATTAAATGTGCTAACGTTTCAGCAGGGTAACTTGCATTAATTGCCACAACATCTAGATTATCTTGTACGATTGCTTGTCGGAAAACCATACGACCGATTCGGCCAAATCCATTAATAGCAATAGAAACTGTCATTATAAAATATCCTCCCGTTTATAACGAATTAATTATGATTACTTTTCTCCCAATTAGTATAGCACATTATCGAAAAAGGTGAACATAATATTAAGGTAAATAAAAAGTTATTATTTTCTGAAAACAACATCGATTCAAGATATATCCGACCTAACATTAGTGTTTAAAAAATAAAAAGCCGTTACACATTAGTATAACGACCTTCATTTCAATCATAGATTAGAAAATTTTCCTCTGTACTATAAAACATTCCAATTTTTTAAAATCGTTTCTAATTGCTTTTTGGTTTCCTCAAAAGTGGAATTGTTATTAACTACAGCGTCTGCACCTTGTTCTTTTATAGATATAGGCAATTGAGTACTAATTCGAGCAACTGCCTCTTCTTTACTTAATTGATTACGATCCATTAATCTTTTTAATTGAATTTCCTCAGTAACTGAAACAACTAAGATTTTTTCTACAAAGTGTTGAAGTTTGCTCTCAAATAACAGCGGGATATCCATAATCACAGTTTTTTCTCCATTTGCAATATATTCATCACGTCTACGTAGCATTTCTTGGCGTATAGCAGGATGAATAATATCATTTAACATCTTTCTTTTCGTTTCATCATGAAAAATAAGGGATCCTAATCTCCCACGATTTAAATGACCGTCATCGGTTAGAATATCTTGTCCAAAGACTTCAGCAATTTTTTTTAAGACAGGAGTTCCGGGTTCAACAACCTCCCGCGCAACTAAATCTGCGTCTACAATTGGTAAGCCATATGCTTTTAACATATTAGCCACTGTACTTTTTCCACTTGCAATACTTCCAGTTAATCCAATAATCATTTATTAAACACACCTTAATGTTGACACTTTGGGCAATAAACGGACGTTCGCCCTGCAATTGTCATAGATTTCGTATTCGAACTACAATTAGGACAGATCTTTTTTCCATACATTTTTAAACGATGTTGCATTCCTCCAGCCTCGCCATTGATATTTCGATAATCCGAAATAGTTGACCCTCCCATTTCTATACTTTCTAATAAGATTGTACGAATGGTTTCAAAGAGCTGAACTTTTCTTTCTTTACTAATACGACTAGTTTTTCTGCCTGGGTGAATCCCCATTTTAAATAATGCTTCCGTTGCATAAATATTGCCGCATCCAGAAATAACATGACCATCCATGATTACTTCTTTTATTGGCTTATTTAGATATTTCGGTAGCTCACATTTTTTTAAGAAGTGTTCGCAAGCACTTTCATCAAACGGTTCAGGTGCCATTTGAAGTAATGGTGGGTGATCTTCAATACTAGAAATGAATCGCATCTCACCAAATCGACGTATGTCCGAAAATACAAGTAATTCTCCTGATGTTAAATAGAATATAGCATGTATATGTTTTCGAAATTTCCCCTCTGTTATTTCATTTAGATGTTGTACAACGAACCATGCACCCGTCATTCCTAAATGATTAACAAATAAATAGGATTGTCCACCTTTTTCAACCTCAAAATAAATATATTTAGCCCTGCGAATTACTTTTTTGATTTTCATGCCACTCATTACTTGTTCAAAAGTTTGGGGTTCTATATTTTTTACTATGCATTGCTTTCCTTCAGCAAAGGATTGATAGATTGTATTTGAAAATTCAACCCGATCAATTGTCTTCCCTTCAATCGTTGGAGCGAGCGCCCGAACGACTCCTTCAACCTCTGGTAATTCAGGCACGTGATCACTCCCTTACTTCGCTTCGTACCAAGTGTCACCATAAGAGAAATCTACCTTTAAAGGAACTGCTAACTCAATGGCATTCTCCATTACTTCTGGTACTATGCGTTCTAAAATTTCAATCTCTTCTTTAGGTGCTTCTAAAATTAATTCATCATGTACTTGAAGAAGTAGCTTCGATTTTAATCCTTCTTTTTTCAATCGTGCATCCATATCAATCATTGCTTTTTTAATAATATCAGCCGCACTACCTTGAATTGGTGTATTCATTGCAGTTCGTTCAGCAAAACTACGTAAATTAAAATTCGAGCTTGAAATATCAGGCAAATAACGACGTCGATTAAGGATAGTTGTAACAAACCCTTTTAATTTTGCGTCTTGGACAATTGTATCCATATATTCCTTTACGCCTGGGAAGCTTTGTAGGTACTTATCAATAAATTGACCCGCTTCTTTTCGTGTAATATTTAAGTTTTGAGATAATCCATAGTCACTAATTCCATAAACAATCCCAAAGTTTACAGCTTTTGCGGCACGACGCATATCTGATGTTACTTCATCTGCTGGAACGTGAAATACATCCATGGCTGTACGAGTATGAATATCCATTCCTTGTTTAAATGCATCAACTAAATTTTCATCATTCGACATATGAGCTAATACTCTAAGTTCAATTTGTGAATAATCGGCAGAGAATAATACCCACCCCTGATGAGATGGTACAAATGCTTGACGTATTTTTCGTCCTTCTTCCAATCTGATTGGAATATTTTGCAAGTTTGGATTTGTTGAACTTAGTCGTCCTGTTGAAGTAAGTGCTTGTTGGAAAGTTGTATGCACCTTACTATCCTCTGGATGAACTTCCTTTGTTAACCCTTCGATATACGTTGAGTTTAATTTTGCTAATTGTCGGTATAACAAAATATGTTTTACAATATCATGCTCTGATTCTAACTTTTCAAGTACATCTGCAGCTGTGGAATATCCAGTCTTTGTTTTCTTAATAACTGGTAATTCAAGTTTTTCAAATAAAATAACACCTAATTGTTTAGGCGAATTAATATTGAATTTTTCCCCAGCTAATTCGTAAATTTCCTTTTCGATTACGACTAGCTTTTCTGTAAGTTCTTGTCCCATTTTTTCTAGAGTACTAATATTTACACGTATACCTTCACTTTCCATTTTTCCTAATATAGAAGCTAACGGCAATTCTAGTTCTTTATATAAGTTATATTGTTCATTTTCACTAAGTTTATCTTCTAATGTCGGTTTAAGTGTCCACACAGCAAGAGCTTTTCTTGCAACATGTTCTGCAAGGACCTCTATCGATGGAACTGCCCATTTTGCCCCTTTGCCATAAATAACTTCATTAGATTGAACATCACGATAACCAAATTCATTGGCAAGGACCGCAACATCCTCTCCAGAAATTGCAGGATTTACAATATAAGAAGATAGTAACAGGTCAAAGGAAACACCCTCTATAAAAATACCATAACGTTGTATAGCAGCTTGTGCTACTTTACTGTCAGATAAGTATTTCTCTTTTGTTGCATCTTCTAGCCACAGTCGTAATGGTTCACTTTTGGCTGCAACATCAAAAGGAACAAACAAATTGCTCTCACCATTAGATAAACCAATCCCCAAAACTTTACATGTATGATAATGATCATTTTCAAGCTCTACATGAACAGCCATTTGGTCCTTTAATAAATCTGTTGAAACTTCATCAATAATTGAAAAAGAGATCTCTTTTGTTTCATGTACTTGACTTTGGAACTCACTTTTTTCAATTAACGATTTAAATGAAAGTTCTTGCCATACATTAAGTACTTCTTCTTCATTTGGTCCTGGGTAGGCTAAATCATTTAATGTAATAGTAATTGGTGCATCCGTATTAATTGTAGCAAGCTGTTTGCTTAATTTCGCTTGCTCTTCGTTCGCTACCAATTTCTCTTTCATTTTAGAAGCTTTCATGCCTTCAATTTGGTCATATAAATTCTCAACAGTTCCATACTCTTTTAAAAGTTTTATGGCTGTTTTTTCTCCAACCCCAGGAACTCCCGGGATATTATCAGATGTATCCCCCATTAAACCTTTCATATCGATAATTTGATTTGGTGTTAATCCATATTTTTCTTCGATATGACTCGGTGTATAGTGTTCTATGTCTGTCATCCCTTTACGTGTGATGTAAACGTTAATACGATTAGATGCCAGCTGCGTTAAATCCTTATCTCCCGAAACAATGACGACATCAAAATCTTCTTTCTCCGCACTTTTTGCTAAAGTACCAATAATATCATCAGCTTCATACATTTCGAGTTCGTAGCGTTTAATTTGATAGGCATCAATTAATTTGCGTAGGTAAGGAAACTGCTCAGAAAGTTCAGGTGGTGTCTTTTGTCTGCCACCCTTATATTCTTGAAAAGATTCATGACGGAATGTTGTTTTTCCTGCGTCAAATGCAACAAGCATTTTCGTTGGTTTTTCTTCTTCTAAAATCTTTTGTAACATTGTGGTAAAACCATATACAGCATTTGTATGGATTCCACCTTCGTTCGTAAGTAAAGGTAATGCAAAAAATGCACGGTATGCTAAGCTATTTCCATCTAATAGCAATAACTTTTCTTTTGTCATTCAAATAACTCCTCGTAATTGGTATGTAATTAATTACCCTTTTGCTTTAACTTTAGCTTGAAAGGAACTTTAATTCCATTATAAAACACGTATTCATCGTAAAACGACAAATACGTGTTATTATTTTCATTTATTTGGATTTGATTGTATTTTTAGATAGGTTTTTATAAAAAATTTCTTCATAAATAACAGTGAGTAGGAATGCATTAATGAATGCAAAAACTAAATATAGAGGCATTCCACCAAGATTATACGACATCAGCGATCTGAAAAATACTTCAATCGCACCTACTTGGGCAAAGAAAAAAATCATTCCTATTCCAACTTGCCACATTGGTCGTTGGTCTTTTCTCTCTTGGAACTTAAGCACTTTTTTAAAGCTGCTTCTTACATTTTCTGAAATTAGTAGTGTTAAAGGGAATAATATAATAAACATTACTGGAATATTGAAGATTTCCACTTTCATCCAAGAGTATGGTGTTGGACTATATAAAGCAGTCATCGAACAAGACATAACAAACGCTAATAGTAAATTTTGGATACATTTATTCAAATTTTGCATCAACAACCATCCCTCTCTTTTTAGATTAATAGAATAAACACTGCCTATTTATTATAACAAGAATTATATTAATATAAAGTAGTAAATATTGTTATTGACAGAGTAATAAGAGAATTTTCGTAAATAAAAATAAAGAGACTGGGACAAATCCAAAAAACATCAGTTTCTCAAAATGAGAAACTGATGTTTTTTTGCTGTTAATTCTAATAATGAATCCTATTAAGTATCCGGTGAGAGCGGACTAAGAGGCCAACACGACGTTGGTCATGGGAGCGATGCCACAGGACGTGGCGCTTTCGCTCCCCACACAAGCCGCAAAGCCACGTAGTACGTGTCTTTACGACTTGTCTTTGTGCTTTGTGAAAGGTCCGCTCACATAAAATTTGTCCTTCTAAACCTTCCGAAAACTGGCGCGGCTTACAGTGGTAGGCCGCAGTTTTTCGGAGAATGGCTAACAGTTATTGCTCTCAAACTGTAAAATATCAATATCTTACTAAAAATAATAGTGGCTTTCCTTAATAATTCTACTTATGTCCCGGCCTCTTAACAATGAATCGATTATTAATTTACTTTACTGTAGCTTTAATTTAGTCCAAAGAACCGGATAAAATTTGTGCGTATGGTGAATCGGAAGGTAAAATAATGACAGTATCATCACCGATCGTTTTCTTATAAGATTCAAGTGTTCTGTATAACTCATAAAATTCAGGGTCTTTCGAAAATGCTCTATTATAAACCTTAGCTGCTTCGGACTCTCCAGCAGCAATAATTAAAGATGCTTCTTTATCTGCAGTAGCAAGTAACTCTTTTACTTGTCGATCCGTTTGTGCTTCTATTCTACGCTTTTCTGCATCTCCTTCAGATAAATACTTTTGAGCAATCGATTCACGCTCTGAAATCATACGAGTATAGACAGATTGCTCATTTTCTTCTGGTAAATCAGTTCGACGAATACGCACGTCTACCACTTCAATCCCATAGTTATCTTTTGTTAATAACTCATTTACTTTTTGCGTTACTTGGTCATTAATACTACCACGTGAGGAATTTTCATCATTAATGATGTCATCATAATTTAATTGACCAAGCTCAGTACGAATAACGGAGTAAATAAATTCCTCCATTCGGGATTCCGCATTTACTAATGATCGAGCGTTTGAAATTAAAGCTTTAGGATCAGTTACGTGCCAAACTGCATAGTTATCAATGATAATACGTTTTTTATCTAATGTATTAATTTCTTCTTCTGTCATGTCATAAGTCATTAAATTTTTAGGTAAAGTTGTTACACTTTGAATAAAAGGAATTTTGAAATGTAGTCCTGGTTCTTTTTCGTATCTTACGACTTCACCAAATTGCCGTACGACTTTATATTCGTTCTCTTTCACAACATAAATATTTGCAACAATAATAATCAGTACTGCAAAAATTGCTGTTAAAAGAATTGCTGATTTTCCCCATTGGCGAAGATTAACGGGTTTTTTCCCTTTCTCAATCTTCACATCTTGAATGTTAGATATTTTATTCTTTTTTGGCTTCTTCTCACCAAAAAGTCCACGGACAAATTTCTCTAAATCACCGTCAAATTGGTTATTATTGTTGTTACTCATTGCTTAGCACTCCCTTCAGTAGAATTCTCTTCAGCTGTCTTTGGTGCTGAATTTACTGTTGGCTGTAGCGGTAAATACTTTAATGTTTCACCATCATCGTTCATGATATAGATTTGTGCATTCGGCAAGACATTCTCAAGTGTTTCTAAAATTAATCGTTGACGTGTAATTTCTTTGTTACCACGATACTGTTCGTATAATTTATTGAATACTTCAACCTCCCCTTGAGCCTTTTGGATACGGGAAACTTTTTCCCCTTCTGCCCTTGAAATAATCGCATCTTTTTCCCCTTGAGCTTCACTCAATTGTTTGTTTTCATATTTTCTTGCTTCATTTGTCTTTGTATTTTTAGTTTCTCTTGCATCTGTCACTGCAGTAAAAGCAGCACGAACTTCTTGGTTTGGTAATTCAACATCTTGAAGTTTTACTCCTAGGATACTGACCCCAATATCATACTTATCAACTAAAGTGACAAGTAGATCTCTTGTACTTGCTTCAATTTCTGCTTTTCCATCTGTCAAGGCTTCGTCAATAGTAGAACTACCAATAATCGAACGAATAGCACTCGATGTGGCATTATGTAGTATTTCCTTTGGATTTTGTGCGTTAAATAAATATTTTTCAGGTTCTGTAATCTTCCATTGTACAACTAAATCTGTTAAAACAATGTTTTCATCTCCAGTAATCATCTTTGTTTCATCATCATATGCAATCAGTTCTCCGTCTTCAGTTTGTTCATATCCAAACTGTAAACTAAACGTTTCTTTCGACAATACTTCCACCTTTTGAACAGGCCAAGGTAATTTGAAGTGCAACCCAGCATCAGTGATCGTCTCATCTGCTCGACCAAAGGTGATCACAACCGCCTGTTCTGATTCATCTACTGTGTACCAAGTTGAAAATACCGATATAAGTAAAATAATAGCTAGGATCCCTAATCCAGTAATAGTTAAAGTTCGTTTAACACTCATATTGTTCCCCCTATCAAACTTTTTGTAAAACTTTTGTAATCTTATGCTTATCTACGTAACAAATACGAAAAGGTTTCAAAAAATCCATCTTTAGTAATCATTAGAATGGAAGCTTTATAAAACTCATGACACATTCTTGTTAAGCTGATAAGACACTTTTGTTATGCGGTGTCAAAAAAAAATAGCGAACTGAATATCGTTCGCTATCTTAGACTAAATGTCTATGCACTATGCTAATTATTAAATCTGAAACAGGGGGGTTTCTATTAACTACTATATTCGGAAAATATGAAGTTAGTATCACAGTTATGTTAATGTATTGTTAAGTTTACAACTTGTGAATAGGGATAAATACTTTCATACAGCTACCCTTTCCAACAGTACTTTCTACATAAATTTTCCCATGATGAGCCTCTACTAAATGCTTCACAATAGCCAGACCCAGACCTGTCCCACCAGAGTTACGACTTCGAGCCTTATCAACGCGATAGAATCGTTCAAAAATACGTGCGATTTCAGTTTTTTCTATTCCAATTCCCTGATCTTGTACTTCAACAATTCCATATTCATCGGTGTATTTAATTCGTAATGTAATCGTCGTATCCTCCGGTGAATACGTAATGGCATTCGTGATTAGGTTGGTGAAAATTTGCATTAACCGATTAGCATCACCATTAACCATTACATCTCTTTTGATATCTACAGCAAATTGCATATTCTTTTCATCCATCCTTGGGCTTGTCAGTTCTACTGCACGAATCAGTACTTCCTGTAAGCTTGTAGGACTAAATGAAATTGTATATCCCTGTCTTTCGATTTTTGATAACTCAAGTAAGTCTTGAATTAGCATTTGTAGACGATTACTTTCTTGGTAAATAATATCTAAAAATGAAAGCAACATCTTTTCATCCTTAAAGGCACCATCTAACAATGTCTCAGAAAATCCTTTAATAGATGTAATAGGCGTACGCAACTCATGTGATACGTTTGCAACGAAGTCCTTCCTTACTTGCTCCAGACGAACAAGTTCAGAGATATCATGCATGACAATTACGACACCAAGCCATCTACCATGCTCTCCTACTACTGGTGCACCATAGATTTGCTTATAAAAGATTTCTTGATCGACGACAACCTCTATTTGTTTTCTATAGGGAAGTTCAGTTAAAAATACATGATCAATAAACTTTTCAATTTCTTCCGGTAGCCCTAAAGTTAAAAAACTTTTCCCTCGAACTTCCTCTAATGTTAACTCAAATTCATCTAAAAATTTACCATTTACTATGGACACATTTCCTTCACGGTCAATCATAATGAGTGCACTACCCATATTTTCTATTAGTGTTTTTAATCGTTCTTCTTCGATTTCACGCATTTTTACCATCTCTTGTAGATTTCGCGCCAAGATATTAATGGAATTTCTTAACTCAACAATTGAAAGTGGTCCATTTGCATATGCTCTAGCTCGATAATTTCCTTTTGTAAGTTCACGAGCAGTTTGGGTAACATTATCAATTGGGTCAAGTAAATTTCGAAATAGTTTATAGGCAACGAAACTAATTAAAAGAAAACTAACAATCAATAAAAAAGATAATGCAATAATAAATTGTGCATTGTAATAGTCAATTTCATTTTTACTTAAATGAAACCCACCAAGTTCTAAGTACTTTTCCAAATAGAATGGAAAAAGCTGACCTAAGACCATGCCAAGGACAGCTAAAATCGAACCTGTTAACAATATGAAGAATAGAAAAAATCGATTACTGAAGGTTTTCATATGTTTTTCGGCTCCTCAAATTTATAGCCTATTCCACGTATTGTTTTAATAAACTTCGGTTTACGAGTATTTTCTTCTATTTTATCTCGCAAATGGCTTATGTGTACATCTACGATTCGAGTATCACCTGCAAAATCATAATTCCAAACTGCACTTAATAATTGGTCTCGAGTCAAAACACGATTTTTATTTTCTAGTAAATACACAAGCAGTTCAAACTCTTTAGGAGTAAACTCAAGTGGTATATTGTCTAAGAAAGCTTCAAAGCGTTCTGGGAATACCTGTAGATTATCGTAAAGATAAAAATTTTTTCCCGTCTCTTCCTCTTCCGGAATTGTAACTGAAGTAAAACGTCTTAACACTGCCTTTACTCGAGCAATAACTTCCCGAGGACTAAAGGGCTTTGTCATATAGTCATCTGCTCCAAGTTCTAAACCTAATACTTTATCGAATTCGTCATCACGAGCAGTCAGCATGATAATTGGAATGTTTTTCTTTAGGCTTCGTAATTCTTTACATACTTCCATTCCATCCATCGTTGGTAACATTAAATCTAGAATGATTAAGTCTGGTGTTTTTTCGATTGCCATTTCAAACCCAACTTTTCCGTCATGAGCTAGCAATACTTCAAAGCCTGCTCGTTCAAGGTTATACTTTAACAACGTTGCGATTGAAAATTCGTCTTCTACGACTAGTATTGTTTTTTCCATAAAAGAATCCTCCAAATATTGATTTGAAACCCCCATTTCAAACCTAGTAAAGGAAAAATATTACACTGGAGGCATTACTTTAAAGACGCCCTCAATTATTTGCTGTTTTTCTTCGTTAAGTGCTGTGACAAAGACATCCACAATATTTTCAACGGTATTTATTTGCTGAACTTCAAGTAATACTTCAATTGTTTCATAATGATACACCGGCAATAAATAAGATATATTTTGCTCTAGTATATATGAACCTGGACCCGGTAAATGTTTGGAAATAGCAGAAGTAATAATGCCATTAAGCATGATTACTGGTACAATTGGTTTCTTGAATGAAGTTTCTGCTGCGTAATCATGTTGAATAAATAATGGATTACTATCATTTGTGAGTCCTAAATATAATAGCAAATCTTTATCTTCAATCTTTTCAGTTAAGTTTAACCTTTCACCAACAGAAAGCTCATCTATCTTTTTACCAATTTTAGTACCCTTTCGTAACAACAATTGAGCAACCCCTTTATTGTTAGATTAACTTTATAGTAACAATTTTTTCTGAAAATAACAATAAAGAAAAGGGGGACCCATTCTTCTGAGAAGTCTCGGTTTAAACACACATCTTAGTGGATTATCAACATGATCAATTCGAAGAAGTATAGTCACACCCAAAAACATTTAGTTGGAACTCTTCAAGTAACAAAAACAAAAAAATCGAGCAAGGTTGTCCCTGCTCGTTCTTAAGCGGATTATTCTAGTACTCCCATTACCGACCGCACAGCTTCAGCTGATTGATCTAGAGCAGCTTTTTCGTCATTAGTTAATTCTAGTTCAAAGATTTTTTCAATACCGTTTGCACCTAGTAATGTTGGAACCCCTAAATAGATGCCTTCGTAACCATACTCACCTTCTAAATAGGCAATTGAAGGTAATACACGTTTTTGATCTTTAATAATAGCCTCTGCCATTTCGACTAACGCAGCAGCAGGAGCGTAGTAAGCGGATCCATTACCTAATAGGTTTACAATCTCTCCACCGCCAACACGTGTGCGTTGAACAATTTCTTCTAATCGTTCAGAAGGAATTAAAGTCTCCAATGGAATACCACCCGCATAGGAATAACGAGTAAGTGGAACCATTGTATCGCCATGTCCCCCTAATACAAAACCTTTAATATCTTTAACTGAAATGTTTAATTCTTCAGCAACGAATGCACAAAAACGAGCTGTATCAAGTACACCTGATTGACCTATTACCCTGTTTTTTGGAAAGCCCGTTTCTTTGAAAACTGTATAAGACATGGCATCCACCGGGTTGGTTAAAACTAGGATGATTGAATTTGGCGAATACTTAGAAATTTCAGATGCCACTGACTTCATTACTTTTTGATTTATTTGAACTAAATCATCTCGGCTCATCCCAGGTTTTCGAGCAACGCCAGCAGTAATAATGACTAGATCAGAATCAGCAGTGTCTTCATAATTCGAAGTACCTCTTACATGAGAATCAAAGCCTTGTACTGGAGCAGCTTCCCACATGTCAAGAGCTTTCCCTTTTGTAGGGTTTTCAGCTTGCGGAATGTCTACTAACACGACGTCTCCAAGTTCTTTTTGTGCTGCTAAAAATGCTGCAGTAGCACCCGTAAAACCAGCACCAATTACAGAGATTTTTTTACGTTTCAAATTTGTCATTTGAGTACGCTCCTTTGATTTAGGTTGTAAGAATGAAGAGAAATTTAAAGAGGAAGATGCATAAAGCACTTCCCCTTTTAATCAATTATATTTTGTTACTTTCATTCACTAAAATCAAATATTTAGCACTCAAAACTAATAATTTCAATCAATATAAATAATTATATTGTAAATTAAAGGTTTTTGATTAATTCATTAGCAAATTCAGAACATGCAACTTCTGTAGCACCTTCCATTAAACGAGCGAAGTCATAAGTTACTACTTTAGAAGAGATTGTTTGTTCTACAGATTTAGTAATTAAATCTGCAGCTTCTTGCCATCCTAAGTGTTCAAGCATTAATACACCTGAAAGAAGTACTGAAGATGGGTTAACTTTGTCAAGACCAGCATATTTTGGAGCTGTTCCGTGAGTTGCTTCGAAAATAGCATGTCCAGTTACGTAGTTGATGTTAGCTCCTGGAGCGATACCAATACCACCAACTTGTGCAGCTAGTGCATCAGAAATGTAGTCACCGTTTAAGTTCATTGTAGCTACTACGTCGAACTCTCTTGGACGAGTTAAAATTTGTTGTAAGAAGATATCAGCGATAGAATCTTTTACGATAACTTTACCAGCAGCTTCAGCATCAGCTTGTGCTTTATTTGCAACTTCTACGCCTTGTTCTGCTTTAATGCGATCGTATTGTTCCCAAGTGAATGTTTGATCACCGAATTCTCTTTCAGCTAGTTCATAACCCCATTTTTTGAATCCACCTTCTGTGAATTTCATGATGTTACCTTTGTGTACTAAAGTAACAGATGGACGATTATGTTTGATTGCATATTCGATAGCTGAACGTACTAAACGTTCTGTACCTTCTTTTGATACTGGTTTAATACCGATACCTGAAGTTTCTGGGAAACGGATTTTATTAACACCCATTTCAGTTTGTAAGAAGTTGATGATTTTTTTAGCATCTGCAGATTCTGCTTCGTATTCAATACCAGCATAGATATCTTCAGTGTTTTCACGGAAAATAACCATATCTACATCTTCAGGACGTTTAACTGGAGATGGTACACCGTCGAAGTGACGTACTGGACGTAAGCAAACATATAAGTCAAGTTGTTGACGTAATGCTACGTTTAAAGAACGAATTCCGCCACCGATTGGAGTAGTAAGAGGTCCTTTAATTGCGATTAAGTATTCATTGATTTTATCTAAAGTTTCTTGTGGTAACCATTCACCTGTTTGGTTGAATGCTTTTTCACCTGCAAGAACTTCTAACCATTCGATTTTCTTTTCGCCATTATATGCTTTTTCTACTGCTGCATCAATTACACGAGATGCTGCTGCCCAGATATCTGGACCAATTCCGTCACCTTCAATGAAAGGAATAACTGGATTGTTTGGTACGTTTAATACGCCGTTTTCTACTACAATTTTACCGTTAGTCATGAATGTTGCCTCCTATATTCACAAGCCTAGGACTGTGTATTATAATGTTCAGCTAGCATTTTAGCCGGATGAACATTATTTAAACACAGTCCCAGACAATTTTAACATATTTTATAAATTATCGTTCATCAACTGGGACATATTTTTGCATACCAGGTCCAACGTATTCTGCACGTGGACGAATCAGACGGTTATTTGCATATTGCTCTAAAATATGTGCTAACCAACCAGATGTACGCGAAACTGCAAAAATCGGTGTGAATAAATCATGTTCAATGCCTAGTGAATCATAAACTGAAGCAGAGAAGAAGTCTACGTTCGCAGGTAGATTTTTTTGTCCTACTACCATGTCATGAATTTTCACAGACATTTCGTAAAGTTCTGGTTTACCTGTTAATGCTGTAAGTTTTTCAGACATTACACGTAAGTGTTTTGCACGTGGGTCTCCTTTACGATATACACGGTGACCGAATCCCATAATTTTTTCTTTGTTATCTAATTTGTTTTGAACATATGATTCAACGTTCTCAATTGAACCAACTTCAGATAACATTTTCATAACTTGCTCATTTGCACCACCATGAAGTGGTCCTTTTAATGCGCCAATTGCAGCTGTAATACCAGAATACACATCAGAAAGTGTAGCTACACAAACACGCGCTGTGAATGTTGAAGCATTTAATTCATGGTCAGCATGAAGTACTAATGCTTTATTGAAAGCTTCAATTTCGATTGGTTGTGGATCTTTTCCATGTAACATATATAAGAAGTTTGCAGCATATCCTAATTCAGGTTTTGGTGCAACTGGTTCTAATCCTTTACGGATACGAGAGAACGCAGTAACAATCGTAGAGATTTTCGCTTGTAAGCGAATTGCTTTACGATAGTTTGCTTCTGGTGTCATTTCGTCAGCTTCATCATCAAATACCCCTAATAATGATACTGCTGAACGTAATGCAGCCATTGGATGCACTGTATTTAATGGATAAGCCTTAAATTGATCAATAATAGCTTGTGGAATTTCAGCATTTTCAGCAAGTTGTTGCTTTAATTCAGCTAATTCATCTGCTTTTGGTAGACGAGTATGCCATAAAAGATAGATTACTTCTTCAAATGAAGCGTTATCTGCTAAATCGTCAATGTTATACCCTACATATGTAAGTGTGTCATCGATGATTGAACTAATTTTCGACTCTGCCGCTACAATACCTTCTAAACCGCGAGTTGCTGTCATAAAAATCGCTCCCTCTTAATTTTTTTCGTTTGTAAGTGCTTTCTTTTTTTCTCAGACACTTAGAATGTTTGCTCATATAAACCTATAAGTTAATCGCTTACATTTGTTATTATAATCAATTTTGACGGCTTTGTGAATGAAATTACTAGAAATAACAAAAATCTTGATTTTAAAATAAAAAATCCGCCCAAAAGAGAATTATTAGATATGAACGAGAGTGAAAATATCAAAAATAGAGGTGAATAATTTGAAAACTAATAAAATTGGCGAATTCTCATTCAAAAGTCTGACGAAGTATTTGGTATTAACATTATACTTTTTGATTTTATGGATGGTTTTACCAATCTCTTTAGCAATATTTTTTGCATATCTGTTATTTCCAGTGGTGGACTTTTGTCATAAGCGATTAAAACTACCATACATATTAAGTGCCATTACCATATCTATATTAATTTTCCTTATCACTTATTCATTTTTTTATATAACTCTTCAAAGCATAATTTCAATTTACCCGGAAATAACAGAACAAGTAAAAGAGTTACAACAAGTTATTAATCATAGTAATTTAATTGTATTTGATTCTATTTTTAATAAATCAATTTCTTTAATTGATTCAGCAATAATGGGCATTGGAAACTTTCTACAAGATGTTATTCAATATTTAATAGAAATGTTTATATTTATCGTTGCATTTTACTTTTCATTATTTGAGTCAAAAAAGAATCGATACTGGTTTTTCATCTATGTGCCAAAGAAATATCGTCAGGAATGGAAAAATTACTTCACGAAAGGGACTAGTTTATTAAGTTATTTTATTTTTGTGGAATTTCAATTATTTATTATCACATTTTTTATACTAAGTTGTGGACTAGCATTACTACAATTCGAACATCCAATTAATAAAGCTTTTCTCATTTCATTAGCTGATAGTCTCCCATTCTTTGGAATTGGTTTGTTTTTGATTCCGATTTCCATTTACTTTTTTGCAGTCGGAGAAAGTTTTATCAGTGTATCAATCATAATATTATATATATTTATACTAATTACCCGACAAATTGTTGAGTCTATGCTGTGGGCATCGACATTCCATATTCGCACTGTCCATACTTTCTTTATAAGCGCAGCTTCAATCTTACTATTTGGGATTTATGGAATTATCCTCAGTCCATTTTTAATATTAATCGTTGTCAAGCTAAAGCAGAAGTCTACTTATTGATAATAATGACTTGATCATTTTTCATCCTGTTACGGATCCAATTATATATAACTGGTTTAAACCATTTACGTGTAATCGGAAATAGCAAAGAAAACCCTAAAAGATCTGTAAGGAAACCTGGAAATAATAATAGAACTCCTCCAAGGAAAACCAGAAACGTATCAATCATCGCTACACCTGGTGGATTACCGTTTGCAATACTTTGATTCATATTTTGAAAAGATTGAACTCCTTGTTTTTTTGCAACGTAAATTCCAACAATGCTTGTTAATAGTATTAATAGCAAAGTATTAACAACACCCAGCCAATTACCTACAATGATAAAAGTAGCGATCTCTGCTAAAATTACAGCCACTAAACTAACAATGATCTTTCTCAAGTAGTGTCCCTCCTATTCATTACTTTATTCATACGAAAAGTTAGGTGAAAAGTTTCGTAATCATATTAAGTGCTAACAATAAAATCGCTTTTTTCAGAAAACAAACAAAAAAATAAAAAGAATTTGCGTAGTTCTCCCAAGGAAACAACAAGCCAAGTTTAGCAACCGTTATGTGTTGCAACGAGAAAATACAAGCCCTGTAGTTGGACAAGAAGTTGCCGTAGCCGTAACTTCTTTCACTTTCTACAAGCCATGGTTCTCGTTTGGCTCTCTTTCCTGGCGAAGAATCGCGAATTCTTTTTATTAATACCTATTTTCTATTAATAAAGATAAACATGTTAATTAAAGTACACTTGCATGACCTTTATATATTACACCAGTTTCGGCATCCATTGTAATTTCTTGACCGTGACGAATTAATGTTGTTGCTTCTTTAACTCCTACAATAACCGGAATTCCTAAACTTAATCCAACAACAGCGGCATGGCTCGTTAGTCCACCCTCTTCGGTGATAATCCCAGCACATTTCTCAATGACTGGCATCATTTCTCGATCTGTTCCTACAGTTACTAAAATGCACCCTTCTGTATCATATGCTGCAGCTTCTTCAGCGTTTTTGACAACGACTGCATTTGCAACAACTGATAATTTACCAACCCCTTGACCTTTTGCTAATAGATCACCGATTACATGGACTTTCATTAAGTTGGTTGTACCTGCTTCTCCGACTGGAACACCAGCAGTTATAATAACAACATCTCCGTGATCCACGTACTGGTATTTTAATGATTCATCAACGGCTAATTCTAAGATTTCATCAGTTGTTTTAACGTGATGTGTCACAATTGGAGTAACACCCCAAACAAGTGTTAACTTTTGTGCAGTTGATATAGAATCAGTAATAGCAATAATTGGTACACCAGGTCGATATTTAGCAATCATTTTTGCTGTTGTTCCACTCGATGTTGGAGCTAAGACAGCTTTTACTCCTAAATTAATAGAGGTATAGGCAACAGCTTGTGAAAGCGCCTCAGTCATTGTAGTTCCTTTTTCTTTACTACGTTTTGCAACAATAGAACGATAATCTAATGAGTTTTCAGTGTACTCTGCAATGTTGTTCATCGTGCGTACTGATTCTATTGGATAAAGACCAGCTGCTGTCTCCCCAGAAAGCATAATAGCATCTGTCCCATCAAAAATTGCGTTTGCGACGTCACTTGCTTCCGCACGAGTAGGACGTGGATTTCGTTGCATAGAATCTAGCATTTGCGTTGCAGTAATAACAGGTTTGCCCACACTATTACATTTTTTAATTAATTGCTTTTGCACTAATGGCACTACTTCAGCAGGTATTTCAACCCCTAAATCTCCTCGAGCAACCATTAAACCATCAGATACTTCGATAATATCATCAATATTATCAACACCCTCTTGGTTTTCAATTTTAGGGATTATTTGGATATGACTACCGCCATTTTGTTCTAGAAGTTCACGAATCTCTAATACATCTTTTGGTGTTCTAACGAAAGAAGCTGCAATAAAATCAACACCTTGTTCAATTCCAAAAAGGATATCCTGTGCATCCTTTTCTGTTATACCTGGAAGCTTAACGGATACTCCCGGTACATTAACACCTTTTTTATTTTTTAACACGCCAGCGTTTTCAACAATCGTATGAATTAAGCCTTTTTCGTTGTCTTTTGCAAGTACTCTAAGCTCAATTAAACCATCATCTAATAAGATTTTATCGTTTTGATCAACATCATCAATTAATTGATTGTAAGTTACAGAAAAACTATTCTGATCTCCAACAACTTCTGTCATGGAAATATCAATTACTTGTCCCGATACAAGATGTAATTCTCCATTTTCCATAGTATGAGTACGAATTTCAGGTCCTTTTGTATCTAGTAAAATTCCAACTGTTTTATTTAGCTTTTCTGCAACATCACGAATTGTTGCAATCCGAACTGCATGCTCTTCATGTGATCCATGTGAAAAATTTAAGCGTGCTACATTCATTCCAGCTTTTATTAGTTCTGCTAGAATTTCTGGTGACTCACTTGCAGGTCCAATTGTACAAACTATCTTTGTTTTTCTCATATTTTTCTCTCCGTTTTCCATAATTATATAGAAAGTTCTTTTGATAAAGTATATAAACTAACATCAGCCTTATGTTTATTGTTGAATACGTCATCCAAGTCGTAATCATAAATTTGATGATTTTTTATGCCAACTGCACGTCCACTTTTACCTTCAAGCAGAACTTCTACAGCTTTAGCTCCTAATCGACTTGCCAGTACACGATCCCTCGCAGTAGGAGAACCTCCACGTTGAATATGACCAAGTACAGATACTCGCGTCGTAATTCCAGCTTTTTCTTTCAACAATTTTGCTAGGTCATTAGCTGATATAGCCCCTTCAGCAACAATAATGATACTATGCTTTTTACCCCGTGCTTCCCCTTGCTTCATTCTTGCAATAATTTCATCTAGATTATACTCTTCTTCAGGAATAATAACTGATTCTGCTCCTGCAGCAAGTCCAGCCCATAGTGCAATATCTCCTGCATTTCTTCCCATTACTTCCACAACAAAAGAATTCTCATGGGATGTTGCCGTATCGCGGATTTTATCGATTGACTCAATTACTGTATTGATGGCTGTATCGAATCCAATTGTATACTCCGTTCCAGGAATATCATTATCAATTGTTCCAGGAACGCCTACACAGGGAAACCCTTTTTCAGTTAATGCTTTTGCACCTCGGTAAGAACCATCTCCCCCGATCACAACTAAAGCTTCAACGCCAGCCTCTTTCATTTTTTCTAACCCTTGAAGTTGATATTCATTTTGTTTAAATTCTGGACAGCGAGAAGAAAATAGTTTTGTCCCACCACGTTGGATAATGCCACCAACAGAGCCTAAATTCAGCAATTCCATTTTACCATGAATAAATCCTTCATAGCCGTGAAATATTCCCATAACTTCGACGCCATGGAAATTTGCCTTACGAACGACTGCGCGAACTGCAGCATTCATCCCCGGTGAATCTCCTCCACTTGTTAATACAGCAATTCTCTTCATCGGTCTAACCCTCCTGTACCATCCTCTACTATTCACATTACCATGAATAACCAGTCATTGTAAGTATTACACACAAGTAAATACATTATCTTAACAAAAAAATATTGATTCATTTTTTGTCATGAAGTTATTGCTTTTAACCAATTTTAATAATCAATTATTTACAAATAAAATGTCAAATCTAATGCAGTTAAAACCACAAAGCCTTATAAAGAAATTAATCGAAAAAACCGTCTACATTATGAAATGAGACGGTTTGATCTATATTATTAGACTTCTAACTCTAAAAACTCACCAATTGCTCTATACTTGTTATAACGATCATCTATTAGTTCTTTTTCTGTTAATGACGTTAATGATTCAAATGATTCTGTAATACATTTTTTGATTGATAAAGCTTGTGCTTTAATATCCTTATGTGCACCACCAGCAATTTCCGGAATAATACCATCAATAATTCCCATTGATTTTAAATCATAAGAAGTAATTTTCATTGCTTCTGCAGCCTGTTTGGCAAGAGTAGCGTCTTTCCATAAAATTGATGCTGCTCCCTCCGGTGAAATAACAGAGTATGTTGAGTTTTCAAGCATATAGATGCGATTTGATACGCCTAACCCTAATGCTCCACCACTACCACCTTCACCGATTACAATACTTATAACTGGAACTTTTAAACCTGCCATTTCAAAAAGGTTATTAGCAATGGCTTCACTTTGGCCACGTTCTTCAGCAGCTTTCCCTGGATATGCTCCCTTTGTATCTATAAAACAAAGAATAGGACGTCCAAATTTTTCTGCCTGTTTCATTAGACGTAAAGCTTTACGATACCCTTCCGGATGAGGCATACCGAAGTTGCGTCGGATATTTTCCTTTGTTGTTTTTCCGCGCTGATGCCCAATTACCGTAATTGGTTTATCATCAAAAAAGGCAATCCCACCAATAATTGCATGATCATCACCGTAGTAACGATCACCATGTAATTCAATAAAATCAGTAAATAACTCTTGGATATAATCCAATGAAGTTGGACGTTCTGGATGTCTAGCTACTTGCACACGATCCCAAGGCTCCATATTGGAATAAATTTTTTCCTCAAGTTGACGTAGTCTATTTTCTAAAGTTTCGATTTCATCTGACATATTAACATCTGCATTGTTAGCAATTTCTTTTAACTCAGCAATTTTTTCGCGGAGCTTCACAATCGGTTCTTCAAACGTCATTGATTTAGACATTTTTTACTCCTCCTTTACCATGAAGCTTAACAATTGTCGCGATTTTTTCACGCATTTCTTTTCTATGGAAAATAGCATCTAATTGGCCATGTTCTAGTAAAAATTCTGCCGTTTGGAAATCCTCTGGTAATTTTTCACGCACAGTTTGTTCAATTACTCGTCTTCCTGCAAACCCAATTAAACTTTTTGGTTCTGCAATATTTAAATCTCCTAATGAAGCAAAACTTGCAGAAACACCACCAGTTGTAGGATGAGTCATAACGGAAATAAATAATTGTCCGTGCTCACTATGACGTTTTAATGCAACGCTTGTCTTAGCCATCTGCATTAAAGAAAGAACTCCTTCTTGCATTCGGGCACCACCACTTGCGGTAAAGATAATGAAGGGCACTTGGTACTCTGTCGCTTTTTCAATAGCTCTTGTTATTTTTTCACCAACTACTGACCCCATGGAACCCATTCTGAAGAAAGAGTCCATAACAGCTACTACAACTTGTTCTCCTTTTAAACTACCGATTCCAGTTAGTACTGCCTCATTTAAACCTGTCTTGATTTGATCTACTTCAATTTTTTCGACATATGAAGGGAACTTTAAAGGGTTCACCGTTTGTAAATGATCATCTAATGATTCAAAAGTATCTTCATCAAGGAAACAAGCAATTCTTTCAGCAGATGTCATTTTCATATGATGGTCACAGTTAGGACAAACCTTTAAGTTATTTTCTAGTTCCTTTGTTAGATGAATTTTTTTACATTCTGGACACTTTGTCATTAAATCTGCTGGGAAAGAATTTTCTTTATCTCGATTCACAATGGCACCTTTTGTTTTTTTGCGATTTATGTTTAATAAATTTCTAATTGCCACAATTTTTCCCCCTAAAAATAAATATTAATCAAATTCGTCTTAGCGTATTTGATACTGTCGCACGGCCAATACCTTTGCACACAGAATATTTCAGCTAGCTTGATACATTTTTTTATACATCGCATGTCACCGAAGAAAAAACTTCTAATTTTCTTCACTTCGTAAATAGTCAATCCAATTTTCGTAAGCTTCAAGTGCTCCCTTTACATATCCAAGTTGTATAGATTTCAAGAGCATTTGAAGAGTTAATTTTTCTTTAGATGTGGTGATTTTTTTTAATGGTTTAGCACTATATGCAGCGAGTTGTAGCCATATTTTCAAGGCTAAACGATTTCCTGATGCTATGATTAATTCTCTTAAAATATGATTTCGAACAACATCATTTCCTACTTCTATTTTGTAAAATAGACTTTCCCAAACAGGTAAAGCTCTTAAGTCTTTGTCGGAACAGATAATTCGAATGGCTTCTTTTTCATACATTCGTCTTGTCTTATGCACCTCTTCTATGGATTGATCTGATTGCAATATAAAAGAGGCTAATATTTCTACTAATTGATGGTGTTGCATAGAGGCAAGAAAAGTTCCTCCACCATGCTTCGTTTCAATAAGCCCTAATAATTCCAGACTTCTTAATGCTTCACGTACCGAGGAACGTCCTACATTTAACCTTTCGGATAGCACTCGTTCTGAAGGTAACTTTTCGCCTGGTTGAATATGTTCCGATTTAATTAATTCCCTTAACTGCTTAACAATCTCTAAAAATACTTTTTTATTTTCCTGTTTAGATTCCATGATTACCTCGCAGTAAAATAGCCTCAAAACAAAGAAAGATATTCTAATGCTATTATTCATTTTCATATTACAAAAGTGGTCTGACCACTTTTGTTAAGCATACATAATTACATAATTTTTGTAAAGAAAAAACTGTACAAAACGCACAGTTTTTACTTCAAATCCTATAATATTTTGTTAAATCAGTTTCATAGACTTTACTTTTATTTGTGATTTTCCAAATCTAAAATCTACGCTTCCCTCTACATATACAATTTTCTCTTCTTTAATCCAGCCGAGTACTTCATTATATTCTTTAGGAAAGAGTGTTGCTGAAACAATACCGTATTCATCTTGTAGTTCTACAAAGGCCATTAATTCACCTTTTTTTGTTCGTATTTGCCTTATTCCCTCAATCATACCGACTAGTTTTATAATGGAATTGGGTCTTAACTGTTGGATTGTTTGGATGTTACTATTTACATTGCCCCATTTTTTTCGTACCATTTCAACCGGGTGTTCGGATAAGTAAAATCCAAGCACTTCTTTTTCAAATTGAAGCTTAATTTTTTGAGGAATTGGCTCTGCATCAATATATTTTGGTTTACCAAAAATAAAATGATTTGATGAAAATAAATCTTCTTCATCATTTGGTCTCACTATTTTTGCATGTTTTTCCGCTGCATCAATGCTTGCAAGTAACGTAGCTCGATCTTTCCCAAAATCATCTAATGCCCCAGATTTAATAAGCGGTTCTATGAATTTACGGTTAAAATGAATCGCACTTAAAGAAACCGCCAATTCGAACAAATCCTCAAATGGGTTCTGTCTTGTATCACGAAGAGTCATTAATCTTTGTATGAAGACTTGGGAAACACCTTTTATAGTAGAAAGACTAAAGCGAATCTTTCCGTTTTCCACCTTAAATGGACGAATACTTTTATGAATTGAAGGCCTTAATAATTCAATACCTTTCCCTTTCGCCTCTGAAATGATTTGAAAGAGTTTATCTTGATTTCCAATTGCATTAGTCATTAAAGCGCTGTAAAAATTTACTGGATAATTGGCTTTCAAATAAGCCATTTGATAAGAAATCATACTGTATGCTACTGCATGACTTTTAGGAAAACCATAATCAGCAAATCGTACAATTAATTCATAAACATCTTCAGCGCTCTTTTGTGGATATCCTTGCTGTATTGCTCCTTTGACAAACGACGTTCTTTGTTCTTCTAACACTTCACGCTTCTTTTTACTTACTGCTCTTCTCAACAAATCTGCCTGACCAATCGTAAATCCAGCAAATAGGTTCGCGATTTTCATAATTTGCTCTTGATAAACGATTACCCCATAAGTTTCTTTTAGAATTGGTTCTAACACAGAATGTGGCATCACGACCGGTTCTTGTCCATGCTTTCTTCTTGCATATACCGAAATAAAGTCCATCGGTCCTGGTCGGTAAAGTGCATTCACTGCAACAATATCTAAAAAATTTGTTGGGATGATTTCCTTAAGAGCTTTTTTCATCCCCTCGGATTCAAGCTGGAAGATTCCAGTTGTATCTCCCTGTTGCAACAACATATATGTTTTTTCATCATTTAATGGAATTTGATTTAAATCAATTTTTACCCGATGAGAATAATAAATTGATTTTCTAATTTGTTCCAAGATGGTTAAATTACGCAATCCTAAAAAGTCCATCTTTAATAATCCAGATTGTTCAATTTCCTGCATAGGCCACTGAGTTAAATAGATTCCATCATGTCCTTCTTGTATAGGTACTACATCCACAAGTGGCATTGGACTCAATACTACACCAGCTGCATGAGTTGAAGAATTTCTAGGGAGCCCTTCTAATTTTAGAGCTGTTTCAAACCATCGACGTCGAATTTCTTCTCCTTCTACCCATTTGCGAAGATCTTCAGAAGAATTATAGGCTTCTTGTAATGTAATACCCAATCGGTTAGGAATTAACCTTGATATCATTTCTAAAGTTTCTTGTTCAAAATTAAACATCCGCGCAACGTCTCTCGCAACAGCTTTTGCAGAAAGAGTACCAAATGTAATAATTTGAGCAACATATTGCTGACCGTATTTTTCAGCAACATATTGAATAACTTTTTGTCTTTTCGTATCGACAAAATCAATATCAATATCGGGTAAAGTAATCCGCTCTGGATTTAAAAATCGTTCAAATAACAATCCATATTTCAGCGGATCCACTTGAGTGATCTGTAAACAATATGCGACGAGCGAACTGGCTGATGACCCACGTCCAGGTCCAGTTAAAATATTCTCTTTACGAGCAAATCTCATAAAATCCGCAACGATTAAAAAATAATCAGCATAGCCCATCGACGTAATGATTTGTATCTCATATTGTAAGCGTTCAATATAATTCCGTTCAGGAGTTTCAGTTTGTAACCGCTCCTTCAAACCAGAGATTGCAGCTCTAGTTAGAACCTCGTCCGCCGATTCTCCATCTTTAAGAGGAAATTTTGGCATAAAGTGTCGATTAAAACTAATGTCTACACGACAGTTTAAAAGTAACTGTTTACTAACTTCTAACCATTGAAGTTGATCGGAATACCAATTCAATAGTTCCTCTTTGGTTGGGAGATATTGCTGAAACATTTGTTTACTTTCGACTTTTTCACTCAATTTCACACCTGTATCTATTGAGCGTAAAACTTCATATGCAAAGTAATCATTTTGATTCACGAATAAGCTTTCATGCATCGCCATGATCGGTGCTTGTAAATGACGACTTAAATGCATGGCATTTTCTTCGAAAGTTGACTTTAATCCACCTGGACGTGATATGCCAATTACAAAGTTAGATTGAAATAATTGTGCAACTTGCCTTGCTTGCTGTTCATAATTCTGATTAAACCAAATTGAATCGTCGTCCATTGCTGGTAAGCTACAAATACACCCCTTTGAGTACCCTACTAACCAACGCCATGGTAGTTGCTCATCCTTCCTAATGGCAATAGCACTACTAATTTTAAGTATATTTTTATATCCCTCATTAGTTTTCGCATACAAGACTAGTGGTAAAGAAATCTCTTCTTCAAATAGTACACGCACTCTAAGCCCGACGACTGGATGAATCCCTGCATTTTTCATACCATGCCAAAAAGGCAAAAGCCCATACAATTTTGTATTAACAATTGCACATGCTTCTGCCTTCTGTTGTTGTAAAAATGGGATGAGCTCTTCAATACGAATTGTACTTTGTAATAAATCTGCACTAGTTCGTATTTGTGTATATACGATTGACAAACTTCATCCCTCCATACTTATTTATATAATCGACAAATTTCTTTTAAATCTTCTATGACTTGATCTGCCTCTTCCCAAGAATATGCAGTAGCACCCGAAGCTAATGGATGTCCTCCTCCGTGATACTTCTTGGCTAATTCATTAATAACAGGACCTTTGGAGCGTATACGCACACGAATCTGATCTGTTTCTTCTATTAGTATCACCCAAGCACAAACACCTTTTATTTCACTCAACGACCCTACTAGTAAAGAAGTCTCAGACGGTGTTACTTTAAATTTCTCAAGGACCTCTTTTGTTAATTTAATATATGCAGCTCCATATTGGTCCATTTTGAAATTTTCATAGATATAGCCTTGTAGATGTAAAAGATTAGGCTCTCTCTCATACATCCCATTAAACAATTCATTCCTGTTAAAGTTATAGCGAATTAATTGTCCAGCAATTTCAAAAGTTCTAAATGTAGCACTTGGATATATAAACCTACCTGTATCTCCTACAATTCCTGCGAACAATAATCTTGCACCAGCATCTGGAAGTTTCCAATTTTTATATTCTCGACCTTCCTCATAGAGTTCAAAGATCATTTCACTAACTGAACTCGCATCAGTATTTACCCATAGTAAATCTCCGTATGCATCATCATTTGGGTGATGATCAATTTTAATGAGGAAATCCCCTTTTATGTATCGCTCATCAGCAATTCGTTCGGTATTTGCAGTATCAACAACGATTACTAGTGCGCCAACATATTCATCATCTTTGATTTCATCAGGACATGCTAAAAAAGTTAGGGAATCATCATGTTCTCCTACTGCAAACACCCTTTTATTTGGATAATTCATTTCAATAATCTGTTTTAATCCAATTTGAGAACCATAAGCATCTGGATCCGGTCGAACATGTCGGTGAAGGATAATTGTATCATACTGCTCAATTTTGTCGATGATTTGTCTTTTCATGTGTTATTCCTCCTGATCTATATATTTTTTGTAATGTATGTTAGCATTTTTGTCTGAAAATAGTTACAATAATGTCAGCATTTACTGGAGTGTTTATGGGAGGTTACTATGTTAAATATTATCTTTATTATTTTAATTGTACTATCTTTCGTTGCTTATCTCTTTTATAAGACGAAACAATTTCGAGTCAATTTACCAATTCGAAAAAAGTGGTATAAAGCAAAGGCAGGTATCGCATTAGGTATTTTCGTTATAGCATTTGGCATAAATACAAGCATTGTGTACCCAACAGCTGTTGGATATGCGATTACAGTCATCTTTGTTATTATAGGTTTTATGGAAGCATATGCTAGTTTTAAACGTGCTAGCCACGAAGGTAAGTTTGTAAAGGAAGAATACGAACTTAATAAATAAGAAAAAAGGTACCGTCTCAAAACTTTTGAGACGGCTTTTTCTTTTGAATTTCAATGTTTGTCTCAGCCTATATAAGTTATTCAAACTATCAACTCAAAAAGGATTAAGTAAATTAAAGTATTAAGGTTCACAGAGGTTCTCTATCGTTCTAAAAGTTGGAACATCATCATTGCTTTACCAACAAGCGTTGAACCATTATAAACATCAAAATCCATTTTCACAAACTTTCGACTCATGTCCAAAATATGTGGAATTACAGTTAATATACTTTCCATTTGTACAGGCTTAATAAAGTAAATAGTCATATTTTCTGCTACAGCGTCTCCACGTTTTTTTCTTTTTAACGCAATTGAACCCACTTCAGAAAGCAATGTTGTAAAGGCACCATAGGAGATTGCCCCGAATTGATTTGTCATTTGTGGAGTGACGGTAAACTCCACAACTAAATCTTCTTCACCCAAAATTTTCATTTCATTTTTTACTATATCGTCAATTGTTTCTCCGTGTTGTGGTTGACGTTGAGCGTGCTGTAACGCCTTTAAAACGTCTTGACGACTAATAACCCCTTGTAATACGGAATCGTCATTTACAATTGGTAATAGATCTATACCTTCCCAGATCATTCGGTGACCGGCAGATGCAACACTTGTTTTCATTGAAGTAGAAATAGGATGTTTCGTCATTACTTTTTCTATCGGTTCTACTCCGTCTTTACCTATTACATCCTTTGCTGTAATCATCCCAATTAATTTATTGTTATTGGTAACAACGGGAAATGCTCCGTGGGTTGTCCTTGTATTTAATTGATGGAAATCATTAATTGTTTGTTCCTTTCTTAACATGGCCGTATCTTCAATTGGAACATAAATATCTTCAATTAGAAGGATATCTTTTTTAATTAACTGGTCATAAATCGCACGGTTAATCATTGTTGCAACTGTAAAAGTATCATAACTTGAAGAAATAATCGGGAGTTCTAATTCATCAGCCAGATGCTTATTTTCTTCTGTCGTATCAAATCCACCTGTAATTAGAACTGCTGCTCCTTCTTTTAAGGCTTGTTCATGAGCCTTGAAACGGTTCCCTACTATTAGTAAGCTTCCTGCATCTGTATAACGCATCATGTCTTCAACTTGCATTGCTCCAATTACAAATTTATTTAACGATTTATGCAAGCCGGACTTTCCGCCTAATACTTGACCATCAACAATGTTTACAATTTCTGCAAAGGTTAATCGTTCGATATTTTCTTTTTTCTTTTTCTCAATACGAATCGTTCCTACTCGTTCAATAGAACTCACTAATCGACGGTTTTCAGCTTCTTTAATCGCTCGATATGCAGTACCTTCACTTACTTGCATTTCCTTTGCGATTTGTCGAACTGAAATTTTGTCGCCAACAGGGAGAGATTCTATATATTGCAAAATTTTCTCATGTTTTGTTGACACTATATCACCTTGTTTCGTCATTCATTTCTTCCAATAGTGTAACATATTTCAAGTATGTATAGAATTAAATACCTATCATTAAACTTCCCTATGTAAAAATGTTATTAAAAATTTGACGAATATAAAAAAGTAGATTGAAATGGACTGTCTAGCCCTTCTTCAACCTACTCTTAAGCAAATGCTAAAGTACTACTTTATCACCACTATTTAATATTTGGACGTTGCTAGTCTTCACTAATTCCGCAAAAGTATTTGGATCTTGTTTAATTACTGGAAACGTATTGTAATGAATCGGTACTACGTTTTTAGGTTTTAGTAATGACACTGCGTAAGCTGCGTCTTCTGGACCCATTGTAAAATTATCTCCTATTGGTAGAAATGCAACATCAATTGGGTGACGTTCTCCAATTAATTTCATATCTCCGAATAATGCAGTATCTCCCGCATGATAAATCGTTACTCCTTCTGCAAAGAAAAGGATTCCACCAGGATTACCTGCATCAATAATTTCACCATTCTCAGTCTCATATACTGAGCCATGGAAAGCTAATGTGTATTTAACTTTCCCAAAAGGAAAACCAAAGGCTCCTCCAATCCCCATATTATGAACATTAACTCCTTGAGTGGCTAAATAGTTAGCTAGTTCATTTGGTGCGACAACTAGTGAATTATTTGCTTTTGCTAATTCAATCGTGTCTCCAACATGGTCGTTATGTCCATGAGTAAGTAAAATCACATCTGGTTTTTCTTCTTCAACTTTTAAATCAGTCAAGCTATTACCACGAATAAAAGGGTCAATAATTATATTTGTTCCATTAGTTTTAATCTTTACGATTGAGTGTCCATGATATGAAATTTCCATTTTTAATTGTTCCTCCTTCAATTACGCTTAATTATTCTTTCTCTTTTGAAAGGCTTTTTTCCTTCTATTTGATATACTATTAAAGCCTTTAACTAATACCACATTTGAAAGAGAGGAATATATGATGGCTAAATTACAACAACTCCAAAATTACCTACAAGAACAAAATATTGATGCCGCCTTTGTTACAACACCAGATAATGTTTTTTATTTTTCAGGATTTAAAAGTAATCCTCATGAACGATTACTTGGTGTAATGGTATTTAAAGAGGCTGAGCCTTTCTTAATTTGCCCCAAAATGGAAGTACCTGATGCGATTAGCGCTGGATGGAATTATGAAGCAGTTGGTCATTTAGATACTGATAATGCTTGGGAAGTATTATCAAACGCTATAAAAAGTCGTGGCGTTCACCTTTCAAGTATTGCAATTGAAAAATCTCATTTAACAGTTGAACGTCTTGAAGCACTTCAACAATTTTACCCACAAGCCAATTTTGTCCGCCTTGATCATAAAATAAACGATTTACGTGTAATAAAAGACCAGGCTGAACTTGAAAAAATGCGTGAAGCCGCACGTTTAGCAGATTTTGCAATTGAAGTTGGATGCAAAGAGATTACTGAAGGAAAAACAGAAATGGAAATTCTGACAGCTATTGAAAATGCCATCAGACAAAAGGGTTACTCTATGTCATTTGAAACAATGGTACTTTCTGGACCTAAGGCTGCGTCCCCTCACGGAACTCCTGGGGATCGAAAAATACAAAAAGGTGATTTCATCCTTTTTGATTTAGGGGTGATTTACGAAGGATATTGCTCTGATATAACTCGTACAGTAGCATTTGGAGAACCAACTAATGAACAGATAGCGATTTATGAAGCTGTTCGTAACGCAAATGAAAGGGCTATTGCTGCTGTTAAACCTGGAATCCGCGCAATGGACTTAGATAAAATTGCACGAGATACGATTGCAGATGCAGGCTATGGCGAATATTTTACACATCGCTTAGGACATGGTTTAGGTATCTCTGTACATGAATTTCCTTCTGTAACTGGAACAAATGAAATGGTACTCTCACCAGGAATGGTCTTCACTATTGAACCGGGTATTTACAATACAGAGATTGCTGGTGTTCGTATAGAAGATGATGTAGTCGTAACAGCTGATGGCGTCGAAGTATTAACAAAATTCACAAAAGAATTAGTAATATTGTAATAATAAAGCTGTTGGTAGAAGAGATCCTTCACCAACAGCTTCTTTTTAATGCAAGATTGTATCAACAGGTACATATTCTCGGCCTTGGTCATCTGCTACTGCTTTATATACGACATGTCCTTCTAATGTATTAATACCTTTTTTCAATGCTTCATTTTCAATACAAGCTTGCTTATACCCCTTGTTTGCAATTAGTAATGCGTAAGGCACTGTATTATTTGTTAAGGCGATAGTTGATGTACGTGGTACAGCACCTGGCATATTTGCAACCGCATAATGAACAACACCATGTTTAATATAAGTTGGGTCATCGTGAGTTGTTACACGGTCTGTTGTTTCAAAGATTCCGCCTTGGTCAATCGCAATATCAATAATTACTGAACCAGGACGCATTGATTTTACCATCTCTTCAGTTACCAATTTCGGTGCTTTAGCGCCAGGAATTAATACAGAACCAATTACTAGATCAGAGTCTTTCACTGATTCTGCAATATTAAATGGATTCGACATTAACGTTTGTATTTGATGTCCAAAAATATCTTCTAATTGGCGTAGACGTTCTGGATTTAAATCTAATATTGTTACATTTGCACCCATTCCAACTGCTACTTTTGCTGCGTTAGTACCTGCTACTCCACCGCCAACGATTGTTACTTTTCCTCGCCCAACACCAGGTACACCACCCAATAATATCCCTTTACCACCATTCACTTTTTCTAAGTACTGAGCTCCAATTTGAACGGACATTTTTCCTGCAACTTCACTCATTGGTGTTAAAAGTGGCAGAGAACGATTTGATAATTGAACCGTTTCATAAGCAATTCCAACAACCTTTTTATCTAATAAATGCTGAGTTAACTCTAACTCAGGCGCTAAATGCAAATATGTGAATAAAATTAATCCTTCATAGAAATATTGATACTCACTTTCAACTGGCTCTTTAACTTTCATAACCATTTCTTGTGCCCATGCTTCTTTAGCATTATCAACAATTGTTGCACCTGCATTTATATAGTCTTCATCAGTAAAAGAGGAGCCTAAGCCTGCCCCGGCTTCAATAAACAGTTGATGTCCAGCGTTAACTAAAGTCACCACTCCAGCAGGTGTCATAGCAACTCGATTTTCGTTGTTTTTTATTTCTTTAGGTACCCCAATTTTCATGATTTCCCTCTCCCCTGTTGTCTATATATAGAAAATTCTAATAACAATACTATTCTAACAATTTTATACAAAAAAAGTAAATAACAATTTCCTATATTCGACAATTTATGACTCATATACAGCTGTTAAAATTTGTTCAAAAGTTTGTGAACAAATTACATATTTTTCTTGTGAATCACTTAGCGGAATCTTCCATTTGTTATAATTAGACCACAAAGTAAAGGAGGAAATGATTATGACTAATCATTATAAAAGTATCATAGTAGCAGTAGATGGTTCTAAAGAGGCTGAATATGCATTTAAAAAATCTATCGAAGTGGCACAACGTAATAAAGATGCTAAATTGAATTTAGTAAACGTAATTGATACTCGCTCTTTTGCAGCAATTGAAGCTTATGATCGTTCAATCGCTGAACGCGCTCAAAAATACTCCGAAGAACTATTAGACGGTTATAAAAAACAGGCTGAAGATGCTGGCATCAGCAATGTGAATATTGTTATCGAATACGGTTCACCTAAAACAATTATTACAAAAGAACTTTCAAAAATTGTAGATGCTGATTTAATTGTTTGTGGTGCTACAGGCTTAAATGCAGTAGAACGTTTCCTTATTGGTTCTGTATCAGAAGCAATTGTTCGTTCATCTAAATGTGATGTACTAGTAGTACGTACTCCTGCAGTTGAAGAATAATAAAAATATATTAGCTGATTTATTTTAACTAAAAATTGAATAACTGAATAATATTAAAAATCAGAGAGTTTCGTACTCTCTGATTTTTTACGTTTTGTCATATGTGCGTTATAATTAAACATCAATTTGTAATAATTTCATGATAGATTGTATGACGTAAATATGATAAAAATATTAAGGTCAACTAATTTATTAGTTTTCGATTGTTAAAAATATAAGTTTATAAAAAAGGAACGATTTATCTTGAACAGAGAAGCTTATTTTGACAACGCCAAAGCCATTTTGATTTTTTTAGTAATCATAGGTCACATGATGTCTAAGTTTATTGGAGATAGTCACCTCATTGGTAGTACCTACTTTTTCATATATACTTTCCATATGCCTGCATTTGTATTGATTTCTGGTTATTTTTCTAAGAAGGTATATCAGCCAGGATATATTCGTAAAATAGCGAAAAAGTTGTTGATCCCATATTTAATATTACAAACAATGTATAGTATGTATTATTATTTTGTTTTTGATGATTCTATAAGTTTTAGCTTGTTTATACCAAGATGGGCTTTATGGTTTTTACTAAGTTTATTCTTTTGGAATATTCTTCTATATTTCTTCGGGAAAATTAAGTTCGGATTGCTACTAGCTATTCTTATTTCTTTATTAGTTGGCTATGTTTCTGAGGTAAATGAAGTTTTAAGCTTATCTCGAACATTTTTCTTTTTCCCATTCTTCTTGATGGGGTATCATCTTGAGAAAAAGCATTTTAAAAAATTAAAGACTCGAACTAATTTAACAATTGGTTTGATCCTTTCAATAGTCATCTTTGCAATTGTATACAAATACATCCCACTAGATTTTAATGTTTGGTTAATGGAAAAAAGAAGCTATGCTGAAATGTCCGATTTACCTTCTAATATAGTATGGTTGGCAAGATTATGTACGTATTTTGTGATGGCAATTGCTACTTACATGTTTTTAGTATTAGTACCTAAAAGAAAAGTGTTTTTCACATCAATTGGTAGAGTGACAATGGCCATTTATTTATCTCATATGGCGATCGTACGTATATTTTACGATTCTACTCTTAGAGACTTCATTGAAAATTCAGGTCAATACTGGATTTTAATTATAGGTGGCATAAGCATTGTATATTTATTATCTAGGAAGCCATTTGTGAAAGTCATGAATAAAATTGCTATGGGTAAATAGAAAGAGAGCTTAACTTCTTATTAGGGGTTAAGCTCTCTTTTATTGTTATTTATTTTCTTTCCATAATTGAACTTTCTCGAAAAACATTGAAAGTGCATTTTTGTTTGACATGTTCGGTACTTTTGCAAGCAAAACTTCACGCGGTGCTTTTAGTTCAGAACTTTGCTTTTGTAGTATGAGGATACTTTTCGCAAGTGTCTTTGCAGCAAAAATATTATCTGGAAGCTGAATGACGGCTTGAATCCAAACGTTCTTTTTCAAATATTTATGTAATTCCTTTGCTTGTTCTGATTCAAATAAATTTGCAGGAATTAAAAAGAATAAATATCCACCATCTCTTGTGTACTTCACTGATTGTTCAATCAACAAGTGATGTGCAAAGCTCATTCCCTCTTTTGCACATAATTCATACTCTAAAGCAACCTCTTCATTTGGGTAGTAACCTACTGGTAAATCACATACAACCGCATCAACAGGGTCAACTAACATCGATTGCAATGCATCTTGATGGTAAAGTGTTACAGGCTGTTGCAAAAGTTCTGCAGATTCTCCAGCTAACCGAATTAATAATTCATCTACTTCTATGCCAGTTGCATTAATCTTACCATCTAACATATTCATTATGGTAAATAATAGATTTCCAGTCCCCAGAGTTGGGTCTAAAATTGAGATTTGTCCGCTCTTTAACTCTTCCTCAAAGAATTGCTCTACAAAATAACCTACAAGTAATCCAAGTGAATCAGGTGTCATTTGATGATTCGGTTGAGAAGATTTTCGCATTCCTTTTAAGATTGCGATTTGGATTGCTTTTCTTAGTTCTTCTCTAGAAGCATCCTCAACATTTAATTTCAACTTCTCATCCAAAACACCTGCTAGTGTATGAAGTACTCCTTCTAAATAAGTCAGATTGTCTGATTGTTCATATCCTTCAGCTTTTTCATTAATAAATGAAAATAATTGTTCGAACTTTTCCATAATGAACTCCTTTAACGACAAACCCACTCAACCTAATTTGTTTGAGTGGGTAATCTTTTATCATTTTTAGTATTTGCTAGTTTTCGTCTAGTCTTTCTACTAAATGATACTATAATAACTTACAACTTTAAATGTTAAATTACTTTGTTAACGCTTTTACTGCTTCAATAGCAGCTTCGTAATTTGGGTGATTTGTAGATTCTGGAACATATTCAACATAAGTTACAGTACCTTCAGCATCAACAACAAAAATTGAACGGGCTAACAAACGAAGTTCTTCAATTGCCACACCATAAGCTTTACCGAATGATAAATCACGGTGGTCAGAAACTGTTACCACATTGTCAATACCCGCAGCACCACACCAACGTTTTTGAGCAAATGGTAAATCTACAGATACCGTATAGATTACTACGTTTTCACCTAATCCTGCTGCTTCTTCATTGAAGCGACGAACTTCTGCATCACATACACCAGTGTCTAAAGAAGGAACTACTACGAATAAACGAATTTTACCTTCTGAATCTTTTAATGAGACTGGCGATAAATCATTTGCAAGCACAGTGAAATCAGGTGCTTTGTCCCCTACTTTAACTTCATTTCCTAATAATGTTACTTGATTTTGTTTAAATGTTATTTGAGCCAAATTGAACGCCTCCTTCTATTTCCAATCTTACTAAAAAGAAACCATTCAATGCAAATAAGACATCTTTTCTTTACGAAATTAACTACCCATTAATGTGAGGGACTTAATAGAAAAGAAATAATAAACCTGTAAAGATCCAGAAAGAATTCTCTACAGGTTTAGGTATTTATTTAAACAGATGGAGATGTTGAGTCATCTATTTTTACATCTTCAACGTGAGTAGTTGTTTTATTATTGTTACTCTTCTTATAAATCTTTTCATGTACCACTACAGTATCTGCTACAATGTCTTGAATACTTTGATTTTTTGGCATAAAGGCCGCGAGAATATACAAAATCGGAATCGTATTATTAATAAAGCGTCCAATTACTTCTCTAAATAGGAGAGTCATCCAATCAAGTTTTTCTCCGTTTACCGTTTTTACTTTAAGTCCAAATATCATTTTTCCAAGGGTTTGTTGCCAAAACTTCGTTGTAATAACGAAATATATATAATAAATAAGCCCAGAAATAATTGTCATCGGCGCATACCAATTCGATTCGGAAAGACTCCAATTAAATAAGTGGAAAATCGGATTAACTAATATCCCAACAATCGCGCTAACAATTAAGGTATCGAAGGAAAATGCCCAAAAGCGCATCCAAAATCCCGCTGTTTTTTCTTCGTAACAGTCCTTTTCCGTTGGCTGCGTTAAATTTTCTCGTACAGGGATTATTGATTCATCATTTTCATTGTGTGTCATTTTGAACCCCCCCTTAGAATTCACCGTATAAATACATCATGCGAGGCGCATCATACGATGACATTAATTTCGTTAACATTCTTTCTTCAGGTGATGGGCCAAAGAATGAACCAATTTTCATTCCTAATATTGAAGAAAGGTCCCCACCGAATCCTGTTTCATATTCGAAAAGCTCAGCATCTTCTAAACCATAATCTGCACGGATTGAAGCAATTGCATCATCTAATCCACCTAATTCATCAACTAATCCGGCTTTAATCGCTTGAGAACCACCTACAATACGACCATCCGCTACTTTTTTCACCTCAGCTTCAGACATTCCACGGCCTTGTTCAACTACGTCTACAAACTGTTCATAGGAATCGTTAATCATTTCCTGCATCATAGCCTTTTCTTCTGCTGTTGTGTCTCTAACACCACTAAACATGTCCTTATGGGCACCTGATTTAATAGTTTCGAATTTAATTCCTAATGTCTCAGCTAAATCGGAGAAGTTATAACTTTGCATAATAACACCAATTGAACCTGTAATTGTTTCACGGTGTGCATAAATTTTATCTGCAGGTGCAGAAATATAATACCCACCAGATGCTGCCATAGATCCCATTGATACATAGATTGGAATATTTCTTTCTTCTTTAATTTGTACTAGTAACTCATGAAATTCTGCAGACTCAATTGCCCCTCCACCAGGTGAATTAACAGACAATACGATACCTTGTATAGAATCATCATATAAGATATTTTCCAATTGAGTTAACATCAATTGGTGGTCATATTCTACTGCTGAAAAAGGAGAACTTGAACCAACATCTTGAATTACACCATTAACTGTAATCAATGCAATTCGTTTATCAAAATCACCTGGTTCAACTACTGTTTCTAGTACTTCAGGTTGTGTAGCCATTAAACTATCAAAATTCGAAAAGAAATCAGTCTTAAAGATTGAGATAATGGTGTTAATACCAATTGAAAAAACAAGTAATAATACGGCCGCACCTAAGGCGATCCATCTTTTTGTATTCATTTACATTCCTCCTCTAATTACTCCAACCATTCTTACGTTTATATTCCTAAAGAAGTTTCAAAAAATTTATGACCTATTGAATTTTCTAGATATGCAAATTATTATCACACTTAAAAGGCTGTGGCAATTAACTACCACAGCCTTTAACAATTCTATTTAACTACATTACTTTCTAGTTCTCTATTACGCAATTCAATACGACGAATTTTACCGGAAGATGTTTTTGGTAATTCATCAACAAATTCAATTGCTCTCGGGTATTTATAAGGAGCTGTAATAGTTTTCACATGTTCTTGTAATTCTTTGACAATTGTTGGGCTCGTCTTTAATAGTGGGTCACGTAAGATAACATATGCTTTTACAATATTCCCACGAATTTCATCTGGACTTGCTACAACAGCACATTCTTTAACAGCTTCATGTTTCACTAATGCATCTTCAACCTCGAAAGGTCCAATTGTATAGCCAGAAGAAACAATAATATCATCCCCGCGTCCCTCAAACCAGAAATATCCTTCCTCATCTTTAAAGGCACGATCTCCTGTAATATACCATTCGCCACGATACTGCTTCTCTGTACGTCCAGGGTCATTTAAATAACCTTTAAATAATGCAGGGGTAGATGAATGAACGGCAATATCACCTACTTCTCCTGTCACTGTAGGCTCCCCTAAGTCATTAATGATTTCAACAACATTACCCGGTGTTGGTTTCCCCATAGAACCTGGTCTCGGTTCCATATCTATTAATGTACCAACTAGTAAAGTATTTTCAGTTTGTCCATATCCATCACGAACTTGTAATGAAAACACCTTTTTAAATTGATTAATAACTTCACTATTTAAAGGTTCTCCAGCGGAAACAGCACTTCTTAGATTCGATAAATCATAAGAGGCTAAGTTATCAACTTTCGCCATTAAACGATATTCTGTTGGTGTACAACATAAAACATTAATTTTGAAATTTTGAAGCATTTGTAAATAACTTTCCGCATCAAATCGTCCTAAATGAACATACGCTGTTGCACCGCTACCTAGTACAGCTAAAAACGGACTCCAAATCCATTTTTGCCAACCAGGCGCTGCAGTTGCCCAAACAATATCCCCTTCTTCTACACCCAACCATTTTGGAGCAGTTGTACGTAAATGCGCGTATCCCCAACCATGTGAGTGAACAACACCTTTTGGATTACCAGTTGTCCCACTCGTATAGGATAAGAATGCTATATCAGATTCTTTAGTTTGTATTCCATTAAATACTTCGGATGCTTGTTCAATTTGGCTACGAATCGAAATCCAAGGTTGTTTTGCTTCACCAAAAACAAATAGAGTCAATTGCCCAAGAAGTTTAACATCTTCAAATTGTTCAAGTTCATTTTCAAATGCAACAATTGCCTTTGCATTTGAATGTTCAATTCTGTAATCAATATCTTTAGCACGCAACATTTCAGAACTTGGTATGATCGTCAATCCTGCTTTTAATGCACCTATATATGTTACGTAGGCCTCAACAGAACGAGGTACCATTACTAGTATGACATCGCCTTTTTGAAGTCCATTATTTCTAAATACATTTGCCACTTTATTTGCTTTTTTGATTAAGTTTGTATATGAAATCTCTTCAATGATTCCATTTTCATGATGAACGATCAATGCCTTTTTGTTCTCGTTTTCTGCATATTTTTCAATTTCATCAGCTATATTGTAAACCTCAGGCGCTAATAAATCTTCTCGTCTCATCTAATTCCTCCTAACTGTATCCTATAGATACATTATGATAATTATAATAACATAAATCGTAAATTTCAAAATTTTGTTCAAAAAGTAACAATTCCGTCATATATGTATGTATAAAATTTAATAACAAATAATAAAAGCTAGTAGCTTTCGCTACTAGCCCCGAGTAGATTATTCAGATCTACCACGTAATTGTGATTCAGCCATTTGCACTAAGCGTTTAGTAATTTCGCCTCCGACTGATCCGTTTGCACGAGAAGACGCTTCAGGTCCGAGTTGAACACCAAACTCTTGCGCGATTTCGTATTTCATTTGGTCTAATGCTTGGTTTGCACCAGGTACTAGAAGTTTGTTTGAGTTACCGTTGTTGTTAGATGCCATGTCTCTCACCTCCTTGTGAATATAGAATGTGCTGTATTCGATTTTTAATACACATTCAATAAGAGGTAATTGTTACCGGTTTTCGTTGTACTTGAAGAACAAAATATCAGACACACGGCGACTAAACAACAACGAGATAGGTTCTATATAACATCAGATTTAGGTTTATAAATTACAGTAAGTCCGCGAATTTATCTTTAGAAGGTTTCTTCTCAGGGAATAAATACATTTCTCTATTTCTTACTGCACGATCGATTAATTCATCAAATTCAGTAAAGCTTTCGTAGTAATTTACTTTATCTACTCTTGGTTTTGTTTTTGGGTTAGCTGGTGTAAAAATTGTACAGCAATCTTCATATGGAAGAATAGATGTTTCATACGTCCCTATTTTTTCTGCAATCTCAATAATTTCAAGTTTATCGAATCCAATTAACGGACGAATAATTGGCGTATTCGTTACATCATTTATTGCTGTGAGACTTTCTAAAGTTTGACTCGCAACTTGTCCTAAACTTTCTCCAGTTACAATTCCTAATGCTCCAATTTCCTCACGAACTTGATCTGCAATTCGCATCATTAATCTACGTGTTGATGTCATTGTCACATTTTCAGGGACACTTTCTTTGATTAACACTTGAATTTCTGTAAATGGAATGACATGTAAACGAATTTTCGCACCAAATTTCGTTAATTCATTTGCTAAATCTTTAACTTTTTCTAGTGAATTATCACTTGTGTATGGTGGACTCGCGAAATGAATTGCTTCTAAACGAACTCCACGCTTCATTAAGAAATAACCGGCAACAGGACTATCAATTCCTCCCGATAACATTAATAATGATTTTCCGTTAGATCCAACTGGCATTCCGCCTGCACCTTGTATTATTTGAGCCATCATATATATAGCATCTGTACGTACTTCAATACGTAATTCAACATCCGGTTTTTTCACGTTGACACTGATATTCGGATAGTTTCTTAGTACATGACCACCAATTTCACGTTGAAGTTCGTGGGAATCAAGCGGGAATGTTTTATCTGAACGACGAACCTCTACTTTAAATGTGATTTCTTTCTCTTTATATAAATCCATAATTTTAATAGCTAAATCTTTAATTGAATCAACATCTTTCTCACACACTGCAACAGGGCTAAAATTTTGTATTCCAAAAACTTTCGTTAAGCCTTCCATTAAAACATCCATTTTTTCTTGATTTTCAATTTCAATGTGCATGCGATCACGTTCAGTTCGAATTTTTAGTGGGGCTATATCATGAAAGGAATAGCGAATATTTTCACGTAATCGAGTAATAAATTCCTTTTTATTTTTCCCTTTTGTAGATAATTCACCGTATCGAATTAGTATTTCTTTCCAAATCATATTTGTTTTTCTCCTTTTAGTTCATTCATTACATTCGTAAAGGCTTTTTTAAATTCCGTTATATCTTCTTCAGTTGTTTTTGCACCAAAACTTATACGAATTACGCCTTTTTTAAATTCACTAGGAACTTTAACCGCTTCTACTACATGGCTTGTTTTCGTTTGTTTCGAAGAACACGCACTAGATGTCGAGACAATAATTCCTCTTTTTTGAAGAGCATTAATTAAAATCTCTCCTTTTAACCCTTTAACACTTAAGGATAAAATATGTCCTGCTCCATCTTTTGTAGACAACAGGTGAATATTATCACCAAATTCCGTTAAAAATTGAATTAGCTCATCATGCCATTTTTTATATTTGTTCATGGACATATCTAAATTTTCTACAGCAATGCGAGCAGCTTTAGCTAACGAAACAGCTTGTGGTACTGCTACGGTACCGCTTCGAAGTCCGAATTCCTGACCACCTCCGAGCAAAAGTGGCGTGATATTTTGTTTTTTACGGAATGCAATGAGACCAGATCCCTTAAGAGCGTGAATTTTGTGACCTGAAATTGTAATAATATCTGGTCCAAGATCTCCGTTAAACTGAATAGGTAATTTACCGAAACTTTGAACAGCATCTACATGAAATGTTGCACGGCTTTTTTCATGAATTATCCTTGCTGCTTCTTCTATTGGCTGTATAGAACCTATTTCGTTATTAACGTGCATAATACTTACTAGCACAGTCTCTTTTCGCAGTTTTTCACGAAGTTCTTCTAAGGATATTTTTCCATTCTGATCAACTTTCAAATAATCCACTTCGAAACCCTCATTACGTAATTCTTTCACAGCTTCTAAAACAGATGGATGTTCAATTTCAGTCGTGATGATATGTTTTCCTTTATGAGTATTTGCCTTTGTTATACCAAATATCGCAAAGTTATTTGATTCTGTTCCACCGGCAGTAAAAAGGATATGTTGTTCCTCCGTGTGAAGAAGTTGGGCAACTTGAGCTCTTGCACGATCTAATAAAGTATTCGCTTCTACACCTGCTTCATGGATGGATGCTGGGTTTGCATAATATGATTCATTAACTTGAACAAATGTATCTAAAACCTCTTTATGTGGTTGTGTTGTTGCACTATTATCTAGATAAATCATTTTTCCTACCTTCTTTTCATGCTGTATTATATAAAGCCTTGGCACAATTTTAGACTGCGTTCTGCATTTCGCCTAGCTAAACAAATTCATATAATATTATTTGGGACGAGTAACTGCAGGAACAGTTCATTTTGTGACGAGAAACCGCAGAAGCAATTTGCTTTTACGCCCTAGTTAATAAAGCGTTACAGAAGGGAGTTTTTATCCCAACTGCTTAAGTAAAATAGTTAGCATACTATTTTACCATAAGAAAACCACCTACACATTGTGCGGTGGCTTTAATTTTTTTTCATTATAACGCTAAATTGATTGTACGTATACAGGTACATTAAGGTTTTGCATACAATTCGTCTTGAATTATTTCTTCAATTTTTTTAATAGCACCTGGTTCAGCTGCTTCAACAGCAGTTGCGGCCAATTCTAAAGCTTTTGCGTAACGATAGTTAAGGAATGCATCCTCTGCTTCGAGTAATTGATCATTTAAATGTGTATTTGTTGCACGATATCTATTTCCATATTGAATAATTCGCTCAATTAGCTTCGCATTCTCAATCATTTCAATAGAGTGATCGTTCACTTCTTGAATACATCTTTGTGCATTAAGCAGATTATAGTTTACCGAATCCATATTTAGAGGAACTTCTTGAAGGCTTTGCATAACAATAAAAATTTGTTCTTCCGCTTCTTCAAGTCTTGCATCCATTTCTTCTGGTATACCTGGAATGTTTGCCTTATGTAATCGGCGATCCGTATCGTGCAGTAATTTTTTTAATGAATCTAGTTGTGTACGAGCTTTATTTTCATCAATACGTAAATTTTTCAAACGGTTTGAGAACTTCTCTTGTTCTTCTTTTATTTGTTCAATTTCTTCGCTTATTTCAACTAACTCTTCCTGCAAGCTTGAGTATGCAGATTTTTCCTCATTTACTCTCATTAACAATAATTCAAATCTCTTCTGAATCACTTCAAGTTGCTTCAATCCTAGTTTTGGAATTTCTGCTTCATCATCAGGTAAGTGATAACTAGTTTGAACATACGCTGCTTCATCACTTACTTCTTTTGTTACACGTAATACTTCACTTAGTGATGAATATGTACTTTCACAATTTCTATCAACAAACTTCTTTGCCATTACTTCTTTTTCAAGTAGGTCATAGTAATGTTCAATTTCATCATTTATTTCTTGAATACGGTCAGCAACTGTTGAAACATTTAAATTAGACATTTCACCTTTCAAACCTTCCAACTCTTGTTCAAGTGAATTTAAATATTCATTTAACTCCAAATGACGTAAATAATAGGATTGCTCTTCCATTTCACGTTGACCACTTCTCAAATCATGAATGGAGGTAGGGATTTTTGTTTGAATTTCAGTTAATAAAGTCGGAACTTCATTTAATAAATTCACTATTTGTTGTGCTTCAGTATTTAACAAAAGTACAATTTCCCTTGCTTGGAGATAATTACCGTTATTTGTCAGGGCATCAAACTGTTCAAACATCTCTGGAAACTGTTCAATTCTATCTTCCAAGTTTTTCAATGCAGGTCCGAATGAATATTGATGGGCCAGTAACGTTTTTCGTGCAGAACGATAATATTCTTTAATTTGCTCAATTTCAATGCGGTTTTTTTCTTCACTACCAATTAATTCTTCTAATTCAGATATAATTTGGTTTTTTGTTTTTTCACACTTTGCAATTTGTTCTTCAATCTCACGTTGAACTTGGGAAGCTTTTTTAAATTTAAATCGATCAATAAATTCTTCCGCATCAAAAAGCATCGAATCAATTTTGATGATATCGACATCCATTACTTCAGTCCACATATTTCGCCATTGTTCAAACATTTCTTCAGTTTGTCCATTCATATTTAGAGCTTTCACCTTTGTAAGCTCTTCAAAGATTGGGTAATGTTGAATTTGCATTTTTTCTTTTTCAAGTCGCTCTATAACAACACTATGTTTACGTCGGATGATTAAACCTACGATAAATAATGCTAATAGTACGATGACCGTAATGATGATATAATTCATCGTGAGCCCCCTATTCCAAAATCACTGAATTGGATATATTGTAAATATAATATAACATTTTTCTTATCTTTTGTTTAAAAAAATAAAGGTTTTTTAAGAAAGTTAACCTTTCTATTTAAAAGGAGGCGTATTTATGAAAAAAGACGGCCATATTCATTCACCTTTTTGTCCTCACGGAACAGATGACCCTTTTGAACAATATATCGAAAAAGCAATCAAGGAAGGCTTTTCCCATATAACTTTCACAGAGCATGCTCCACTCCCTTCTTCATTCGTTGATCCAACACCTGATCAAGACAGTGGCATGAAAAGTGAATATTTATATCCCTATATAGAGGAGCTTAAACAGCTAAAAAAGCGTTACGCTAAACAAATATCTATTAATATAGGGCTAGAAGTAGACTTTATTGTTGGGTACGAGGATGAAACGAGAGGGTTTTTAAATGAAATAGGTCCTCATTTAGATGATGCTATTCTATCTGTCCATTTTTTAAATTGGCAAAATACATATTGTTGTATTGATTTTTCTGAAGATGTTTTTTTAGATTTTTCTAAAAAAGTTGGGAATGTAGAAGCTGTTTATAATTTATATTATGATACAGTTCAACAATCAATTGAAGCAGATTTAGGTCCATACAAACCAAAACGTATTGGACATCCAACACTTATTCATAAATTTCAACTTGCTCACGGCCAAACAATTGACGATGACCATCGCATAAAAGAAATTTTAACGTTATTGAAAGACAATAATTATGAATTAGACGTAAATAGTGCGGGTTATAGTAAAACATTTTGTAAAGAGCCTTATCCACCACTACATTTAATTGAATACGCACGCTCTATTTCATTACCATTAGTTTTTGGTTCAGATGCCCATCAAGCTAAAGACTTACATCAACACTATGATTTAATTTTCAAATAAAATTGGAGGCTTTTTATGTATAGTAAAATTAATTATGAAGGTCCAGTTGCAAAACAATATGATACCTTATCAAAACAACTTGATGCATTGCTTGAGGGAGAAAATGACAGAATAGCAAACCTTAGTAACGCATCTGCTCTATTAAATCAATTTTTAGATCAAATCAATTGGGTTGGGTTTTACATTATGAGAGATGGAGAGCTTGTATTAGGACCATTCCAAGGACTCCCTGCTTGTGTTCGCATTGCAGTTGGAAGAGGTGTTTGTGGTACAGCAGTTGAAAAAAAGCAAACGCTTGTTGTTGATGATGTGCATGCATTCCCTGGCCATATTGCCTGTGATGCGGCATCTAATTCAGAAATTGTTGTACCACTTATCAAAAATGAAGAGGTCATTGGGGTATTAGACATCGATAGCCCGATTAAAAATCGCTTCTCAGTAGAAGATCGACAAGGCTTAGAACAATTTGTAGAAACACTAATGAAGTTCATTTAATAAGTAAAGGGGTATCTCAAAATTACTTTTAAGATACCCCTTTTCTTATGAATGCAATAACATTGCTTCATTAAAAATACAAACCTGATTTTTACCATTCTTTTTCGCATAGTAAAGTGCCGTATCAGCCTCAAGAAAAATTGTTTGAAATTCTTGCTTTTGGTATTCATCCCCTGTAACTAGCCCAGCCGAAATCGTGACTCTTGGATTTGTAACTTCCGGTATAACTTCAACAATTCGATTCGATAATATTATCGCCTCTTCTGGAGAAATCTTTGGGACATAAACTGCCATTTCCTCCCCACCCCATCTCGCACAAATTCCTCGAGTGCCTACTAAAACTCTTAATTGGTCTGCAATTTGAACTAAAATTTCATCACCCACTTGGTGACCGTAAGTATCGTTTACTCGTTTAAAATTATCAATATCAAGCAATAAAAACATGCCACAGTCGTCATTTTTAAGTGCAGATTCGACGTACTCATCTAAATAACTACGAGCATAGAGTTTCGTTAAATGATCATGATCAACCATTTCTTGTAATTGATTTCGTAAAGTGGAATTTGCAATGGCTAATGAAGAATGATGTATTAGGGATTGCATTAGTTTAAAACTATCGAAGGAGAAGAAATAAGAATCTTTATGTAATACAAGACTAAATCCTGTAATTCGCTGTTCGACGATCATTGGTATAGCCATCATAGATTTATACTCCACATTTGGCCCTTTAATACGCGAAAAATCTGCGATGAATAATGGATCTTGCGTTTCTTCAAAATGATTTGAAACATGACTGATATAAAGCATTCCTTCTTCAGTTTTAAATAGTTGCGTTGAGGCATTCGTTACCTTACACTGACTGCCTTCCTTTAAAACGAAACAAAGTTCCATCGGTTGGAACGATTTCATTAATTGTTTTTGTAAAAACAATAACATTTCATTTATGTCTAATTTCATATTTAAGCGTGAAGTTGTTTCGTTTATTAGTTGCAAATCACTAATTAGGCGATGTGATTGATGATATAATTTTGCATTTTCAAGGGCGTTACCTGACGAGTGTGCTAAAATTTCAATAAATTCTTTCTGTGCTTTTGAATAGACATAGGAAATTGGTGCACTGACTTGAAGGATCCCGTAAATCGCTTGGCGTCCTTTAATCGGTGCATTTAATAAACTAGAATTCAAATCAGATGCCTGTTCGGTTGTAATTTTGCCTGACACAAATGCTTCAATCGTAGACGGCCTCTCAGACAAATAATCAAATGGTTTTATCCGAACTTTCGTTTGTCGATCTTGATCATTAGACAAAATCAATTCCACATCAAAGTTTGGGAAATTCTCTTGTATAATTGTTAAGACATTTTTCAATATTACGTCAATATCCATTGTAGAATGGAATAAATCTGTCATATTATATAGTTTACGATATTGATTTTCATTAAAACGAATTTCGACATTTTTATATAACAAATTCATTGCTTTTGTAAAATGATTTAGGAAATCTTCAAAAAATTCCGATTGACAAAAATCAGTCCACTTTTCAGTTGCTTTAAGCAATACTACACTTATAGGGGTATTGTTTCCTACTTTAATTAATAACATATGAGTCAATCCGTTAAATTCCACTTTTTCAGCTAAAAAAGACGGAATTGTAACAATAGAACCTGAGTAAAAATAAGGTTCGAACATCATACAAGGAATGCCACTAAATTTCAATTCCAAAGATACATCTATATTATATGGTTTACAAGTTTCCCCTTCATTTAAAAGAAAACAGCATTGATTTATATCAAAATGTTTAAGTAAACAATTTTGTAATAACATCAAATATTCACTGTGGCTATTAAGGTTTTCAACTGTATTAAAACAAATTTCTAATAAGTCTGATTTAATAGCGTTTAAAGTGTGACGATGTTCTATCATAAAATCACCTTTTCTTCCGTTTAAAGAACGCATACTATTAACTCATAAAAATTATACACTTTTTATGTCAAAATGACTATAATATTCGAGGTAGTGAATTACTTCATACTCTTATTTATGTAAGAGGTCTTGATTCTTTTCAAAATTACTTACAATTCCACTCCTAAAATGTTAGGACTAACGACTTTGTCTCATAAGTGGGATTATAACGAAACTGTTAAAAATAAACGCAGAATAAGAACGCCCCTTTTTCGGGTACCGCGCAAAAAGAATCTTATTGGCCTTAACAATAATAAAATCGGAGTTCATATGTTTTTTAGCTAGTTATGTTGAAAGCACTGTACAAAATACAAATAAATCAAAACGTATTTGATTAAACATACCTTTTCTATTGACGATATGATAAAAAAATTATAAAATGGATTTTGTGTAAAATGAACGCAGCAGTTGTATAAGCTTGTTCTAGTATTTTATTCCTCTATTAATATAGACGGTGTATTGTGTAACTCTATCGGCTGCTAGGGCGAAGGTACATGAAAATAAAATACCGCAAGTGTCGGGTGCAACTGGTTTTTGTTTTACAACAAAAAAAACCAAATTTAAAGGAGGAGACAATACATGTCTCGTTATACAGGTCCATCTTGGAAATTATCTCGTCGCCTTGGTCTTTCTTTAAGTGGCACAGGTAAAGAATTAGAAAAACGCCCTTATGCACCAGGTCAACACGGTCCAAACCAACGCAAAAAATTATCTGAATATGGTTTACAATTACAAGAAAAACAAAAACTTCGTCATATGTACGGTATGACTGAACGTCAATTCAAAAACCTATTCACTAAAGCTTCTAAAATTAAAGGTGTTGTTGGTGAAAACTTCATGATCCTTCTTGAAACTCGCCTTGACAACCTAGTATACCGTTTAGGTTTCGCTCGCACTCGTCGCGGAGCTCGTCAATTAGTTAACCACGGTCACATTTTAGTTGATGGTAAACGCGTTGATATTCCTTCTTACAGTGTTAAACCAGGTCAAGTGATTTCTCTTCGTGAAAAATCTCAAAACCTTGCTGTAATTACAGAAGCAATCGAAGCTAATAACTTCGTACCAGATTATATCTCATTTGATGCAGACAAAAAAGAAGGTACATTTGTACGTCTTCCAGAACGTTCTGAATTATCATCTGATATCCAAGAATCATTAATCGTTGAGTTCTACTCTCGTTAATCGTTATTCTTTAAACGATCCAGAATCCTTGTTAAAGGTTCTGGATCGTTTTTTATAATAAATAAGTACAAATAGGAATGTGCAATTAATTTACTTTTGACAGGTAATGAATTGTTCTCACTACTTCAAATAAAATGAGGACCCATCAATCATTTCAACGTCTTCTCTTTTTTTAATATCTTCAATTAAAGCAAATAGAGCTTCATCCTTCTTTTTAGCCTCAATCATACAGTGAATTTCTGGAACAGACCCTTTAATCTTATTTAAAAATTCAAAGAACATGCTCACATCAACATAATCTGAATGATGACGGAATTCTGCATCACTTTTCGGACTCGAAATATGCATTTTGATTGGAAGGGGTGAATCCTTCCATGTTGTTATAACGCGTTCCCAATTTTCTTCCCAATTAATGTTTTGGTGGTGAGCTAGATGATGATGATAATCAAATACAAGCGGAATGCCTAATTTTTCACATAAATAAAGTGTATCGTCCAGTGTAAATGATGTATCATCGTTTTCAAGTATAATCAATTGTTGTATGGATTTTGGAACAGACATCCAATTATCAATAAAACGCTCCAGTGATTTTACTGTTTCATTATAATTACCACCAACATGAAGCACACAGCGATGAGCTGGATTTATTGCCATACCCTTTAAAATAAGATAATGCATTTTCAAAGTTTTTATTGAATTTTTTAATACATCCATTTTGGAAGAATTCAGGACAACAAAATGGTCAGGATGAAAGTCAATTCTCATGCTATTTTTTTCAGCATATTCCCCTATTTCACGTAGCTTCTCTTTTAATGGTTTCATATAATTCCAATCAGCAAGTTCTTCGTGATTAGCTAACGGAATTAATCGAGAGGTTAATCGATAAAAGTGGATCTCATGAAACACATTATGTTTTAGCAGCCTGTGTGTATTCTCTAAATTAGCTAGTGCAATCCGTTCTAACTTACGAATTGCTGCTTCACGGTCCCTGATTTTTTGAAATTGAGTGAACGTCATTGTTTGGGAAGGAGAAGAATTTTTAAGTTCTACACTCATCGCAACGTATCCTAATCGTACTATCGTCATTTTTTCCACCTCCACAATAGTATGAAATAAATAGTGTGGCAGTAGACATAGTTATTTAATAATATTAATTAGTTATCTTCTATTAAAAAAGACACAATGAATAGAGTTTTGATTAACTCTTATTCACTATGTCTTCAGATACTTTTATAGGAACATATCTAATATTAATACGCCAATTAAACCAACAATAGAAATAATTGATGTTAAGGCTGTCCACGTTTTAAATGTTTTCCCTATTGACATGTTGAAGTATTCTTTAACAATCCAGAACCCTGCATCATTTACGTGTGAGAAACCAACACTACCTGCACCAGCAGCTAATGTCATTAATACTGGGCTCGCACCTGTAACAGCAATAATAGGTGCCGCAATCCCTGCTGCAGTCATCCCAGCGACTGTTGCTGACCCTAATGCTACACGTAAAACTGCACCAATTAACCAAACCAAAAGAATTGGTGAAAGTGTCGTATTTTCCATTATTCCCGCGATATATTGATCGATTCCACTATCAAGTAATACTTGCTTGAAAGCACCACCGCCTGCGATTATTAATAAAATTAACGCGATCCCTGCTGTTGCATCAGCAAATATATTCATAATTTCTTTCATGTTCTTACCTCGGTTAAGACCGAATGTAAACATGGCTACTATTACCGAGATTAATAATGCAGTGCTTGCAGTACCAATAAAATCAGTAAACGGTCGAACGGCAGAATCTGGTGCTACTATTTCAACGACTGTCTTAATACCAATTAAAATTACCGGTAAAAGTGCAGTTATAATACTTGTCACAAATCCTGGCATTTCATGATCTTCAAATGTTTTAGGCGTAAATAATCCTTTTGGTATTTCAACCTCTAAATCTTCTTTTTTGAATAATTTAGTAAACAATGGACCTGCTATAATAATAGAAGGTATAGCAATAACTACTCCCCAAATAATTGTTTGACCAATATTAGCACCGAAGATTTCCGCAATTGCTGTAGGTCCAGGATGCGGAGGAACAAATCCATGCATTGTAATTAATGCTGCTATTACTGGAAGGCCAATGTAAAGAAGTGGTACACCTGCTGCTGTAGCAATCGTAAATATTAAAGGAATAAGTACAACAACCCCTGTTTCGAAGAACAAGGCTATTCCTACTACACTAGCAGTGATCACTGATGCTAATTGAACACGTTTTTTTCCAAATGCAGTTAACATCGTAGAGGCAATACGTTGAGCACCACCGGAGTCAGTCATTAATTTACCTAAAACTGCTCCGAATATAATAATCATTGTTAAGCTACCCAGTGAATTACCTAAACCCGTTTGAACGGAAGTCATCGCTTCAATTGGTGTCATTCCTTCTAATACGGCTACGACTAATGCTGCAACGATTAGGGAAATGAAAGCGTTTAACTTTAATCCCATCATAAGAACTAATAGAAGTAAAACTCCTATAATAATAGAAACTATTGGCATATTATTCCTCTTTCTTTGTAAGAAGAATGCGGTACAATTGTAGCGCATTCTTCTATTATATTATTTATTCATTAGTAACTTCGTAAATTTTTCCATTACTGGTTCCATCGATTGTTGCATATCTGCCATAATTGTTGATAAATGTGCATTCTTACGTTCTTCATTTTTGAACATTTCGTCAAGATGTCGTGTTGCAGCAAGTGAAACTTCTGTATTCACATTGATTTTGCATATTCCTCTAGCAACAGATTCTTTAATAATTTCTTCTGGAGTTCCTGAAGCACCGTGTAATACAAGTGGTACATCCACCATTTCACGAATCTCATCTAGTAAATCTAATCGGATATTGGGTTCTCCTTTATACATTCCATGAACAGTCCCAATCGCCGCAGCTAAAAAATCGACACCTGTTTCCTCAACAAACTTCCTTGCCTCTTTTGGATCAGTTAATGTTCCTGCACCTTCTTCTTCATCTGAGAAAGCACCTAGAGCAACAGATCCAATTTCAGCCTCTACACTAACGCCTGCCATATGAGCAATTTCTGTAATATCTTTCGTAAGACGTGTATTATTCTCTAAATCGAATTTTGAACCATCATACATAACAGAAGTAAAGCCCGCACGAATCGCTCGAATGATTGATTCTTTCTCATATGCATGATCTAAATGAAGCGCTACCGGTACTGAAGACTTTGCTGCTAAAGTTTTTACTAAACTAGCAAAACCTTCGACATCAACCGTCCCAAAATAACGTTCACCTAGAGCGATAATAACAGGATGTTGTAACTGTTCAGATACACGAATTGCCGCTTGAACAGTTTCTAAGTTATATACATTAAAAGCAGCTATTGCATATTTTTCATGTTTTGCTTTTAAAAGCATATCTTTTGTATTCACTAGCATTCTTGCCGACACCTCCCTAGTTATCTTGTAGTAGTTCTGCAACTTCTTTCAATGTGGTTTTTGTACCTACATTACCAGGGAAGATCACATATGGTAATCCTGGGAATTTTGAATCGTCCCCTGTGTACCAAACGGGAATACCAGGTTTTACTTGTCCAGCTACAATGGCATGTTTCACACCAAGACCATTTGTTCCAATATCACTTGATGTGATACCACCTTTTGCAATGATATAACTAGGGCGAACCTGTAGTCGTTTTACGATATTTGTAACTGCATTAGAGATTTTAACAGAAAGCTTTAATTCTTCTTCTTTTTTATTTTCTCCTAGATCTAAACGTTCACGTTTTGTATAAACTGAAACCGTTTGTCCTTTAGAAATAAGTTCATTGACTAAGTTTACAATTCGATCTTCTTCAGCTTTAAAAGCAGAATCATTTAACACTAAATGTACATTAAATTCGATGAAATGTATGAAGTCACATTTTTTTAATTCTTCAAATTGCTCAGTTGTTTTCTTTACATGTGAACCAATCATAATTAGTCCACCATTTGTCGAGTTATCCTTCACTAATTCTTCACGTGATAGAAGTGGACGATCACTTACCCCACCAATTACTTTAGTTAATGCAGCAGCACTTCTGAACATAAACACTTTTCCTTTGCGCATCGCTCGAACTAATGCGATCACAAATACTTTCACGTCTAGATAATCAACTGTATTTACTACAATCTTATTAAAGTTATTAACCGCCATTAACTGATCAACAATGGCATCAATGTTTAATGATCGAATATCTTCTATTGAAATAAAAGTCGCATCACTTGCTTTGTAACGTCCATTCGATTTTTCTTCTGCCCATTCAGCTAAATTAGAGGCAGAGTAGCCAAATGTACGGTCTTTAGCAAATTCTGTTTCTCCGGCAGGCACTAGTTCTTCATCATACTGAACATAATGAATGTTATTAATTGTGAATCTTCCGCCTTCTTGGAAGAAAGGTATGATAACTTCTCCATCAAATTTAGTTGTTGAAAGCTCTTCAACTGTGTCTTTTAACACTTCTGTTTCTAATGGATAATGTCCACGTAATGTAGAGTCTCCACGACTGATTATGATAAATTCTCTATTAAACTTTTTAGCAGTTTCTTGCACAATTTTTGCGATTTCTTTGTGCGCCTTTTCAGTTTCATTAGCTGTAAAACCACGAGAATTAGTGAGGATAAAGAACATGGAATTCTCTTCTGCAAAACCAGCTTCAATACTTTCAGCTGACCAATCAGTAAAAACAGATATGTTATGAACAGTCTGTACACCAGTTGGATCATCATCTAACACAATGATTTTTTTGTTTAACTCCTTTAATTCTTTTGCTAATATTTCATTAACCAAATCAGCTTGCGGAAGCGTTGGTAGTGAAGAAAATGTTTCTTGTACGTTTAAATTTTTCATGTTAGTTTTGCACTCTCTTTACTTCAACATTTGCTAATTTTTCATAGTACTGAACAATGCCACCATGGTCATCCATTATTTTTCCATCTGCCTTTAAAGCATGGAAGATTTCAAGTAAATGACTTGAAAGTGGAAGAGGTACATCTAGGTTATGTGCCGTATCCATAACATTTGCAATGTCCTTCATGTTAATTGCCATTGTGCCACCAGGTTTAAAGTTGCGTTCTAAAATTAAAGGTACCTTCGCATCTAACACCGCACTACCCGCTAAACCACCACGAATTGCTTGGTACATTTTATCAATATCTATACCGGCCTTAGCAGCTAAAACAAGTGCTTCAGACATTGCAGCAATATTTAAATTTACAATAATTTGATTCGCTAACTTGGCTGTTACACCACTACCGTTATCTCCAACTAATACAATATCTTTACCGACAGCTTGTAAAACATCTTTTACTGATTCAAACACGTCATCTTTACCGCCAGCCATAATAGATAATGTTCCATCAATCGCTTTCGGCTCTCCACCACTTACAGGGGCATCAATCATATGGACACCTTTTTTTGCAGTTTCGTTTGCTATTTCAACTGAATCAACAGGAGAAATTGAACTCATATCTATAATTACTAATCCTTCTTTAGCTGTTTTTAATACACCATTCTCACCAAGAATTGTTGATTTTACGTGAGGAGAAGCAGGTAACATTGTAATGATTACATCACGTGTTTCACCCATTTCCATAACAGAACCAGCTGTTGCACCAGCTTCAACTACGGAGTTTACCGCATTTTGATTTATATCAAATACCATTACATTAAATCCAGCTTTGATTAAATTTATAGCCATGGGTTTCCCCATAATTCCTAATCCAACAAATCCTACTTTTTTAGCCAATTCCATTCTCTCCTTTTGAAACCATTATTTAAATTCACCAGTTAGTATTAACTAAATGGTCTAAACTTTATTTCATTTTAAAAAAGCGCTTACATTATGAAATAAATTGTACACAATTTTATAATTTTTGTACACAATAAATAATTAAATGTATACTTTTTTTATTATTTGTATACATTTAATACTTTTACCTTTAAATTTTTTCTCCAGACTTATATACTAAATAGTAGAAGACTACTAGGAGCGATTGAAGTGAAGAAAAAAGATGTACATTCGTACACATATGCTTACGAATATATACGAGATCAAATTTTGAGCGGTAAAATTGACCCAGAAACAAAACTGACTGAAACAAGCCTTGCCGAAAAACTCGGTATAAGTCGTACACCAATTCGTTCAGCAATAGCAAAACTTGAACAAGAAGGACTTATAAAAAATAAACGTATATTTATCCCGAGCTCCATTGATATGCGAAATATCTTTCAGGTGCGGATATTGCTTGAGGGTTACGCAGCCAAATATTGTGCTAATTTTATTACAGAGAATGCATTACTTCGTTTAAGAGAATGTGTAGATATTGGACACAATGGAACAACTGAAGAAATAATGAATGCAAATTATCAGTTTCATCAGATTATAGTGGAAGAGGCGAATAATCCTTTAATTACTGATATCATTGAACGAATGCAATCAATTATTTATCTTGCTAGAAAAACTGTTGTGCAACAAAAAAGACCATTCCTAATAGAAGAACATGAATTAATTTGTAATGCGATTGAATCACATAACGGAGAATTAGCAGAACAATTAATGATTGAACATCTTCAAAAAGATTTAGAATTTAGCTTAAATCATATATCTAACTAATCAGAGAGTTTCAGCGAGACATCATTAGAAGAAATGTCTCGCCTTTTAATTATGGATGAAAAGGCACAGTCTACGGAAAGTACACCCTTTCTTTATATCGCATACTATATAAAGTAGTAAGGGGGTGTGAACATACATGGGTTTATTCATCAATGAAAATGAACACCCGGGACTGTTTAGGCAAACTACTTCACCTATTGAGCCCAATCAAATTGAATATCGCAGGGATGCCATGGCGGATTTTTTGGAGGAGCAAATAGTCTCGAATAAAAACATTCATCGTGCAATCGACATGTTAAATAATTCTCAGAACAAAATAACACAACAACAAATAAGAAGATGGAAAGAAATAGAAGATCGATTAATTGAACTAAAATTCCTTACTTCTCGACACGAAAAACTAGAACATGATGTAATCGATTGGCTAGAAAAGTTAGAAAATCAAAATTCTGAATTACACGGATTGATAAAAACTGAAAAGGAAGACAAGCAAAAACTTTTAAATAAAATACAACATGTCGATATCTCTCATGAAAATTTAGTAAAACAGTTACAGCAATTTGAACTATCAAAGGAAGAGATTGTGAAACGGTTAGATCAGTTTGATGGGATGAAAAATGAAGTGGTTCTAAGGTTAGAACAATTAGGTACGGTCAATGAAGAAGTGTTACAAAAAATGGATCAACAACATGATTTACATCATCACATGGCCGAACAAATGACAGTAATTGAGGAAACCCAACAAGAAGTATTAAAACGTGTGGATCATCAGGAAGGATTTATGGAAAAGATGATCCATCAAATAGACCATGTACGATTTATATTATTTGAACGTACTAATTCGTTAGAAGAGAAAATTGAAAAGGTTTATCAACAAACCATATCTTTCATCCAAAAGTTTAAAAGTGATTCAAATAAAAAACCCACGTTTGTACCATATAAAGAGAACGATGAATAAAAAATAGACCCTTCAAACCTATTTTCGGTTTCAAGGGTCTATTTAAATTAATTAAATTTAACCATATGGTATTTTTTCTTTCCACGTCGAACGATTGCAAATTCATCTTCTAAACGATTTTCACCATTTACTACGTAGTCAAGATCTGTAATTTTTTCTCCATTTATAGAGATTGCTCCATTTGTTACATCTTCACGTGCTTGACGTTTTGATGAAGAAATTCCTGCTTCTACAATAAAGTCCACTATATTTTTATCTTCTTTTGGAACTTCAACTGAAGGAATTCCAGCAAATGCAACTTTCATTTCTTCAACAGATAAAGATTTTAAATCCCCTGAGAATAAAGCAGCTGTAATACGTTCTGCTTGAGCTAATCCTTCTTCTCCATGAATAAGTTTCGTCATTTCAGAAGCTAATGTTTTTTGCGCTTTACGTAAATGTGGCTCTTCTCGAACCGTTACTTCTAATGCTTCAATCTCTTCACGATTTAAGAAAGTAAAGATTTTTAAATATTTAATAACATCAGCATCTGCAGTATTAACCCAAAATTGATAAAACTCGTATGGTGATGTTTTTTCTGCATCTAACCATACAGCACCACCCGCTGTTTTCCCGAATTTTGTTCCATCCGCTTTTGTCACTAATGGAATTGTAAAACCAAATGCATTTGTTTCTTCCTCATGAGTTTTTCGAATAACCTCAAGACCAGTAGTAATATTCCCCCATTGGTCGGAACCACCAACTTGGATGCGGACATTATGATGATCATATAAATGATTAAAGTCTAAACCTTGTAAAATTGTATACGTGAATTCAGTGAATGAAATTCCTGTTTCAAGTCGAGATGCAATTGTATCTTTTGCTAGTAAGTAGTTAACATTTACTAATTTCCCATAGTCACGTAGAAAATCGATGACACTCATTTCGCCAACCCAGTCATAGTTGTTTACTAAGATTGCGCCGTTTTCACCCACATTAAAGTCAAAGATGCGTTCCATTTGTGCTTTTAAGCCCGCAACATTTTGTGAAATTTGGTCAGCTGTTAATAAGTTACGCTCAGAGGAACGACCTGATGGGTCCCCAATCATTCCAGTTGCTCCACCCACTAAAAGTACTGGGCGGTGACCAGCTTGTTGGAATCGGCGAAGTGTTAAAAGAGGAACAATATGACCAATATGCATAGAATCTGCAGTTGGATCTACTCCTACATATAACGATACTTTTTCTTCATTTAATAATTTTTCCATTCCTTCAGCGTCAGTTTGTTGATATAACAAACCTCGCCATTGTAAATCTTCGATTAATTGATTTGCCATTTGTGTAATCCTCCTATCTTTTTGGTAAAACTAATTATTATAAATATTCAAAATTTGAAAAACAAATTTAGTACACCTAACTAGTTTTTTTTAAAATAAGTAAGCTTCCCTAGGTAATAATAAAAGTGAGTCTTCCTATTTGTTATATAGACATAACATTCTCGCACGAATAGCTTAGATGGCGCCTTTACTAATAAAAAAACCCTGCATGCAATAAATGCATGCAGGGACGTTATAATTAAAGTAACGCGGTACCACCCGGCTTGAAGAAAGTGAATACCTTCTTCCTCTCATAAGTCGTCATATCGCGACGAACACGTTAAGCTCCAAGAACGTAATTCATGCTTATCACTGTGACTAGCTTTCACCAAACCGCTAGCTCTCTAAGACAGGGAGTGTAAACACTACTTCAATCTTTTCGACACTTAAAAAACTATAATGAATATTCTACTATTATTTATCACATTGTCAATAACTATGTTCGCACAACTTAGAAATATGCTATAATAAACGAGATTTTAGGGGGTGGATTAAGTGAAAAATTGGTTAGAACAGTTGAAAAGGCGAATCGAAAAATTAAACGAAAAAATAGAAATAATTACTTCTTCTAATCGAATGAGTAAAATTCGAATTACGGGAAGTGTATTATGGAATTTAGGATTAGTCTTTATGATTCTACTCTTAACTGGTCTTGTATTTTTCTTTTCAATCGGAATGGGCTATTTCGCATCTCTCGTAAAGGATGAACCTCTTCATTCAAAGAAAGAGATGAAAGAACAAATTTATAGCTACGAAGAAACCAGTGAAATATATTTTGCAAATAATATTTACATAGGTAAGCTACGAACTGATTTAGAACGCCGCGAAACATCACTTGAAAATATATCACCATTAGTAATTAATGCCGTAATTGCTACGGAGGATGAATATTTTAGAGAGCACAATGGAATAGTTCCAAAAGCAGTTTTTCGTGGACTTTTCCAAGACTTCACCAACTCATCTACACAAACAGGCGGATCTACATTAACACAACAACTCATTAAAAACCAAATCTTAACCAATGAAGTTTCTTATGAGCGAAAAGCCAGAGAAATACTACTTGCCTTTCGATTAGAAAAATTCATGACAAAAGAAGAAATCTTAGAAGCATATTTAAATATTATTCCTTATGGCCGAAATGCATCTGGGCGCAATATTGCTGGCGTCGAAACAGCTGCAGAAGGGATATTTGGAGTAAAAGCTTCCGAACTAACTTTACCACAAGCAGCGTATATTGCTGGAATCCCACAAGCACCTTTTGCATATACACCTTTTACTCAAAGAGGACAATTAAAAGATGTAAATGGCTTACAACCTGGGATTGACCGAATGAAGGTCGTTCTATTCAGGATGAAAGAAGTTGGTTATATTACGGATGAACAGTATCAAGAAGCCGTAACTTATGATATAACAAAAGATTTCCGAGAACCGGAAGCCCAAGCAGTTGATAATTATCCATGGATTACATATGAACTTGAGGCTAGAGCTACTAGAATCATCGCAGATATTTTAGCTGAAAAAGATGGAATCGATCCTAAACGATTAAAAGAAGAGGAAAATCTATTAGAAAAATATATGATTTTAGCTGATCGTGATGTACGTTCTAATGGATATCGCATCTATTCAACAATCGATAAAGAAATGTATGATTCAATGCAGGAACAAGCGAAAAACTTCAAATATTATGGACATACATTTGTGAAGACTGAAACAGACCCTGAAACAGGTGAAAATATCGATGTTCAAATGCCTGTTCAAGTAGGTAGTATACTAATTGAGAATAAAACTGGGAAAATCTTAAGCTTTGTAGCTGGTCGTGACTTTGAAATAACTGAGTTAAATCATGCGACACAGGCCTATCGCCAAAATGGTTCGACAATGAAGCCTTTATTAGTTTACGCACCTGCAATTGAGTATGGACTTATTGGTGCAGGAAGCCCAGTTGTCGATGTTAAATTTGTTCGTAAATCAGACGGATATTCTCCATCTAACTATTTAGTAAATGATGAACGTGGTATTATGCCAGCCCGCGAAGCACTAGCACATTCACAAAACTTAACTGCAATACGACTTTACGACAGAATCCTGGATAGACGTCCAGCTGATTTGTTAGAAAAAATGGATTTCTCTAGATTAACTGAGGGCGACTATACGAACTTAGCAACTGCAATTGGTGCCCTTGAAGTTGGCTCAACTGTTGAAGAGAATACAAATGCCTTTGCAACTTTTGCTAATAATGGTCAGTTTATTGATGCTTATATGATTGAAAAAATTGAAGATTTAGATGGAAACATTATTTATGAACATAAAGTAGAACCTGTTGAAGTATTTACTCCCGAAACTTCTTATATTATTACGGATATGATGCGAGACGTATTAAAATATGGAACAGGTACAAGAGCAAAAAATACATTAAAGTTCTCTTCAGACTTTGCAGCGAAAACAGGTACAACTCAAGATTATAAAGATGTTTGGTTTGTAGGCTATAACCCTAATGTTTCATTAGGAGTTTGGTTAGGTTACGATGAACAACGTTCCCTTTACCAATTTAATAATCAGTATTTACAACCAAGCACACGAATTAATGTACTTTGGGCAACCTTAATGAATACAGCATATGATGTTAACCCAGATTTAGTAGGGGCAAAAGATCCGTTCCAAAAACCCGAAAATGTCGTAACAGCATCGTTTTGTGGTTTATCAGGTCTAGCTCCATCCAATGCTTGTAGTAATGCTGGATTAATTCGATCCGATTTATTTAATCGAAATATATTCTTACCAACTCAAGCAGATGATAGTTTTGTTTCAGCTTCTTCCGCAACTGTAAACATTGATGGTAGAACTTACAAAGCATTAGATTCAACACCTAGAGAGTTTACGTACTCAGGAGGTGGGGTTGGCTTGAATCAAGAGTTTGTCGACCGTATGTTGGGCAGATTAGGGGGAGATTCTTCAAAACTGCTACCAAGAAATTCAACATTAAGTAATCGTGTTGTTTCAGGAGCAACTTTTAATCCTGATGGTAGTCCACCAGCAGCAGTATCAGCAACTTTAAGCGGTAATAATATTTCATGGTCAAAATCTACCTCTAATGATGTTGTTGGATATCGAGTATATAATATTTCAGGTGGTGGACGTTCCTTTATTTCATCTATTAGAAGTAGTGATGGACGAAGTATTACTGTTTCAAATGGAAGTTACGTAGTTGTAGCTGTGGATATTACTGGTAGAGAATCTTCACATTCAAATACCGTCACTACAACTAACAGTACTCCACAAACACCAAAACCGGAGAATCCGGTGCAAAAACCAGATGAAGGCAATTTAAATACGGGCGGAAATGACGAGAAGCCAAAACCTGACCCAGGAAATGGAAACGGAAATCACCCGGGGAATAATAATGGAAACAGTAATAGCGGACACACTGAAGAACCGAATAACGGTGAATCTGGAAATGGTCCTACGAATCCAGAACAACCATCTTAAAATTTAAGAAAAAGAATTAAAAACTATCACTTCGTATGGCAAAGGATGTATGACCGACATCGTAAAAAAGTTAAATGGTATCATACATTAAAAATCGTTTATTCTTTATAATCGATAAACACTCCAACAAATACAAAGTGTCAACCATTCTTTTGAAAGCGCGGTCTACTAATGTAGACCGCGTAAATTTTTTGGATCATTAGTAAGACACATTAAACGAGATGCCTCACACAATGCCAGTGGGAAAACTCCTGGTAACCATGCGCAGTTATCTAATCCAATGTCTTCTTTTTTCTAAACAAAACTAAAGGTCACAAAAGCCTAGAGCTTTTGTGACCTTTTACTTTTTTAAAATTCACTTATCTACTATTATACTGTTGTTGAAACCTTTAGTAGAATTTTTTCAATAATCCCTACTGCTTGATCAATTTCCTCATTTGTAACAGTTAATGGTGGAACTAAACGAATTACCTTTGGACCAGCAGCTACAACAAGTAACCCTTCATTTTCAGCATCAACAATGTATTGTGCCACATCTTGACCACCGCATTCGATTCCAATCATTAACCCTTTTCCGCGAATATTAAATTGATCTTCAGGAAGTACTTCTTTTAATTTTTTAACCAAATACTCAGATTTCTTTTGCACATCATTTAAGAACTCATCATTAAAGACATTGTCCACAACAGTTTGAGCTACTGCAACACCTAATGGATTACCTCCATATGTAGTACCATGTGTTCCAGGACCAAATGTTTCATACAATTCTGCAGTTCCTAAAATCCCACCAAATGGGAAGCCGCCAGCAATTCCTTTTGCCATTGAAACGATATCTGGTTTTAGTGCAGTTTGTTCAAATGCGAAGCGAGTCCCTGTACGCCCAATTCCAGTTTGTACTTCGTCTACAATTAATAAAATATCGCTATTGTCACAGATTTCCTGAATTGCTTGTGCAAATTCATCTGTGATTACATTTACTCCACCTTCACCTTGTATAACTTCTAGCATAATTGCAGCAACTGAATCATTAACAGCTTCTTTAAGTGCCTGCACATCGTTATATGGTAAATAAGTAAATTGGCTTACTAACGGACCAAATCCTTTATGGATTTTTTCTTGTCCTGTAGCTGTCATTGCACCAAAAGTTCTACCATGGAACGATTGTTCAAAAGTAATAATATGATGTTTTCCAGTATGTTTTCGCGCTAATTTAATTGCTGCTTCGTTAGCTTCTGCACCACTGTTACAGAAAAATGCATGTGATAAATGGTTATCTTTTACAAGTGATTCTGCTAGTTTTACTTGCCCCGGGCTCTCATAAAGATTGCTAGTATGCCAAATCTTTTCACTTTGTTTTTGGATTGCTTCTACAAGAGCGGGATGAGCATGTCCTAAACAACAAACTGCAATTCCACTTGTAAAATCTAAATAACTTTTACCATTTTGGTCCTTAACAACTGTTCCTTTTCCTTCTACGATACTAATTGGTCTTCTTGAATAATTATTAAATAATGCACTCATTGCACTAGCTCCTTTATGTCTATTTCTAACTGTTGGAAGATTCGGTCTTTTCCGAGTTGATTTTGGTCAAAAATATGTCTCTTACTTTTTGTCGTTCAAACCATGTTGAACTTAAAGAGAATAATTAGGTTCGCGGATTTCAGATAAAATTTTCGTTCCTGTTAAACTATCATCTACTATTTGAACAGAAGGAACCCCTGCTTCTAATACTTGAAGTGCGCCTTGTACTTTTGGAATCATTCCACCATAAATATGTCCTTCTTCAATCCATTGATTAATTAAAGTTTCAGTAGCCTCTTTTTGATATTCATCTAAAATTCGGATTCCTGAAACATCGGTTACAAGTAATAGACTTTCAGCACTTACAGCTAATGCCACTTCACTTGCCACTGTATCCCCATTGATATTTAAGCCTTGTCCTTCAAGAGAAGTCCCGACACACGCAATTACAGGTACAACATTGATTGCTGAGAGTTGCTCAATTATTTCTGTATTAATTTCTTTAATATCCCCAACAAAACCATAAGTCTCCTGATCTAAATACTCGCACTGAATTAATCCCGCATCAAATCCATTAAGTCCTACAGCTTTAATACCAGCTTTATTAAGTTCAAAGACTAGTTTTGTATTTACAGTACCGATTAACGTATTTTGAACGATATCGATCGCATCTTCATTTGTAACACGAATCCCATTTATTGCATGAGTTTTAACATTTTGCTTTTCGAGCTCTCTATTAATTGCTGGGCCACCACCATGTGTAATAATTACATCATAGCCCTGTTCCTGTAATAATTTGAAGTTTGAAAAGAAGGACTGATTCAATCCTTCTAATGTACTTCCACCAAGCTTAATAACGATTTTTTTACGATCTGTATGATGCGTTGATTTGAACGTAGTCATAAGTTAAATCACACCCCCATGCGAATCCATGTCCTTCACCTTGACCTAAAGTAACAGAAATTTTCACTTCATTACCTTTTAAAATTTTAATAAGTTCTTCCTCTGAAAATGGAACAGGCTCCCCATTTTCAACCATCATTGCGTTACCAATTTTTATTGTAATTTTTTCAGGATCTACTGTTGCACCACTATAACCTACAGCCGCAATAATACGTCCCCAATTGGCGTCACATCCGAATACCGCAGTTTTTACTAATGGAGATCCTACAACTGTTTTCGCAATTTTACGAGCTTCCTCATCAGAAATTGCACCATCAACTTCAACTTCAATTAGTTTCGTTGCCCCTTCACCATCTCTTGCAATTGCTTTTGCTAAATCTTCTGCCACTGCTTTTAAAGCATTGTAGAAGTTCACCCAATCAGGATGAAGTGGTGACAATGGTTCATTTCCAGCTAATCCATTAGCTAAAACTAATACTGTATCATTTGTTGATGTATCCCCATCAACTGTAATTGAGTTAAATGTGATATCTGTAATTTCAGATAATGCTTTTTGTAATTCATCTGATTCAATATTTGCATCTGTTGTAATAAAACCAAGCATAGTCGCCATATTTGGCTCGATCATTCCTGACCCTTTTGCAGTACCAGAAATAATCACTTCTTTTCCATCAATGATTGTACTATACGTTGTATCTTTCATTACTGTATCAGTTGTTAAGATTGCTTGAGCAAAGTTAATTCCATTTTCTAGTGTATCCCCTAGTTGAATCTTTTCAACACCAGTACGAACTGGAGCCATATTCATGATTTCGCCGATTACTCCAGTAGATGCGACACCTACCAAATATGGTTCAATGCCAAGCTTTTCTGCTGCAAGCTGTTGCATTTCATACGCATCCGCAATTCCTTGTTTTCCAGTACATGCATTTGCATTTCCTGAATTTACAATGATTGCTTGCATTTTCCCACTATTGTAAACAACTTCTTTTGATACTTTTATAGGTGCTGCATGTACAGCATTTGTTGTAAACACACCTGCAACACTCGCTGGTACTTCACTTACTAACATTGCTAAGTCTTTTTTCTTATGTTTGATACCGCAATGAATTCCATCTGCAGTAAAGCCTTTTGGTGAAACAATATTTTTACTAGATAATTTCTTTAACTCAATTACTAAATTTGACATTTCTTTTTTTCTCCTTTTTTCACCTTAAATGAATAGAGGTACAACATGTAAGCCGCTTGTTTGAGGTAAATTCATTTGCACATTCATATTTTGAATTGCTTGACCTGCAGCGCCTTTTACTAAATTATCAATTACACCTACGATTGTTGCTCTATTTGTTCGTTCATCCAACTTCACATGAATATCACAGAAATTCGACCCCTTTACTCGGTTTGTACCGACAGCAGAAGCCTCAGAAATAACACGCACAAAAGGATGATCACGATATGTTTCAATTAAACACTCTGTCAGCTGTTTATTTGTAACACCTGCATGTACTGGAGCATAGGTAGTTGATAATATACCTCTCGTCATAGGAACTAGATGTGTATTAAAGGTAATATTAGTCTTTGCACCTGCAAACATCTCTATTGCCTGTTCTATTTCTGGTATATGTTGATGTTGATTAATTTTATATATTGATAGATTTTCATTTGCTTCACTGAAATGAGTTGTTTGTGATGGTTTAATTCCAGCACCTGAAATTCCACTTTTTGCATCGATAACTAAGTAATTAGGATCAATTAATTCGTTTTTAATTAATGGAAGAATCGATAATAATACAGCAGTTGGGTAACATCCAGGATTAGCTATAACAGATGCTTCTTTAATATTTTTCTCATTCCATTCAGTTAGACCGTATACACTTTGTTGAATGATTTCTAAAGGAGCTGGTTTCTTTTTATACCATTTTTCATAACTACTTGGATCTTGTAGGCGATAATCCCCTGATAAATCTATTAATTTGGGTCCCACTCCTACTAGAGGTGGTAATAATTCGCTTGTTACCCCAGAAGGAGTACTTGTAAACACAACGTCAAAAGTTGATAATGTATCAACGTTAATTTCGTTTAAAGGTTTGTCATGGATAGAAACTAAATGACCAAATCTCGTTGAAAATGTTTCCCCTGCGCTAGAGGATGTGAATAATTCAATGTGCTCTACTTCTGGGTGATTGTGTAAAAAACGTATTAATTCTAAGCCGCCATATCCTGTTGCTCCAATAATCCCTACTTTCAATTCCTTCACTCCTAATAACAAGATAGCACTAGTATAATAGTGCATAAATATATAGTCAATACGTATTTTTATTTATTCATATTTTTTTAATATGCTTTCAAATCTTAAGGAATACCATTTTCATTAAGATGTATCCCGTAATCAAAATTTAATGTTCTGAATAAAAATGCATTAATCACTAGAGAATAATTGCTATATACAAAGTGGATATTATCTCTATTAATCTTCCAATTTGATAAATCACCTGTAAGTAGGTTTAAGTCCCACACCTTAAGTACACGACGCATCTCTAAAAATTAAATTTTTTCGTTAGGCTCTATCTTCGCGTAAAACAATAAATCCTTTTATAATTTCATCGCGAACAGAATGATGTTTACAGATTTCACCTATTTCTATCACATCTGCATGTGCTAATAATTTTCTTTCAACTTTGAATGGGTCCAAGTCGTTCCCCACTGAAGTCATTTACGTCAGCTATACAGCCTTGGAACCAAAAATGCCTTCTTCATCTTTATATGTCTCTTGAAAGATACCATTCCCCCTTTTAATAATAGGATTCATAGCAACTTTTATTATGATGGTATACCTTCTACAAATGCTGCTAATTTTTCTTTGATTTTCATCCACATAAAAATTACCCCTTTCTATCATTACTAAACCTCAAATCACTGTAAATTATTTGTAAATTTCTATTAATTAAGAAAATTAACATTTTACAACAATTGTTAAATTACTGCACAGCCAAAAGCATTCCACTCCAAAGTATCAGAATTATAGAAAAATAGTTAAATTTATAACTCGATTTTACAATAAATGGATTTTGACAAACATAATTTTTTAAATGTTCTAACACTTTATGCATATCAGGCAAATTAAAACATTTTTGTAGCATAAATTGTAATTTGATTAAATTTATATTTTCCGGGATGATGTATCGAGCTTGAAACATACAAAAAATTATCATCCCATAGAAAGATTCCAGGCAAGATACATTAAATATTGAAGGACAATTTCTCCCGAACAACTCCAGAACATTTCATCTCATCCAAAGAAAATAAGATAATAGAGAGCAAGCAAGGGCAAAAAACGGAAAACACCATTTTCTCAAAGAGAAAATGGTGTTAGTTTGTTGTTATGCATCCATGGAAACTTACTAAAACTTTATTCTATTAATGAATCTGATTAAGCATCGTCGAATGGCAACACTTATTAATATGTAGTCGCCAATCCACTTTAATCAATCTATAAAATATCAAATCTTATAGTAAGTTATTTGGCATTTCTTAAAAATTATACTTGTGTACTAGCCTCTGCATTATTCATTACCTACTTACATTCTTCCTTAAAGGTTATTCCTGAATAGATGTCTTTACAGAATGTCGATATTCAATTCGATGTGGTAATAAAACTGACTGATTTTCAATTTCTTCTTTATTCATAATCTTTGTTAATAAACGCATTGCAACTGCACCGATATCATATAGAGGCAATACTACACTTGTTAAGCGAGGTCTCACCATTCTAGCAAGTTTTGAATTCTCAAAACTGATCACTTCAATATCATTAGGAACGTTTCTTCCGTGATCCTGTGCCCCATGTATGATTCCAATCGCTAATTCATCACTTCCAGCAAAAAATGCTGTAGGTGGGTTTTCTAATTTATTAAATACTTCCCATGATTCTAGTCCACCATCATATGAACCATCTTCAAATACAATTAATTGTTCATCCACTTCAATGTTTGCATCTTCTAAAGCTTTTTTATAAGCTTCCAGTTTATATTTTGAGTTAATTGTAAATTGCATCGGTCCAGAAATAAAGGCAATTCGTTTATGACCATTATTGATTAGTATTTGGACTGCCTCATAAGCTGCTTGAAAATAATCGATATTTACTGAAGCAAATTTATTTGTCTCATCAACTGATCCAGCTAGGACAATTGGTACTGGAGAATGTTCCATTTCCTGAACTAATTTAGGTGTAACAGCATCACTGATCATCACGATACCGTCTACCTGTTTCCCTAGCATTGTGTCGATAAGGGATAATTCCTTTTCTTCACTTTGGTCAGAATTCGCTAAAATAATATTATAGCTGTACATTGTGGCAATATCTTCGATTCCACGTGCTGCTTCAGCATAAATAATGTTGGCGATGTCTGGAATAATTACACCGACAGTCGTTGTTTTTTTACTTGCTAAACCACGTGCAACTGCATTTGGTCTATACTCTAATCTTTCAATGACTTCTAAAACTTTTTTTCTTGTTGCTGGTTTTACGTTTTGATTTCCATTCACTACACGTGAAACAGTTGCCATTGAAACATTAGCTTCACGAGCAACATCATATATGGTTACAGTCAAAGGGTTTAGCCTCCTTATATCAATCTTATTTACCTCATCATACGATAATATCCTTTTCTTTTCCATTTTAACACCCAAAATGGAATTGTTCGAAAAATTGAACTTTTATTTAAGATATTTTTTTGTCTGGAAAGCTTATGTTATTCACAAATATGAAAGGAAAAATGATTAATCATTTTATACATAAACACATCAAAAAAAGCTGTACAATAATGTCATTAAGACTTATTGACAGCCCTTGTTATTAAGCTTTTAACTCGTACTGTTTCATGAATTGTTGAATTTCAGAATAGAATTGGTCAAATTGAGGAATATCCATTTGTTGTTGTGAATCTGATAGAGCGACAGATGGATCTGGATGTACTTCAGCCATTACACCATCAGCACCAATTGCGATTGCAGCTTTAGCACATGGTAACAATAAATCACGACGACCCGTTGAATGTGTTACGTCAACAAATACAGGTAAATGAGTTTCTTGTTTTAAAATTGGTACTGCAGAAATATCTAACGTATTACGTGTTGCTTTTTCATATGTGCGGATTCCGCGCTCACATAACATAATATTTTCATTACCTTTTGACATAATGTATTCAGCTGCGTGAATGAACTCATCGATTGTTGCAGCTAAACCACGTTTTAATAAAACAGGTTTCTTAGTTTCACCGACTGCTTTAAGTAATTCAAAGTTCTGCATATTACGCGCACCAATTTGGATAACATCGATATAATCAAGTGCTTCTTCGATATGAGCAGGTGTTACAATTTCAGTAACTACCGATAAACCATATTCTTTAGAAACTTGTTTTAATATTTTAAGTCCTTCAACACCTAATCCTTGGAAATCATATGGAGAAGTACGTGGTTTGAATGCCCCACCACGGATCATTTTTAAACCTTTTGCTTTAATTGATTCTGCAACTGCTGCCACTTGTTCATATGATTCTACCGAACATGGTCCGAATACAAAGGTTGGAGCACCTGCCCCCACTTGTTCACCATTAATATTAATGACTGTATCTTCAGACTTTTTCTTACGTGATACAAGTAACTCTTTTTTCTTGCTTTCTTCTAATTGTTTTAGAGAAGTTGTAAAAATTTGCTTAAATATATAATCAACCGTCATTTGATTTAACGGGCCTTTATTATTGTCTTTTAAAAGGTTTAACATATGACGCTCACGTAGAGGGTCGTATCGATTAACACCTTGTTTTTCTTTAATTTTACCGATTTCATTAACAATTTCAGCACGTTCATTGATTAAACGCAATATTTCTAGATTTAGTTCATCAATTTGAATTCGAAGTGTTTCTAAGTTTTGTCTACTCATTCCTTTTTCCATCTCCTTTTAGCCAACTCTTTCAGATTGCTAAAATGTATGATACATTTTAAGTTAATCATATTATAATCCACAATATTCAGAATGTCACGTAATAATTTAGCGATTCAACTCGCTAAAGTGCATTTTATATTGAAAGGAAGCGATTTTTTGGGTTCGACATTATTCGCATTAGATATTGGTACTCGCTCTGTTGTCGGAATAATTTTAGAAGTACAAGATAACCACTTTCATGTTACAGATATATTAATAAAAGAACATAAAGAACGTGTGATGGTTGATGGACAAATACATAATGTTGTACACGTGGCTGATTTAATAAAAGAAATAAAGCTAGAACTTGAGTTTAAACATGGTCCCTTAACAAAAGTAAATGTTGCTGCTGCAGGACGATCATTGATTACTGAACAAGCAAGTCTAACGATTCAAATTAATAATCGGCCAATCTTAACAGAAGAAGATATTAGTAGATTAGAATTACAAGCTGTACAACTCGCACAACAACAGCTTTTACAAAATGATGAAGTTCAAAAAGCAAGTCATTATTACTGTGTTGGGTACTCCGTCTTATTTTATAAGCTAGATGGTGAAGAAATTGGGAGTTTAATAGACCAACAAGGTGAAGAAGTAACAATTGAAGTAATTGCAACTTTCTTACCTCGTGTGGTTGTCGAATCTCTACTTGCTGCATTAAAAAGAGCAGATTTAGAAATGGAAGCGATGACACTTGAACCGATTGCTGCCATAAACGTTTTAATTCCCTCTTCTATGAGAAGATTGAATGTCGCGCTAGTTGATATTGGTGCTGGTACTTCTGATATCGCAATTACTGACAAAGGGACTATTATAGCATATGGTATGGTTCCAATTGCAGGCGATGAAATAACGGAAGCATTAAGTGAACACTATCTACTAGATTTCCCTATAGCCGAATCAACAAAACGCTTATTACAAACCGAAGAGTCGATTCCTATTCAAGATATATTAGGTTTTGAACAAGTTTACACACGGGAAGAAGTAATCAATACTTTAACACCTTCAATCAAACATCTAGCGAAATCTATTGGTCGTGAGATCCTAAATTTAAATAATCAGCAGGCACCGAAAGCTGTTATGTTGGTTGGTGGTGGTAGCCTAACTCCCAACTTAACAAAAGAATTAGCCTCCATATTACAATTACCAGTTAACCGTGTTGCTGTTAGAGGCATAGATGCCATCCAAAACTTAACGAAAAATGAATTGATCCCTGTAACACCTGAACTTGTTACACCTATCGGAATTGCCATTGCCGCAAAAAAAGCACCTATACAATATATGTCGGTTACAGTAAATGATCAGGTCATTCGCTTATTTGAAATGAAAGAAATGACTGTAGCAGATGCATTTCTAGTAGCCAATATAACGGCGAAACAATTATATGGAAAACCTGGTAAGGGAATTTCAATTCATGTTAATGGTGGTAAAATCGATATTCCTGGAGGACACGGTGAGGCTACTACCATCTATGTAAACGGTCAATTGGCATCTGCAAAATCTAATATTCAGCATGGCGATGTCATTACGCTTTCAGAAGGCAAAGATGGTCAAGATGCAACAGCAACTTTAAAAGATATTATTGATAGTGCTTCGATTAAATCATTAAAAATCCAGGACACTGTCTATGAAATCGAACCTGAAGTGAAGGTAAACGGGAAAATGGTCTCCTTAGAAACTTTCCTTCATAACGATGATCAAGTATTGGTCAAGACTAGTGAAACCATTGAGGAAATCTTAAAACAACTTAATCGGATTGATTTACTTAATAAGACCTCTCCTTTCTACATAACCGTTAATAATCAGCGAATGTTTCTACCAGAACATACATCTAAAATTTGGATTAATGAAAAACCGGGTAAATTACAATATTCTTTACGTAATGGGGATCATTTATTAATCGAAGAAGTACCATGTCCGAATGTTCAGTCTATATTGAACCGCTTAAGTCTAGTACTTGAGGATAAAATGATTGTGACTTTCCAAGGTGAGGAAATTGAACTTGTAAAAACGTGTAATGAAGTTTTCATTAATGGTACCATAGGACAAGCTCAGTCAGTTGTTCAAAATGGGGATCAACTTGTAATCAATCAAATCGAAGAAAAAGGTTGGCGTTACCAAGATATTTTCCGATTTACTAATTGGCAGCTTCCTTCAAACTTTAAAGGTCAATTTACAGTACTACGAAATGGAGAGCCTTCATCACTACATGAGGATATTTTTGGAGGAGACATTTTAGAAATTCAATTAACCGAAACAAATTTAAAAGGCTGTCCTTGATTGGACAGCCTTTTCGCTTTTATTAAATGGATGAAGGACGTGATATTTCTGCCATATCCATTCCTTCAGTATATTCAGACGAACTTGTTTCCTCCAAAGGTTCTTCCCCTTCATATGAAACCGTACCATCATCAAAAACAGTAGGAACTTTTGTTGTTTTTGTTTTAACCTTATCAACTAATTGAGTCGATTGTTCTTTAATTTGATTTGATAACTGGGTAGTTTTTTCTTTTGCTGTTGAAGAAAGAACTAGACTTTTTTCACGAATATTTACGGCTTGTGTTGCAACATCTGTACGTAAATCTCTACCTGCTTTAGGAGCTAATAATAGTCCTACAGCTGCACCCACAATTCCTCCTACAAATGCACCGATAACAAAATCTTTCATATTCACCGTCTCCTCTTCGTAAATTGGATCGATATTACCTGTATAAACTTGAGGTAAATGAGATGGATTTAAATCTTTCACTTCGTTATAATTCGGTTTTTCTACTGCCATTTGCTACACATCCCCTTTTGTAATTTTATTTACGGCGTTTCAATCTTGAAGTGTTTTTGATCGCTTCTTCTGCAGCCTCATCAACTGCTTCAACCTGATTCACCACTTTACGTTGCTTCCACTTTTCTGCAATTTCCATGGCAACATTGCTCCATTGCACAACTTGCGCAATTTTTTCCTCATTCTTATTAACTTCAGTTGTTATTGAAGAAGTAATATTATTGATTGAATTATTTAATCCGTTAATGGAGTCCCCGATATTTTTAACCGCATTTACAACCGTATTTAATTTCTCTGATTTTTCCACAATATCCTCAGCTAAAGAATTTGTTTTCTCTAAAAGAAAGGTAGTTTCACGTGTGATGCCTTCTAATTGTCCTTCAATTCCAGCTACTGTTCCTGCCATACTGTTAAGTGTGTTTTTAAGTGAAAATAATGTCATACCTACGCTAAAACATAATACTAAAAAACCAATTGCTGCAATTAATGCCGCGATGTATAAAATGACTTCCAAGATGATGACCTCCTATGACTAGTTACATATTCTTTTCGACAAATATTTTATAATTCCTTCAATATTTGCAAAAAGGACCAACTCACTGTTCTTCCTGAGTGGCCCCTTTTACCCGGCGAATAATCTTTCGCATCTGACGTACTATCTAATCTAGAGGATTCCCGCTTCTCTTAAAGAAACCCTATACTATTTACAACATGTATGCTTAGTTCTTTAGCTTTTCTTCAAATGCATCCTGGAATTTATGAACATCCCCTGCACCCATAAATAGGAAAACTGCATCTTTATGATTTTTTAGAACTTCTATAGATTCAATCTTAAGTACCTCACTACCTTCAATCAATGAAACTAGATCTTGGATCGATAATGAGCCAGACTTTTCTCTAGCTGAACTAAAAATGTCACATAAATATACAGCATCTGCACTTTTCAAACTATCAGCAAATTGTTGTAAAAAGGCTTGTGTTCTTGTAAACGTATGTGGCTGGAATATGGCAACTAACTCCTGATCAGGATACTTTTGACGTGCAGATTGTATAGTTGCTTTAATTTCTGTTGGATGATGAGCATAATCATCTACAAGGACATTGTTCCCAATTTTTGTTTCAGTAAACCTTCTTTTCACACCAGAGTAAGTACTTAATCGTTCTTGAATTAATTGAGCAGGTATTCCTTCGTAATGGCATAAAGAAATAACGGCTAATGAATTTAATACAGTATGATCTCCGTACATTGGAATGAAGAATTTATCATAGAATTCATTTCTTACGTACACTTCAAAAGTAGTACCTTCAGTAGTTTTAACGATGTTACGAGCAGAGAAATCATTATGAGTTCCAAACCCGTAATAAACAACAGGTACGTTTGCCTGAATTTTTTGAAGGTTCTCGTCATCACCACAAGCGATGATTGCCTTTTTCACTTGCAATGCCATCTGTTGAAATGCAGAATAAACATCTTCAATATTTGCGAAATAATCAGGATGGTCAAAATCAATATTCGTCATGACAGCATAGTCAGGATGGTATGCTAGAAAATGACGTCTGTATTCACAAGCTTCCATAACAAAGAATGAAGCTTCTTCTTTCCCCGAACCTGTACCATCCCCAATTAAGAAAGATGTTGGCATATATCCACCGATAACATGGCTCATTAATCCAGTCGTAGATGTTTTCCCATGTGCACCAGTAATGGCAATGGATGTATAATTTTTAATATAATCACCAAGGAATTTGTGGTATCGAATGACTTCTACTCCTAGTTCATTTGCACGCACAAGTTCTGGATGATCATCAGGAAAAGCATTCCCTGCAATGACCGTCATCCCCGGCTCTATATTATCTGGATTAAATTCTAAAATGGTAATATTACGATCTCTTAATGGTTGTTCTGTAAAATAATATGTTGCAACATCTGATCCTTGAACTTTTTCTCCTGAGTCAAACAAAATTTGAGCTAAGGAACTCATTCCAGAACCTTTGATTCCTGTAAAATGATATACTGTCATGTTAAAAACCTCCCGGGATACAATTGACCCCACTTGAATATGCGAATGTAATTTTAAATTTAGTTTGTGCATAATAGTTTATTTTTAAAAACATAACCAATTATAGCACTAATTATATTAAACAATAAATGTAGTATTCTATGTTTTTAGAGTCAAATGCACTCTTTTAGTCTATTTTCTCACTTGAAAAAAAATGAGAGGGATTTCCCCCTCATCACTCAAACATTGATGTTAAATCAGATTCTGTGATATAAACTTCTCGAGGTTTACTTCCTCTTTGTTCAGAAACAAATCCTTGTTTTTCAAGCATATCAATTAGACGTGCTGCTCTATTATAGCCAATATGGTATTTTCGTTGGATTGAAGAAGTAGATGCTGTACCCTGTTCAAATACAAAACGACACACCTCTTCAAACAACTCATCTTGCTCTTCAACTACTTCTGCTTTTTTTAATAATTCCTCTTGTTGGAAGAAGTAATCTGGTTCCCCCTGCTGTCTAACATGTTCAATCACTTCTTCGATTTCATCATCTGTCACAAAGGTTCCTTGAAGACGGGTTGGAGCGCTCATACCGTTTCCTAAATACAACATATCGCCTCTGCCTAGTAAACGTTCAGCACCTTGAGCATCAAGAATTGTCCTTGAGTCAATTTGTGAAGAAACTGCAAATGCTATACGGGTTGGTATATTTGATTTTATTAAACCAGTAATAACATCTACTGAAGGACGCTGCGTTGCTAATATTAAATGTATTCCACATGCCCTTGCTTTTTGAGCTATTCTCGCTATTGCTTCTTCAACATCAGCCGGTGACATCATCATCAAATCAGCTAACTCATCTATTACGATTAGAATATAAGGAAGCTTTTTATTATATTCTCCATTTGCCTCAGCAAGTTTATTATATCGTGGTAAGTCACGAGCACCTGCGTGAGCAAATAATTGATAACGATTTTCCATTTCTTCAACAGCCCACTTTAGCGCTGCAGTTGCAGCTTTTACGTCCGTAATAACAGGACTGACTAAATGAGGAATATGATTAAATGGAGCTAACTCTACCATTTTTGGGTCAATTAACATTAATTTTAATTCGTGCGGATCAGCCTTATAAAGGAGACTCACTAATATGGAATTAATGCAAACTGACTTCCCGGAACCAGTAGCGCCTGCTATCAAACCGTGAGGCATTTTACGCAAGTCGATTGTCACAGGTTTACCTGTTAAATCAAGTCCTAGAGCAGCTTCTAAAGGAGATTCCGATTGTTGAAACGATTCACTTGTTGTTACTTCCGATAAGCGAACTGCGCGTGAAATTCGATTTGGAATCTCAATTCCTATTGAACTTTTACCTGGGATAGGGGCTTGAATTCGAATATCTTTTGCTGCAAGCGCTAGCTTTAGATCATCAGCTAAGTTTCGTATTTTACTTACCTTCGTTCCATGACCAACTGTAATTTCAAATTGAGTAACTGCTGGACCTTGCATAATTGACTCTATTTGTGCTGTTACTTGGAAGTGAGATAACGCTTCTACAAGAATATCAGCTTGACTATCCATCCAATCACGATCTTGTGTTTTCTCTTCTGGCGGAGATAAATAATCAATTGATGGTTTTACATATACTTTTGTAGGAGCCTTTACAACTTGTTCCGCTTCAATGAAAACTGGGGAATTTTCAACTTCCTCAGTATTTTCCATTGGAGTTTCTTCAGTTGAGTTCGAAGTATTTACCACAATAGGTTTTGTTATTTCCTCAACATTTTCCGTTTGCAGAGTTTCCGTCTCAACCTCTTGTTCTTCAGTAGATTTTCCTTCTTGTAGTACCGGATTGCTCAATGATAAATTTGGGACGTTTAAATCATGATCATCATTATTCTGTATTAGAAGATTTTCAACTTCTTTCTTTACAGTTAACGGCTGAGTTGATTCAGTTAGTTGTGTATGATTGTTATTTTTCACGTATAACAATGATTTTGCTTTTTCTTTAAGTGCCAACTTTTCTTTATCAGATTTGAGCATTAGTACATTAAAAGGAAGTTTACTACCTTTTGACTCTTCTTTCTTAGTCGAAAAACTCTCTTGAGCGTTTTCCTCATTTAATGCCATATTATTATCTTCCAATTGGCTGATTGTTGTTTCTTCATGAAGAACTCCATCTTCCAATGAACGGTTCACTGCTGGATCCATTTCTAAAATTTCATCATTGAGTTCAAATTTCGGAGAATCTCCCTCTACTACATCATCCACCACATCGTCTGCAACTCTTGAAACCTCTTCATTTTTTTCATAGATTCGATCCTCGTTGATATTCGCTTGCTCATTAATTTCTTGTTCGCTAAGTTCATTTTCTTCTGAGTAAGTATTTGACTCGGCGTCTTGCTCTATTATTACATTGGTACTTTCCTCAGTAATCTGCACCTCATTGACTTCCATTGCACGTTGCTCTTCTACATGAACATCATTCATTTGTTCTCCGATGACTTCATTACTAACCACTATTGTTTTTACATCGGTTTGTTTTTCTATAACGATCGGTTCATCGATTACTTTTTCAGCAAGAGGAGCTTCAATTTTTTCTACTGTATTTTGGTTTTCTACTTTTTCTATGGAAGTTTGTTCTTCTATTATTTCCATAGTAGCAGCAACTTCTTTATTTTCTTTTACATATTCATACTCATCGTGTACTTCAACCTTATTAAGTTCTAAATCCCTTTCATTCTTCAAGCCTTTATCGTAGATTAATGAATCAATATCCTTTGAAGTTGTCGGTTCCTCATCTGCTCTTTTCGTTAGTAGTTCATTTAAAGGGCTTGGTTTTGAATAACCGTAAATAGGAGATGGTACCTTAGATGGTACAAATCTCTTTCGATATGGATCTATTGTATTTTGCTCAACTTCTTTTTGTTTCGGTACCTGTGGTCGATTTTTTTCCTGACGAATTGGTACTTTCTCAACTTTTTGGGTTTCTACCCTCTGAATTGAATGATGAACCCTAGTAGGTTTACCTTTTTTCTTTTGCCGTTTTTCTAGTAATTCACGTATCCTTGAGACTTCCACATCATAAACTTGCGAACCTGATGGGAGTTGGATGGAAGACTTTACATAATTAACGGAATATGAATCTCCATGACTTTCAAGTGAACGGTTTAATTTCGTAGAATGCTTCATGGAAGGCTTTGAATCATCCAGTTCATCATCTGATATTACTGGGAAACGAAAGGATGCTTTCTTCACTTGATTAATCTGTTGTGGATTATTTTTCACGTTTTCTTCTTTTTCATTTTCGTACTCGATCAATTCATCATCATCATCATCTATTTCAGCTAAAAATAATTTCGATAAATGTTTTTTAAACCAGTTCATTGCTAATCACTCTTTCCTAAAAACATAGCCATTTTATTATATGTCAAATATAGAAAATGGGCTCTTTTAATTTTAACCAATAAATCTTATTACCTAAATTGATTAAGTTATTGCGAAGGAGTCCCCATTATAAAAATAATCTGCCTTTCTTTAAAAGAAACGCTTTTAGCAAAAGCATATCATAATTACATTGCAAAATGATAACAATGATAAAACATTTAAACAAAAGATGAAAACTTTTGAAATGAATTTTTAATCAGATTTGTAAATATTTCAATTTGGACTAATAATTAAATGAAAGTAATTAAAGTGCTTATGTATAATGTTCGATTTTTCTTTAAAAATTCCTTTATATAGCAACTTGAAAAGGTTGTCAAAAAATCTGTAATACATTTTCAAAAATAAAAGAATTCGCCCTCATACTAGATGATTTAGCGAATTCTCTATATTAGATGATTATTTTGATGTGACCGTAAAAGGTTGTCCTACTTCTGCACCTTCATCTAGTACTAAAATACCTTTTGCAGATGGTGCATTTGGAATTGCAAGTTCACGAGCAGAGCAAAGCATACCAAATGAATCAACTCCGCGTAAATTTCCTTCTTTAATAACCATTCCTGAAGGCATAACAGCACCAATTTTTGCTACTACAACCTTTTGACCCTCTTCTACATTTGGAGCACCGCATACAATTTGCAATGTTTCTTCTCCAACATTTACTTTACAAATACTTAATTTATCAGCATTTGGATGCTTTTCTTTTTCTTCAACGAAACCTACTACAAATTTAGGAGAAAAATCTACATCTAATGAAACCTGTGCTCCGTTTTCTTTTAAAGCAGCTTCAATTTTTTGTACTAGTTCAGGTGTAATATCCACATTACCTTGTACATCTAATTCAAGGTAGTTACTTGCATTGAATAAATTAAATGCTTTGATTTCTCCAGTTTCTTTTTCTTTTAGTATTGCAACATCTTGCACTTTTTCAACTTCCGTGTTTACGATTGCTTCTGTTGCTAATTGGACTAGTAATACATCTCCAACGTATTTTTTATTATATGCTACAATCATTTTTCATCTTGCTCCTTTTTCACTCTGTTCTTTGCTAATATAAAAATTGGCTCTAACTCGCCATTCTCATAAACAAATGATAATGAAGTAATTGGCACAGCTCCAACTGAAAAGAAATGCATTGTCATTTGTGCTAATACATCATAACCTGTTTCATTTCGAATATCACCAATAATTAATACATCTTGATGAGGGACAGATACAGTCATGTCTCCTTCAATTTGATTCTTCATTTTATTTAAAAAAGCATCATTTAAAATTCGACTTGCATCATACCCATCATTTTCATTGATGAAATAATAGATATTCCCCGCTACCTCGTCTTTTTTCATATTCGTAGGTAATTTTCGAACTGAAAAGCGAGCAGCTTCACGAATTTGATTAGCTGTTACATTTAACTTCGAAAGCATGGATTCATCAATTAAACGATATGTATTGCCCAAATCAAGTGCATAATAAATGCGCGTTTCGGCAGTATGGTCAGTCGTAATAAAATGATGGCCTTCTTTGGATGTTAATGGAAATGAGGTAGAACGAATGATTGGATACACCAATGATAAATCTTGGAATCCTTCGGTATGTTCCTTTTCCATTGCTAAAAAGGTTTGGTCGATTGTATAAATGACTTCTTCTATGGCTTTTTCTTTTCTTACATTATATTTGGATAATATTTCAGGAAGTGAAATATCGATTCCGCGTTTGATCGACTTGTGTTCGATTCTTAATTTGTCATGTTCTTGATCGAAATTAAATTCATATCTTTGGTCATCTAATCGTTTTTTTAATTCTTCAACTAGTTGTTTCGATTTCATGTAGTCAACCCTTTCATTCCTAATAACATCCTACACAAAGAGTTAGTTTCCGTAAAGTGAACCGTATTCATTACTTCTTACTTTTATGTATGGTCAGGTAATTAAGCTATTAAATAAAAGGTAAGAGTGCAAACAAATTCAATTGAGTCGAACTTGTCTACACTCTAAATAATACTAATTTTTAATCTAATATATTTACTGAACGAACAATTTGCATCATGTCGACAAGTTTTACATCGATATTTTTATCTTCTGAAATTGTCGTCATTTTAACTCCACCGCTACTTACAACGAGCTCAAATTGTTCACCGTGTTCAACAACCGCTGTAAATCCAAAGGCACCATCTAACTCGACTGTTTGTTCTTTTACAATCTGGTTAGATTTGTTGTTCTTTAGAATTTCGTAATGAAGATTACTATCTTCATCTTCATTTATATTAACAAAAAGAATGTAGCTTTCATTACCTTTTTTTAAAAGAAGGTTGTTTTTATCTTCACTTTGTTCAACAGTATATCCTTTTGGAACAAACAATTCTATTTTATCTAATGTTTGATTTGGCTTTTGAGGATTTTCTTCAAATACTGTTTGTGCACTAGCTACGCCTGTATCAATCTGTTCTTCTACAGATTTCCCACACCCTGCTAATACTAGAACTAAAGTGAATATTGTTATTGCAAGAAACCATTTCCGTTTCATACATTATTCCTCACTTTCTATTCCAACATACATTGTAATGATAGATTTTAATTCTTGCAATAAACATAGCTCGAATTTTTAAACTACTCTATCATTTAGTTAAGGAATTGTGAAATATATATTGCCCTATTAGTAGCTTGACGATGTGTTCAAACATTTCTGTACGATCGACCAAATTGGCTGTAAATACACCAATCGCACCGGAGTTATGTCTTGTCCCAATTTCATTTGTGTACTCATCCATTACTGGCCCAAGTTCTTTGCCATCACGTAATTGGTCAGCAATCTCTTTTGGCAAAATAAACGTTGCACCAGCTGATGTAATCATTGTTCCATCTTTTAAAGCAAGTGCTCCCCAATTGCAACAATACATTACTCCATCCATCTCACGAACTCCACCTTCAAGACCAAAATTTAAATCAGCACCCGATGCTTTTAATGTATTTACTGCTCTATTAATTGCCCCTTGTCTTGTTTCCTCGTCTGAAAAAGGCTGCTCTGAAACATTAGAAGATACATTGAATTGCTCATATCTGGCTTCATTAAAGTATGTACTTACAACATTTTCAATTGCTTTTGTTTTTGCTCTATTTTTTGTACCGATTGCTACTCTCATTACTTTCACCCGTTTTATCTTTATAAATTTTTGTTCCATTTGTATATTAAAAAAAGAAAAAGAGAGTGTTGTGATCACTCTCTCTTCACTTTTATCCATTGTCAGTGTTATATCTAAATATATTACTTAGCGAGTTCTATACATTTTGACGAATACTTTCAACTGTAGAACGGTCTGCTGATTTAACTAGTTTTACTAATAGCTCTTTTGCTGCAGCATAGTCATCTATATGAATAATTGATGCGGCTGTATGAATATAACGGGAACAAATACCTATGACAGCACTTGGAATTCCTTCATTGGCAATATGCACTTTCCCTGCATCCGTTCCACCTGGAGAAACGAAATATTGATAAGGAATCTTATTCGATTCTGCTGTATCTAATATAAACTCTCTCATTCCTCTATGTGTCACCATAGTACGGTCAAAGATTCGTAGTAACGTACCTTTTCCTAATTGCCCAAATTGATTTTTATCACCAGTTGTATCGTTAGCAGGAGAAGCATCTAATGCGAAAAATAAATCAGGTTTAATCATGTAGGCAGAAACTTGTGCTCCGCGCAATCCAACCTCTTCCATTACATTCGCACCTGAATATAAATGGTTAACAACTTTTTCGTTTTGTAATTCTTTTAATAGTTCAATTGCTAATCCACAACCATATCGATTATCCCATGCTTTGGCCATGATTTTTTTCGGGTTTTCCATTGGTGTAAATGGACATATAGGAATTATGGACTGACCTGGTTGAATCCCCATCTTTTCAGCATCTTCTTTACTATCTGCGCCAACATCAATTAGCATATTTTTAATTTCCATTGGTTTAGACTTTTCAGCATCTGATAATAAATGTGGAGGGATCGAAGCAATTACCCCTGGGATTTCTTTATCTTTCGCATATACAGTCACACGTTGTGCTAGTAAAACTTGATTTGACCAGCCACCTAATGTTTGAAAGCGAAGCATTCCGTTGTCAGTGATATTTGTTACCATAAAAGCAACTTCATCCATATGCCCTGCAACTAAAATTTTTGGTGCATTTGAATCTTCAGCTTTTCTTAAACCAAAAATCCCACCTAAATTGTCCTGGATAATTTCATCTGAATATTTCTCGAGTTCCCCTCGCATGAATTTTCGCACAGCATGTTCATTTCCAGGAGCACCTGGTAATTCTGTTAACGTTTTAAAAAGCTGTAAAGTTTCCTGATTCATATTCGGAACACTCCTTATTTTCTTTTCTAACTTCTTTATAGTAGCATAAACATTTCCATATTCGAATTAATCGTGCTAGAAATTAAGGTTTTTAAGTAAAGATCTTATCGGTTTCTTTTACTGCATAAATTTGGTCTGATGGTATTAATAATGGTAAAATAAATAATAGTGCAAAGGAGGATGACTTATGAAATTACGTGATTTTATGTTAGGAGTAGCAACAGGATTAGCTGCTGCAATCGTTATTAAAGAAGCATCTGAAAAAATTTCACCGTATGTTCCTGCAAATCAAGTGCTTAACAATGTCAAAGCAGAATTTAAAAAAGAAACACCAATTGATGGTTCTTGGATTTACATGAAAACTGAGGACTTTGATAACGGAGTCATGTCAATACCAGTGTATCGAGGTGGCATTTCTAGAATGGTCGATGGCGAAATTGAGTATTTTGAATTTGCGGCCGACGCGCGTTCAGGTGTAATCGTTGACTTAGTAAAATCGTAATCCGTTAGTCATCCAAAAAGAAAGGCGAAGTACGCCCGATTAACTCTGACAACAACTGGAGGAACCGGCTTAAAGGGCGCTTTCTGCCCTCGCCGGAAGAAGTGAAGTGCGCGAGTGCAAAGTCGCAACAGCTAACAAATAAGTTTTATAAAGGGACAGTCCTCGTGTATATTAGTTTACGATGACTGTCCCTTGTATTATTCTTTAAAGAATTAGAAGTACAACTGTACTCCGTTTCTTTTATCTTTGAAATTGAATTCTCGCTTCTTTTGTACGGCTCAAGGAATCAACAACGATTTTACCTGATTCATCCCACTGAATCATTCGGTAGTAAGCATCATGATAAAAAATAAATTTATAGCCATTGGCAAGTGCTTCTTTTAGGAGCTTTTCTTTTGCAAAAACGCTTGTCATTGGATAATCATCATAAGCTAATACCCAAAGAGGATTTTGATGAGCATGTGTCGGCATGATATCAGCCATGTGTAGCATAGTTTCCCCATTTTGCGTTAGTTTAATAATGGCATGACCATCACTATGACCTCCTGTATGAATCATTTCAATTCCAGGTGCCACTTGTAAACGATCTTCAAACGTTTCAACTAAGTGTTGAATAGGCTCCCAATTTTCCTTCCAATAAGTGTTGCGAGAACGAATATTAGGATTACGCATTTCATCCCATTCAACTTTAGAAGTATAAATTTTTGCATTTGGGAAAGTTGGAACTAGAGTTTCTCCTTCCCAACGTGTTAACCCACCTGCATGATCAAAATGTAAATGAGTCATTAAAACATAATGTATATCTTCTGCAGTTATCCCAAGTTCTTTAAGACTCTCTAATATTGTAGACTCCTCTGTTACACCAAAATTACGAAGTTGCTTTTCTGTTAGTTTATTAAATCCAACACCGCTGTCAATTAAGTAATTTTTTCCCTCGTATTGAATTAACATTGGCTCACAAGCAAGTTCTATTTGATTTAACTCGTTAACAGGGTATTTTCGAGACCAAAGTGGTTTTGGTACTACCCCAAACATCGCTCCCCCATCAAGTGAAGTAACTCCCCCGTTTAACCATGTTAAAGACATGCCATGAAATTGAAGTTTGTCCATTCCCATTTCTCCCCTTTGTTCATCTTATTAGGTTTGAAATCAAATTCTAAACGATGAATGACGACTGCTGTCTGACTGTTATCCCTATAGCCAATAAAACTTTGCTTTATTCTTTAATAAATTGTGCTTCTAGGCGATAAATCGGTTGTCCCTTTGCGGAGAATTTTTCTTCATATTCTGTCATGATATTGTCTTCAGGCATATTTGCATGTAAATCAAGTGAAACATATTTTAAAAGCATGCCGTACTCTGAAATACTGACTAATGAATACTCAAATAATCCACGGTTATCTGTTTTAAAATGAACTTCGCCACGATCGATTAAAATCGATTCATATATTTTCAAAAATCCTTCGTGTGTTAGGCGACGTTTTGCATGTCGCGTTTTTGGCCAAGGATCTGAAAAATTTAAATAAACACGACTTACATCATTTTTCTCAAAATATTTATTTAAATCTGCCCCATTTACTTTTAATAAGCGTAAATTAGACGGTGCATCTGCTTCTACGATTTTTTCTAGGGCACATACAATTACACTATCATAAAGTTCAATTCCAATATAATTGATATGTGGATTGGCTTTTGCCATCCCTAACACAAATTGTCCTTTACCAGTCCCTACTTCAATATGGAGTGGTTGATCATTTTGGAATACCTCTTTCCACTTACCTTTGTATTGTTCTGGATTTTGGATAATGATCTCAGGATGTGCATTAATAAATTCCTCTGCCCAAGGTTTGTTTCTTAATCTCACTTACTAGTCCTCATTTCTTTTGTTGTTACTCAATTCTAATTTGCATGGCGCAGTTACGCGCAGCTTTCTTATTAAATGAAGTTAAAGTTAATTATAACTTAATTCTCTACAATTTTCATATTACTGCTATATTAATTTGGCTTTCTGGAGATTTTTTCCTCTAGCGGTCGTGGTAAAAATATCGGAAACTTATTCCCTAATCTTTTAAGTTTCTAAAAATCCATAATTTCCGACTACGATCCGCTACTGCTCTTTTTTTTCGGTATTCCATATATCTCGATTATAGGAAGTTGTTTGAACATGATTTAAAATAGCTTGTGCTGCTTGAATTTGCATATGCTTCATTGGTGATGGTGAACGCCGTAACCCTTGCATCCAATTAGGAAATTCCCTTTTATCTATAAATTTGACATTAAAAGCAGTTCCGGGGTAGTCAAAAAAGCCATTTCTAGAAAGTAATACTTTTCGTATCGGCATATCAATATTCCCCTGGCTAAAGAGTTTAGATAATATGGACTCCATTCGATTTAATTGAATCATCGGATTTAATACTTTCTTATCAGTCTTTCCTACTTTTTTAGTCCAGAACCGTTCACCGTTACCCAAATATACTGCTTGATTTTCATATTCAACAAGGGTAATACATAGGCAATCAGTTGGGGTTAAAATTATGATATCTAATTCGACTGGTGCCTTTTTCACTTGAACTATTGGATAATAAAATACTAAATAATTATCTGGTAAGCGTTGTAAAACATTGCGTAAAAAACTATCTCTTAAAAATTTGGGATCCACATATGATTTTTCTCTTAAAGTTGAACTTGCCCATTTAATTTGAAAATGGAAAAATTGATTCAGAAACATTTTCTTTAAATCCTCTAAATTTTGGGGGTGATATACAATATTCGGTTCGAATAGTAAGTCAAATTCATCATTTGCTTCATCTTCATCATTTGAAATTAATTCGTCAGAGACATTCACTTGTTCTAAATCTTCTTCATTCGCCGGTTTTCTTCTTAAGAATTTGTTAATAAAGGAAAAACGTTTTGAACTTTTTTCTTCTTCAAACTCTTCTATATGTTCCCATTTAGGAATTTCCTTTCCTAATTCCCACTGTTGTTTTATTCGTTCCCATTGACTCTTTTTTACGCGAACAAATTGGGTTGGGTATCGGTTTAATCCAACTTGATATCTTGAAATATAATCTTGAAGCTTTATTAATTGAGCCAATTACGACACACTCCATCTTTTCTATGTATCAATAGTTTAATTTTACATGAGGCATTATAAAAAAAATAGTGGCCCGTCCAATTACCCTTTCCCAAGATCATTCTTTATGTCAATCAAAAAGAATTCGCTCCATTTCGTGTAATCTTAAGCACACAATTGAGTAGTTTGTTGAACCGAGCAAAAGGATTTCTCACCTTTTTGCCAACTCTCCTACTACGTCTTGATGAGCTCACTTTCCTACTTTGTCGCGAATTCTTTCGAATAAAATATTGTGTTTAATTGTGAAATCTTTATGCTTTCAATGAATTAGGAATTTTAGTTTGGAACTGGGCATGTAATTTACTCGTCCATTCACCCACATTTCCACTATTTATTTTTTGTCCGTCGATTTCAATTACCGGTGTTATTTCTGATGTTGTTGAAGAAACAAACAGTTCGTCCATCTCTATAGCCTGTGTCTTTGTAAAGGCCTGTTCTTTAACAGGAAGCCCTATCTCCTCCGCACACTTCAAAACAACTGCACGAGTAATACCATGTAAGATTAAATTATTTGCAGGATGTGTATATAGGACACCATCTTTTATGCCAAACACATTAGTAGAAGAACCTTCAGTAACGATTTCTCCACGGTGTAAAATTGCTTCGTAGCATCCTTTTTCGTGTGCCTCTTGTTTTGCTAGAACCGCACCTAATAAATTTAGAGTTTTAATATCACAACGTAACCAACGAATATCCTCAACGAACGTTGCCGAAACACCTTTTTCAAAATTTTCTAAGGGGCGTGGCGATTCTTTCGTAGTACCAGTTAAGACAGGTAAAACAGTATCACCTGGGAATTGGTGAATACGTGGTGCTGTGCCTCTCGTAATTTGGAAATATAAATTCCCCGTATTTAAGTTGTTTGCTTCAACTAATTCGTGTAGTAATTTGTGTAATTTATCCTTTGTGTATGGAATTGTTATTCGAATTTTTTCAGCACTCAAATAAAAACGATTGATATGTTCTTCAGCAGTAAACATTTCCCCATCATATACTTTAATTACTTCGTAAACTCCATCACCAAATTGATAGCCACGGTCTTCTTTATCAATAATTACTTCTTGATCATTTACAATTTTATCATTCCATAATGTGTATTCCACAATAGCACCCCATTTTCATTTTAAAAGTTAAGAAATAATAGATCTTTGAAGTCGGAAAAACTTCTAGCCATTCTTATTTACTTGCTAGCTCAACAATTGCTTCTGCATAGATTGCAGCAGCTTTTACTAAATTTTCAATAACAACAAATTCATCTATCTGGTGGGCTACATCTGGTTCACCAGGGAACAACATTCCAAATGCTACACCTTTTTTCATTGTCCGAGCATATGTTCCACCACCGGTTGATAATGGTTTCCCTATGTCGTCATTCGTATATTTTCTATAAGCATTCAATAAGGTTTGAACAAATTCATCTTCTTCGCTTACATAGTGTGGCTCGGAATTTGAGACGACATCAAGTGCAAATGGTTTTGAATGTAATTCATTTTGAGCATTTGTTATTTTTTCTTCAAATGGATATGTGACCGAATAACGCATACTCACTTGAATTTTTCCACCTTGGTTTTGATCGAATGAAACAATTCCTGCATTTAGGGTTGTTTCGCCAGACATCTCATCTGCAAAATTCAATTTTAATGCTTGCCCATAAGGTTCCCCGTCAAATACTTTTACAATAAACTTTACAAAATCTAAGCTTGCAGGAGTTGTTAAATGTTCCAATAAAAACTTCGATAATAACACGGCTGCATTTCGACCTTTTTCTGGTTCCATTGCATGAGCAGATTTTCCTTTTACAGTAAAAATGTATTGATTTCCTTTCTTCTCTACAGCACCTTCAGCTTTTTGCTCTTGTAAAAATATTTGGAAGTTGTCTTCTATTTGGTCTACTAGATTCAGGGCAGTTGCTTGTGCGATGTCAGGGACCATATTCGTTCTTTTACCTGCTTGAAATGATATTAATTGTTCATTTGTTTCTATATTACTAGTTTGTGATAACTGTAATGTAGCTATGCCCTTTTCTGCGTTAATAAGAGGGAAATCAGCATCTGGGGCAAATCCAATGGATGGCATTTCTTCTTTTTCAAAATAACGTGAAACACAACGGAAACCACTTTCTTCATCACTACCAATGATCATTCTTACTCTTTTATTTAACGGAATTCCTGCATCTTTTACCAATTTCATTGCAAGCCATGCTGCCATTGTTGGGCCCTTATCATCAATTGCACCTCGGCCAAACAACTTCCCATTTACGATTTCACCTTTAAATGGAGGGTATGTCCACCCATCTCCTGCTGGTACAACATCGACATGACAAAGGATTCCAAGTAATTCATTTCCTTCTCCCATTTCGATATGACCAGCGACTTGGTCAATGGATTTTGTTTTGAATCCTTGCTCTTCCCCTTTTTTAAGTAACCAATTTAAGGCTTCAAGAGGACCAGGACCAAAGGGAGCTTCCGATGTTGCTTTTTCTTCATCAAGTACACTTTCAATTTGAATTAATTGCTGTAATTCCGAAATCAATTCATCTTTCCTTGACTCGGCCAAGTTTAGCCAATCCATAAACAATCACCCCTTAATACGGTTATTTTACTATTTCTTCATAAAAAAACAACTAAAGTTAAGACCTACTTGCATATAATGTGTAAACAACTCTATTTCTAACTATAAACATTGTAAAAATTATATTAATTAACTGAGAATTATGGAATTATTAATAGTTTGTTGTTATAATGACACTGTCAGAATCTATAAGTTGACAAATAAAATTAGAAAAGGGGATGTCTAAGGCAGAAATTTAAAGCCTATAGTGCACCTCTGCACTTGTGTCGTCCGCTAGTCTTTGCCATGAGAATTAAGATCGAAGGAGTGGTTTTTATGAAACCAACTACTGACAGAATGCTTAATCGTATTAAAGACGTGTACATGTTTATCCTTAACAACGGGACGGTGTCTACACAGGATTTAGTCGAAGAGTTCAATATCACTCCTCGCACCATTCAGAGAGATTTGAATGTGTTAGCCTTTAATGACTTAGTTGTAAGCCCAAGTAGAGGCAAATGGACAACGACGAAGAAAAAAGTTAAATTGACATCTTAGAATATAAGAATAAGCTAGACTTATTCAACCCATACAATTATGAATTGGCAAATCTCAGTCCGAGTTTCGGACACGTGTTAACACGTGTCAATTCTTTTATTAATCGCTCGACTCGCTGAAGGTATATCTTTTTTTCAATTGTTTTCCAAACTGAAAAAGAGATTCGTACCCAATTTATATTTACCACCTTAAGATGAATTTCATCTGAACAAAGAAAAAAGAATGACCTTTCGTCGGGGTCATTCTTTTTTCTTTCTTTATGTGTTATTAACATGTTAATTTCGTTAGAAAACCTACTTCAAATGCATTACTATGATGGATTTTTTAATAAATTTAATTCCTCAGTAGTTAGCTCCCGATAATCACCAAGCTCTAAGGAGTCATCCAATTCTAAACTTCCCATTGAAAGACGTTTTAAATAAGTCACTTTTTTCCCTTGTGTTTCAAACATACGCTTGACCTGATGGAACTTCCCTTCCTGTATTGTTAATTCAATTTCGGAAGTTGGCGCAGATTTTAGAATAACAAGATGTCCTGGCTTTGTTATATAACCATCATCTAATTCTACTCCTAATTTAAACGCTTCCACATCTTGTTCCGTCACAACTCCATTAATGATGGCATAGTACGTCTTCGGAACATGCTTTTTCGGAGAAAGTAAATTATGTGCTAAATTACCGTCATTTGTAAGTAGTAATAGTCCCTCAGTGTCTTTATCTAACCGTCCAACAGGAAAGGGCTTAAAATGCTGCGCTAAAGGATCTAATAAGTCGATCACCGTTTGATCTCTTAAATCTTCTGTAGCTGAAACAACCCCAGGTGGTTTATTCATCATATAGTAGACAAATTCTGTATACTCTACCCGTTCTCCAAAAACACTTACATTTTGGTTTGCAGGATCCACATGCATTGCTGAATCCTTTACTACTTCACCGTCAACAGTAACACCTTTTTGTTTTAATAATTGTTTTACTTCTTTACGTGAACCATATCCCATATTTGATAATAATTTATCTAATCGCATTTTCTCACCTACTTGAACCCTAATTTATTAGCTACTTTTGTAATACGTCCACCTAATAACTTTTGTGCTAGGCCGAGTCGAAGTGATAAATATCCGTAAACCATTATCCCTACCGCAACACAAACCATGGCAACAAGGATGGCTGATATCTTACTTTCTACTTGTCCAAACAAAGCAAGTAACCCTTGGTGTGAAATAAATACACCAATGGCCATAAGTATTGTTAGAATACAAATTAGTATTATACGACGTTTTACCATAACAGAACGATAATCCAATGCCTTTTTTAATACAACAATATTTATGACAACTGAAATAATGTATCCAATGGCAGTTGCTATAATTGCACCATCTGCTTGCATTACTTTAATTAAAGGTGTATTAAGAACTAGTTTGACTAATAATCCAGTTAGTAAACTAAAGACAATCCATTTCTGATAATCAATTCCTTGTAAAAGTGCTGCAGTTACTTGGAACAAGGCAAATAATATAGCAACAGGTGCATAGTGAGCCAAAATACTCGCTCCCATTTCACTTTCCGAATATAAAATGAAATAAATTTCATTCGATAAAAGAGAAATCCCGATCACTGCTGGTAAAGTTACGAAAATCAGAATTTGGTATGTTTTATCCATCGCATCATGTAATAATCCAAAGTCACGTTGAGTGTAATATTTAGTAATGGTCGGTACTAGGGCTAATGATAAACCAGTAGCTAACATAACCGGAATAATCACAACTTTATGCGTTGTAAAATTAATCATACTTAAGTAGATATCAGAGACTTCGGACAAACCAATTGATGCCATTGCACGATTAAACGTTAACATATCAACTAATTGGAATAATGAATTCGCCATCCCCACAAAAATCATCGGTAACGAATATTTGATTACTTCCCCGTAAATTTTTGAAAGCTGAATTTCTGATCCCGTTACACTTTGACTTCGTAACAATTCGAATTCTACTTTGTACTTTTTCCAGAAATAAAATAGTACCGCAAGCCCACCAATTGCGCCGATAAAAGCAGCAAATACAGATAATGAAACAGCTGTTTCAGCTTTTCCTTTAAAAATAAATACTACTGCATATGAACCGGCAAGTAAAAATAGGACGCGGACAATTTGTTCAACTAATTGTGAAACAGCAGTAGGCTCCATTTTTCCATAGCCCTGAAAAAAGCCTCGCCACAAACTCATAAATGGTACAACAATTAATGCAAAACTTACCCAGCGAATTACAGAAGCAACTTCCTCGACAGAAAAGACTTGCTTATCACTACTGATTACAACCTCTGCAATTGGTGTTGCGAGTAAAAATAGTACAATAAAAGCTAAGAAACCAGTAATCATCATCGTGAGAAGACCCGATTTCAAAAGCTTCCGACCTGATTCATAATCACCAATTGCATTATATTTCGAAACAAATTTCGATACTGCAATTGGAGCTCCAGAAACAGCAACAGCTAGCATAAGTGTATAAGGGATATATGCATACTGATAAAGTGCCACATTTTCTTCCCCTACAATCGCGTAAAAAGGAAAAATATAGATTAAGCCAAGCACTTTTGATAAAAACATTCCAATCGTTAATATCGCTGTGCCTTTCATCAAAGAGGACATCATATCCATCCAATCTTTATAAGATAAAGTGAACTAAGTAAATATTACTACATATGCTTACACAAAATTTAATCATAAGTTTTAGGTATGTATTTGCTTCATTAAAATTAAATCAAACCAAAGAATCAATTTTTCTTTGGTTAAAAAAGAAGCACCATCTCAAAAAGTAAATTCACCAATTGAGATAGCCCTTTCTTGTAGATTATCTTGATATAAATGTTTGATATGCTTCTTCATCAAGTACATAATCGATTTCACCAAGATATTCGGTATAATTGTCAGGATAACAAAATCCTTCTTTAAATCGATATAAACCATCTGAATCGTTTAATTCAAAAACGCCACCAAAATCATAGCGATTTTTCTTTTGTTCTACTGCCCATTTAATCATTTCCCATTGTAATAAATGAGGAGCCATTAAATTACGTTTCACATTCGGACTTCCACCATATGCATACCACGTCTTATCACCATAGCTTAATGCTAATGCTCCAGCAATAATGTCACCTTCATGTTCTGCAAGGTATACACGGAAATTTTCTCCGTAAGCTTCTAACATGCGTTCATAGTAATTATACGGACGATATGTAATGCCATGACGTTCACTCATTGTAACATATAAGTCGTAAAATACCTTTAGGTCATCAATTGATTGACTGAAACGAGTAGTAACCCCTTTACGTTCAGCTAAGCGAATATTGTAACGTGTTTTCTTATGGAAGCTAGCTAATAACTCTTCTTCTGTTTTTCCTTTTAAATCAAGGACCATATTAAAGCGAGGCTGTGTTGTATCATGTGATGACACATTACGTGAACGCAAACGATAGCCAAGAGATTGATATGCTTCTACTAAGTCTTCATCATACAATACTTCTGGGTCAATGCGTAAAAGAAAAGCATTTTCTTCTTTTGCGTAACGCGCTGCTTCCTTCATTAGCTTATCTACCAATTCTGTATCCTTTGGGTCACATACTGGACCTTTACAGCAATATGCAAGCGCTTGATCACCAACAGCATTCACCATCAGAATTGACATCGCAGCAATAATTTGACCATCTTCCTCTAAGTAAACATAAAGTGGTCTCCAATTGTTTTTGACATGGGACCAACCTGTATCTTGTGTTGCAGTTGCAAATGGAGCAGTACGAACAAATTGTTCATAACGCTCCAAATCAGCCGCATTTGTCTGATCAACAACCGGCATTACTTGTCACCCTTCTTTGTAAAATACTTCTCATAACGCTCTTCGTAATTTTTATAATACTTACGAACATTCCAAGAACGTTTAATGGATTTATCTTGATCGTAGTTTAATGTTGTACAATAACGGTTTTCTGCAATTAGTTTTCGCATATATTCCACAGCTTCTTGGTCTTCTGTATAGTTTAAAGCAACTTCTTTTGGAACACCAAGCCATAGATGTTCTGTTTTTGCATAAACAACTGGCTCTTTTTTTCCATAAACTAGATCTTCAGCTGCGTATTGAGCGATATTATATCCACTTCCTGTTGTAAAGAAGCTACTACGGCCTTGACGTAAATTAATTTCAAATACTTTATATTTGCCATCACGTGCATCATATTTCATATCGAAATTTGCAAAGCCAGTATAACCAATATTCTCTAAAAACTGTTGGAACTGTTTATAAATATCTTCATTGTATTCATTAACAATCGCTACATAATTTCCAATTAAACTAGGTGTACAATCTTCAAGTAAAGGTCTACCTAAACACATCATGCGAACTTTACCATCTCGACCACAATAAGCATTTAACACTCGCATATTTGAATCATCACCAGGAATGAAATCTTGAACGATCATCTTTCCTGTATAAGTTGAGTTATAAATATTTTGTAATGTTTGTTCGAAAGTAGCTTGATCTTTGATGATATATGCTTTTTGCTTCCCTTCAAATTCCGCTTCTAAATACGCAACACTATCTGCAGGTTTTAACGCGATTGGGTAATCAAAAGGTAATTCTACATTTGTATGTTGTTCTTTTGAAACAATATACGTCGCCGGGTAGTCTAAACCATACTTCTCACAAAGATCATAAAATCGGTCTTTATATAATAATTCGTCAATCCATTTTTCATTGACAAATGGCATTTCATAGTATTCAGATAATTGTTCCTTATGACGAATGGCAAGCTCTGCATATCCATCACTACTTGCAACTAAAATTAGCTTAGTTGCCTCTTGTGTTAATTCCTTTGCGTAGTCAATCAACCCTTGAAGGAAAATAGTTGGTTCCATAAAGTTTTCAATTACTTTAATGGTAATGAAACTTGATTGGTCTGTCATAAACAATTTTCCCTGACCAACACAACGGCTCTCTGTACCATAGGCCATATGGAATGAACGAGCCATTCCATATGCATTGACATCAGTACCTAAAATTACTGGAATAAAATCCTGTTTAGCCATGTATTCTTAAGCCCCCTTACATATCTACGAAGAATCGTTTATACCATACTAAGAACACATAAGTTGTCCAAATATAACGTCCGCGGTTTGCTTTTCCTTGATAATGCTCATCTAAATATCCAACTAATTGATTTGTATCAAAGAATTCTTTGGCAAAATCTGTTGTAAACATTTCTTTTACTAGGTTATAGTATTTTTCTTCACGTAACCAGTGACGAATTGGAACCGGGAAACCAAGTTTTGGACGTTTCGCCCATTCTTCTGGAAGCTCTTCATGTGCGGCCTTACGTAGAGCAAATTTAGTATTAATATCGTTTACACGATATTTTGATGGGATTTTTTTCGCAAGCTCCATTACTTCTTTATCTAAAAATGGTACTCGTAGTTCAATTGAGTGTGCCATACTCATTTTGTCAGCTTTTAGTAAAATGTCCCCTGGCATCCAAAGATGTAAGTCTAAATATTGCATTTTCGTTACGTCATCTTCACCAGGTACTTCATCGTAAATACGTTTTGTAATAGACTTAACTGATGGACCATTTTTATAGGCTGGTTTTAATACGTTAACTGCATCCTCTTCATCCCATACAACGGCTTCCCCAATAAAACGTTCCTCAACTGTTTGTCCACCTTTTACAAGGAAATGTGTATATTGATTTTTCGGCATTTTTTCAGCAATGCCACGAATTACTTTACGAAGCCCAAATGGAACTTTTTCGTACTTTTCCATTTTAGGAGAGTTTTGGTACCATGGATAGCCACCAAAAATCTCGTCCGCTCCTTCTCCAGAAAGCACAACTGTTACATCTTTACTTGCTAATTCACTTAAGAAGTATAGTGGAACAGATGAAGGGTTCGATTGTGGTTCATCCATATGATATTGAATTGTTGGTAGTTTTTCGAAACACTCTTCAGCAGAAATATATTTACGTTCATTTTGAACATTTAATATATCAGATAATTCTTTTGCTAAGTTCGTTTCATTAAACATTGCTTCATAGTCTTTAAACCCTACAGAGAACGATTTATTTGGACGTAAAAGAGCCGTGATATAACTTGAGTCAATTCCGCCAGAAAGGAATGAACCAACTTTCACATCACTAATTTGGTGCTTCTCAACTGAATCTTTCATTGTTTCGCGAATTTCTTTTACATAATGTTCTAACGTTTTTTCTCTTACGTTAAATTTCTTATCCCAATATTTCACAATGCGCTTTTCACCATTCTTAATTACCATGTAGTGCGCTGGCGGTAATTTATAAACCCCTTTAAAGAAGGTTTCATCCATAGAAGAGTATTGGAATGTTAAATATGGACGTAAAGCGTCTTTGTTTAATTCTTTAATAAATGATGGGTGTGGTAAAAATGCTTTGATTTCAGAGCCGAAGATAAATGTTTTATCTGTAGTATTACTCGTATAGTAAAGCGGTTTAATACCAAAACCGTCACGTGCGATAAACTGAAGATCATTCTTCTTATCCCAAATACAAAACGCAAACATTCCGCGAAGTTTTTTTACAAATTCAAAACCATATTCCACATACCCGTAAATCAAAACTTCACTATCCGATTTTGTTTTAAATGTATGCCCTTTTGCAATTAAATCTTCACGTAACTCTTGGAAGTTATAAATTTCTCCATTGAACACAAGAACAATACTACCATCTGCACTATAAAGAGGTTGGTTTGCTACATCCGATAAGTCGATAATACTTAAGCGTCTGAAACCTAAAGTTACTTTATCATCTGTATGTATACCGCCACTATCTGGTCCTCGATGGATGATAGTATTCATCATATTTTCAATAGTTTGGTGATGATCAATAATATTTGTTCCATTAATATATCCTATAAATCCACACATTTATGTTCACCTCATGGTTTCAATTAAGCTCAAAAAAGAGTGCATTCTTTGCACTGTACAAACAAAATTCTTAATTTATTTTCAAATTTTGTGTTAAAAATAATAGCATAGCCTTTACATCATATCATCTTAATCGATATTTGTAAGATTTTGTAGCTACGATAAATGATTATAATGCTATTCCTTTAAGTTTTCAATTAAACGTAGTAAATTGATACCTCAATTTAATATTGTTTAAGTAGGTAAGATAAAAGCTCATGCGATCTGCTTCCCTACAATGTGTAACCGTGTATAATGGGGACAGTAAATATTTAAGAGAAAGTGAGCTCTGGGCATGGTAGATGTAATTGTAATTGGCGGTGGGCCTTCTGGTTTAATGGCTGCAATAGCTGCTGCAGAACAGCAGAAAAAAGTAATGTTAATTGAAAAAGGAAGTAAACTCGGTAAAAAATTGGCCATTTCTGGCGGTGGACGATGCAATGTTACAAATCGATTACCTGCAGAGGAAATTGTAAAGAACATTCCGGGGAACGGGCGTTTTTTATACAGTCCATTTACCGTTTATAATAATGAAGATATCATTTCATTTTTCGAGGGATTAGGCGTTGCGTTGAAAGAGGAAGACCATGGACGAATGTTTCCAGTGTCAAACCGCGCACAAGATGTAGTAGATGCACTCGTCTCTGAATTAAAACGATTGAATGTTGAAATACGGTTACAAACGACTGTTAGCAAATTACTTATGGATGATGAGAAGATTTTGGGTGCACGTCTTGCTGACGGAACAGAAATTCGTAGTAATGCAGTGATCGTAGCTGTGGGTGGAAAAGCGGTGCCTCAAACAGGCTCAACAGGTGATGGTTATCCTTGGGCAGAGCGTGCTGGACATACGGTGACAGATTTATATCCTACAGAGGTACCAGTTATCTCAAAAGAGTCCTTCATCCAGTCTCGTGAACTTCAAGGTCTTGCTTTACGCGATGTAGCTGTTTCCGTACTTAATAAAAAAGGAAAAGTACTTGTTACTCATCAAATGGACATGCTTTTTACTCATTTTGGTATAAGCGGCCCTGCCATTTTAAGATGTAGTCAGTTTATTGTAAAAGAACGCAAAAAGAACGGCGACAACCCTGTACAGGTTCGTATCCAAACTTTAGTAGATTACAATGAAGAAACGTGCTTACAATTTTTAAATAAGTTAATTAAAGAAGAGCCCAAAAAATCAGTAAAAAATTTGTGGAAATCAATTGCTCCTGAAAGATGGTTGTTATTTTTAATGGAGCGTGCTGGAATTGATTCATCACTCACAGGTCCAGAATTGTCACAAGAGAAAATTCGACACTTAGCACGTGAACTTGTTGCATTTACAATGGACGTTCATGGGACGCAACCCTTAGAAAAAGCCTTTGTAACGGGTGGAGGGGTTTCTGTCAAAGAAATCGAACCAAAAACAATGGCTTCTAAGAAAAAGTACGGGTTATTTTTCTGTGGGGAAATATTAGATATACATGGTTATACTGGTGGCTACAATATTACAAGCGCACTTGTAACTGGACGTATTGCTGGAATGAGTGCGGGGTCTTTGGAATAACTCATACTATCTTGAATCAGGGAAGCGAAAGAAAAGGCTGTAGCCATGCCCGCAAGCGTACGCTAAAGCGGAGAAGAACTGCTACTTTATAAGATAAAAAATAAAGTCATGAAAATTTTACTTGCCGTAAAATTTTCATGACTTTTCAGTTTTGAGTTAGGTTTTATTTCAGCATCATTATAAATATAAAAGATAATCGTCGATTTCCGTTCCAGGCGCTACGCTTTCCACGGGCACGGCTCCTCCAACTAATTTTTGCGGTCGTTCACCGCAAAAATGGATTTTCCGCTCGTGCTGTTCCAGTAGGAAGCTGTGCTCTTTGCGAAAGGCGAAGCCGGCAGCAACAGTCTTCGCGCCAATCAGGTCGATAAAATAAAAAAGACTGCAAACAATTTCAAATTTCTTTGGAATTGTCTCAGTCTTGATCATAGCGTTTTTCCTCTATTCGTTCCCTTAACGATCTAGTTCTTGATAACGTGTTTGGAAACGTCCACCATCTGCTACTACAGAGTGATACAAAGCTTTTAATGCCCGGTTTTTCTCTAAACCCATTTCACTTTTTATTTTCTTTAGCTCATCATGAAGTTCTCGCTCTTCATTCACTAATTTCAACATCGTTGATTTTGTATATTTCATAAATACCAATCCTTATTTCAATAATTGTATAATACACACTTTTAAGTAATTAAATTCTGGATATTCGTCTGGTGTGCAAAAGTCTTCAGGTAGTTGATGTTGTTCAACAATTTTATAGCTTTGATTTGTTTCCTTAAATGCTTTATCGATGAAGCTTTTAAATTTCTTCATATCAAAGCTAGCATTATTTGTTGACGCGATTATGATTCCTTTTGGTGCGGTGATAGCTAATGCATCTTTTATCAACTTAGGATAATCTTTCGACGTACTAAATGTCATTTTTTTCGTTCGAGCAAAGCTTGGTGGATCCAACACAACAACATCAAACTTCATGTTATGTTTTGCAGCATAATGAAAATAATCAAATACATTCATTACTTTAATTTGGTGTTGTTCATAATCAATTCCATTAACACTAAATTGCTCAATTGTTTTTGATAGGCTTCGTTTTGCAAGATCAACGCTCGTTGTTTCGTATGCGCCTCCTAATGCGGCTGCAACGGAAAATGCCCCCGTATAAGAAAATGTATTTAACACCGTTTTCCCTTGAGAGAAACGCTCACGTAATGCAAGTCTTACATTTCGTTGATCAAGAAAGATTCCGGTCATCGCACCATCATTTAAATCAACTGCGTAGTTCATACCATTTTCTTTAATAATTAGCGGAAACTCGCCTTTTTCTCCTGTGACATAGTCATCTTGTTCAATATATTGACCATTCGTATTGAAACGTTTTTTCTCATAAATCCCACGGTAATTAACCACTTCTTTTAATGCTTCAAAAATCATTTCACGGAATGAGTATATTCCTTCACTATAAAAACTCACCATGTAAAAGCCTTCGAAAAAGTCAATTGTTAATCCACCAATTCCATCACCTTCGCCATTGAACGCACGGAACGCAGTCGTTTCGGTTGAATTAAAGAATTGTTCACGCTTTTCAATTGCTAATTTAAACTTACTTTCGAAAAATGTTTGGTCAATTTCTTCCTGTTGATTTCTTGTTAACACCCATCCAATACCTTTGTTTTGCTTTCCGTAATAACCAGTCGCAACGTATTTACCATTAGGTCGAACAATTTTTAGTAGTGTTCCTTCTGGAATCATATCTTCAATTGGCTCTGCTGCATCTTTTAAAATAAGTGGAAAACCATTAGAGATTTCCCCTACAAAATAGCGGTTTAATTTTAATTCAATAGATTTCATCATGTCATCCTAACTATATAATAATTCATAGCACTTACTTGAAATTAAATAAAACAATTAAAATACGCAGTCATATAAATTGTTCCCTTATATATGAATACTTACTTCAAGGTCTTAACTCTTTAAGTTAATTTCGAATCAAAGTTAATTCATTCATTATGACACGCTTAAACTAAAATTGCGAATATTAATTAGGATAGGCAAATAAGCTCGCTAATTAACATGGTCAATAAAAAAAATCTATCGAAAAATTAATTAAACAAAGTAATCGCTTGTATATAAAAAAATGTCTCCAAGAAGAAGAGAACCTCCTTGGAGACATTGGAAAAGACTAATTATTTTACTACAATATTTACTAGTTTACCTGGTACAGCAATCACTTTCACAATTGTTTTTCCCTCTGTAAACTCTTTTACTTTTTCATCGGCTTGAGCAACTTCTTCTAGTTGTTCTTTTGATGCATCTTTTGCTACTTTTACTTTCGAACGCACTTTCCCGTTTACTTGAACTACAACTTCTACTTCGTCATCCACGAGTTTCGCTTCATCATACACTGGCCATTGTTCGTAAGTAATTGTATTGGTATGACCTAAAATTGCCCATAGTTCTTCAGCAACGTGCGGTGCAATTGGTGCCAACAATTTAACAAAGCCTTCTGCATATTCCATTGGGAAGCTTTCCGCTTTATAGCAATCATTAATAAATACCATCATTTGCGAAATAGCTGTATTAAATCTTAAGTGTTCATAGTCCTCAGTCACTTTTTTCACAGTTTGGTGATATGATTTTTCAAGTGTTGTATCGGAAACTTTTTGTACTTTTCCAGCTAATTTACCTTCATCAGTAGTGTAAAGACGCCAAATACGATCTAAGAAACGGCGTGCACCATCAAGACCATTCGTAGACCATGCAACAGATGCATCTAAAGGTCCCATGAACATTTCATATAAACGTAATGTATCAGCACCATGACTATGAATGATATCATCAGGATTTACAACATTTCCTTTTGATTTCGACATTTTTTCATTACCTTCACCTAAAATCATTCCTTGGTTGAATAATTTTTGGAATGGTTCTTTCGTTGGAACAACCCCTAAATCGTAAAGGACTTTGTGCCAGAAACGAGCGTATAGTAAGTGTAGTACAGCATGCTCAGCACCGCCGATGTAAATATCAACAGGTAACCAACGTTTTAATAATTCTGGATCTGCAAGTGCTTCACTATTTTTTGGATCGATATAACGTAAGAAGTACCAGCTTGACCCTGCCCATTGCGGCATTGTATTTGTTTCGCGGCGACCTTTTTTACCTGTTACAGGGTCTACAACATTTACCCATTCTTCGATATTCGCTAGTGGTGATTCACCAGTACCAGAAGGGCGAATATTGGACGTTTTCGGTAATTCTAATGGTAATTCGTTTTCAGGGATTGTTGTCATTGTGCCGTCTTCCCAATGAATAACAGGAATTGGTTCTCCCCAATAACGTTGACGAGAGAACAACCAGTCTCGTAGACGATAAGAAATTTTCTTTTCCCCTACTCCTTTTTCTTCTAACCAGCGAATCGCTTTTGAAATACCTTCGACTTTATTTAACCCATTTAAGAAGTCTGAATTAATGTGCGGACCATCACCAGTGAAGGCTTCATTTTCAATATCTCCACCTTCTAGTACAGGAATAATCTCTAATCCGAACTCTTTAGCAAACTCATAGTCACGTTCGTCATGTGCTGGAACAGCCATAATTGCACCAGTTCCGTAAGACGCTAACACATAATCTGCAATCCAAATTGGAATTTCTTTACCGTTAATTGGATTCACTGCAAATGCACCTGTGAATACACCTGTTTTTTCTTTTGCTAAATCAGTACGTTCTAAATCAGATTTCATTTTTACTTTGTCTAGGTATGCCTCCACTGCTTCACGCTGTTCAGCAGTTGTAATTGCATCAACTAACTTATGTTCAGGTGCTAATACACAATATGTGGCACCAAATAAAGTATCAGGACGAGTTGTAAATACTTCAAAATCTTTGTCGCTACCTGCAACTGTAAATTTCACTTGTGCACCTTCAGAGCGGCCAATCCAGTTACGTTGCATATCTTTAATTGACTCAGGCCAATCTACTTCTTCTAAATCATCAAGTAAACGATCTGCATATTTTGTAATACGTAAAACCCATTGACGCATAGGACGACGCTCTACTGGATGCCCACCGCGTTCTGATTTTCCGTCGATTACTTCTTCATTAGCAAGAACTGTTCCTAATGCTGGACACCAGTTTACAGCAATTTCATCTACATAAGCTAGGTCCATTTCAACAAGCTTTGTAAAGATCCACTGAGTCCATTTGTAATACTCTGGGTCTGTTGTGTTAATTTCCCGGTCCCAATCATAAGAAAAACCTAACTCTTGAATTTGACGTTTGAATGTTGCAATATTCTTCGCTGTAAATTCAGCTGGATCGTTTCCAGTATCTAATGCATACTGCTCAGCTGGAAGACCGAATGCATCCCACCCCATCGGATGAAGTACATCGTAACCTTGCATACGTTTGAAGCGTGATAAAATATCTGTCGCTGTATAACCTTCAGGGTGTCCAACGTGTAAACCAGCTCCAGATGGGTACGGGAACATGTCTAATGCATAGAACTTTGGCTTAGATGCATCTTCTAATGTTTTAAATGATTTATTTTCTTCCCAATATTGCTGCCATTTTTTTTCGATTTGTTGATGATTAAAACTCATGGGTATATTGCCTCCTATATATATTTAAAGCCACATGGGTGCTTGCAGGAATTAAATTCGAATGTTGTTTATAACTGTAGATTATCCTAAATAACGGTAAAATTAACAAAATATTTAAAAAATAAAAAAAAACGTCCCTTTCCTTAGAAAGGGACGAGAGAATTTATAGACCCCCGCGGTACCACCCAGATTAGTGACACTTCACTCAACTCTTTACCTTAACGCGGTTAACGGCTTTAGATACTACATTTCCCCAAAGCAGACTCAAAGGCGAGTTCGACTTCTAAACTTACTAGCTTTCACCAACCGCTAGCTCTCTAAAAAGCTTCAAAATCTACTATTCCTTCTCACAGTCGTACTAATCTTAATGAATTCATTTTAATGGAAAATTTAAAAAAGTCAAGTAATATAAACAATCACACGATTAGGCTAATAATTTGTTCGTTTTTTTACTAATTTATTAGATTACAATGAATCAATACCTTTTACGATCCGAGTTTTTCTAAGAGGCCGCTCAAATACAAGACAAGGTACAATGGCGATGATAAAGAACGAACATAGTATCCAAATTAAAACTTCCATATTATAGAGATCCACAATCACTCCACCGAAAAAAGGACCGATCATTCTACCAATGGCCGCTACACTATTCACTACTCCTTGATATGAACCATTTTTACCATTAGGAGCAATTTCATTTGCAATAGTTGGGACAGCTGGAAATACAAATATTTCACCAAGGGTTAGAATAACCATCGCGAATGCAAAAATTTTAAAACTATCCGCAAAAATAATAACAATAAAAGAAAACATCATGACAATTACACCAAAAACTAATTGACCTTTAATTTGTTTTTCAAAGCGACGAATAATCGGACTAATTATAGGTTGAAGGGTGATTATTAATAGCCCATTGATTGTCCAAAGCAGGCTATATTGATTTAAACTGATGCCCATTCCTTGTATATGTGTAGATAGTGTTGTAGGCCACTGTGAATAGGCAATCCAAGTGAGCAAATAACCCGAGCACACAATTAACAATGCATAGAATGGTGTTTTATTTTTTATTTCTACGTGTTCAATTGCTTCCGTTTTTTCCTTCACAACTTTCGAATCCATCTTTCGATATCCGATGACAGCTAACAAAAAGAAAGCAATATATAACAAAAGATTCGATATAAATAAGAAGTCAAAACTAATGGCTGCAATAGGTCCCGCTAATGCGGGTCCGACTGCCACACCTAAATTGGATGCTAAATATATAGCATTAAATGCTTTACGTCCCCCTTCTGGCCATACTGCCCCTACCATTGCAAACATGCTAGGCATGACAATACCAATACTAAATCCAGTTATCGTTAAAAACCAAACATAATGTGGCCATCCATGCCAAATTGACATTCCAGTTAAAGCTACTAGCGTAATGACTATTCCTGTCATAATGGAATAATAGCCACCGATTTTATCGAATAGGTATCCACCAATTAGATTCCCTAATACCCCTGCTCCTGCATTAATCATTAAAACCAAACCAGCTATTGATAAAGATTTGCCTAAATGATCATGCATGTAAATTGTATTAAGCGGCCATAGAAAGGAGTTTCCAGTAGTATTCAAAAACATTCCAATAACTAAGAGCCAGACACTTTTTGGCATATTATTTCCTCCAGAACCATGCTACTCCAACATATAGTATGCCTCTTTCACGCATACTACAAGTATTTTAATAGAAGACAAAATTGCGCAAATACTCTTAATCTATAATGATCAATTCCATTGAAATAATGCGTGAATATTGAAACTTGTGGAAATTTTAAATGAAAAATGCATTAAGACAAGCACCGTGTTAAAATTATTGTTGGAGGAGTGAACACAATGTCTGAACAACAATTTCCTTTTCCCTCAGACGGGAAACGTTATTATACATGGAATCGCTATTTGCGAAATGAATTTGGCCACAAAGTATATAAAGTGGCATTAGATGCTGGATTTGATTGTCCGAATCGAGATGGTACAGTTGCTTTTGGTGGCTGTACGTTCTGTAGTGCAGCAGGAAGTGGTGACTTTGCGGGTGACCGAGTAGACCCAATTCCAGTTCAATTTGAAAAAATTAAAGAAAAAATGCAGAACAAGTGGAAAGATGGTAAAACGATGGCTTACTTCCAAGCCTACACAAATACCCATGCCCCACTTCCAGTTTTGAAAGAAAAATTCGAAGCAGCACTTGCTTGCGAAGGTGTCATGGGGTTAAGTATTGCAACACGTCCAGACTGCTTACCGGACGATGTAGTTGAGTATTTAGCTGAGTTAAATGAACGTACGTATTTATGGGTTGAGCTTGGTCTTCAAACAGTACACGAAAAAACAGCTAACTTAATTAATCGCGCCCATGATTTTGCTACATATGTAGAAGGTGTAGAAAAATTAAGAAAACATGGGATCCGAATATGTACTCACATAATTAATGGTCTTCCCTTAGAAGATTACGATATGATGATGGAAACTGCACGAGAAGTAGCAAAACTAGATGTACAAGGAATCAAAATCCATTTACTACACTTATTAAAAGGGACACCACTAGTGAAACAATATGAAAAAGGAATGCTCGAATTTCTTGAAAAAGATCAATATATCCAACTCGTAGCAGACCAATTAGAAGTAATCCCCCCAGAGATGATTGTTCACCGTATTACAGGGGATGGACCAATTGATTTAATGATTGGCCCAATGTGGAGTGTTAATAAATGGGAAGTTTTAAATGGAATTGATGCCGAATTAGAACGTCGTGGTAGCTGGCAAGGAAAATTGTATAACGCGGAAGTGAAGCGATAAGTGAAATTGGAAAGAGTTTTACAATATACAAAAACTTTATTATCGCTTTCCATTGAAAAAGGCGAAGTTGCCGTCGATGGAACTGCAGGAAACGGCCATGATACATTATTTTTAGCTGAACTTGTTGGAGAAAATGGACATGTTTATTCATTTGATATTCAACAACAAGCTGTAGATGCTACTGAGCAAAAACTTAAGGAACATGACTTGTTATCACGTGCTACGGTAATCTTAGATGGCCATGAACATATTTCAAAATATGTTCATAGTGAAATTGCTGGTGCAGTATTTAATTTAGGCTATTTACCAGGTGCTAATCATCAGATTGTTACAAGAGGCAATACAACTATCCAAGCATTAAAACAAATACTAACACAATTAAAAATTGGCGGCATCATTGTTCTAGTAGTTTATTATGGTCATGATGGTGGCACAGAAGAACGAGATGCAGTAATTGATTTTGTTAGCGGGTTATCTCAAAAACACGTTCACGTATTACAATATAAATTTTTAAATCAAAAAAATAATCCACCATTTATCATTGCACTCGAAAAAATAAAACAACTGCCCGAAGAATCCTATTAACGGTTCTTCAGGCAGTTCTTTTTTTACCCCTTAATTACTTTTTAACAATCTCCTTATCTTGAGCTTGTTTGCTTGCATTCTTTAAAGGGCCATTATTTTTAATAGAAGCTAATTCGTTCTTTCTTTCAACCCAGAAATCAGCATTTTTAATTCCTAATTTCTCAGGATCGAATTGTGGGTCTAATCCTTGTGCCTTTTGTTGCTCATAATCCTTTAAAGCAAGAAGAGCAGGTTTCATTAAGATGAGAATTGCGATGACGTTAATCCATACCATTAACCCTAATCCTAAGTCACCAAAACTCCAGGCTAAATCCGAAGTTCTTACAGCTCCATAGAAAGTTGAGAGAATTAATACAATTTTTAATGCAAAGGTAAATACCCCTTCTGTTTTCCCTGTGAATAAATATGCTACATTTGTTTCTGCAATGTAGTAATAAGCCATAATTGTTGTAAATGCAAAGAAGAATAATGCAATTGCAACAAACATTGAACCAAAATTATTAAGCGCTGGGAATGCCGCGTTAACCGCTAATTGAGTGAACTCTGTATAAGTTGCCCCAGGTATATTTTCAGCTATTAATGCCCCTTGATCGCTACCTACATTTGTATTGTAAGTACCCATAAATAAAATCATTAATGCTGTAGCCGAACAAACAAGTAATGTATCGATATAAATTGAAGCAGATTGAACCAATCCCTGTTTTACAGGATGTGACACTTCAGCAGCTGCCGCAGCATGAGGGCCTGTTCCTTGTCCCGCTTCATTTGAATAGACTGCACGTTTAACTCCCCAAGCAATTGCCGCACCAATCATTCCACCAAATGTTGCATCTACATTAAATGCACTTCTTATAATAAGGGAAAAAACTGCTGGGACTTCGGAAATATTCATAAAAATTACTACGATTGCTACTAACATGTACAATACAGCCATGAAAGGAACAATAATTTGAGCTGCATTTGCAATACGTTTTACTCCACCCAAAATAATAAATGCTAAAATACCAACAACAACTAATCCTGTGATCCAAGGTTCGATCCCAAATGCATTATTTACTGCACTAGAAATAGCATTGGATTGGACACCAGGCATTAAAATTGCCACAGCTAGAATTGCTGCAATAGCGAAAACTACACCAAACCAGCGTTGACCAGTTCCTTTTTCAATATAAAAAGCTGGTCCCCCACGATATAACCCATTTTTCTTTTCTTTATAGATTTGTGCTAAAGTTGATTCAACATAAGCAGTTGAAGCACCTATAAATGCTGTAATCCACATCCAAAACACAGCTCCAGGTCCACCAAAGGCAATTGCTGTTGCTGTACCTACAATATTCCCCGTACCTACACGTCCAGATAGAGCAATTGACAACGCTTGGAATGAACTCACTCCAGCATCTGATTTTTCACCAGTAAACATTAAGACAAACATATCTTTAATTCGCCTTACTTGAACAAACTTCGTTAAAATGGTGAACAATAAGCCAACGACTAGTATTCCATAAATCATAACTGGTCCCCAAAGCAAATCATTTAGCCATGAAACTATACTTTCTATCATACATACACCCCTTTTAAATATATTGTTGTTGGAATATTCTTATATATTACAGAAACAACTTTTCTGATTCAACAATTATTTATATATTCAGATAAAAGGTGATGTAAAACTGTTATACAACAAGGGAAAATGAGTATTTTTTCGACATTTTTCTACTTAAAATAAAAAAGGATGTCGAATTAGACACCCTAAAAAAATTGAATTCAATCACTAGTAAGTTTCATAACTACCTGATTATATAAATTGAAAAGTTTATTTAATAATATAACCAAGAGAACGCATTACATTATTCATAAAATCTTTTACATAAATAAAAACTAATTCTCTTTCTTGATCGTGAAATAAATTATGGTAGCTGTATGCCCAATCCTTATAATGTATTTCTGATGCACCTTGTTGTAATAGCCACTTTTTCGATATTTTCACGTCTGTGATTTTATCTTGTTGAGCTGTCATCATTAAAAGAGGTAATGACAATGAACTTTCTTCTTGAGTTGTAAGATTTTTCATCAATTGTTGAAGGCTCCGAAAAGAACGCACAGTAATATTCGAATTATAAGGTAGTTCGCCTGTCATTTCATGATAACCTTCTAAATGTCTCGTTAATAATTTTTTATCCAAATCGAGTGAGATTTTCTTCTTTGGTGTTATTGTTCCTAGAGAGGTTAATGCATTCGTTAAAAGATTTGTTTTCTTTTTCAAATGCAACCACGGTGAACTTAAAATTAATCCTGCACATTCTACTTTATTTTTTTTAAGGAATTGAATGGCTAAAGTTCCACCTAATCCTTGTCCAAGGATAAAAACAGGCATTCCATAAGTTAATGCGATTTGCATTAAGTGTTTAATATATAGCATATATTCAACGACTGTTTCATCATGTACCCTATTATATTTAGCATCCTCACCGTGACCTGGCAAGTCACCCATGACAACGTGATAACCTTCTGACCTAAATTGTTCAATCAGCCATGCATACCACTGATGATGCTCAAAAGCACTATGAATAATCACAACTACTGCTTTAGGTTTTCCTTCTGCTTCCCATTTCCACATTGTTATTCCTCCAGAGACTGCTGTCCAAAAGGTAATTTTTAGGCAGCCACTTTACTATTGTTAATATTTTCAATTTTTAATTTTATTTGATACGATAATTATTATAATACTTAGAAATGAGGAGTTATACGATGATTTATCCCTTTAAAGAAAAAAATCCTAAGATTGACCCATCTGTTTATATTGCAGACTATGCAACAATTACGGGTGATGTAACGATCGGTGCCGAAACCTCCATATGGTTTAACACAGTCATTCGGGGGGATGTTGCACCAACAATTATTGGAAAACGTTGCAGCATCCAAGATCTTAGCTGCTTACATCAAAGTCCTAATAATCCTCTAATTATAGAAGACGAAGTGACAATTGGCCACCAAGTGACGTTACATAGCTGTGTTATTCGTAAACGAGCTTTAATTGGCATGGGTTCCATTATTTTAGACCGCGCTGAAATTGGTGAAGGTGCTTTTATCGGAGCTGGTAGCCTAGTGCCTCCGGGTAAAAAGATCCCACCAAATTCTCTTGCTATGGGAAGACCTGCAAAAGTTGTAAGGGAAATTACTGAAGAAGATCGCACAGATATGGACCGAATCATCCGTGAATATGTAGAAAAAGGACAATACTACAAATCATTACAAAAAAAATAATAGAATTTAAAAAGTTATGAGCATTAAGTCATCATAACTTTTTTTCATCCCCCTAATTGTTATGTAATTCATTATTTAATAGACAGAAGAATATGATTATATCAATCAATTATGCCAATCGTGTATTTGAAAGTACAACAAATTCCATGTTGAACAGAATCATGAAAAACAAAAGGGGTCAACACTTTGTTAAATAACCGAAAAAATTTGTATTGGGTTCTATCTGTACTCATTCTAATTACTGCACCAATTATTGTTTTGCTTACGCCTATAGTTGTAACATCTATTTTATTTGACAATCAAGAAAAAATCGCAATTATTACATATAGCAAAAGCTTCATTATGTATGGATTAGCATTTGGAGTTGCTTTCATTACCTTACTTTTTCTTTATTTTATTAAATCAATTTTTGTTAAGATTTTCTTTAGCCTTTTTGCTATCTTCAGTTTTATTCAACTTTATAGTTTAGGTACAGGCTATTATGTATATTTCGATGAAAACTATATCGAATATAATCCTCTTTTCGGTGAAAAAACGATTTATCAGTGGGATGAAATTACTAACGTGGTTCACGAAACGTATAATGAACAAACTAACGAAGCTGAAAAATATATTTTTCAATTTCAAAATGGGTCTAGTTTAGAAATTATTCCAACAAGCACATTGGACGTAAAGGTGAAAGAACAACTTTATAATAAAATCTTAGAAACAGAGGCTTCCTACGAAGAATACTAAGAAGCTGATAGTAGATATTCTGAAAGATGATTTAATAAAACCAATTCTATGTAAAAATAGCTGTCCAGAAAAATTTCCGGACAGCTATTCCTTGCTTTATTTTATATTTCCCTGCAAGAAAAATAATTTATAAGTTGGCTTTTTCTTTTAATTTTTCAGCGATATCAGTGCTTTCCCAAGGAACATTTAAATCAGTACGACCGAAATGTCCATAAGCTGCAGTTTGTTTGTAAATTGGTCTGCGAAGGTCAAGCATTTTAATGATTCCTGCCGGGCGTAAATCAAATAGCTCATTAACCCATTCTACTAGTTGGTTTTCAGCTACTTTACCTGTACCGAAAGTATCAATTGAAATTGACACTGGACGTGCTACACCAATTGCATAAGCAAGCTGCACTTCTGCTCTTTCCGCTAAACCAGAAGCAACGATATTTTTGGCAACATAACGTGCTGCATATGCTGCTGAACGGTCAACTTTTGTTGGATCTTTTCCTGAGAATGCTCCCCCGCCATGACGTGCATAACCACCGTAAGTGTCCACGATAATTTTTCGACCTGTAAGTCCAGCATCTCCTTTAGGCCCACCAATTACAAAGCGACCTGTTGGGTTAATGAAGTATTTAGTATCTCCATCAATTAATTCCTGTGGAACAACATGTCCAATTACATGTTCTTTTAAGTCTGAATGAATTTGTTCTAGTGTAACATCTTCGTCATGTTGAGTAGAAATGACAATTGTGTCAATACGAACTGGATGATTGTTTTCATCATATTCAACAGTTACTTGTGTTTTACCATCAGGACGTAAATAAGGGATTTCTTTAGATTTACGTACTTCAGTTAAACGACGTGCTAATTTATGAGCTAAACTAATTGGTAAAGGCATTAGTTCAGGTGTTTCATTACAAGCGTATCCAAACATTAATCCTTGGTCACCTGCACCGATTGCTTCAATATCCTCATCAGTCATAGAACCTTCACGTGCTTCAAGAGCTTGGTCTACGCCTTGTGCAATATCAGGTGATTGCTCACCGATTGCAGTAAGAACAGCTAAATTTTCAGCGTCAAAGCCATATTTTCCTCGTGTATAGCCAATACTAGTTACTGTATCACGAACAACGCTTTTGATATCTACATAAGTAGATGTAGTTATTTCACCTGCAACAAGGACTAAGCCAGTTGTTACAGTTGTTTCGCAAGCAACGCGTGCATTTGGATCTTCTGTTAAAATTGCATCTAAAATCGCATCGGAAATTTGGTCACAAATCTTATCCGGATGCCCTTCTGTTACACTTTCTGATGTAAACAGTCGACGGTTTGTCATTTGGTTTCCTCCTAGCATCGTAGAGTTTTTCTCGATTTTGATACGGTACTCATTACCCATGTCTAGTCCGTTCCCAAAGGAATTGAACTTCAAGCCGTTACTGCTTTTTAACACGAGGACTTAGAAAGGCAAAAATAAATTAAGTAGTATATAATCAATTCTACTATCGTTCTTATTTTAAACAAAAAAAAATTCCTTACTCACGTTTTTACATGAGGAAAGGAAAAATTAATTCATTACCTTTCACTCTTATCGTTCAAGGGGAAATTCCCTTGCATCAGGATTAGCACCAACACTTTATATTTTATTTAAAATATATTGCAGGTTGCCGGGTTTCATAGGGCCTGACCCTCCACCAGCTCGGGATAAGAGTATCCGTTCAATATAACATCATACGTAATGTATTTATGTCTGTCAAATGTTTTTGGTTCGTTCAGAAAACTTTTAAAAATCATCAAAATTTTTATCCCATTAGTATAGATTATTTAAATCAATGTGTTATACTATTTTTGAAATTATTTAAACCTCCCATGTCTTGGGAATTTTATAAAAAAGGATGGTATTTGATCGATGAATTCAGTAGAAATCGCTAACGAACTGAAGGAATTATTAAACGGTAAGAACATAAATGTCCAACTTTCGGTACCACAATTAGTTGAAAAAGCTACCTCAAGAGGGGAGGCTGACCTTACCGCTGACGGTGCTATCGTTGCCAAAACTGGGAAATATACTGGTCGATCACCAAAAGATAAATATACTGTTGTTGAAGAAAGCTCTCAAGATAAAATTGATTGGGGTAAAGTAAACCAACCAATCTCATCTGAGGTATTTGATCAACTTTATATTAAAGTTGTTAATTATTTAAAGGAAAAAGATGAATTATTCGTATTTAAAGGATTCGCTGGTGCAGACAAAGATTCTCAACTCCATATTCAAGTAGTAAACGAATACGCTTGGCATAATCTCTTCTGTCATCAACTATTTATCCGTCCAACTGAAGATGAGTTGAAATCTCACGAAGCAGAATTTACAATTGTATCTGCTCCTGGCTTTAAAGCAGACCCAGCAATTGATGGTACAAATTCAGAAACATTTATTATTGTTTCTTTAGAGAAAAAGATCATCCTGATTGGTGGTACTGAATACGCTGGTGAAATGAAAAAATCTATTTTCGGAATTATGAACTACTTATTACCAGAAAGTGGAATCCTTTCAATGCACTGTTCAGCTAACGTTGGCGAAGCTGGCGATGTAGCTTTATTCTTCGGTTTATCAGGTACTGGTAAAACTACATTATCTGCAGATGCAAACCGTAAATTAATCGGTGACGATGAACACGGTTGGTCTGATAATGGTGTCTTTAATATCGAAGGTGGTTGCTACGCTAAAACAATTAACCTTTCTGCTGAAAAAGAACCAGAAATTTATAATGCAATCCGTTTCGGCTCAGTTTTAGAAAACGTTGTAGTCGATTCAGAAACTCGTATTCCAAATTATGATGATAATTCATTAACAGAAAACACACGTGCTGCATATCCAATTCATTATATTGATAATATTGTAACGCCTTCTGTTGCTGGTCACCCAAAAACAATCGTATTTTTAACTGCTGATGCATTCGGTGTACTACCTCCTATTTCGAAGTTAACAAAAGAGCAAGCAATGTATCACTTCTTAAGTGGATTCACTTCAAAATTAGCAGGTACAGAACGTGGTGTAACAGAACCAGAACCTGTTTTCTCAACATGTTTCGGTTCACCATTCCTTCCACTTCCAGCAACTCGTTACGCTGAAATGTTAGGTGAAAAAATTGACGAGCACGGCGCACAAGTATTCCTAGTAAACACTGGTTGGACTGGTGGAGAATATGGTGTAGGTAGTCGTATGAAGCTTTCTTATACTCGTACAATGGTTCGTGCAGCAATTGATGGTAAACTAAATGATGTTGCTACAACTCAAGATACTGTATTTGGATTACACATTCCTATAACAGTAGAGGGTGTACCTAGCGAAGTTTTAAATCCACGTGATGCTTGGGCAGATAAAGAAGCTTATGATCAAAAAGCTAAACAATTAGCGGATTTATTTAAAGAAAACTTTAATAAATTCAGTAACGTTTCTGAAGAAATCACTAATAACGGTGGACCTTTAGTTTAATTACCGACATAATGTTTTTAACTTAATATCATATAAAAGGGACTGTTCAGAAGTCAATTTCTGATCAGTCCCTTTCTTATATTTAAATAACTTGAACAAAAATATCGCATATGTCCTCTTTGCCTATAAGTGGTGTTAAAATGCCTTTCCAGACACTTCCTTTGTTTTCATCCATTCACTTAATGCTCGAACAGTCTGTCGATTCTTTTCAGGCGGATAATGATGTGATAACCCTGATGAAAACCATGTTTCAACCGTTTTTTGTTGTTTCATTAATGCCTGTTCTAATTGATAGGAGTGATTAATACTGACATTCTCATCTTCTGTTCCATGAATAATTAAAACAGGTGCATTTACTTTCTCAATATTAAATAATGGAGTTCGTTCATCATATAATTCTCTTAATTTACTTGGAGAACCACCAATAATTCGCTTTATCGTTCTGCGCATATCAACACGTTCATTGTACATTGAAACTACATCAGATACACCCGCCCAAGTTACGCATGATGCAACATCATCTCTAAGAATTGTTGTCCATAACGCCATTAAACCACCTCGCGAAAACCCAAAAACATGAAAGGTCGGTTTATTAGAAAACACCTTTAAAATATCTGCGCCATATAAGGCATCATATCGGTCCTCTCCAGCAAACTCATCACGACCTTCACCACCACGATTTCCTCTATAATAAGGAGCAAACACGACAAATCCCTGTTGTGCGAATTCTGCAATTCGGGCTGGTCGTACATTTCCAAGGGATTGTAGGCCCCCGCGCAAATAAAGTAAGGCGTCATAATCACCAGTTTTTTTAGGTTTTGCTAAAAGACCTTTTACACGATATCCTTGCGACCAATACAAAATTTCTTTAATTTCAATATTGGGATTTGGACAAGGAAATTTTCTAATTGATTCAATACTACCATTTTCTTTCAAGGTTCTTCACTTCCTGTAACATCTTTTTCATACCTTCATCTCTCATATAAAAGCTTAAATTCGGATGATTTTCTAATTCTTCTGTTGTAAGCCAAGTCATCCCGAGAGTTTCATGTTCTTCAATGAATTCATCTATTTTTTCAACTTTACCCGTGAATACAGCCTTACAAAACGGGCTCTCATCATAAACAATATAATAAGCAAACCATTTTAGGTCTGTTATATGTACAGCAGTCTCTTCGTACACTTCCCGAATCGCAGCTTGTTTTAAAGTTTCACCCGGTTCTACTTTGCCCCCAGGGAACTCTACTCCGCGTTTTTTATGAATAGTACAAAGCCACTTATCATGATAATTAACAAATGTTAATACATGCTTAGGTTCTATTTCAAAAGGTCCTTGATCAAATCTTAGTACTACTTTATGGCCATTCTCATCAATAAATTGAAACATCCCTTCTCAACTCCTATTAGAAAAGCTTAAAAAGTCCAATTAAACTTTGCTACTTATAACCCCAAAACAGCATTTTTTTGCCATCCGTATTTGTAGGGAGAAACACTTCGAGCAAAAGGAATCGAAGCAGCAACTTTAGCTTTGGTACGTTTAAACTAGTCAGTTCTAATAATAGAATATCGAAGGGATGTTTTGGATTCAATGGAAATAAGGTAATTGTTCCACAAATTCCCTTGTTTTCTCATCGCCAAATTCATGAATTAGCGCGTATACTCTTTTCAAGCGGCCATCAATTTCATCATTTACTTCATCTAAATGATATGGAATATAAGGTAAATGTGCACGAACAAGATTATCAAATTCTAAAGAATTAAGCTGCGTAAAAAGCTTTTCAAAAATTCTAGCTCTATGACGATCCATTTTTAATTCAAATTCACAAGGTAACCCACATGGCGCATAACTAAAAGATTGATTAGCAACGGAAACATAAATTGAAGTAGTATCCATGAGCTCCACTCCTTTTTTATAGTATGAAACAAAAATTTAAACCTATTCAAAAAGCACGATTCGCTCATCTATCAACAAATCGTGCATATCATAAGTACTATTCTCCAAGAAATGCATTGAGCATCCATGAATGTTTTTCTAGACTTTGGAAGGTCGCATTTAACATATCTTCTGTACGGTCATCTCCTTCTTCTCCTGCTTGATTCATCGCTTCTTTTAGGGCTTTCATAATGGTTGTAAAATCAGTAATAATCGTTTGAACCATTTCGTTTGTTGTTTCATTTCCATTTGCCTCTTGAACAAGGGACATCTCTAAATGTTCTCTTAATGTAGCTACTGGTTTACCACCTTTTGATAAAATGCGCTCTGCTACTTCATCTAAATTTAATGTGACTTCGTTGTATAATTCTTCAAATTTACTATGCAATGTAAAAAACGAAGGGCCCGTTACATACCAATGATAATTATGCAGTTTTGTATAAAGTACAGACCAAGTTGCTACTAAATCATTTAGTTGTTCTACTAAATTTTTTGCCATTTAACTCACCTCAAATTATTATTAAAAACATGCATCTTTGATCGAATAAATTGAAGTTGTAATCAATACATTCGTAAAGTGCTCAGCATTTATAAAATCAGTTTTACTATTTCCTAATTTTAAAATAATATTCGAATTTATTTTCTTTGATTTCCTAAGAATTGTTCTATAATTGAATTAGTGATTTTAAGAGGTGATAAAATTGGATACGACACTTGCAATCCTTGTTTTAGTTGCAATTATTTATGTACTCATCATTATTGGAGCAGTTGTATTTATTGTTTCCAGAAAACGCGGTGCTTTTAAGCAAACAATTGATCCAATGCCAGTACAACAATTTACAAATGAAAAAGAGTCGAAAAAGAAATGAAATATCCTTTTATATGGCTCATTAGATTTTACCGCAAGTTTATTTCACCAGTGACACCACCATCATGCCGTTTTCATCCTACTTGTTCACAATATGGGTTGGAGGCATTTCAAAAGCACGGAGCTATTAAAGGTGTTATATTAACAACAATTCGTATTTTAAAATGTCAACCGTTCCATCCAGGAGGATTTGATCCAGTCCCTGAAAAATGGCCTTTGAAGAAAGAATAATTTCAAAGGTTTTTTTTATTGTCTTTTATTGCTATTTCATGTATGATTTAAATTGTGATTTTTTCAAATCGTAATTATTACTATTTAAGAGGTGTGAATTTATATTGAAAAGGTTATCAAGCATCATTTTATTATTTGTGGTGGGAATTATTTTAACTGCTTGTAATGCTGACAAAACAACTTCTGAAACAAATACAGATTCAAATAAAGTAAATGTATACACAACAGTATATCCATTAAGCTTCTTTGCAGAAAAAATTGGTGGAGAATATGTAAATGTTTCGTCCATCTATCCTCCAGGTTCCAATGAACATACATTTGAGCCAACCCAACAAGATATGATGAAATTAGCCGATGCAGATATTTTCTTCTACATTGGTTTAGGTTTAGAGGGTTTTGTTGAAAATGCGAAAAAAACATTAGCAAATGAAAATGTAACACTCGTTGCAACTGCTGATCATGTTTCTAAGGAAGAGTTACTTACGTCTACTGGAAGTGGTGAACATGCAGGCGAAACTGAAGAACATGACCATGAAGATACACATAATCATGGAGAATTTGATCCGCATGTTTGGTTGTCTCCAACTATTTCACAAGATCTAGCATTAGCGATTAAGGAAGAGTTAGTCAAAGAAATGCCTGAACAAGAAAAAACATTCAATGCAAACTATGAAAACTTAGTTAAGGAATTAGACACACTTAATAATGAGTTTGAGAAAATGGCATCTGAAGCATCTTCTAAAACGTTCTTCGTATCCCATAGTGCATTTGGGTTTATTGCAGGTCAATATGGTTTAGAACAAGTAGCAATTGCAGGCATGAACTCTCAAAGTGAACCATCCCAAAAAGAATTGACTAAAATCGTGGACTTAGCAGAAGAGTTAAATATTAAATATATACTTTTTGAACAAAATGTATCATCGAACTTAACTTCTACTATTCAACAGGAAGTTGGAGCAAAATCTTTAACCTTGCATAATTTAAGTGTTTTAACTGAAGAAGACGTTCAAAATAATGAAGATTACTTTACGTTAATGAATAAAAATATTGAAACTTTACGAACAGCATTAAATCCTTAAAAAAATTCCCAATTAATCGTTTTTGATTAATTGGGATTATTTTTTATGCTCATTGTGAATTTTAATTGTTTGTTTCAATTAACTCTTTTAGCTTTCTTCTCATCAATTTGTTCGAACCGTTTCTTGGTAACGTTTGAACAATGTAGATTTCTTTTGGGACTTTATATTTTGCTAATTTATTTAAACAGTAAGAAAGGATATCATCTTTTGTTGCATAATCCTTTAATACAACAAATGCTATAGGTACTTGTCCCCAAGTCTCATCCTCTATTCCGCAAACCCCTGCTTCCCGAATAGCAGAATGACCCATAAGTACATTCTCAATTTCTGCAGGATATATATTCTCTCCACCTGAAATGATTAAATCTGAACGGCGATCTACGACATATAAATATCCTTCTTCATCTAGATAGCCAATATCTCCTGTATGTAACCAACCATTAACCGTCGAATTCTTATTAGAGAATCTTCCTACATATCCAGGTGTTACATGAGGACCTTTTATTAATATTTCTCCTTCTTCACTTGGTCCTGATGCATTTGCGATACGTATTTGATTGAAGAATAATGGTTTTCCTGCAGAGCCGAGCTTACGTAATGCATCCTCATTTGATAATGTGGCTGTTTGAGAAGAAGTTTCTGTCATTCCATATGTTTGAGAAACAGCTAGACCTAGTGAGTGTGCACGTTCAATATAATTTTTAGGAACGGGGCCACCCCCTGCTAACATTACTTTAAAATCTTCTGATGCCTTTAAACCGCGCTCCTCTAGTCCATGAATAATTCGTTCTAATGTTACAGCAACAACAGACATATGCGTAACATTACCCGCTGATATATCTTCAACAGCTTGGTTTGGATCAAATTTACGATATAGTCGAACCTCATTTCCGTATAAAAGCGACCTTACTAATATAGAAAATCCACTAATATGAAATAATGGAACGGCGCATAACCACGTATCCTTTTCTGATAGGCCAATATTTAATACAGACGAGAGGGCATTTGCCTGGTGATTAGCAACGGTTTGACGAACTCCTTTTGGAAACCCTGTTGTACCGGAAGTATACATGATAGTGATTGTTTGATCTAACGCCCATTCTTCACTAATTGAGACGCCTTGTCCTTTTGCATTTTTATTTTCTATTGTTGAAAATAATATATAGTTTGTCCCCTCAGGAAGTAGATTAATATCTTCATCGTCTACTAACACAAGAGATACATTCGCATCCTCAATTTGATAAGCTAATTCATCTTTTGCTAACTTTCGATTTAACATAACCATTTCGCAACGTAAATGCATGCAACCATAAATCATAAAAATTAATCGTGGTTGACTTGGACCTAATATAGCAATACGATTTCCATCTTGTATATTAAACATCGAAAGTTGTTTGGCACGTTCTAAAGAAATTGTTTTCATTTGTTCCCACGTCCAAGAAATCCCCTCATATGTTAAAGCAATACGTGAGGGAGTTAATTTTGCACGCTGTAAAACCCAGTTTGGATACATATAATTTCCTCCAGTTCATTGCAGTAGTTACAGTTTAACTCTTATTTTGTCACTGTACAAAAAAATAGTAAGGAAATGTGCCTCCTTACTACAAGATCATACAAATAGTTAATATAAAATTATTTTTTTGTCTTTCATTTTTTTCATTTATAGCAATAAAAAATAGAAAGTTATGGACTAAAAAATTCTTTATATAAAAAAAGTAAGAGAAATTCTAGTTTCTCTTGCTTTTTGAGTTATTCAGCTTATTAATCTTCTTGATCTCCAGCTGCGAACGCCAGCTTCTCGCGCAACTGAAACCGCCTTCAAGGGCAAAAAGCGCCCTTAAAGGGATTTCTCCAGTTGTTGTCGAAGCTAAACGGGCGTTCTCCGCTTTTCTTTTAATCAAGGGAATCTTGGGAATTGGCCAAAGTCTGGTTTGCGTTTTTCTTTGAATGCGTCACGGCCTTCTTTAGCTTCATCAGTTGTGTAGTAAAGAAGTGTAGCGTCGCCAGCCATTTGTTGTAGACCTGCTAAACCATCTGTATCTGCATTCATGGCAGCTTTTAGGAAGCGAAGAGCAGTTGGTGACATTTCTAGCATTTCTTCACACCATTTTACTGTTTCGTCTTCTAATTGCTCTAGAGGAACAACTGTGTTTACTAAGCCCATTTCAAGTGCTTGCTGTGCGTCATATTGACGACATAAGTACCAGATTTCACGTGCTTTTTTATGTCCAACGATACGAGCTAAATAGCCAGAACCATAACCCGCATCAAACGAACCTACGCGAGGACCTGTTTGACCGAAACGAGCGTTTTCAGCCGCAATTGAAAGGTCACAAACAACATGCAATACATGTCCTCCGCCAATTGCATAACCCGCAATCATGGCAACAACTGGTTTAGGAATAACACGGATTAAACGTTGTAAATCTAACACGTTTAAACGTGGAATTTCGTCTTCCCCTACATAACCACCGTGACCACGTACTTTTTGATCTCCGCCTGAGCAGAATGCCATGTCACCTTCACCTGTAAGAATAATGGCACCAATATTTTTATCATCGCGAGCGCGAGAAAATGCATCAATCATTTCCTCTACTGTTTTCGGACGAAATGCATTGCGCACTTCTGGACGATTAATTGTAATCTTTGCAATACCGTTATAGAACTCATACTTAATGTCTTCATAAGTATGTAAGCTTGTCCATTGTCTAGTCAAAGTATTGTCCCCCTCTTCTATTTTGAAAACACTTTCTTTACTATTGTAGCAAATTGTGTCGAATTTTCCACATGAATTGCATGCCCAACATTACTTACTATGATCTGTTCAGCTTTTGGTATTCGCTCTTTCATTAATTTTGCAATTTGGCAAAACTTTTGATCCAATTCCCCAGTTATTAAATAAACGGGAAAAGATACGCCTTCAAGTTCATTCCATAAAGACATTTGTGCGCCGGTTCCCATTCCACGTAAACTATTTGCAAGACCGATTTCAGTTTGCCCTAGTCTCTCTTCTCGAATAGCTTGTTGTACTTCTAATGGTAAGTTTTTTTGAGAAGAAAATAGTGGTATGTTCTCCCATTGGTTTACAAAATTCTCAATTCCGAATTGCTCAATTTTGTTAGCAAGAAGTTCATCAGCCTTTATTCTCGCTTCTTGCTCTTCCTTAGAGTCCAAACCTGGTGATGCACTTTCTAATATCAGATGTTTTATTCGGTCCGGGTAAGAAACAGCATATGAAAGCGCTACTCTCCCACCCATTGAATAACCAAGTAACGTAAACCGTTGTAATTTTAATTGTTGAAATAAGCATTCTAAATCTTCTATTTGTTCGGACATAGAGTATCTAGATGCGTCAGATGGTGCATCTGTTTTTCCATGACCTAATAAGTCTATAGCAATAATACGTATTGATGATGGAAGTTGCTTCGATAATTGTCCCCAAGTGTTTACACTACCTGTAAAGCCATGTAACAACACAACTGTTTCATGACCTTCCTCATTCCAAACTTGAAAATTAACTCGTATCCCTCGTACTAGAGCAGTTGTCATGCTTCTATCTCCGAATTGATTTGTTGCCAAAGCGTTCGATGCGCGAGAACATTCTCTTTTCGATCTGTAAAGATTTCAATTAGACGTAATGGGTTCACTTGTTGATGATCAAATAGTGTAGACAACTCTTTATTATTTTTAATTTCTATATATTCCATATCATACATATTGGCAACATCTTTAAATTGAAGTGCCGTTGGTGTACCAAATAAATCCTCATAATATTCTTCAACTGTTGATTGAGATAAGTACGAGAAAATTCCTCCACCGTCATTATTCATGACAATAACAGTAATTTTGCAGTCTTGATATCTTGTTGCAATGAGCGCATTAACGTCATGTAAAAACGCCAAGTCACCAATTAATAAATACATGTCACGATTTTTTCTTGCCATGCTAAAACCTAATGCTGTAGACATAACACCATCTATCCCATTAGCGCCGCGGTTGGCAAAGATTTGGATATCCTTTTTCGTTGGGGTTAAGAATGTATCTATATCTCTAATTGGCATGCTACTACTTACAAATAGGTCACTACCTTCTGGTAACAACTCAAGTAATTGACGTACCATTGCCCCTTCATCTGAATGGTGGTTAACGTATTCTGAAATATGTTGTACTGCAATATCTTCTCCAGTTCTCCAACTATTTAAATATTGCTCTTGAGTTATATTGCACTCAATGGGTAAATCAGATAACCATTCACCGACTGTTGCTTGAATCGAATGTGTTGCAACAGTTGTTGAATCACGGAACATCGGATCTTCATCAATGACAATATAATTTTTGGGAATATTGTTAGTTAAGAAAATTGTTAAAAACTTTGATACCGGTTGAGCACCAAAACGAATAACAGTTTCCGTTATGACCTTTTCTTTAAACGTATCACCCCTTAATAGTGCATCATACGTTGAGATTATGTACGGCATGCAATCTTCAGGAATACTTGACCTCATATTTGAAAGACTTTCAACTAATACTGGCCATTTTAATTTCCGTATGAATGACCATAAGTAATGGACATCAGTACCTAGCGAAAGCTCCCCAATGATGACGAACCCTTTCTGTGTTTCATTAATGATGGACGTAAAAGAATTAACAGCCTCTTCAGATGGTAAACACATACCTATATAACTTTTTTGAAATGTAGCTTCAGGTAACGTTTGTTGAAAGTCAATCAACAATGGCTCACGGAAAGGTACATTTAAATGTACCGGTCCCATTGGTGCAGTCATCGCAATATTTACACCTCGTGCAATATGTCGTTCAATAAAGGGAAGCGTTTGTTTGGCTTCATCTGGTATTGGAAATTCAGCTGACCACTTCACTTGTTCCCCGTATAGTCTAATTTGATTAATAGCTTGTGGTGCACCTACCTCACGTAATTCATGAGGACGATCTGCAGTTATAACAATTAAAGGAACTCGAGCATATTTTGCTTCTACTATTGCAGGATAATAATTCGCTGCTGCAGTACCTGAAGTACATAAAAGTACCACTGGTTGGCCTTTTGCTTTCGCAATACCTAAAGCAAAAAATGCTGCTGAACGCTCATCCACTTGTCTATAAACATTTAATGCTTCTGTTGAAGCAAAGCCATATGCTAAAGGAGTAGAGCGTGACCCAGGGCTAATCACAACATCTTGAACTCCACTTTGCACCAATGAGGCAACAATTTTGTAAACATAATCCGTTAATATTTTTCGATCACTCATTTATTTCTCCTCCCAAAGCACGCAACATTGGTCGAAATTTAACTAATGTTTCTTCGTATTCAGAAATAGGCTCAGAATCAGCAACGATTCCTCCCCCTGCATATAAGTAAGCTTTATGGTCAATTAATGCTGCCGAGCGAATTGCAACGGCAAATTCACCATTTCCTTCAGCATCAATCCACCCAATTGGTGCTGCATATAGACCACGATTCATGGGTTCATATTGACGAATAATAGCAAGTGCCTCTTGTCTAGGAACTCCACCTAATGCTGGCGTAGGATGGAGCGATTTCACTAACTGTAGAATGGTTGCGTTTGGTGAAAGCTTCCCTTCAACTGGTGTAAAGAGATGCTGAATATCCCTAATCTTTAAAAGTTTAGGGTGTTTCGGTACTTTATACTCCAGGCAATTTTTAGCGAACGTATTAACAATCATTTCAACTACATATTGATGCTCGCCTAAGTTTTTCGCATCATTTAATAAAATTTGACCTAATGCATGGTCTTCTTCAGCAGTCTTTCCCCTTTTAATAGAACCTGCGACACATGAAGAATAAGCCTGTCCATGAACGACCTTCACAAGCCTTTCCGGTGATGCACCGAAAAATAAAAGATTCTCCCGTTCAAGACCGAATAAATAACTTTCAGGTTGTTCGTGAATGACGTGAGACAGAATTTGCGGTGAAGTAACCATATCATCAAACTCCATGGATAAAGAGCGAGCGATTACTACTTTTTCAGCTTCTTTTGATTTTATGTGCCCTGTTACTTTTTGAATAGAATCTAAATACTCGTCTTTATATAGTTCATGATAATTTGTTGGTAATGGTTTTTCATAAGTTTTTAATTCTCTAACTTGTGCAGCATGAATTAAATAATCTCTTTCCTGACGTAAAGAGTCAAAAATACTTGCACTGTTATCCTGATCAGTAATCAAATGAATACTTACATAAGCTTTATCATGTTGGATTGTTAGTTGAAACGTCGCTACTGCAAAAAAGGCCTCTGGAAACCCTTCCCACTCTCCTTTATGCTCGTTTTCTGGATCGAATGTGAATCCTCCAAAAAGGATAGGTTGTGCCTCTCGTTCTTCCTTCACAATGTTTTTCGTTAACTTTTTCCATTCTTCTTCTATATGGTTAAACCGATTTAAACCTTTATTATTTTCTAGAACATAGGCATGTCCTAAACCGACGATTGTTAGTGTTTTCTCACGATTTTGCCAAAAAAAGCGCTGACCTTTATATTTAGATTCTCCTGCTGCAAAAAATGCTAAAGCAGATAATCGACTAACTTCAATTGTTTCAATATAGAAGGATGCTTTTGAGTTAAAAGAGCTTGACTCTACCTCCGTGGCTTTAAACCACTTTTGATGCATGAAAAATCCCTCCGATAAATTTCAATTAAAAAACAAAATAGCAGAATTTTTTTCTGCTTATCTAAGTCCTATTTTAATTTTGGTTCTTTTTGCGAATTTTACTCTACTCTATCATATCACTTTTTTTAATATAACAATATGTATTAACTTTGATTCATCAACCTTTTCTATTTTAAATTAAACTCGATAAAAATACTAAAAAAACGCTGTGTTTTCAGACACAACGCTTCCTTTGTTTATATTTGATTGACAAAGTTTTTAAAACCCTTCCAAGCAATTAATTCCACTTCTTCTTCTGATAACCTATTCTGCAATTCTCGAATTAAATTAGGGTAATCCTCGGCATTCGTTAAATTTTCAACAAATAAATCAATACCATCAAAATCTGAACCTAATCCAATATTTTCAATACCCACTATATTTTTCAAAAAGATAATATGCTCAATTAATTTTTCTACTGTCGTATTTTTTGAATCTTCTTCAATAAATGGTGGGTAAAATACAACATGAATTCTACCACCATGTGCAACTAATGCTCGTAATTGTCCATCTGTTAAATTCCTCGTATGATCACATAACGCTCTAGAATTAGAATGACTAGCAATTAAATGTTTTGCTATACCTAATACATCATAAAATCCCTGTTCATTTAAATGGGCTACATCGACAATTATATCTCGTTCATTAAGTAATTGAATGACCTGTTTAGCAAATGGCTTTAGTCCTTTTTTGGGGTCCTCTAAGGCTCCATATGCAACAGTATTTTCATAATTCCAAGTTAATCCTACAAGCTTAACCCCTGCATTTAATAAGACTAATAACTTTTCAAGATCATCTCCAATAGCATCTAGTCCTTCTAAACTTAAAACAGCTCCTATTTGACCTTCCTGTAATTGATCAATTTGCTTCCAATCAGTAATGTGTATAACATCTGGAACTTGCAGAACCTTGTCATAAAAAGCCTCCACTTGCCTTAATGCCTCCTGAAACTTTAAATGCTGTGGAATTCTAGGGTGAATGAATATAGCAAATACCTGAACTTTAACATTACCTTTTTTTAACCGTTCAAAACTTGCTTGAAGTCTTTCGTCTTGAATGAAGTCACTATTTTCTAATCGAGTTAATTTATCTAATACATCACAATGTAAATCAATAATATGCATGGATCCACCACCTTTTTTGATCTTTCCATTAAATCATATTCAAGAGTATATAAACTAATTATTATTCTTTAAATAAAGGAAAATACAATAAAAAAACGAGATGAATAGATTCATCTCGTTTTTATGACCCGTACGGGATTCGAACCCGTGTTACCGCCGTGAAAGGGCGGTGTCTTAACCACTTGACCAACGGGCCAAACATAATGGCGGAGAAGGAGGGATTTGAACCCTCGCGCCGGTTACCCGACCTACACCCTTAGCAGGGGCGCCTCTTCAGCCTCTTGAGTACTTCCCCAATATGGCTCCGAAG